>NZ_RHOB01000009.1 GCF_003946085.1 Levilactobacillus angrenensis | reverse complement strand
CGCTCGCTGATATTGGGTATTCTAACTCTAACTGTCTTGGCTCCATTCTTAACGATTTCGTGTTTGCCACAACGTGGGCAAACACTGACGGAATAAGTTAAGTCCGCATAAATCCGTAAGGCATCACGTGAAGTATCTTGAACTTTGAAATTAATAATGTTTTGGTCTTTAATTTGTAGTAAATCTCTTGTAGACTGGTCTTGGGACACGTTGTCATTCTCACTTTCAATTGGTTTTCGTCGACTATGTTGTTGTGGTGGGGCAATGTGCCCTTTTATTATACAAAAAATGATGTCGACAGATTTCTCTATCAACACCAAATATCATAGAACCCCTTTTTTAGATTCCATTACTGAAAGTTGAGGGTATCATTGACGCGGCAATTCGCGGAATGATAGTGTTATGTCTGTTAAAATTAGTGAGACCAGGGCCTGCGTCAGCGAAAGACTCCGCCTGCTATGGGGATATCGCCAGCCTGAGGAGCGGTCTGCCGATTCGCTTTGAAGTCTGGCAAAACCACCAGTCTTCAAAGGCGTCCCACCTCTGGTTGTCTCCAGCAGATTGACGACTGTCAGCAACACTGTGTTAGAGACTAGTCGCTAGAACTGATTTGACAAACGGTTAGTTAAGAAACTTAATCTTCTGCAATATCGTTAACGACTAACACATTGGGCTGAGCGTGCTGGACAACGTAGGTGGTCGTGGAACCGACCACGAGGCGGGAAAAGGCATTGGTTCCGGACTTACCAATCACGATTAAATCAATACCGTTTTCATCATCGTTGGCGACATCAGTGATCTGCTGCTTGGGGGCGCCCTCGAGGCTGGCCGTGGTGACAGTCACGCCGGCTGCGGTGGCTTGTTTCTTGGCCTGGTCCATCAGCTCAGTGGCGTTTTCACGCATAGAAGCGATGACCTCCGTGTAAGCCAGGCCCCGGCCGTAGCCGCCGAACTGGTTGATATCGGTCACGTGCAGCAGTAATAGCTTGGCGTCCCAACCCTTGGCCAATGAAATGGCCTCCTTGAGAGCTTCGTTGGCGTTGCTCGATCCATCGAGCGGCACTAAAAGATGCTGGTACATGGGATGACCTCCTTCGCGTTGGCTAACAAAATGTTTTAGTTTACGGTTATATTATCCATAATTATATACATATAGTCAATCGTTATGCTCACGAGTTAATCCACGATAATGGCGTGGCGGTCAACGATGATGCCCGTCACGGTCAAAGCAATCGCGAAGAGAACCAGCAGTCCTAAGACTGGGTTCCAGGCGTGAAGGCTGGTCGCTAGCGTCCCAAATAGAATGGGGCCGATTGCCGCCAGTAAATAGCCGGCCGATTGCGCCATCCCGGAAATCGCCGCCGTCTGATAAGGGTTGTGGGTCTTTTCAGTGAAGAACATGATGGCCAGATTGAAAGCGACCCCGGAGCCCAAGCCGCTGATGAGGGCCATGACCGTGAGAAATGGCAATGAATGGGTCGGCAGTAAAAAGGTGAGCGGCGCCACCACGTAACCTAATGTCATAATACCCAACAACAGGGGGACACCGTGACGTTTGTTAAAGAGGTAAGGCACGAGAAAGGCCAACGGTAAGCCGCTGAGCTGGAAGAGCGTGAGCAAGTTGCTGGCCTCGATGGTCGATAGTCCGTGAGTGGTCAGAATCGTGGGCAACCAGGTCAATAGGACGTAGTAAACCAGCGACTGCAGGCCAAAGAACAGGGTGATCAACCACCCGGACGGTTGCCGCCAAACGCTGTGGTAGCGCGGCACTTGTGCGCGTTGTTTGGGAGTGAGCGTCGCCGCATGGTCACCACGCAGATTGGGTACCCAACAGAGCACAGCAATAATGCTGATACTGCCCAGAATCGCTTGGGTGGCGCCAAAGCTCAACGTCGAAATGAGGTAGCCGGCGGCCGCGGTGCCTAAAGCGCCGACCAGCAGCATAGAGAGGGTGTAAAGGCTGGTCCCCAGCTGAATTTGGTCGGGAACCCGCTCCTTGATCAGAGCGGGAACCAAGACGTTACCACTATCCACGCCGATGCCGACCAAAAATGTCCCGAGAAATAGTGCGACGACGTTGGGAATGATCCGACCGTAACTGCCGAGAATCAATAGGAAAAATAGCAAAAGCACGGTTCGCGCATTGCCCCAGCGCTGCGCTAATTTCACAATAATTGGCGAGAAGATGGCGAAGGTCACCAGAGGAATCGAGGTGAGTAGGCCAGCTAGCGAGCTGGGCAAATGCAACGTCTGCTCAAGGTTGGGCAGCAAAGGTGGCATCAAGGTAATGGGGAGCCGCAGATTGGCAGCAATGAGCATCATGCTAAAGAGAAACCAGGAACGTTTAGGCTGAGACACAAAAAATCCTCCTCGAAAAAAGTGTTTAAAATTAGTATAGACCTGAAACCGCCACCACTAAAAGAAAATCTGGACAACAAAAAGGCCAGGACCGTGGGAGGCGGCCCTGGCTATAAAGAAAACAGCCCGTTGAGGAAGACTATTGGGGGATGAATCAAGATTCGTGCGGAATCTGCGAGAGTGGTGCAAAAGGGGAGAAAATGTGTATATCAACTAATCGTTTTGATTAGTTTATAATTATATTATGCAACGATTGCTGTTTGACCGCAACTAATATGCTCACGCTAAAAATGACTTGCCAGCAAAACTGATAAGTGGGTCCTGCAATTTTTGTCAGTTCCAGGTAGAATAGAGGAAAGGAAGATGATGACGATGGATTTTATTGACCTGACCCCGATTCAACTACGTCACACACCCTTAGGAACGCGCCAGCAGACACCTAAGCTGCATGACTGGCAATTAGACTGGGAGAAGCTTGCGGCGCTGATACGCGATAATGGGGACGTCATGGCGGTCGTCCAGGCGGGGCTGGCCGAAGACTGGTTGAACACGCAAGGGACTATCTGGGATGAAAATTGGGGTTATCATCGTTACCCCAATGACAACCGGGAGCCGGATGACACGGTCTTTTGGGCAGCTTCGACTTGGGCCACGCCAGCCATTTTGGTGACGTTTCACAATGAGTTGACCCGCGCGTTTGCCTGTTACCGGGAGGGGCGCGACCCGGATTTTCATTACCTCGGGTGCTGATGATTTAGCTAGACAACCGTTATGACTAGAAAGTAAATTAGATTTGTTATATAGTATTCATTAGAAAAACACCTGCTTGTAATCGTTTTGACTTTTAAGCCAGTTACAATTAAGCCAAGTCAAAGAGGAAGGGAGTTTGGATGATGAGTGATCTATTTATCAGCTATCAGTCAGCCGATCCGTTAGCCCATTCGTTTCAAGTCCAGCTCCAGGAATGGGCGGATAAGTACTGGGAGTTCCCATCGGTCAGCTTTCATGAGCAGGAGCCGCCGGTGTGTTTCAACTGTGCCGGTGCTAACCGAATTCGCCGACACCTCCGCAAGGAAATCAAGGCGGCTAATCAGCTGTTGATTATCGTGAGTCGGGCCACCTGGCAGTCGGAATGGACGGACTGGGAGATTGCGACGGCCCAAAACGCCGATAAGCAACTGCTGGCGGCCAAGTTGGACAGTACTAATATTTCGCCAATTGGGCTAGTGGATACGGCACCGATTTGGATCGATCCGTTTGATCCGATAGTGTTGACGCAACGAAAATTTTAAAACATACTTGCATTTATAGTCATTATTGGTAAAATATATTAAGTAGTGACTTGGAGAGTTGGCAGAGTGGTAATGCAACGGACTCGAAATCCGTCGAACCGGCTAATACCGGCGCGCAGGTTCAAATCCTGTACTCTCCTTATCAAGCGTTTTTAAACGATTTTCATAAAAATAAGAACCCCGTCAAATAAGCATTTGGCGGGGTTCTTTTTATTTAAAACTGACTAGAAAGCACAAAAAGCTAAAAACATTTTGCGCGTATTTTGCGCAAAGGCTTATTTGCTAAGGCCTAGTTTAGTGAGTGCAGGATTTTAGGTTGCCGTATTCTCGGTGTTAGTAGAGCCTTTGGGCAAAATTTGTGCAAAGTGGTCTTCAGTTTTGGGTTCAAGCGACTCAATTGAAGATGCAATCTTGGTGTCAGTTTTTACCTTATATTCGTCGATTAGATAGGCATACGTGTTGGCTGTGATTGTGATACTGGAGTGACCCAAGCGTTTTGAAATGGCGTACAGGTCAATTCCCTCGGATAAGAGATAGGCAACGTGGGTATGGCGGCACGAGTGGAAGTGGAAACCTTGGCGAACGACATCGCATGCCTTCATCGCCGCACGTAAAGCTTTGTTCACAGCTGAGGATGTGGGAATGTCTCCGTACTGATCTACGAAGACACTTCCTTTTTTATTTTTATGACTAATTTCTTTAAGTAGTCCAATTAACCACCCATCGATTCGAATTACTCGGTGGGAGGATTCATTCTTCAAATCCTGAAAATCGCGGTTGGTTTCGTTCCAGGACTGAGTGACGGTGATAGTGTGGAAGGGTTCGTTGATATCGTCCCACCGTAAGCCCTGAACTTCCCCTGGACGCATTCCGGTCAGCAATGCAGTCAGAATCATGTACTTTGACGTAAAGTTCCGATTACGCGTTTCTAGCAAGTAATCGATAAGGGTATGCAGGTCGGCCACACTCAGATACTGAATCTTTCGGGTCCGTTCCTTATCGTAAACCAGAGAGGCCGTTTCGATAAAATCACGTTTGATGAGACCGTCATATAAAGCATCCTTGATACAGGCGTGGTAAAGCGAGTTCATTTTAGAAACAGTGGCCTTAGAGTGGTCTTTACCAAATTCTTTCAGGAAAAGTTGGTACTTACGCCGGTCCATCAGGTCGATTCTCTCGGCTGGAAGATATTCTTCAAGGATATGGTGAGCGGTGACGTAGGTTAGGCGAGTACGCTCACGTACGGACGATTCTTTATAGGTCTCGAACCAGGACCAGAAGTAGTCGGGAAAGAGTGGAGGAGTATCGACAACTAGATCACCGTTATTTTTGTCTACCTCAAACTGATTGGCCCATGCGGTAGCCACGCTCTTCGTCCTAAATCCTCCGTGGGTTTTCGTTTTGAACTTGCCATCGGCATCTTTATAGCTGATCCTGGCCTGCCAGCTCTTGCCTCGCTTGGTAATACTTGCCATGGTTAATTCTCCTTTCAATGGCAAGGTCAACACTTGACTTTGCCAAACGTATGTTCTTTAAGCCTGTTAAAGAAAAGCCCGATTAGGGGCTTTACTGGTAAGACACAACTTCATCAGCCGCCAAGTTCAAGGCCGATGTACCAGCGTAATCTTCACTGATTCCAGCCTTTACCTGAGCACTGTCGATAGTTGTCTTACCGACAAAGTGGCCATATACCGTGATCTTACCGCCTTTGACGACTTTGCCAGACTTTTTACCGCCGACAACGGTTAGAGTCATAACTGATGAGTTAGGGATTTTGGCCAAAATATGATATTTCTTCTGTTTGTCGGCTCCTAGGCCAATCACTTTGGCATTGCTGACGATGATGCCTTTACCACCCTGGTTTGATAGCCAAGAATTCGAACGACCGGAAAGGGTAGATAAATCGAATGCTTTGCCTACCGGATCATAGGAAGCTAATTGTTCGTTATCCTTGATTGATGCCAGCTTTTCACTCGGCGTCAATGAGGATGTAGAGGACGAAACGGCTTGCTTAGTATCATGACCACTAGATGTCTTTACTATAATTCCACCGACTAGGATTATTACGACTAGGCTGACGGTACCCAAAATAGCTGATTTACTAGACCGGGGTTGCTGCGATTTTTGGTTGTGAGTTGGTATCCGTCGATGCTTGACCTCGTTTTTTTGGAAGTCAATTTCATCTTGAGTGGTCACCTTCGAGTTTGTCGACATCAGCGTCTTCACTTCGGCTAGGGAATGCTTTTCAGACTCTGCTTCGGTCAGTGATGAGCCATAAATCATACCAACCTGTGCCGCACACTGTGTACATATCTTTCCATCTTTAAGCTGGACAAATTCGTCTTTAAATTCAGTCCCGTCTATAGGGCATTTCATCGTGTTCACCTCATATTTCAGTCTAAAACATGTTTGTACTGCAATCCATACGCCAAACCAACTTCATGCAGGTATGGTAATTCAAGACCGATGTCATCAGCGGCGGGGTAATCTGAGTCCTCACACGCATATTCGCGACGTAAACGGTCCATGTCAGCCCGTGTCAGCAAGTGAGTAAATCCCCAAACACGAGCCCGTCGTTCCTGTTTCATATTCTCTAACGATCCATAATCGGTAATGTCGCCAACCGAAGTTTCAACATGGCCAATTTCCTCTAGTATCCACTGGCATAGTTGATCGGCTGTCTTGCTTTCATTAAGTGCGACTTCGTTCCCAAGAGCGAGACCGCTTAGGCGCATTGGCAATTTTTCGAAATTGAAAATGATGTTTGGATACTGCGCCATCAGAGTTTCAAGTCTATTCAATAAGCCTCAGTCCTTTTCGTGGCGCTTTTTATACTGTGCCTTTTTAAATTCGATGTAGTCGTTGATTTCCTGACGCTCTTCGTCGGTTAGATCTGCTAAATCTCCGTCGATATGTGCAGCAACAGGGACACTACCTAGATCTACCTTACGGCCCAGAAGATAGTCGACTGTGATGCCGAAATGATCGGCTAAAGCAGAAAGGTCATCATCCTTGATAGCGCGCTGGTCGGTTTCCCACATGCCAATCGTACTGGCACTGACATTGACTGCTCGGGCTAATTCGCTTTGACTTTCGTGCTTTCGCTTACGTAGTTCAGCGATACGCTGTCCTTTAGTCATACTCTTCACTCCTTGTATTTATTTACAGCATACTATCACTCTAAGTGATAAAAAAGAGTAAATAAATAATTTTCACTATAAGTGTTGACGTTCACTCTTAGTGATGGTACTATATTCACGTAGAGTGAAGGAGGGATAAACATGAACCCACTCAAGAAGGCCCGGGAAGAATTGAAATTAACTCAACCGGAAGCCGCTAAATCAATTGGAATCAGCTATTCAATGCTGTCTAAGATTGAAGCTGGTGTTAAAACACCGTCCTTTGAAACGATGAAAAAGATGGTTGATTTCTATGGGAAGTCCGCAGATGAACTATTTTTTTACAGTAATTCATCACGGAGAGTGAACAAACAGCCTGAGGAGGTGAGCTGATGAAAAAAGAAGAGTTCCAAGCTGAGGTGCTCAAAGAACTTCGTAACCTAAACAAAACGCTCAAGATTATCGCTAGTAACCAAGAGCGTCATGTTCAAATAGCTATTGAGAATTCTGCATCGAAGAAGAACCAATAGTGAAACTAGTGATTTTATCCAAGTCTACTGCTAAGAAGTCGACATTTAAGGGCTGCAGTGAAGACAGCGATTGGATAGTTACGTTTTGAAGATAGACGATAGAGTCCTTCTGCCCTCTCATTCGGGAAATAATCTGACGTTTACTAGTACTGTCGTAGCTATTACTTTTGCCAAATTTATCGATAGTTTCGTCGAAAAGCTTGCTAGAAGAGGTAAGCCCTTCGAATAAAGCTGAGTAAACGGGGCTAGATTCAACGTGATCACCATCAGATAGTAAATCACCAATAATGGCGGTTGAACTGGTAAATAAAATCAAATGATTTTGGTTACCATTGCCTATTGACTTAGCAACGGCAGAAGATACTGAGATTAGCTGGTTCTTAAAGATCATTTTAGTCACCTCCTTTCGATGAACGATTTAGTAATTAGTTCATTGAAGAAAGGAATATAGGTATTAAGTTCATTTTTCCACCTCGTTGTAAGGCGGAAAGTCGAAGAAGTCATGGACGCTGACGCCAAGCCCCGTGCAAACTCTATACACCGTGTCAATGCGAGGAGCGGATCCTCGATTGACAATATTGCTAAGTGTAGTAGTTGCCATGCCAGACAAGGTTGCTACACGATTTAATGTTATGTTTTGTTCTTTCATATAAGAGTACAAGCGTTCTTTAAAGAAGGTGCTATGTGTTTTATCCATTAGTATCACATCCTAACCCAATTGAGTACGTCTTAAACATAACATTATTTTTTTGAACATAGTTACTCAAATGAGTAGACAATTATATCAATTGAGTATATACTCTAAAGAGTAGAAAGAGATGAGGTGATGAAATGACATCAGGACAAGAACTATTTATGATTCGTAGTCAAAAAGGATTAACGCAAGCAAAACTTTCAGATTTAAGTGGTGTACCACAAACAACCATTAGTGGAATCGAAAATACAAATAAGACTCCCGGACTTAAGACAGCAATTAAGTTGGCTAAGGCACTGGAAATCCAAGTAGAAGATTTATTGCCAAAGGAGGTGGCCAAATAATGGAAGTAACACAAGAACAGTTGCAACAAATGGTCAAAGAACAGGTAAGAAAAGCTATTGCGGACAATCATCCGGGTAACGTTCCAACCGAGTTAGCAACGTTTAAAAAGGAGATTACAGATTTTGCTAAACAAATCTCCGAAGAAACTCCGGTTAGATATGATTCATTGTCGCAAGCCTTCAACAGCATCATTCGAACGAAACTACGACTCAAAAGAATCAATGATTTACCCATATCTAAAATTGAAGAAGCACAAAAGATATTTGAGTCAATTAAGGCAGTTTTTTAATTGTCAAGGAACAGGGGGTACCAAGATGACACGGCAAGAAAAGATCAACTTCGTTGCAGAAAGTAGTAATCATACCGCAGATATCATTGCGGCGATGGTTGAAGCAAATGGCGAGGGCTATCTTGATCGCTTGTACATGATTGAATGTTCCAAAGCAAATGACCAGTCATTTGAACTCCAGTATCAATGATAACTGTGAGCTTAGGAAAAGTGATTGAATTCAATTTCCAATCACGATGGGAGGAAAAAGATGCAAAGCAAATTTTCAGAACAACTAACGCTTGCCCTAGATGGGATTCAGGGTTCGCTAACACACAAGCAAGTAGCTGGTAAGGTTCATGTGTCTGTCGGTCAGCTAAGTCGTTTGAAGAACGGCACTCGTAACACGGACAAGCCAACGAGAATATCGTTGGCGGACACACTGCAAAATATTTGGCTTAATTTTTCTGGGGCACGGGAGGATTACCATATTCCGTCTTTTATGAAAAATAAGACTAAACATGACGATGTAATGGCGGCCCTGTTTCAACAGCGAAAAGAAGAGAATGAGCGGCGAAAGTTGGAAGATGCATTCGATGAGGCCATCGGTACTAAGCCAGAGCTTAGATCGCCACAGCAAACGCTTCTCATCCGGGACTACTTCCGGGAATATGTTGAAGAAATCGGCGCTGAGGAGACGGACATTGCGATGAAAGCCAAGTATGCGGGTGAGGACATTCAAAGCGTCTTCGATTCATACAACAAGCGAATAGGAGGGTGACGACATGATGCAAGCACCACAGAGTATCAAAGCAAATATCGAAATCGCCATTCCGGATAACTTCGAGTTGGTCCAACGTGACGAAATCGAGAGTCTTCGTGGTCAAGCACTGACCGGTCGAACGTGGACCATGCAAGATTTACGTGAGTGGGTTGGCAAGAAGTCAACGACTTGGATCAAAGCCAGCATCCTGGAGAATCCGCGGTACAGCCGAGAGATTCAACAAATGGTTGACCATCATGAAATCAAAGAGGCTGCGGGGCCCGGGACACGTTGGCTTTTCAAAGCTGGCCCCATGGCGGAGTTCTTAGACCGTCACTGGGAAGAATTACCTTGGTAAGGAGGTGACAAGAATGGATGTGTTCTACTACTACTTCGGCGAATTTGCGTCGTGGTTCTGCTTCATGTTCCTGTGCATTTACGGTGGCTACAAACTATCCGAATCGGTACATCACTACGGCGGCTGGAAAGCCTGGGCGGATGACTTCTTCGGACTGGACTATAAGGAGGACAAAAAATGAAACTTTGGCACAAAAAAAGAGCCCTGACCTGGCCGTCAGAACTCACAGAAAAATTACTTGTCTCAAGTATTTTCAACTTCAATTTTACAGCAGAAGGGCGGCGGATTCAATGATTGCACCAGATCATGCGACGTTTGATTTTTACCGGTACATGAATCAGCTCGATGCTGAACCAGTCAGTGATAACAGTGTTTACGACACGGATGGCAATCCGATGGAGTCCGGCGAGACCTACTGGGACGTTGATGGAAGCTACATTCCGACCAACGAAGATTCGATGCACGACTACCTTGACAGTCAGGCCGAGGACTACGGCCGCCCAATCAACTACGATTACGACAATCTCGCCGGAATCCTGGAAGAGTTCAAGGACGCGGAGGTGATCTCATGGATGTGATGGTACGGACGAACAGCAGGTTCACACCGAAGCCGGTGGTATGTACCAACACCGCCGAGTTAGACGATATTAAGTCGGCGCTTTTTCACAAAATTCAAGAGTTGGCCGAAAGCGACAAGCTTGGAAACGTTGATATCGATGAACTGTACAGCATCAGCGATAAGCTGATTGGCTGGTCACCAGACTTAGGTGAGGAGTAGAAGTAGATGAACACAAACGAAGTTGCTGAAACCCAGCGTTCACTGGACGTGGGGGTTCAGAACCAAATCAATCAAATGATGAACCAGGAAAACGGGCTGAAATTGCCTGCTAACTACGCCGTTGGAAATGCCCTTAAATCCGCATTCTTCGCGTTAAAGAGCAGTAACGATGGTGACCTTATCCAAATCGCGGCGCACGTCCCCGAGATGAAAACCTCGATTGCTAACGCCTTGATGGATATGGTCGTTCAAGGACTGTCACCAGCCAAGACCCAGGTCTACTTCATCAAGTATGGCCAGAAGGTTCAAATGCAACGATCATACTTTGGAACGCAAGCGGCACTTAAACGCCTGTCAAATGTTGATGATTGCTGGGCCAACGTGGTCCACGAAGGCGATAAATTCGATATATCAGCTAAGGACGACCGAATCGTCGTCACTAACTGGGAGCCAACGTTAGAGGGCCTGGACGGACAAATCAAGTACGTCTACGCCGTCATTGAGATGGCTGATGGTACTCACCAATACACCATCATGACTTTCAAGCAAATCAAGAACAGCTGGTCGCAGACCCGTTCAAAGGGAGCCGTTCAAAACAAGTTTAGCGATGAAATGGCTAAGCGGACGGTGTTGAATCGGGCCGCTAAGAACATCTTGAATACCTCAGATGATTCGGACTTGGTAGTGGGGGCCATAAACAACACAACTTCCAACGAGTATGACGACGACCAGCCTGCCAAGGATGTGACACCGAAGAAGACCGTTGCTGACCTGATTGAACCGGGGCCTGCCAAGGACACCTCGGAGACGTCAGAAGCTCCCCAGAAGAGCGAGAGCGCGTCAGTATCAGTTGCCAGCGCGTCAGTATCGGAGCAATCCGCATCGGCCGAATCATTGACCGACAGCGAAACGGCGAACAGCTTGATCAAAGACATTGACAAAAAGGAGGCTGACAGTGATGCAGACGGCACCGAGCAAACGGACCTCTTCAACAACGGGGTTCACTCTAAGTTCGACTAATTATTACAGTCAAACGGCCAACAAGAACTACATGAGCCCAACGTGGTTCAAAAAGTTCGTGGCGTGTGAGGCTGAGGCGCTAGCAGAACTCAACGGCGACTGGAAGCCCCAGCGAGACCCAACGGCCTTGCTGGTCGGTAACTACCTTCACAGCTATTTCGAGTCCCCAGCGTCCCACAAACGCTTCATAGAAGCTCACAAAGACGTGATGCTTTCTACTAGGGGCAAAACTAAGGGCCAGCTTAAGGCACCGTATAAGGTGGCCGAGAGCATGATTAAGACGCTAGACGGCGATGCCACCTTCCGGGCACTCTACCAGGGCGCTAAGGAATCGATTGTCACTGGGACGATTGACGGTATCGACTGGATGGGCAAGCTGGACTGCTTGAACCTTGAGCGAGGCATCTTCCTCGACTTAAAGACCACGCAGGACCTACACAAGCAGGTCTGGGATACCCGCACACGGCGCTACGTCCCATTCGTCTATGCCTACGACTACCAGCTCCAAATGGCCGTCTACCAAGAGCTAGTTCGTCAACAGTACGGTGTGCTATGTACGCCCTACATTGTTGCAGTCACCAAGCAAGACCCGCCCGACAAGGCGGTCATCTCAATCCCGCAGGACAAGCTAGATGATGCGATGTGGCGGGTCAAGGATCAGGAACACCGATTCAAGTCCATCATCGATGGCCAGGAAGAACCGGAGCGCTGTGAGACGTGCGACTACTGTCGGTCAACTAAGGTTCTGGGCGACATCATCGATGCTGATGAACTGATTGATTAAAGGAGGTGCCAGCATGGATTACTTCAAACAACGACGAGCGTACCGCAATTTTAAAATGTATGAAGCGAGCGTCTCTAACGGCCAGAATAATCTGTATCGCGAGTTGCTAGACTACGCGAACGATGAAGGGAAGTTGGATGCTCAGTTTCGCATGAAAAATTCGGCACTGCTTAGTCTGACAGGATTATCCGAGCCCGGCCTCGATAAGGCAAGAAATTCACTGGTACAACTTGGACTGATCAAGTACATCAAAGGTAAGAAAAACGTCAAGCCACCTGAGTATCGGGTGGTCAAACTTTACGGTAGGTCAACTGGTTACCCAACCAGTAACCCAACTACAAATGAAAAAAGTAGGTCAACTGGTTTAGACGAAGTAGGCCAACCAGTTGGGCAAGGTGGAGGTCAACCGGTAGGACATAAAGAACTTACTAGTACTGACCTTGACTTGACTGGTACTGACTTAGATGATGATGACGCGGGTATCACCCGATCAAGTGTGATCGATAAGTGGACCAGCCTGTGGGGATTCCCCAACGCTATCGCCATGCCTGAGATTAACGACTGGCTTGAGCAACTGCCAGCGGACGTGATTGACTTCGCCATCACCATCGCCGGTGAGCATAACGTCCAATCGCGCGGGGCGCTTAAGTACATGCAAGCCGTGATTGATGGGTGGCAGAAACGCAAGATTACAACGCTTGATCAGGCCAAAAAGGCGGCTGCAGAACACGATCAACGCATGAAGAACGGCCGCGGGAGCTCTAAGCCAACAAGGGCCAAGGAGACACTGCCAACGTGGGCTCAGAAGACGCCTGAGAAGACGCCAGACCAGCCAACGGCCCCCAAGCAATTCACGGAAGAAGAAAAGGCCGCGTTGGCCGAGAGAATCGCAAGATTTAAGGCACGGCGGTCAGAGAAGGAAGGGGCAGAAGCATGAGTAAACAGCCTGAAATGCAAGGAGGCACAGCCATGCAAGTACAGGAAGCAGTAGCGGCGGGTGTCTACAGCCGTAAGCTAACGATCATTGCCGAGAAAGGTAAGCTCCACGTCCGGACAAGTGGCGTACAAGCCACGGTCAAGGGACGCGAGCAAGTCCGGGACATCGTGATGGCAATCATCTACAAGGGTGTGCGGTACAGCTGGGAGCATCTCAATCCACGGTTTATGACGAACGACTTCAACGACTACACGCTGATACACAGCGTGCGGGGCGATACGGAGATCTATTTCTCGCCGCACACCTTTGAAGTCAAGAGTGACCGGGGCGTGCATGCGGAGGCTATCTTCACCAAACGGCGGTTCGAGTCGTTTATGTATGACGCTGGGACCGCCTTCCCTGCAGAAATTGACGAAGTGGTCAGACAGGCGCAGCGGGACCGGATGGACGATGCACTTACGGAACAGGAGGACTAAAAATGAATGAGTTAATCAAAACTTTTAAGCAAGACGACGGTACAGTGGCCGTCGATGCACGAGACCTGCACGACTTTCTAGAGGTCGGCAAGGACTTTTCGAACTGGTTCAAGGGCATGATTGAATACGGCTTTACGGAGGGCCAGGACTTTACGCCAATTTCGGCGAAAAGCCGTGGTGGCCGGCCTCGCATTGAGTACGCCATGACTTTGGACATGGCAAAGGAGTTGTCTATGATTCAGCGGACTCCTAAGGGTAAGCAAGCGCGTGAGTATTTCATCGCGATGGAGAAGCAGGCCAAGCGACAAGCTCAACAGGTCGTTCTCCCAATGACACCGGAAGAAAAGCTTCTGCTGGTGATGGAGAACGCCAATCGCGCCAACAAACGACTAACTGGGGTTGAGGAGCGCATGGACGACTTCGAGCAGAATCGCCGGCTGGAATCCGGAGACTACACGGCTGTCAGCCACGGGGTATCTAAAGCAGTGCGTGAGTACATCCAAGACCGGCACCTGCAGCTGACTAAGGAACAGCGGTCAGCACTCTATAAGGACATCAACGGCGGCTTGAATCAGGTCTGCGGCGTCCGTGCACGGATTCAGATTAAGGCCAAGGACTTCGACAAAGCAATGCGGTTCATCGATGACTGGCAGCCATCGACGGCTACAAAGATGATGATGCAGCAGACAGAATTACCATTGGCAGGTGTCGCTGGTGATTGAGTTAGTTGTATATGGCGAACCAGTACCAGCAGCACGTCCGCGTTTTAATCGTAATGGGCATGCATATGATCCCTCGAAGAGTCGGGCATATAAGCAGTACGTGTCACTAGAAGCTAGTAAACAGTATCACGGTGATCTAATTGGCCGGAAGCAATTAGTGGTCCGTATAGCCATTTATCGACCAATACAAACCAGCGTTAGCCGAATTGAACATGCTAGACGGGCCCAGAACATTCATCGGCCAATAGTTAAGCCTGACACGTCCAATTACGTCAAGCTTATTGAAGACGCGCTCACAGGCGTTATCTGGGAGGATGACAACTGTATTGTTGATCTATCGGCTAGTAAGTATTATTCAGACGATCCGAGAATTGAAGTCACGGTGACAGAAGCAGGAGGTATGAAATGAGCAATTACGACAGCAATCAACTTCAGCTAAGCCTCATAGCTTTTACACAGGCAGCTAAGGGAATCGCGGCCAGTCAGAAGGAATATTTCGATGCATGTATTGATAATGGCTTCACAGAATCGCAAGCACTGTACCTAACCTACCACTACAACGCGTTTCTCTTCCAGGAAGGGAACTACAAAGACGGTAGCAATGATTCTGATGGGGATGATGGCTACTGATGCGAGTTAGATTGACGAGCAGCAAGGGATACCACGAGTGTCGCCTGTCCTACGCACGGACACACTACTTGGACCACGTGCCTACGTGGAAGGTGAAGGCGGCTCTATGGCAGCAGAAAAAGCCAGTCATTAATGGCTGGAGAATCGAGGAGATTGGATGAAACAGATAGGCGAAGACCTATTCCAAAGTTCAGGCGGTGAGTTGATGGTGCAAGCCGCAGAGGACTGGAGGCTACAGTGTAGTGATAGCCAGTCGTTTTCTGAGTGGTTCCCTGAGTCTGAATCGATTGACCCACACAAGCAGTACCGGTACGATGCGGAGCTTGATGGCATTGAGGAGGTAGAAGATGAGTAAGCGACCAGACATCACAGCAAGACTCAGTCACCTAGTCGAGAAGCGGCTCACCACCCAGGGGATGTACTGGAGCCCAGAGGTGAACTTCGACATGGACACTGAGGACAACAGGCGCGTAGATTTCGTCGGATTCAAGCCTAAGAAGTACGCTGACGGAGCGATTGCCGTGGAGCTTGGGCAGTTTGACTTCTATGAGGTCAAATCGTGTATGGCTGACTTCACATCAGGACACGGTTTGTCCTTCTATGGAGACAATAATTTCTTAGTGTGCCAGTGGGAGTTAGCACAACAGTTGCTTGAAGAGCGGTTGATTCCGCAGCGGGTCGATGGCATCCTTTGTCCCGATAAAAACTGGTCCCGGTTGACGTTGAAAATTGACCGGACCACCGTTGGACTAAAGCGAACACGACCAGCGGCAGAGATTCTATGGGCGATTGTACAGACACGGGGTAAGGAGGCTAGTCATGAGTAAGCAGCGGAAACACACGAAAAAGTCGACCATGCGCAAGAAAAAGCGGCGGATGGCGGAACATGCACGGGAACATCAAGCGAAAGGGGCGAAGACCGATGTACAGCTACAGTAGTGAGCCTAGTTGGATCATGGTCAAAGACAGAGACGACAACCGCGTATGGGTAAATCTAAAGAAGATTGACTATGCAGCGGAAAATAACCCCGGGTGGACGATGTTGAGTCTTGGCGATAAAAGGTTACTGGTCAAGGTTGACTTTAACGAATTTGGCAAGATTTTGGCAGGAGGTGACGACCGTGATTAAGATTTATCGCAAGACGGCGACCATCACGGCCGAACAGCTTACTCAGGATAACTTCGACCAGTTGAAAGCCAAGTACGGTATCAAGTGGAATGAAGACTATGAATGTTACCAGCTTGAAGAAAAGTACATGATTTTTGATTTTGGTGATTGGATTGCCACAGGTACCGACGGCGAGCACTGGCCGATTGCTGATGAGGTCTTCAAGAAGACGTATGCCGAGTTGCCGGTGATTACCCGATGGGCAGCACAAGAAATTGAGGATAGACGTGAGGATGGAATTGCTGACCTATTCTATAGTTCGCTGGAGGTGGCTGGTTCGCCAGGAATGGAATTCATCAGAAATCATCCAGAAGTGGCTGCCCGCGCGTGGCTAGACGGGTACCAGATTGGGGAGGAAGACAAATGACTGGTGAAAAGTTTTACGTGTGCATCAAATCATTTCAAGCTGACGCTTGTGACGGTGATGGCTTCACGATTGACGACGAGCCGCCCGCCGATGTCGAAAAAGGTAGCAAGTGGTCACAGACCCCTAGTATCCCCGACATGCTGTGGGGGTGCGGCAGCGAAGAGGGTGCGTGGCTTATGGGGGTCGACCCCGAGGACGCCGAATACTTTAAGCCGATTGATGAACCTGAGGAGGTCAAACGATGAAGTACGCTGAGTTCAAAAAAATCGCTGAGAGCGAAGGGTTCAAACCACTAATCGTGCCGACTGAAATTGTGATGTTCGACGCCAAGGACCATCCGGCAATTAGCATCAGCAAGGAAAACATGTCTTACAGCATTCGTTCGCCTTACTGGCAGCAAGTATCACCTAGAATGGCTGCAGCCGTGGCTGAGTTCGCTGGGACGCCATGGATTGAGCGGAAAGTACCTGATGATTTGGAGGATATGAGTGATGATTAAGCGAGGCACAACGGTAGTGTGGCACCGGCCACCATTTGATACAGAGACGGTCAAGAAGTACAGAAGCGGCGTGGTCATGCGTGACGATGGGGGTGCACCCGTCATACACACGGTCCACCACAACGCGGAAGATTTTACAGGCCATTGTTTTGGCGTGATTCGGCGCCCCGGACGTAAAAATTTCACAGCACTTGTGCGGTTGAAGGGCCACCAGGGTATGTCAGAAGTTCCGATGGTTCAGCTGTCAGAGGTGAAGCGATGACGTGGCCATTGTTTTGGAAGCTGCTGCTAGCGTTTATCACAGTAATCTTCGCTGATGACATGGCCAATCGTCGCTGGAACCAGAAGAAGATGGGATCCTTCACATTCTGGATTTTTATGATGATTGCTGGAGTTGTCGATATGATGATTCTTATGTAGACGTAAAAAAGGGCCGCCCGCCAGCAGCCCTCCACAAAACATTCGAATGGATAAATTATACCACAAAACGCACGGTGAAGGGGCTGGCGAGGGATGACAGAGTTGGATTTTGACAGTATGGATATGGGGACGCTGTTCCCCGAGGTTGACGAAGAAGCGACGACTCAAAAAGTGACACACTTCCTTAGGGTGACACTGCCTAAGATGGTCCGGGTAAGTGGTCAGTCTATGACAGATCTGAAGTCTCCCAGCTACGATGGGATGCCAAAGGCCAAGCCAGCAGGTAACGCGGCGGAGGCTCGTATCGTACGGCGGCTATACGCGGAGCAAATCGTAAAGCAGACAGTTGTGGCCATTAAGCATTGTGGACAGGACAGCCGCAGCATTCTTAGCAGTTTGTACCTGCAGGGGGACACAGATACGATGTGCTTCATGGGACTGGGATTCTCAGAATCGAGTTACTTCCACGTTCGTAAGCCGCAGGCACTGCTAGAGTTTGCCGATTGTTACATGCTAGATGACCTCCATGTTTTTAAAAAAAGCAGTTTTGGTGCAGTTTAAGTGCAGTTTTTGTGCAGTAAGTCAGCAGGCACTGGCCATATTTAAGGGTTATTCTAGTATCATCGAAAGAATTAAGAAAAACACGCATAGCTCAATGGCAGAGCAGGCAGTCATTGCCCGACGCGGGTTCGAACCCCGCTGCGTGCATTGTGGTGGAATGATGAACCGGCCACAAGATCACCTCCCTGAGTAACGTGCATAGCTCAACGGCAGAGTAAAGAAGATACGGGTTCGACTCCCGTTGCACGTATTGGGCAAATAACTCAAAGGAGATGGGATCTCCCGTTCATCCAAGGATATAGCGTCCATCACGTACTGTGGCGGAATAGGTAGACGCATTGACTCATGAGGGTAAGAACTGAAATTCCTACCTTCATGGGACAAGGTCGGACATGTAAGCTCAATCGAAGAGCGCACGCCTGATAAGCGTGAGGTTACTGGTTAGAATCCAGCCATGGCACACTAAGGCTATGCAGGGTGCGAATCCCTGCCAGTACATTGGCCCTAAACAAATCTTGCTTAACATTGGGTCAAAAATCTAATTGAAAAGAGGTGAAGACTCCTCTCAGTGAGAAGTCTCGCCTGCATCGGTTAGGTGATTTCGTAGAGACTCAGTTTGGACGACTGGGTCTTTTTTGTTACATAAATTTGGTGGTTAGACTTATGTCTATCCGTTTTGGAGGGATGCTCGATGTGGCGACGAAGTGTTGAAGATTTGATAGTGGGACTTACGGCGCTTGCTGTGGGTATTCTGATAGGGTGGTTGGCCTACTTATGGTAAAACGCAAACAAACACCCATGTATTGGAAAAATGGCTCATATGCGTCTAAAACAGGGCATAAAATTGAACGCGATTTGGACCCGTGGGTCAGAGAGCAGTATGCAAAGCGTCACTCGCAAAAGAGTGGTGCTTTTTCTGTGGAAGAGATTGCGGGAAGAAAGGATGTCAAAAATGAAAAAGCAATTAAGCGACAAAGAGAAGGCCAAACTATGGGACGATCTGCCAAATTACATTACCGTCAGTCAACCTAACGGGGAGCTGATTAGTTATATCCCGCTTAAGCCCGAAGCTGGTTCCGGTGATGGCATGATTGTTAACAAGGACTATATCTTCACTGAGAGCTATAGCAAAGAAGAAGCTCATTTTGCTGATATCGATGGCAAAGTCTACTACAAAGGCGCCATGACGTGGGAAAACCACAAGCAGGCACAGGAGGTTGTTGATCGTGACTGATAAAGAAAACAAGCACTCAATCCGGGTTAGCGACGGTACATTAATTAGCCTTTTTGACCCAAAGTATTTCCATGTCTTGATCAATGATGAAGAACTAAACAGTCTTAGTAGTGACGTGGCAGTTAGAGTCGTTGACTCTGGATCAAACTACGTAGACAAGCTGGTTCAGATTATGGTCCCACTGGGCAAGCCTTCGGATGAGCTGCTAAAGAGCTTAGTCCGGCAAGAGAAGCCAATTCACTTGGCTATCAAGGATGACAACACTGACAACTTGTACGAGAGCCATTCGGGATATATTAAGTACGGTCCGAACGTTGTGTACGGCAAGGGATTTCCAATGGGTCAGTTTACGATGGCCTGTGTATTTATGGATTAGGAGGCGCCCCCATGGGTAAAGGCAAGTATCAAGATTGGTTGACCCATGAGGGACTGACCAAGCTGGAGGGCTGGGCCCGAGATGGCCTGACCGATGAACAAATTGCGCATAATATTGGAATTCGTCGGCCCACACTTTATGAATGGAAGAAGAGCCATCCTGACATTTCTGACGCCCTAAAAAAGGGTAAAGAAGTGGTTGACCGTGAAGTTGAATCGGCACTGCTCAAACGAGCTAAAGGTTTTATCACTGAGGACGTAACGGAGACCACTGATGACGAGGGGACACTTACTAAGACCGTTCGACGTGAGGTCCCACCAGATACGACGGCTGCTATCTTTTGGCTAAAGAATCGCAAACCAGACGAGTGGCGTGACCGTAAGGAGACCGAGTTATCTGGTGGCGTAGGCGTACAGGTCAGTGACCCCTACAAGAATTTATCTGAGAAGCAGTTAGCCAAGCTAGCTGATGATGACGATGGCTGACATGCAGCTTATCAGACAAGGCGCGCGGGTTGAACTGGCTCGGCGCCATTTCTTTTCCTATGCTCGGTTAATGGCCCCAGACTTTTACAAGCGGAGCCGGGGCTATTTAGTAGAGATGTGTGATTCCCTGCAAGACTTCGTTAAATCCGACGATGATATCCTAGTCATCAATGAGCCACCCCGACACGGAAAATCGCGCACAGCAGGGCTTTTCGTTCAGTGGTTGTTGGGTAAAGACCCATCGATAAAGGTCATGACCGGTTCTTATAATGAGACGCTTTCAACGACTTTCTCGAAGGGGGTACGGAACGCTATTCAAGAGGTTAAGGCGGACCCGGATATCCCGGTGTTTTCGGATGTTTTCCCAGGCGTCGGCATCAAGCAAGGTGACGGAGCCATGAACTTGTGGTCACTGCAAGGCGGATACAATAATTATTTGGCCACGTCACCAACTGGTACCGCGACAGGGTTCGGGGCTGACGTCATGATCATCGATGACCTTATCAAGAACGCCCAAGAAGCTTTCAACGAAGTAGCCCTAGACGCGCAGTGGTCATGGTTCGTAAACACCATGCTGTCACGACTAGAATCCGGCGGGAAAATCATTATTATCATGACACGGTGGTCATCTCAAGACCTCGCCGGACGCGCTCTGGCCGAATTACCCGGATTAGGGTATAAGGTCAAGCACATCAGTATGAAAGCTCTCCAGGACGACGGAACCATGCTTTGTGAGGATATTCTTTCCCGTGCGCAGTACGAGCGAACGTTTAAGACCCAATCGCCCGAGATTGCGGCGGCCAACTACCAGCAAAAACCAATTGACCAAGAAGGACGATTGTACAAGCACTTCAAAACTTACGACGAAATCCCACGAGATGAGCAGGGCAATCCGCTCTTTCGGGGGATTTTTTCATACACCGATACTGCCGACGAAGGCTCTGACTGGTTGGCTCATTACGTCTATGGGGTATACAACGACGAGGCCTATATCTTGGACGTAGTCTTCTCGCAAGACCCAATGGAGATGACAGAACCAGCTGTGGCCCAATCGCTATTCGAGAATAAGGTCAACGTTGCCACCATCGAATCTAACAACGGTGGGCGCGGTTTTGCCCGACAGGTTGAGCGACGGCTGCACGGTAACTACCACAGCAACGTTACGAAGGTGCAGTGGTTTCACAATAGCCAGAACAAAATCGCTCGCATCTTATCAAATTCGACTTGGGTTATGGGTCACATCTACTTCCCCGTAAATTGGCGGGATAGATGGCCTGACCTATTCGACTTCTTGACGCGCTACCAACGTGAAGGAAAAAACGAACACGACGATGCCCCCGATGCGCTAACTGGGGTGGCAGAATCCATTCAAAATAAGGTCCACATTGACGACCGGCCACGGATGGCCAGTCAGGTATCAATGCTCAAACAATACGGTTTAGGAGGTGATTACTAGTGAGCAACAACAACGACCCGCGGGCTTGGGCTATGAGTTTGCCAAGCCCTTACCCAACTCACGGCAAGCAGGCCATGCTGACGGGTGACCGTTTCGATTTCGACGCCAATCAGGTCTACCGGATGCCGGCGGACAATTGGGAGGCCATCAAGGACGACCCGGCGAAAGTGGCCGAACTGGTGCAAAAGTACATTACTGACCACTACCGCCTGCAGGTCCCTCGAATCATCACACTGGAGCGCTACTACAATGGCGATAATGACATCCATTACTGGGCGTCACACAAGGCCCCCAACCGGGCGGACAACCGCATTGCTAGTGGGTTACCGCGCTATATCACCAACATCCGTGTTGGTTACCAATTTGGCAATCCCATCAAGTTTGGGTACGACAACTCCGATGTCGACGATGCTCAAGAAGCTGTCATCACGGACTTACTGAAGGATTTCAATGCCGATAACAGCGAGCAGTACCACGAGATGGTCATGGGAACCAACCTAGTCACTACCGGGCGCGCCTACGAGTTGATGTACGTGCGTAAGGACAGCAACTCAGTAGCAGTCCGGCCAGTTGACCCAGCCAACGCCTTTATCGTATATGACACGACCATCGGTATGCACAGTCTCTTTGCCGTACGTTACTACTTGGTCCGCTTCGACCACAAGCCAGTCTTCTACGTGGACGTCTACACCGACAGCAAGATCTACCACTACCGCTCAGATATGAACCCCAATGGGAACCTTTCGGTTGATGGGCCCACTGAGGATCATTATTTCGGTAAAGTGCCAATGACCGAGTACAGTCTGGCTGACAACCGGATGGGGGCGTGGGAGTCAAAACTCGATACAATCGATGCCTATGACAAGTCACTGTCTGAGATGGCTAATTCGGAGGAGGACTTTAACAATTCGATTCTAGTCATCAGCGGCGATATCGAAGATGAGTACAAAGAGACCGTCACCGATGCCGAGGGCAAGCAGCTCTACGACGATAACGGTAATCCACTGGTCCGGGTCCGTAAGATTGATCCTACCAAAAACATGATGTTCTTGAAGCCACGTATCATTGACAACCCCGGCAGTTCCCCGACCATTGTGCCGACCGACGCCAAATACCTCACCAAGGAACTCAACGCCTCCGACTGGCAAACCTACGTTGACCAACTCATGAAGGACATGCACAAGGACACCAACACGCCCGACATGTCAGACGAGAACTTCTCCGGCCAAGCAACTGGGGCGGCAATGTCCTACAAGCTGTGGGGTAGTGATCAAGAGATTGCCACACAAGAAGCTTTGTACACTAAGGGACTCATGCGGCGGCTGAGCCTGCTGGGCAATTACTGGAATCATATCAAGCTACTTCCGGGGGCCGACGTGATGGACAGCTTCAAGCCGACCTTTACGCTCAATCTGCCGAAGAATGACGCTGAAATCATCACCAACCTCAAGAGTCTCAAGGATACTGGTGCCATCAGCGACGAAACTATCCAAGATAAGGCAGCCGATGTGACCGGGGTGCCTAAGGAGCAAGAACAGTCCCGAATGGCTGATCAGAGAAAAGCTGATCAGAAAACGGTTCAATCTATAGGGTTAGATGCCCTGACCGACAGTCAGAAGAAAGCAGGTGGCCTAGATGATGAGTCCGACGATAAGCCAGGTGCAGGAGCGGGAACGGATAGACCTGCTACTCCAGCGGGACGACGTCAGCAATCGTCAAACGGATAGTTACTACAGTGAGGCGTTAAAAGGCATCAGGGATAACTTGATGGCTTTCTACGTTCGCTACGCCGACGAAAATGGCTTGACTATCTCTCAGGTCAACCAGCGTATCTCTCGATGGGACATGACACAGTGGAAGCAGGCCTTAGACGACTTGCGTACCGTGACGATTCCGCCCCAAGCAAGTGACCACATTAAGTATGCGATGGTCACCGCCGGCATTAACCGCGAGTATCTACTGATGAGCATCATTGCAGTCCGCATGGCCGTGGCCACCGCTAAACAGCATGCTTTAGTGGCCAAGCGTTTGGCCCAAGATGTGACTGAGGAAGTTGATCGTAAGGCCGAGGCTTTAAAGCTGGCTGAGCGGCGACAAGACTACATCAATCGAGCTCACAAAATGCGTCGTGAAGTCTACGATACCTATGTCAAAGATAGCTTTAAGGACGCTTCTAAGCAGTGGTCGCCGCGACTATGGCAGGACAACGAAGAAATGACGCGAAAAGTTCAAAATATCGTGTCTCAGCACCTTACGTCGGGATTAGGCATTGATGACTTTACTCATAAGCTTTTCCCATATAGTGAGCAAGCAACGCCTTCGACCATCACAGGTAGTGTCGATTCAATGGACTACAAGGCTCAACGATTGTTACGGACTGAATCGGCCCGAGCCATCAACGAAGTGAATCGTAAGATTTATGAGATTGTCGATATTAATGAAGTTGATGTGGTCAACGAGCCAGGGGCCTGCCCTAAATGTGTGGATATTGCTGACAAGGGGCCATATCGCCTTAAAGAAGCTCCAGGGATACCTATCCATCCTAACTGCCGATGCTCGCTGATCCCACACGATGATTTCATCTTTATGCACTAGCAGGATAGAACTAGCACTCATCACGGGTGCTTTTTTCATGCCTTTTTTTCGGTTGCAGGCGTCAAAAAGAACAGCTGACCCGTTATCGCACGTAGAAGTGAATTCGCCCACGAGGCGTTAAAAAGGAGGATTTTTGCGATGAGTGAAAACGAAGAACCAAAGCCGAATGAAACCGATGAACAGAATCAGCAGGAAGGTGGGAAGTCGGAAAAGACCTTCACCCGGGCTCAACTTGCGGCCGCAGCTAAGGGTCAAGGTAAGAAGGACGTTGAAGACTTCAAAACCAACGAGTTGCCCAAACTGATTGCTGATGCGGTTAAAAAGGCTCAAGACGACGCTAAGCTTTCAGCTGATGAAAAGGCCAAGAAGCGTGATAAAGAACGACAGCAGGAACTAGACGCTCGTGAGGCTAAGTTAAACGCCCGTGATGCTTTATCAGCTACCAAGGTTCTGCTGGCCGATAAGGGCCTGCCAGCTTCCTTTGCTTCCATGCTGAGCGACACCGACAAAGACAAACGCAAGGCTAACGTCGAGACTTTCTACGATACCTACACCCAATCAGTTGACAAGAAGGTCCGTGACCAAGCCAAGGGCAAGAGTGACCCCAAGACGGGCGGGTTGCCTAAGGACTTGATCACGAAGAAGTGGAGCGAGCTTAGTTTTGATGAGCGCGTTGAGCTCTATCGCAAGGACCCGGACGAGTATCAACGGATGAAATCGAAAGGGGATTAGATAAACAATGGCATTTACAAAGATTACTTCACTCGCCGACTTGATTGAACCACAAGTCTTTCTGGACTACGTGCAAGAACAGGTCAGCAACACGAACGCCTTCATCAAGAGCGGTGTGCTGGGTGCAGACCCTGTATGGGGAAGCCGACTGCTTCAGCCCGGACGGACCATTGACATGCCGTACATCAACGATTTGCCAGGGGACGCCGAAGAATGGAGCGACACCAAGGATATCGACACTGACTCGCTGACGACTGGTATCAGCCAAGCCATGAAAGTGTTTGATAACAAATCCTACTCGGCCACTGACTTCGGCCAATTGGTCACGGGAGCACCGGTTCGGTCACAGATTATCAGTCGGTTCTCCGAATTCTGGGTACGTCAAGACATGAAGCGTCTGCTGAACGTCTTAAATGCGACCTACGCTAACGCTGACATTTTGACGGCTAAGTCCTACGGGGTCGGCACTGAAAAGGAACTGTCCGCTGGGGACTTATTGGCCGCACTCGCTCGGATGGGCGACATGGCTAACCCAAAGTTAGTCAAATTGGCTATGAATTCGAGTGCCTACTTTGAAATGCGGGCACAGAACCTGATTGATGACGTCAAGCCATCCGAAGGCGGAGCGCCAATCTCGTACTACAACGGACTTCAAATCATCCAAGACGATGATATCCCAGTCGCCGCTGACGGGACCACGGCGGCTTATGCCTTTGCACCAGGCTCCGTAGCCTACGCGACTGCCAACCCAGCTAACGCCTTTGTCATCACGCGAGACGAGTTTAAGAACGGTGGGGTCGAAGCCATCATCCAAAAGCGGGTCTCAGCGATGCAAGTCATCGGGACCGATATCGATACCTCCGTGGTATCCAGCATCAGTGGGTACCGGCAAGCTATCGAAGACGGTAAGCCTGTCTTCAAGGTGGCCACGGACCCACGTAAGCTGGGCATCGTCAAGTATGGATTTAAGGTCGCTAGCCAGTTTGTGGTTCCAACCATCAACTCGCCAAAGGCTGACAGCACGGATGACGACCCAAAAGCGTAAAGGCGCCAGCACCCGAGAAGCTAACCGTCACGCCTACCGCTGATGGCGCCACAATCACCGAAAGCACCCCTGATGTGAAGCCGACGTCAGCCAACACGGTCGCTGAAATCACGGCTTGGCTTGATGATCATGATGTCGACCACACTGGCAAGACGGTTAAAGCTGACTTGCTAGCCCTGGTCCCATCGAAGTGAGGTGAGTTAGATGACACTGACAGTATCACAACTCAAGGCATACCCACAGTTTGCGACGCTGGCTGACCAGGTAATCTTGGACGCTATCGATGATGCGCAAGCCGAGGTTGCTCAATGGGTCAGCCTTCCCCCAAAGGCGGCTGAGCGGGCTACTCGGTTGTTTGCGTGCCATTTGCTTACGGCCGAAAAGGTCGCGGCCAGTGGCGTGCAGTCTTTCACCATCGGTCCCATCACCAAGACCAAGGTCGACTACTCCAAGGTTCATGACCGATATCTAGACGGCTATCTTCGACTATTACGGCAGTACGGGCTGGACAGCTCACAAGGAAGAGCGTGGTCCAGTGATTAAAGACCATTACAACCACCTCCCTCGTATTAAGCGTGAACTAGATAATCTTTCAGGTAAGGCTGTAGTAGTTGGGATTCTGCCAAAGCAGTCTGAATTTTTGCAAATGATTGCAGTGGTCAATGAGTATGGGGCTCACATCAAGCCTAAGAAGGGTAAATACCTTTATATCCCAGGTCCTAAAGGCAAGGTGTACCAGCTTAAATCAGTCGATATTCCGGCCCGGTCTTTTTTGCGTTCCACTTATGATGCTAAGCATCGAAAATGGGAGCACACTATCACGTCTGGAGCGCACCGCATCGTGCGTAGTAATGGTGAAGTGACAGCAAACCAAGTCATGACAGCTTTGGGGGTGACCATGCAGAAACAAATTAGGAAATCGATTAGCCGTAAAAAGAAACCAGCTAACGCCCCGCTTACTGTGGCCAACAAGGGCAAGAATGACCCATTAGTCGACACCGGCAAGCTGGGCAAGTCAATTAAGTACAAAATTACGAAAAGAGGAAAACTTTAATGGCATTAAATTTAACAATTTACAAGAAGGGCGAATCTGAGGCGGCTTTCACTGGCGTTAAGACGAAGGCTGACATCACTGGTCTTAAGCCAGGGACGGTCGTTGCAGACGGTGACTACGAAGCCACCAACATCGATGACACCGGCACCTTAGATGAATCTGACCGAGCATCTGTCAAGGGGTGGACGGTCCCAAAACAGAAGGCACCGACGCCGGGTGACTTGACGGTCACCCCAACGGCTGACGGTGCTGAAATCACTGAAAGCGACCCGACTGCCACTGACTAGTGAGGAGGGATAAGTGTGCAAGAAGATGTGAGCGACATCTTGGCTGAAGAGGCAGTTCCGCTGTATATCGAACCAAGTGCCAGTCTTGATGGTGCTGAACCGGATGACTTAGGACAACTCGTACCCCGTGAGGCCGAGCCCTACGACGTCAACGAACCGCTTATCCCGGCCAGTTTGAACACCAACATGCAAGCAGTCATGAGCCAGGAGCTAGGCGGCCAAGTTGTCACCTACGATGCGTTCTGGTACTCCCAGCGTATTGTTCCCGAGGGGTCTCACGTTACAGTAAAAGGCAGCCCAAAGATTCGATACAAGGTACTGCGCCATACGGGGTTCCAGGCCCAAGGCGGATTTATCGTTTACGGACTGGGGGCGATTGAAGATGACTGATACTTACGACTACCGGGAGCTTATTCGGCCCCTGATTGCCGTGCTCAAAGATAAAACGGGTGCTGAGGTATATGAATCCTCTTTTGAGGGTCGCCAGCCTAAGGACCCGTTTTTGACGTATGAACCAATCACCCCCTATATCCCGCTGTCAGTTGACGTGGTTGACGACGAGATTTGGGAGTGCACGTGGTCTATCGATGCGGTCGCTGACGACATGATCAAGGCTATGAGCTTGGCTCAGAAGGCCTTGAAGGTTCTGCGGACGCAAGAAGCTTCACTGACATTTGAGGACGTTGGCATCTACCTAGTTGAAGAGGGCCAGGCAGAACGTCGCGATGTTCCCTACATTGAGGGTGTGCAAAAACGCCGGGTAGGGTTCGACATCCGCATTCGCGTGCAAGACCACTTCACTGATGATGTTCAAACGATTGATTCTATCGAACAAGAAAATAAGGAGGCTTAAAAATGGCAGGAATTGTAATTCCAAATGTGACCGATGTTAATGTCACAATTGATATCGACCACCCGCAGCCAACCGTCGGATTGACGAACCCTAATCTCTTCGTCAAGGGCGACAAGGAGGGCTATGGAGAGTACACGACCATTGAAGACGTGATGGCCGACTACCCGATGGGAACGCCCGCTTATAACGCGGCGTATGCCGTATTTGCGCAACCCAACGCACCAGAACTAGTAGCTATCACCAGCTACGTCAAGGACAACTCTGGGAGCTTTACAGCGGCCGCTCCGACGCCAGAAGACTTAGAGAGCACGCCGACGGCTGACGGTGCTGAAATCACTGAAAGCGAATCGCCTACGACTGCTACCGGTGATGTGGACTGGACTAAGCTCACTGGGGTAGCTAAGGCGGTGGCTGACTACTTCTACCGTAACTGGGAATTCGCTTTGATGCCGGAATACGACGAAGAAGACGCTTTGGATTTGGCAACGCTCATCGAAAAGGGTGGGTACGACGGTAAGGGATTCCACTTCTTCTTCCCACAAGTATCTGATTTTACCAAGGAGAATCCTTTCAAGGACTTCCATCGGACGTGGTGCTTCTACCACACGGATGCGGACGAGTACTACACGGCCGCACTAGTTGGCAAGGGTGGTGCCGAGACTGTCGGCTCAATCAGTTGGAAGTTCGTCTCTGACCTGGTTGATATTACGCCAGAAAGCCTGCCTATCACTGATATGCAGACTCTCGATAAGAACGGATATATCGCCTATTACACCAAAGGCGCTCACAGTAATCAGACGACTGATGCCAACCCGCTAGGCGACTTTATTGACACTTACCACGGTGCCGACTGGATCAAGTCAGAGACTGAAAACCAGCTGCAGAATTTGCTCAATACCAGCGGCAAGCTGACCTTTGATAAGGCGGGAGTCGCCAAGATTGAACAGGTTTTACGGACTATCCTCAATCAAGCAACATCTCAGACCATTATCGATACCGATGACGATACTGGCGACGGCATCTTTAACTTGACAGTCAAGCAACGCGCTGACCTGCGTAAGACGGATATCGCTAAGCGCTTGTACAAGGGCGCTTTCTTTGACTACCAGCCAAGCGGCGCCATCAACCACATCAATGTCGGTATCACGCAAGACGCTTTAGCTTAGGAGGTGAAATCATATGGCTGAAACTTATAACTCCGGCGATTCCTTGACGATGGGGAACGGGCGGACAGCGGCGTTTTACCGGGCCAAAGAGGTCCAATACCCGCTGGTCCTGCAATCCGGTGAAACGCATTTGCTAGAAAACTTCCAGGACGGTGACATGATCACTTTCTCCAAGGACGAGGCCAAGTTCACGGGTATTTCTGACCCGCAAGGAAACGTGGGGCTGTCTGAAAATGATAACTCCTTGGGTACCGGGACGGCGAACATGATGTATGGATCGCCATCCTTTAAATTGCTGTTGAATTTGTACAATACCGGTGAAACATTTTCGCTCCACAAGAACGATGGGACGGAGTACGTCGGCGGCGATCACTGTGTCATCAAGCAGCCACCAGAAGTGGCCGATGGCAAGGACTTCCCAACACGGACTTTCACCATTGTTGTACTGGACTATGAACACAAAACTTTAGATGAATAACGCCAAGCGGCCAGGGTTCGACTCCCGGGTCGCTTTTTAATCCCAAAATTTAAGGAGTGCTTGATATGACTGAAAAAGACGAAAAGGTAGCGGCTACCACGACTAAGGCACAAGCAACTAAAAAGCCCAATAAAATCAACAAGAATCTGAAATCCGAAGTAATTGATCTCGATGATGGAACAAAGATGACAGTTGTCTTCCCTGGGACCGCCTGGGCTCAACGGAAGGTTTATGACCCAGCCTCGATGCCTAACGGATCGCGATCACTTGCTATTTTGTACCAAAATTTCATGGACATCGTTATCCACAATCCACAAATGGATTGGAGCTTCTTCGATGATAAAGTCTCGGAAAGTTCGCGCAAACGGCAGACCGAAGTCACTGATGATGACGGCACCGTTCACAAGTACAATCTCGAATTCCCGGGCACGCTGACCATCTTGCAAATGCGGGACCAGGCCACGGATGCTTTGGGACGGGTGCTTGACTATGAATTCAATCTTGGAATCGTTCAAAACATCATTACCAACAAGAACGTCAAGGATTTGGACTACTTTGATCACCACAATGGCTACAGCGAACTCATGGATGCCGCCACTGAAATGCTGATCCAATGGGCTCAAGAATCTGGGGTATACGACACAATGGGTAAGGTCGACAACTTCATGAGTCGGATGTTTCGCTAACCCTTATATCGGGCATCACAAGAAGCTTGATGAGGTCACAGGCCAGCGGGCTAACTACTACCGGCCCGTGTCTATGGGCCTGTGCACGCTGGATGAAGCGGAATCAATGACTTCGGCTCAGTTGCAGGTCATCAACTCGGTGGCCTACAAGCTGCAGGAGGAGCAAGCAAACGTCTTTGCCAACAAATTATCCGAACTACTGTTCGGCTCGAAAGGGAGGGGTTAGCGTATGGATAATGCGGCACGAAGCTCATATATCGAGATGGCGTGGAAGATTAACTCTGCCGGCTATCATCAGCTGATCAAGCAGTACGACAACCTCGACCGCAAGAGCGACACAGTAGCCAGTCGGATGGCGCGGGGGATAGATCGTGTCGGAAACTCGATGCTCAATGCCGGGCAGAAGACTAAGGTCATGTCTGCGGCTATGGGCGGGGCTTTAGCAATCGGGGTCACCCAAGCAGCTAAGCTCCAGCACAAGTACTTGGTCATCACCAACTTGCTGACCACTGGCGGTGAAAAGGCTGGCGAGGCTATTCGTAACGTTAAGAAGATGCAACAGCAGTCGCTGGGTATCTCCAACAAGTACGGGGTCAGTCAACAGCAAATCGCCAAGGGCTACGAGGAGCTGGTCCGACGGGGCTACTCTTCTAAGCAAGCATTAGCGGCGCAAGAGACGCTGGTCAAAGGGGCCATTGCCTCTGGTGATAACTATACTGACGTCGTCCACAACTCGACGGCCGCCCTTGAAGCTTTTGGTCTGCGGTCAAAGAATACGGCCACGATGACCAAAAACACCAAGAAAGTCGTTAATGAGTTGGCGTACGCCGCCGACCTTACAGCGACGGACTTCAAAGACATAGGCTATGGTATGACCTATGTCGGTGCTACTGGTAAGACGGCCAATCAGTCTATCAGCCAAGTTTCCGCTGCCTTAGGAGAACTCTCAAACAATGGTCAAGAAGCATCCGTTGCCGGTACTGGTTTACGAAAGGTCTACAACTCGCTGGCTTCTCCTGGCGAAAAGAGTGGAGTTCCAGCGCTTAAATCGATTGGCCTGTCGGCTGATGATTTGCGAGACAGCAAGGGTAAGCTGAAAGATTTGTCCGATATCTTCTTGCTCTTCCAAAAGCACATGAAGGGCATGTCAGACAAAAAGCAATTCGACTTCTTCCACACTTTCTTTGGAACGACTGGACAAACGTCTGCGATGCTACTGTCTAAGAATGCTACTGAGCTGAAAAAGCTAGAGAAGCAAGTTTCGAAGGCTCCAAAGAAAGACTACATCACCCAGCTAGCCAACAAGAACATGAAATCGACCCAGCAGCAGTGGAAGATCTTTAAGCAGAACGTCATGAATGTCACCACGGTCATGGGTGGCCGCCTGCTGCCAGTGCTCAACGATGCGCTCAAGCACGTCTCCAAGTTGACCAAGTGGTTTGATGACCTTAGTGGCAAGGAGAAGACCTGGGTCACGTACACCGCAATCGGTGTGGCGGCCTTCTCTCCATTGATGACAATCACCGGCATGCTGGTCAAGAACTTCAGGACCTTAGGACGGGTCGCAAGTCGATTCTGGGGTGTCTACTCTAAAATCCATCGATTATCGGCCAACATGAACCAAGGGCGAGCACCCTGGGCTAAAACACCTAAGAGCTACTCGCCAAGTGGGACGTATGCCACTGATTCTGCTGGTAAGAACGTCTCACGAATGACGATCAACGCTGCTCAGGTCACGGTCACAGGTGGCGGGTCATCACCACTTGGCGACGGTAGCAAGATTGGTCGCAAGGTCGGGACGACTAGTGCTACTTATATGGCAAGCAAGTCGGGCAAGACCGGGCGCGTCATTGGTCGAACAGCCACCAACTACTCATACGCTCATTCCGCAAAGATTGGCCGACGCCAGGGCAAGACTAGTGCCAAGTACAGCTACTCTGGTGCGGCTCGTACTGGTAAAAAATCCGGTGCGGCATTTAGTAAAGCTTCGTACGCTGGCTCGGCTCGGACCGGTAAGCATATCGGCCTGAAAATGGGCAACACGGCCATGGGGCTCGCTTGGGCTGCCTGGGCTAGTGACATTGGCTCTGATGTATCGACCGCCTTCAAATACGGCGTCAGCTCAAAGAAAGGCGGCAAGGCCGTTTGGAGCATCACTGGTAAGAGCGTTGGGGCCGCGGTGGGCCTCGCCTTAACTGGTGGTGACCCCGTTGGGGCCATCATCGGGGCTCAGATTGGGGACGCCTTCACACAGCGATTTGTCAAGCTGTGGAAAAAAGCTATCCCGAACATGAAGAAAAACATTGAACAAGCCAACAACACCGCTAAAAAGAATCATGATCACCCCATCGTATCACCAACTCAGGGCTACGGTGCCGGTGCCGGTACAGATATCGGTGGTTTGAGTCATGCGGCTGGTGGCCCCATCAAGAAGACGGGACCCGCCATGGTCAACGAAGCCGGGCAAGAAGTTGCCTATAACCCTAAGACGGGGACCTACCGCCTATTGGGTAAAGGGCCGGCTATCACCCAACTCCGTGCTGGTGAGCATGTCATCAACGCCAAGGATACGCAGAAGCTGCTTCACGGTGGTTTAGGCGCTGGGAAGACGCTTCCCGGATACGTGGCAGGCACGACGAACGTATCACCTACAGCCGGCTCTGCGAGCGTTGGGACGCGTGTCAAGGGACTTAGCTTATCCGGAACCGAGAAGTCGACCAAGAAGTCGATGACTAAGATTTCGCGAGATATCACCGGCAACTACTCCAAGGCTACGAAGAAGTCCGGTAAAACGGTCAAGACCTTCAAGTCGACGAACACACGGGATTTCAAGGGAATCACGTCATCGACTAACCGGCAAACCAACAAGCTGCGCAAAAACACCGTTTCAGATTTTGATTCGATGCAAAAGGGCGGCGTCAAGCAGGTCAAGCAGATGCGCCATGGGGTCAACTCCCAAATGGATTCACTCCACAAGGGTATGACTTCTGACGCCAAGGCGACCGCTAGTGACTTTGGCGATGCTATGAGCAAATTGGGGCCATACGCCCACAGCGCAATGAAGTCAGCGGTCAATTCACTTAATGGCGGTATCTCTGGCATCGATACGGCGCTGGGACAGTTTGGCGGCAACAAATCTGTCTTGAAGCCGATTCACTACGCCACCGGGTCTAACGGGCCAATCGGGAGCGACCAGCTGGCGGTGCTGAACGACTCGAAGTCGGGGCCACGCCAAGAACTGGTAGGCCGTGGCAACCAACTCCTTAAGCCTATCGGCAATGACGTAGTTGCTCCGCTTCGCAAGGGCGACGAAGTCTTTAATGGCGATCAGGTCGAGAAAGCCAAGCCTTACCTACCACACTTTGCTAAAGGGACTGGTGCTTCTAAGAGCAAGCTTATCAGCTTGGCTTCGAAAAATCAGGCTCATCCGCAGGCAGCATGGGACCGTGACTTCGCTGGCAACGCCAAGGGGACCAATGGAACTGACTTAGGACGGGGTCTGCATAAGGCCACTCTGGACGCGGCTAACTCCGTGGGCCCTCAATGGTACTCGGCTGGCTGGTCCGTCATCAACAGTCTCATCGACGGCGGTGGCACTTGGAAGCATACACCGGGGCCGGGCTGGTCTGTATCATCGGGCTTCGGTAATCGTGGCGCTGTCAGCGGCGGCTTTAGCTCCCATGATGGTGTCGATTTCTCCGGTGCTAAGACGGTCTACGCCATGTATCCTGGTGTCGTCACTGGTGCCGGAGGTGCGCCCCGTAACTGGGGCGGCAGTAATGGGATTGGTGAGTACATCGCAACGCGTGGTGGCGGCCAATCACTCATCTACCAAGAACTTAATGGTAAAAGTAACTCTGGGGCTACTCTGTTGGTCCACAAGGGTGACCAGGTCAAAACAGGTCAAGCTATCGCTAAACTGGGTCCTAGCGGGACACACGTCCACGTTGGGGCTACCAAGCATAAGATGTTTTCCATTGGCGGCTCTTCAACCGCTGGTTGGGAAGATGTCACTAAGATGAAGAGCGTCAAGCCCAAGTCTACCAAGGACACTGGCCTACAAAAACTCTTTAAACAGCAACTTGGCAAGTCAGCCATCGCCTGGATCAAGAAGAATCTGCAGACTGATGACATCTCGGTCGGTGGCTTGTCCGGAAGTGTGGCTAGTCGTGCTCGTACTCTGGCCAAAGCCATCAAGAGCGCATACCCAGCGGCAACTAGTGCCGGGATTGCCGCCGTTCTTGGGAACTGGTCCTTTGAATCAGGCCTGAACTCGGGGGCCATCAATCCCGGTGGTGGAGCATCTGGACTAGGCCAATGGCTCGGTGGGCGTAAATCCAACTTGATCAGCTATGCCAAGAAACATGGCGGAAATTGGAAATCAGCTGCCACTCAATTAGCCTTCGCCCTCAATGGAGATGGGTCAGATAGTGCAGTCTTGAAGAGCGTTCTGCGGGGAAAAGGATCCGTTAGTTCTTTGGCCGCAAAGTTCTCCAAACAATGGGAGCGTGGCGGCTACACTAGCTCACACGTGGCCGGTGCCCAGAAAATTAAAGCAGCGTTCGGAAAAGGGTTTGCTAATGGTGGTCAAACACCAGTTAACGAGCCCTTTTTGGTAGGCGAAAAAGGGCCTGAAATTATGCAGTTCGATAAGGCCTCACACGTCACCAGCAATGCCGACAGCAAGAAGATGTTGCGGAGCACTAAGAGTGGCAAGCCGGACGTGAAGGTCAGCCTGAACGTTAAGATCATGGGCAATGCTGACAGCAAGGCCATCGGCAAGATGAAGTCTGCGGTCAAGGACGTCATGGTCAACCTCTTCACCAACGAACTTGGGAATGCTTTTGAGTAAGGAGGGCTATAGATGGCCGTATATACCAAGCAATGGCGAGCCGAGCAGGCTAAGGTCAAGTCTGCCCGCTCAAAGCTTACCAGCGCTTCAAAGAAAAATGGCTCGATCCTATCGGAAAAAGCCAATCTCAAAGCAACAATCAGTGCAAACCAGAAAGAAATTGACAGTTTAAATAAGGGAGTTAACTACTACCGGAAGAAAAAGAGTGACAAGAAGCTAACCAAGCGGAAGACACCTAAGCCGCTCACTGCGGCCCAAAAGAAGCACATCTCGACTTTGCAAACGCAAATCGATAAGGCCAACGCCAAGCTCAAAAGCTCAGATTTCAAGAGTAAGGCTAGCAATGCGTCTTCTAAGGTATCAAACGCCCAAAAGAAGCTCTCATCGGCTAAATCTGAGCGTGACAAGTACGAGTCTAAGCGTCACAAGACGGCACTTAAGCGCATCGCCGCGCAACGCAAGCAGAATGCCGAGCGGTTTCTGGCTCCACACGCTAGTCTTCACGCCACTAATTCAATGACGGGGCTGGAAGTCTTCATCTTCGCGTCCAGCGAGTCCGAATCCAACGAAAGTGAGGCGACGACTTACCCCATCGATCACGATGATCCGGTCGTCGACCACGTTCGCCGAACGGGTAAGACCATCACCGTCACCGGCTGGCTTTTTGATCAGAAAGCTGGTGACCGTCTATGGTCCGGCAAGAAGGATGATGTGTCAGGAGCAGGGTTGGTCGCCAAAACTGTCCAGAAACAGTTTCAGAATCTGCGAAAATGGCAGTTTGATGGAACGGAGCTAGTCTATAAGTCGGACTGGGTCAAGCCTGGGTTCAACCACATCTACTACAAGCACCTCTTCATGACGGGACTTGAGAAGACGCTAGATGCGCCCTACAAGGGCATGATCCAGATCACAATGACCTTCCAGTTTGCCTACAAGGCTCAGGTGGTCACTAAGAAGAAGACGAAGAAGAATTCCGGGAAGAAGTCGAAATCCGGGACCAAGAAAAAGTCGAAGAAGAAAACCATCGCCGTCAAGTACGGTATGACCTATTGGGGACTGGCGAAGACCTATCACACAACTGTGACGCAACTTCGCAAATGGAACGGGTCTGAGAAGAAGACCATGTACCCGGACCCCAAGATGGGCAAGTACCCTAAACGACTGCGAGTCAAGTAAAGGAGTGATGATATGGCGCTGAGAAACTACGTGCCGGTAGACGTTGAGAATCTACCGGAGACCTTTGAGTACGATCTTGATGGACGAACGTATCTGCTAACCTTCAAGTACAACGACGAGGACGATTTCTTCACCGTCAGAGTCAGTTTACTTGATGAGACTCTACTAGTACGTGACGAGAAGCTGGTCTTAGATACGCCGCTCTTCAAGGGGAACCCGGACCCGCGCTTACCAGCGACGTCACTCATCCCGATGGACGAATCGGGGCAAGCGACCAGGTGTGGCATCGATGAGTTTATGGTGTCAGTCTTTCTTTTCGAAGATGATTTAGACCCAGAAGATACTGCGACGCCGGGGCCTATCGATGTCGATGATGATGAGGAGGTGGACTAAATGGCGACAAAGTACTTGTACGGCCGCCGAGTAGAACTTTGGGTGATCACAAAGAGCCAGACCTATAAGTTCTACTACCACCAGAAGCTTAACTACTCTTTTGGCATTGGCTTCACCGTCCCTTTTAGCGACTCGACAACGGCCCAGACTTGCAGTGTGTCAGTCATGAACCTGTCAGCCTCACACCGCAAGATTTTCAAGGAAAAACGCCATATCAAACTTTTTGCCGGCTACAGTGAGTCCGGCGTGGGGCTACTGACTGAAGGCTTCATTACGCATACTCAGCCGTACAGCACTGACGGGGTGACTGGTACCTTCAACTTCGATTTTAAGGAAGGCCATGATGAAAATGTCAAGAAAAAGGTTAGCCTGTCTCTCGGCCCCGGAACCACGGTCAGCACCGCCATTCGGAGAATAGCACGGGAAGCTGGCATCACACTTGGCAAGCTCAAGCTAGCGAAGCCGGGCGCGGCCTACAAGTCAGGCTATACAGCCAACGGAAATCCCGTGACGCTCATCAAGAAAGCAGCCAAAAAGGGCGGTTCTAAGGCCTACCGTCGGCGAGGCATCTTGTGTGTCGATGACCTGAGCAAGGCAAATGGCTACCAGGAACACCTCTACTTGACGATGCATCAGAAGGGAAAACACGGAGGTACGGGCCTAATTGCTGAGCCGGTCTACAACGAGGATGATGAGGATTCGAAAAAGAAGACGGTTGAAATCCAGTCGCTCCTGCAGTATCAGGTATCAACGGGATCTATCATCCAAGTCGATAGCCCCGTCTTCAGTGGGACTAAGCGAGTCCAGTCCGGTCAGCATACTTGTGATGACTCGGGAATGATCACGACGATGGAGGTGTATGCCTAATGGCCAAGAATGTCGAGGCAGTTTTTCATGACGTATTGCAAGACGTCGTGGATAGTATCATGGACCAGCTTTCAGTGGGCAAGTACGCCACAGTGGTCCGCTATGATGCAGCTTCTCATATCGCCGATGTCCAGCCGTTGGGAAAAGACAGCGACGGGAGCCGGATTGGTGTCATCCACGGGGCCCGGGTGTCGAAAAGCGCCCAGCATGATATCAAGGTGGGCAGTACGGTGGCAATTCTCTTCATGGATGGTGACACGGATAACTTTTCGGGATCCGGCGCCTTCACCAAGGCGTCTAGCCGGAAGCACGACATCAATGATGCGACGATTTTGGAGGTGATGTGATGGACTTAAAGCTAAATGCTGATGGTGACCTGGACATCGTCAACGGAGACCTGAACACGGTCAATGGCGATGATGAGCTGGCCCAATCGGTCAAAATTATCGTCCAGACACGCTTGCTGGAGTTTGAGCCCGCCGACGAAATGGGGGTTGACCCCGAAAACATGTTCGGTAAGCGGGTCAGCAAAGAGTATCTAGCCACAGATATCGCCGATGCTATCACCGAGCAAGAACCGCGGGTGGCATCGGTTCTATCGGTCGAGCTGAGTGATCCCGATAGCGACCGAACAGCTGACTTGAAAATCGTGTACTTGAAGCGTGAAGACGAATCACAGCAGCAGACACTGGAAACGGAGGTGAGTCTCGATGATTGATGACAAGGGCATGGCGGTGCCCGACAACGACGACTTGGTCGCCCAAATGAGTGATACGGTCAAAGCTAAGTACGGTGAAGATACGAAGACGGATGAAGCCTCTGCTTTCGGCATTGTCATCCGCCTTTTTTCATGGTTTCAAGCTATCTTGTATCAAGATATCGAAGCCTCTTACTTCGCGGGATTTATCGATACGGCGACTGGTGTCAGCCTAGATCGGCTGGCATCAAACTACGGCTTGCATCGTAATCCGGCGGTGGCAGCCACTGTCAAGCTGAGCTTCACCGGTGAACCGGGGTATACGATCACCGAGCCTATGACCTACGGGACTAAGGACGGCGTCGACTTCGAGCTCTACGATAACGTGAACTTAGTCGATGACGGCACCGGTACCGGGCGAGGCACTGGCTGGGCGGCCGCAGTTGATACAGGACCAGATAGCAATGTTGGGGCCGGTACCATCACGGTTCCGGTCGACGATGTGGCCCAAGTTGAGTCGGTCACCAACGATGCTTCGGCTAGTGGGGGTGTCGACGTCGAGGCAGACACATCTCTACGCAATCGAATCCACCTGCAGGTCACGTCACAACCGGGGCCTACTTTATCCGGAATCTACACAGCGCTCTATAACGTGGCCGGGGTCAAGAAGGCGCAAATCGTCTCTAACCTGACCACGGAGACGGACGACCAGGGGAACCCCCCCAAGTCGCTTCACATCTATGTTTTAGGAGGCACTCAGCAAGCTATCGCGGCGGCCATTTTGGATAGCATCGGGGCTGGCATTCAAACAGTCGGCGGTATCAGCCTGCAAGTGGATGATATCGGGGGCCACCCGCACCAAATCAGCTTTGATACGGCGGCTGAGGTGGCCTTACATGCATCCGTCACAATCCAAGCGGCTGATGAATTTGATCCAACGAACGGGCCGGATGCCATGAAGCAAGGCATCACCAACTACGTTGAGAGTGTTGAAATGGGAGGGAAGGTCGTCTATACCAAGCTCTTTCAGGCCATCTACAACGTGCCCGGCATTGCCTCAGCAACCGTCAAGCTAGGCAAGTCAGCGGACTCACTAGGGGCGAGTGACATCCAGCTAGATGAGTTTGAAACGGTCGTCATGGCCGATGGCGGAATCGAGGTGGTCGTTGATGGACAGTAATGGGCACTACGAGCTGTCAGATTTGCTCAATGAGCTGCCAACGCCTGTCGCCAACGATCTGGATTCGGTGATGGCCTTCGTGTGGTCACTGCTAGCTAACGACATGGAAAATGCACAGAGTACTGTCGACAAGGTCGACAAATCCCGAAGCATTGACGAAGCCGCTGGCGGGTGGTTGGACAAACTTGGAGCTGACTGGGGCGTCAACCGCAATGGATTTGACGACGATTTCTACCGCTTCCTGATCAAGACCCGTCAGCTAGCGCGTCAAACGGATGGCACCTATAACAGTCTTATCCGCTTAATTGCAGACTCTTTGGGTGCCAAATACTCAGAAATCAACGTTGAGCCAGTCAAGGATGAGTCCCAAGCCATCCAGGTCACCAATGTTCCGGCCGAGTATATCGACTCGCAACGCAAGGAATCCATGGTTCTGGACCGTATCCGCAGTTCGGTAGTCGCGGGTGTGCAGGTAGCCACGGTGCAGTTCCGGACGACAGTCAAAAGTAATCTCTATATGACCTCTTATACTATGGTTCACCAGAACATCCGGTCAACTATGAACGTCTCGCAGGACCGCCATATCTCAATGCAAGGACAAGCAGGGCTAGCTAGTGTCACCAAAATTAGACAAACGATTAAAGCAAAGGAGGGGTAATAGTGGCAAGTAATGACGAGCAGAGAAGCGCAACAACCATCTTCACGACTGCCGCCCAGTCAATAGCCGCACGGCTTATCGCCAATAAAACAACGGCCAAATTTACCAAAGCAGAAATCAGTACCACTAATCTTTTTAATCAGTCGGTTACCGAGCTACAAGTCCTAACGTCGCTGGATAACGTTCAGCAAACGGCTGACATTAATACCGTGACAGTCATCAATGACAGCACGGTGGATGTAAATATCGCAATCGACCAAACAAAAGCACCAAATGATTATCAAATGAATTCGGTTGGATTGTTCGCTGTCGATGGTGATGGTAAGGAGGTGCTGTACAGTGTCACCGTGTTAAAAGATCCCGTTTATATCCATCAAGATGCAATGGGGTCGGCTTTAGGAATTGATCTGGAAACTGTAGTGGGTCAATCCAGTAACGTCGACCTATCAATCAACCCAGCTGGTGCAGTGACCAACGAGGAATTGAAGGTGACCTTGGCCGATTACGTCAAAACGGACGATGTAAAAAGCCTTATCCCTGCCACCGTCATCGATGGTAGCAAGCCGGCGGATTTCAAGGAATCCGTCACGCTGGAAAAGGGTGCGGTGGACGGTGAAGGCAATGCCATTGCGACCACCAAGGATGTTTCCGATGGCGACGCGGAAGCACTCACATCGGCCAAGGAATATGCGGACACACAGGTTGGCGACAAGGTCAAGGCTGCGGACACTGTTAACTGGCAAAAACATAAATTAACTGGTGACGATGGCTCCGCTAAATTTGTGATTGCTAGTGGGGAAGACGTGGATACCAAACTGAAAGCGATTATCGGCACCAAAGATACCGGCAAGCTCTTAGTTGACATTGACGCTAAAAATAACCCAACTGGTCATTCGCTTATTGGAGAATATTTCTGCGATTTTGACGGCTTAGTTACCGGCTACGGGATAGGTCCAGACGGGGCGATGTGGAGCTTCACTTATAACGGTACTACAACCATATGGAAATGGATTCTAACAGCGAAGACGCCTGGAATTCCAAAGCTGGCAGTTAAGTACAACGCAACTAGCAAAGCCTTTGACTATACACTGACTGCGCCTGAGAAGGACGGTTTCAGTGACATCCTACAGTACAATTTGCTGTGGAAAGATCATAGCGTGGATGACTGGACAACGGTCATTGTTAAGCCAGATGACTTAACCGGCCAGCTCACTGGCGTTGACATTCCGAAGACGTATGACTTCAAAGCAGCAGCCCAAAACGCGGTGGGTTCCAGTGACTATACTGATGTGATTACTTTGGGGACCGCCGTAGTGCCGGGAATCCCGTCACTGACAGTTGAGTACGACGCTGGCAAAAAAGGTTTCGACTACACGGTCACGGCACCAAAAAGTGATGGTGGCTCTGAAATAACCGGATACAGCCTGGAGTATCAAAAGCAAGGCAGCACGGACTGGATGAAAGTTGCACTAAATCCTGATAGCCTTACTGGGACGGTTACTGATGGCATTGAAGCTGGAAGTGATTACTTGTTCCGCCTTAATGCTGAAAATGCAGCCGGGTCAAGCGGCTACTTTACGGTCAGCGACCCATTGCCAACCGTTGACGGTAACATTTACGGCGTTAGTTGGGATGGTTCTTCATCTGGTGCCTTACAGCGGACCGATGCTGCGGTGGGTCTAAAAGCTGGTATCAATGGCGCTCAAAACGACTTTGATACTCGTGGCCCATGGGGATTGATGGACAAAACCGTCACCGATTCGTATGGCAACACGTTTGTTCGCGTGCCAAAATTCTACATCCGTAAAACCCAAGACAAAAATAAACCATTAAGCACTTGGCAAGTTTCGTTGGTTAAGCAAGGCGACGATTGGTATTTGCCAAACTGCTTCTATGATTTTGGCAATAAGAAAGAGCTAGACTATGTCGATGTTTCCCGATACGAAGGGTCGATTGCTTCAGGCAAATTACAGTCAAAAACTGGAGCTACGCCAACAGCTAGTCAAACTATTGTTCAGCTAAGAAGTTCAGCGGTTGCTAATAACACAGATGGTAAGAAGGGCTATCACTTGTGGGACGTGCATACACTAGACGCCTTGCAAGTTCTGTTCACGATTGAATTCGCTACTCTCGATTCCCAGTCAATTATGAAAGGGAACACCGACAATACTGGGAACTCCTTAATGAACAACGGAGCTACTGACAATGTGAAAGGGTCATCTGGATTTGTAACCAGCGGTGCCAAACCAATGACTTACCGCGGGATTGAAAATCTCTATGGAAACTTGGCAATGTGGACAGACGGATTAAACATTAATAGCTTGTCTCTATACTCATGCGATGACGCAACTAAGTATGCGTCAGACGTGTTCACAAGTCCCTATTACAAGCTCAATTATTCATTAAATTCTGAGAATGGAAATATTACTGGCCTTGGATTTGATAAGGAGCATCCTGGAGTAACGGCGCCAACTTCTTTCAATAGTGATTCATACAACACTTACTATCATGACTATGGCTATGTTTATGGCAGTGGTAACTATGTGGTCTACACTGGTGGCGGCTGGTTTTGGCACGCTGGCAGCTCCGGTCTTTGGTTCTGGTACGGCAGCTACTCGTCGTCTGACGCGTACTCCTATGTCGGCTCTCGCCTCCTTAAGAAGGCTTTGTAAGGAGGTCTGGGGGATTTCTCCCCCAGGACTTTTGGGATTGTTGATGCAGGCAGCTGGAATTGGAACGCTGGCAACTCCGGTCTTTGGTACTGGAACGGCAACAACTCGTCGTCTGACACGAACTCCAATGTCGGCTCTCGCCTCCATATTAACTGAAACACGGCAAACACAAGTAATGCATCAACGACTCCGTACCACTTGGTAAAAATTCGCCGCTACAAAGCAGGGGCTAGTAAGTAAATTGAAAGTTCTTGAGGTTAATAAGTTATTTAAATTCAGAAGGAAGTGATTGATTGAAACGCTATGGTAATTTGATCCATGATATTGCGGATCCGGAAACCATTAAGTTAGCACTTCACCAGGCAGCCATTGGAAAACGGCACCGAAAGTCGGTGAGCCGAAGGCTCAGCCATGAAGAAGAAACGATTCAGCAGATCCAGTATTTATTGCTGTCGGGTGAATTCAAGCCGGCCAAAGTCAAAACATGGACAGCCCATGAAATGGATAAGGACCGTCAAATAACCACAACCCCGTTTTTCCCGGACCAAATTATTCACTGGTCGATTATGTTGGTGCTGCAGCCAATCTTTTTAAAAAGCATGTATGAGTACAATCTGGCCACCGTTCCCGGTCGTGGGATGGCTCAGGGGCGCAAGGTGATCCCAAAGTGGTTACAGAACGACCCCAAACATACCAAGTATTGTCTCAAGATGGATATTCACCACTTTTACGCTTCAATCAACACAGACATTCTGAAACTAAAACTGCAACACCGTTTTAAAGATCCGCAAGTTTTACGACTGTTGGGGGCGATTATTGACTCATACTCACCGGGATTACCACTAGGCTTGTATACTTCACAATGGCTGGCCAACTTTTATCTGGAGGATTTTGATCATCAGGTAAAAAACAACTGGCGGGTACCGCACTATGTCAGATATATGGACGACCTAGTCATGTTGAGTGGTAACAAAAAGAAGTTGCATCGATCCCGTGACCAGATGGATACCTATCTTAAAGCCGAAGGACTAGCCATCAAGCCTAACTGGCAGCTTTTTCGAGTTGGTAGTCGACCGATTGACTTTCTGGGCTATCGGTTTTACCGCGACCATGTCACTTTACGCCGTAAGTTAGCTCTCCGGATTCGTAGGAAGGCAGCCAAAGTTGGGCGTAAAGACCACCTAACGTACCATGATGCGGCCAGTATGATTAGCTACTGGGGCTGGCTAAAGCACACCAACTCATATGGCTTCTATCATAAGTATGTGAAACCCAACTGTTCGATCAAAAAAGCAAAGGAGATTGTCAAACATGAAAACAATTTACGCAACCGCACCGATTGATAAGCCGGACGGTTATGCCGTGTACGCCTTAGGACCGGTTCCCTACGGGGTTGACCAATTTATCGGTTGGAAGATGGTCAAGATGAAGCAAGTACCGGCCTTAGATGATAATGGAAAACAAATCATAGGTTCGGACGGCAAGCCACAAATGTTGTGTGTGGATGATCCAGACGCCGAAGTAACTTATGATCCGCATACTCAAGTGCTTAAACAGGTTGAGTCATTGCAAACTGAAAATAAAAGCCTTAAGTCAGCCAATGCGTTGACTCAGCAAGGCTTGATGGAGGCTGTCGACTACTTGTCCTCACAGCTGGCAACAACTAGCGCTCCGATTGACACTGGCTCAGCTGAAACGAGTTCAGCAGCCCCAGCTAGTTCGGCAGCAAGTGAATCTTAGGAGGTGATGGAAATGGAATACTCTGCATTGGCACAGATTTACGCACATGCAATTATTGACGGCACACGTTCCATTGAAGCCGTACCAGTCCCGTTTCGGTCTGATACCCAAGCCGCTTTGACACAACTACAATCAAACAAATAAGGAGATAATAAACTATGTTAAACTTTAAATTTTCAGCTTTAGCCGCTATCTATGCCGCCAACGTTTTGGACGGTGGTCGTACTATTGAAGAAGTCCCAGCCTACTTGCAGGACGATGTGAAGAATGTCCTTGGCTCCGCAAAAAACTCTACCAGCACCGACTCATCTTCTACGCCTGTGGCCTAGGATTGATGATTGGTGCTTTTTTGATGGGATTTTTTGTGGGAAAGGGGTGAAGTGATTGCATCGTATTAAAGATGGCCCGGTTCAACGGGCCTTTTCGCATTGGAATCATTTTTGTTTTGGCTTATTTTCAATGATAGGCGGTTTGTATATCTGGTTTCATCAAGGTTATTTAGACGATCCACGGGTGACGCCACCGCCACCACCTTCACCAGCTGAACATGCAATCTTTGCCTTTGCTGACGACTGGTGGTTTTCATTGTGGTTAATTATCTGTGGCATCGCTATTCTGGTTGGTGTCTTTCACAATCAGCGGTGGTTACGCGATAGTGGCCTAGTCGCCCTATCACCGGCAATGGGGGCCTTATCAGTGGCTTTTATTGTTCGGGGCTTGTTTGATGTGCGGTTTAACCTAACGTGGGTGTTCGCTTTACTCATGCTGTTCTTGCTAGTCGGTACGTTGATTAGGGGGGACACGCATGGATATTAAGTCCTGGGCAGTTGCTTTAGGCGCACTGGGAACGTTTGCAACCACTATCTGGGCTGTTATTCATAGTTATCATTCTGACACACGGCAAGCTGACCATGATCGTCAGGGCATGGAGAAGTACATTATGGAACAAGTCAAGGCCGATAATGAGTCGCTTCGTAAAGAACGTGAGAGTGATCAAGCACAATTTGCGAAAGATTTGAACGAATTGAAGGCTAAGAAAGATGCCATGGAACAAGAACTTAACCAGCAGATTGCCTTGAAGGTTAGTGAAAATGAAGCTTTACGAAAACGCAATGCCGCTTTAGAACGTGAGAATCAAGCGTACCGGGAACGGTATGGTGAGCTTTAGGAGGAAAACGCATGAACGAATTTACGAAGATTATTAAATTACTCAGTGACACCGGTATCTTAGGTGTCTTAATTTTTGCCCTGGTTGGCTGGTTTACCCGGATCAACCCGGCATTGAAAACCAAGATTGCAGCGAACAAGTCCGCTGGTCAACGAGAAGTTTTAAGCATAGTGGATCAATTGGCCGCAAGTTGGGTTCACAAATTATCAACGAACTATGAAATGCCAGGAGAAGAGAAACGAGAACGAGCAATCGCCGGTGTGATTTCCCAACTAAAAGGATGGGGGCATAATGTTGATCCAGTTCTTGTGGCCGCGGCTATTGAGAAGGCCTATCAGCTCATGTCGGGTACTAATACGAAAGCCCAAACAAAGCAGACTGAATACAATGCGGCTCTGGCGGACACAGAGCAAGCGTTCGCTGATAAGCAAGCACAACTGGACAAGCAGTCTGCAACAGAGCCCGCTGAACCAGCACCCTTAAATGTGCCAGAAGGCACGGCCACTACGGAGGGAGATGTGAAGTAATGCCGCATTATGATGTTGTGGATACGTCCAATAACAATGGGCTCATGACCGTTGCCAATTGGCGTGCGATGAAAAAGTATGGGGTTAAAGCCATGATAGCTAAGCTATCCGAGGGCACGTACTTCACTGACCAAACGGCCAAGCCGAGCATTCGTAACGCAGTATCTGCTGGCTTACACGTCAACGGCTATCACTTTGCCCGATTTACGACAGTGGCTGGGGCTAAGGCCGAAGCCCGGATGGCAGCCCGAAGTGCGCTTAAGGCAGGATTGGGCAAGAACAGTGTGATCGTACTTGATTTTGAAGCCACCAACTCTGGTTGGAATCAGAACTCCAAAATTGTTAAGGCTTGGATCAACGAAGTCCACCGCATGGGCTATCCTAAGACGGACGTTTATACGATGGGTAGCTGGATTAATTCGGTGCCATTGAACAACTCGGGCCGTGGCGGTTGGGTGGCTAACTATCCTTATAACCCGTCCGGGTTTAAGCTTTATACTGGATATAACGGCTGGCAATGGACGTCAAGCATGCACTTCCCTGGGTGTTATGGTGGTTTCGATGTGTCCCAAATGTACTCAAACTACTACTATGGCACCGCAACTAAGGCAACTAAGCCGAAGAAGGCCATCTACTACCGATACAATCCCAAGATGATCTATGCCCGGACGCCAATTAATCGCTATAAGGATATTAAGTTCAAACATAAGGTAGACCATTTTCCGGCGGGCACTGTTTTTTCGATTGCTAAGGTAGTAAAGTATGGTAAAATTACCCGGTTCCAGTTAGCAAATGGACTGTATATTACGTCCAACCGGGCTAACGTTAATCGCTTGTACTATAGCCCTAAGGGTGGCGTTAAACGAGTTAAATCGGTACATGGGTCACATCGGTACAGGGATAAGGCGCTTCATAAAGTTGTTGATTGGCAACCGGCTGGGACACAATTTGACGTTTCTAAGGTAGTTGTATACGGCGATACTACCCGGATTAAGCTTGCTAATGGATTATTTATTAGTGGCAACAAAAAGATTAACAGTTTTATCAAGTAACACACGAAGGCGCTCACTCCTGACGGGGTGGGCGCCTTTTTTGTGTACAATCTCGGTTTCAATTATACGAACCTACGTTCGCGTGAGCAAGGTAATTGGGGGAACAAATTTAGTTTAGAAACATTTGTTTGCACGTTTTTTGCGCAAACAGCCTTAAAAGGCCGGCATTATGGGAAGCTTAAATCCTGTACTCTCCTTAATATTTGGATTGTAGTAAAAAAGTCAGGAAGTCTTTCTATGTAGGAAGGTTCCTGACTTTTTGTTTGGATAGTTGAATAAAGCTACTAAATTTTTGTAAGGAAGGTGGTTGCGATGCTGCTAACTCAAGTGTTAAAGAATATTTAACTTGCTAATTTTTCTAGGATACCCTAAACTAGGTTTACTTGAAAGGAGAGGAGTAATCATGCAAGACTTCAACTCAATTCGTGTTTCTAATTTTATGAGGATGGCGAATGCTACAAGTGCTAAGATTGTCAGGTCGCTGACTAAGCATCTGACTTTTTCAGCGCGGGTAAGTGCGAAAGATTCCCTTAAATTTCAAAAAAATAAAACAGCTAGCCAAGCCATTTCGAATGACTGGAAGAAAGTTGGCGAGGATATGGCGTCGGGAGTAATCAAGTATGACAGACAGCTCACCAAACACCACACAGGAAAAAGCGAAAAGTGAACAATCGGATGAATTAAGCACAAACACGAAAATCTTAGACAAAATTCAGCACCTGCCACCTGAAGATAAAGAACATATTATTGCAACGATGGAGATGTATTCTGGACCGATTCCTCATCCAGCAATTTTAGAAGGCTATCAAAAGCTTTATCCAGATGCCGCCAAAGAAATTATTCAAAATGGTGTGGACGAGTCCAGGCACCGTCGTGAATTGGAAAGTAAGCGTCAAAAGCGACGTGGTCGTCTTGCTTGGATTGCAATGATCGGTGGGCTTATGCTTTGTGGATTGTTTATTGTTGCTTCTTTTTGGTTAATTATGCTGGGGCATACTATTATTGGGACTGTCTTTGCGAGTGGTGGATTTTTAAGTATTATAGGAACTGTATTTGATTTGGTTCCGAGACTGGTGGCCAATGACGATTTACATTCGGATGAGGAATAAGCGTGATTTTTTTATCAGCTAAACTTGCTAAAAGTGTGTTATGCTGTCGATTAAAGATGAATTAAAAAGGGCCACGTCTTTTCGAGCTGGAGAGACGTGGCCCTTTAAGTGGGGACAACTGCGGTAAAAAAATCTATTTCCTAATCCGTCAACCGTTCAATCACAGCCACCAACCCCGGATGATCAGCCAGCAACGTTTCGCGACTCATCAACGTGAAGTCTGCAAAATCAAAGCCGGGGGCCACCACACAACTGACCAAGCCAAACGCATTGGGTCTGGTCACCTCCGAGGCGAAGATCGTGTCGTGGGGGACCTTGAACTGCAAGCGTTCACCGGCAGTGACGTCGGCGCCCAGAGTTACCTGCGAGTAGTTGCCATCGGGGGCGATGCAGTGAATCGTGATGGGCGCACCGTCGTGAAAGAACCACAGCTCGTCGTGAGTGAGTCGGTGGAAATGTGAGGGATGCGTGTCGTCCAGCAAGAAGTAAATGCTCGTGTACTGGTAACGGGCATCTTGGCTGGTATTATCAAAAACTTTATCGTTGCTCTGAAACGTTTGTTGGTACCAGCCGCCCTCGGGATGCGGGATCAAGGCTAGTGCGTCGATGTAGGCTAATTTACCGGTCATGGAATCAGTCCTTTGGTTATGGTTTAGCTTGCCACGGATCTTCAGTCGCTGGTGCTAAGCCCTTGGCTTGTCTGATGGCCTCGGTCAAAGCATTGGTGACTTCCTTGGGCGTGTGTTGCGTCAAGTCCTGTTGCTTCAGCCATTCGTAGGCCGCCGCTTCAAAAATATCTTCCGGAAAAGTCATTGTGATTCACCACCTTAGCTACAGTTGATTATAGCAGAGATGGCACAAAAACGGGCCTCAGTTGCGAGACCCGCCGATTTTCTATTCGGTGACTTTTTGTTGCTTAGCTGCTTGTTGCTGATGGGCTTCGACCGCTAGTTCAGGGAACCAGATGGCGATTTCGTGGTGCGCGTTTTCGCGGCTATCCGCGGTGTGTACGATGTTTCTCAGGATGCCATCGGGATATTCATGAGCAAAGTCGCCGCGAATCGTCCCGGGTTGGGCGTCGTTAGGCCGTGTTTTGCCCGCTAAATTGTGGACGGCCTTCACTACATCGGTCCCTGTCACGATGATAGCGACCAAAGGGCCCTCCATCATGTAGGTCTCGATTTCGTGGAAATAGGGCTTGTCGACCTGTTCGCAGTAGTGCCTTTCAAGTTGTTCAGGAGTGGCGCGAATAACCTTTAATGCCGTGATTTGGTAGCGCTTTCTTTCCAGCCGTGAAATAATCTCACCAACGTGTCCTTCTGCGACACCGTCAGGTTTTACCAGTACCAAAGTCTTTTCTGAGTTTGCCATGATAGAGACCTCCTTGTATTTGGAGCAACCAAGCACATTGCTCATGACGTAACAAGTTACACCCTAAATTCTAGAAGATTGGTGCGGCCACGTCAACTAAAAAAACAGTTCGACCGAAAAAATCGGGGAACTGCATGAGAAGCTGACTATTCAGGATCGCCCATGATCATCCACAAAATCAAGTAGGCAATGATGCCGGGAAAAGCGGGCGTGATGGCCAAGACCACAAATAAGATCCGAGCGACGCCCACGTTCCAGTCGAAGTGTTCGGCGAGGCCGCCGAGCACCCCAGCAAAGACGCGATTATTGGCTGAGCGATGAATGTTTTTCATGAGTCTGTCCTCCCTAGGAAAAGAAATTAAGATTGGAAATCAGTCTTGTTGAAGAAGTCAACGTGAATATCATCATCGGTAATTTCTAACTTCGTGATACTCCCGTTGATTGTGGCCACACCTTCGTCAAGTTCTGGGGCGTAACGGTCCACGATGGAACGAATCGTCATCCCGTGAGAAACGACTAAGACCGTGTCACCGTCTTTCGAGTTATCCCGAAGCTTGTTAAAGCCGCGGTCTAAACGTTCCCAGAACATGTCGTTACTTTCGGCTTCTCCGTAGAGGTCGGCCTTGTGAATCAAGTCGCGGGCCTTTTCCAAGCCGTAGGTGCCCAGAACTGCGGATTCGGAAGTCATTTTGACCTGGGCGCCAACGAATTGCCACATTTGATTTAAATCATTGCCTTCAAAGTAGCCGTGGCACTGTTCCCGAAATTCAGGGTATTGGTAAGACACGATGTTCATGTTCTCTGGATTTTGCCGTAGGGCGATGCGTGCCGTTTCAATGGCGCGACCGGAGTCACTACTGTAGGCGGCTGCCAGCTGAACGTTCTTGAGCTGTTCGCCAGCGCGCTTGGCATCGGCGCGACCCTTTTCCGTGAGGGGGGAGTCGATCCAGCCCTGGACCTTGTTATAATGATTCAACATCGTTTGGCCATGACGCACAAAATATGCCGTAATTTTTTTCATATTGGAAACTCCTTCATGAACTTGGTAAGTGGTTACAAGTTAAGTATAGCAAGGCCGCCGAACAAACGCACTCATTTCGACAGGAAAAAGTTTTTTCGTGAATTTTAACACTTTTAACCAGTCATGGGTGGCAAAGAATGCTATGATTTTTAATAACAGGAGGCGATGCGTTTTGAGTACTGAAAGTCGTTACCGTTGTACCGGGGAAGACCCCGTCAATCTCAGTGAGCTGGCTACGCGGGTGGACCGTGGACCAGAACAGGCCGTGATCACCAATGCACTGGCGGCCAACGTGGCCACCTTAAGTGACCTGCAAACGCGGCTGTACGCGCAAAAGAAGACCGGTGTCATCATCATCTTGCAGGGGATGGATACCGCGGGGAAGGACGGGCTGATTCGCCACGTCTTTAGCGGGTTGAATCCCTCGGGTACCAGTGTGATCAGCTTCAAGCAACCGACGCACTTACAACTGAATCACGATTTCTTATGGCGCGTCAATCAAGAATTGCCAGAGCGCGGAGAGATTCGAATCTTCAATCGCTCACAGTATGAAGATGTCTTGATCAGTCACGTTCACCCGGAAATGCTGTTGAAACAGAATCTACCAGGTGTGAACACCTTGGCGGACGTCGGTGATAAATTTTTTGATCGGCGCTACCATGACCTCCGTCATTTTGAAACGTACTTGCGGCATCAGGGCTTTGTGACCATCAAGTTTTTCCTGCACCTTTCCCGTGAAGAACAGACGAAGCGGTTCGAACGGCGCATCGAGATTCCCAGCAAGAATTGGAAATTCTCGCCCAGTGACATGAGTGAACGGGCCTTTTGGGCTGATTATCAAGTTGCCTATACCAAGATGCTGGAAAATACGGCCACGAAGAAGGAGCCTTGGTACATTATTCCCGCCGATGATAAGGGAGCTGCACGACTAATTGTCTCGAACATTTTGGTCAAACGCCTGCAGAATATTCATCCAACGTATCCAGTCGTCACAGCAGACACTCAGGCCCAGTTGAAGCGAACCTTACATCAGCTGAAAAAAGGCGAATTGTAATAGACAAAAAGCTATACAACGGCTATTGTGTGAGAATATCCACTAGTCGAATTGTATCATACAATTTCAAGAAATTTGCCAATGACTAGTGAGTCGTGCTAAAGTAATTTGACTAGAACAGGCACGATTGTCACACAAAAAATCAGAGGGTACTGGTCAAAACACGACCAATGGCCGTTAACTTAACGAGAAGATTTTAGGAGGACTTTGACACCATGACCGTAACTGTAGGCATTGATAAGATTGGTTTTTATACGCCTGGGCTGTATTTAGATATGGTCGATCTGGCACAGGCTCGGGGGGATGATCCTGATAAGTATCTCATTGGCATTGGCCAATCTAAGCAGGCGGTCATTCCGCCAACACAAGACGTTGTGACTATGGCAGCCAATGCGGCGAGCCAGATTCTCACAGCGACCACGAAGGCTGAGATCAGCATGGTCTTGTTTGGCACCGAATCTGGCGTGGACAATTCTAAGGCGACGGCCGTGTACCTGGCGCACTTACTGGGATTGCCAGCTAACACGCGTGCCATTGAGCTGAAGCAGGCATGCTATGGAGCGACTGCAGGCTTACAATTGGCGGCCGATTTTGTGCGGGTTCACCCCACGGCCAAGGTACTGGTCATTGGGGCCGATATTGCGCGCTATGGCTTGCGCACGGCTGGTGAGGTCACCCAGGGAGGCGGCGCCGTTGCCATGCTGGTCACGGCGAACCCGCAGATTCTAGCGTTGGATACCGTCAGCAGTTACCATACCGAAGACGTGATGGACTTTTGGCGGCCGACCTACCGGACCGAGGCGCTGGTCGATGGCAAATACTCAACCAACGTCTACCTAGATTTTTTCAAGACGGTCTGGACGGATTACCAAGCACAAACGCAACGGTCAATCGCTGATTTCTCCGCCTTTGTGTTTCATCTCCCGTTCACAAAAATGGGGCGCAAGGGGTTGCGGCAGATTTTACCAGAGGCAACCACCCCGCAACAGGCCGTTTTAACGGCGGCGTTTGAGGCTAGTCAAGCGGACAATCGCGAGGTGGGAAACCTGTATACCGGTTCCTTGTATCTGAGCTTTTTGTCCTTACTGCGGCACGGCACCTTGACTGGCAGTGAACGCTTAGGTTTCTTCAGTTATGGGTCGGGAGCCGAGGGAGAATTCTTCAGCGGTATCCTGCAGCCGACCTACCGCGATGGGTTTGACGAGGCAACTTTGGCGCAACAATTAACCAACCGCCGGGCCGTCAGTGTCTCTGAATACGAAGCTATTTTCCAACAACAGCTGAGTAACGACGGTCGTGATACCCAACTGGCTGTCGGGAAAGAGACCGCGCCATATTACTTGGCCGGCCGGCAACACCAGCAACGCCAATATCGCCAACAATAAAAGCTTGCATCTGAAGGTTGAAAGATGAAAATCAGCTAGGAGCATTATCGCCACGCGACTTCTCACGTTAAAATTAGTCGTTCACAGCTTCGTAGTTTGAGCTGACCGCCTACCGTCCGCCAACTATGGGTTGGAACGCGGTGGGCGGACCGGACCGAGCCTGAGGGACGGTCTCGGCCTCGCTTTGAGCCGGAAACCCACGTCTCAAAAACGCCAGTTGTCTAAGCGGCATGAACCGTGCCGCTAAGGCAACTCCCACGGCTGAACCCATATTTGGCGGACTCACGGCTACAGCAGTGCATACCAGCAACAATTGGTTCAGCCCCAGGTGACAGCTGATTTGACAGTCCGCCTTTAACTAACACAGTGTTGCTGACAATTATCACCCTCGCCGGAGGCAGCCAGGGTGGATCCAGCTGTGGCGACGGTGTTGGCTGAGGTTTTGTCTCAGCCTACAGCGTGGGACGACTTGAGAGACTGGCGGTCCTTGCCAGTCTTTCAAGCGAACCGGAAGACCGCTCCTCAGGCTGGAGGTGTTCCCCAGAGCAGGCGGAATCCTGACTGACGCAGGCCTTGGTTTCACTAGTTTGGGTGGACAAAACGCTGTTGTTCCGGGAGTCAAGGCACTAATTCAGCTTTCAACCTTTAAATTTCCATAAAAAACGAGCCCGGGACCAAACATCCCAGGCTCGTTTGCATTTACTTTAGATCACCGAAACGTGCCGGCTTTCATTTTCAATAATACCTATTCAAATTGGTTTTTCGTGAGGTAGCCGTCCTTGTAGACCAGGACCGGCGACTGCTTGCCAACGCGCATGACCAGGCTGTAGCCCTTGCCCAGCGCCTTCTTTAATGAGGCACTGGTCTGGATGAAGTTATGTGCAAACTTGGGCCACTTGGCTTGCTTAGCCTGACTTGGATCTGCGTGGAGGCCTTTGATGGTCTGTTTCAAATTTTTGTTGGTAATTGTCAGCGTGTAGGTCTTCGTCGCCTTGTCAAAGGTTACGGGCCCCAACTTCTTCAATGACTTGGCTAGTTGCTGGGTGACCTGCTTTTCGGCGTCGGCCTGAGTCATGGTGTGGTCACTGCTGGCAAACGCTTGGCCCGACTGTGAGCTGATGGTCGACGTCTGGGAGACGGAACTGGCGGTGGACTGGGCCGATTTTTGCTGGCCAGACCAGTAAGGTAGCTTCCAAACGGCTCCGGCCGTGATTAAAATTGTGAGCACTAAAACAAGTAATGGCCCCCGCCGAGACTCTCCCCGATGGCCAGCGTTGATGACCGAAAATAAGGTAATGACAATGAAGATGGCACCCAAAATCGCAATTCCTAAGAACATGTTAACCCCTCCGCATGATAAGTTAAGTCAAGTATAGCATGAAAGAAGCCGGGAAGGTTAGGGGGCGGCCGTCAAGCAGGGGTGAACGTGAAGTAATAGGCAAACTCGAATATTTCTTTAGTTGAGAACTTGAAAACGGCTTCTTGAGGAATTATAACCGAATATTAATCAAAAACCTATCGCATAGAGTTAACGTTTCCGGTATAATAAGGACATTCGAGAGAGAAATGAGGAGATTCGATTGACTAACGTGTACTTAGCAGGCCCCTTCTTTGATGATGAACAGATTTCCCGGATTGAACGGGCGGAAAAGGCCTTAGCTGCCAATCCCCGGGTGGGCAACGTTTTTAGCCCGCGGTTGAATGAAATCCGTGATTTAGAAATGGGCACACCAAAATGGGCGACGGAAACCTTCCAAATGGACGTCCAACAAATCGATCAGGCAGACGTGGTGGTCGCCTTGGTCGACTTCGTGGATGACCAGGTCGATTCCGGTACAGCCTTTGAGATTGGTTATGCTTTCCACAGCAAGAAGCCAATCGTGGTCTTGCACGAAAAGGATACTATCTTGAACTTAATGTTAGCGGAAGGACTGCACGCTTACCTCCGCGAAGCCGAAGCCCTGGCAGCCTATGATTTTTCCACGCTGCCAGAAAGCCATTACCAAGGCGAAGTGATTTAACCAGAAAAAAGCCAGCCCTCGAAAATTGAGAGTTGGCTTTTAATCTAAGTATGTCAAAGTTAGTGGACATCGTCGCGGAAGAGACCCACGACTTTACCCAAAATGCTGACGTGATTCAAGATAATCGGCGCCATCGTGTCGTTTTCTGGTTGGAGCCGGAAGTGATCAGCTTCCTTGAAGAATCGCTTGCAGGTCGCTTCGTTTTCTTCCGTCATGGCAATGACGATATCACCGTTGTCAGCGGACTGTTGCCGGCGGACGATGACTTGGTCGCCATTGAGGATGCCGATGTTGATCATACTCTCGCCGCGAATCGTTAGCATGAAGAGTTGGTCATCGTCATTTTCAAATTCTGGTGGCACAGGGAAGTAATCCGTGGCTTCCTGGACGGCCAGAATGGGTTCACCAGCCGTAACGGTGCCTAGCACAGGAATCTTAGTTTGTTCTTCGTGGACGCCCAGTTCTTCCAAACCAGCGGGGGTGACTTCCAATGCCCGTGGCTTAGTCGGGTCCTTGACTAGCAAGCCCTTCTTTTCCAGACGGGCGATGTGACCGTGGACCGTGGAGGTTGAAGAGAGCGCGACGGCTTCTCCAATTTCCCGGACAGTAGGGGGATACCCTTTTTCATTGACCCGTTCCCAAATGAAGCGGAGAACGGCGATTTGTTTGCTTTCAGAAGCCTTACTCATTTTTTCTGCCACCTCGTTCGTCATTCGTAGTTTTGTTTAGTGCAATTGTAGCATAGGTAGCGAACGTTTTCAAACAGATGTTCGGGTGAATTAGTTGAAATCTGAAAATAACCCTGATATGATAGGTATCGACTTGAATTTTCAAGGAAATCTCGTAACTAAACTCAAATACTTTTTTACAAGGAGGACTGTTCATGGCAGAACCAACGATGGACACGCTATTGGTCCGCATCAATGAACTCGCACACAAAAACAAGGCTGAAGGCTTGACGCCCGCTGAAAAGACGGAACGCGCCGGCCTGCGGCAACAATACCTGAAACTCTTCAAGGCCAGCTTCCGTAGCCAAGTGGAAATGCTCCAGGTCTACAACAAGGATGGCAAGGAAGTTACCCCGGAAAAGGTCCGGCAGATTCAACGCGACAAGGGCTTGCGGGACGATTAAGGCGTCATGGCGGGTCCTTTTTAGGATTCGCTCTTTTAATTTGGGTTAAGTTTGTGTAGAATTGTTAAATGAATGACTTCATCAAAGGAGGGGAAACGACTTGGCAACTTGGATCTGGATCTTAATCGTGATCGTCGTGGGGTTGGCCTGTGCAGCGGGTGGCTTTTTCGGCGCACGGAAGTACATGGAAAACTATCTGAAAGACAATCCACCAATCAACGAAGACCAATTACGGGCAATGATGTTGCAAATGGGCCAAAAGCCTTCACAGCGGAAACTTCATCAAATGATGAACGCCATGCAACAAAATGCGCACAAAAAATAAGTTGGTTTATTTGAGGCTCGCTTCCAGGTTTCTTCCTGGGGCGAGTCTTTTTCGTTGTAATTTCTCAAATTTCCAGTAAAATGAGTAAGTCTGTGCTATATTTTAATCATATTCTAATTTTTAAGGAGGGATGTTCGTGAGTATTTTTCGCAAACTATCTTGGTATTTCCGATTGGAATGGCGGCGATACCTAGTGGGGGTCATTGGCCTGTTGTTAACCGCGTTGATTGCGATTATTCCCCCGCGGATCATCGGGAACATGGTCGACGGCATTCACGGGCAGACCATGACGGGGCGCATGCTAGCCATGGATTTGTTGTTCGTCACGCTGGCGGCCCTTGCCCAATACGGCACGCGCTACATTTGGCGTAACGCCATCTGGGGCGGAGCGGCACGGTTGGAACAACTATTACGTAACCGGCTGTTCAACCACTTCATGCAAATGGACCGGGTCTTCTACCAGAAGTACCGGACTGGGGACTTGATGGCCCACGCAACCAACGACTTGGAAGCCGTCCAACGGGTTGCCGGTGGGGGGATTCTGCAGTTCGCCGATGCCATCATTACCGGGGGCACGACGCTGATCGCCATGATGGCGTTGATCGACTGGCGGCTAACGTTGCTGGCTATCGTGCCATTCCCATTTCTCGCGGTCATCTCGTGGTATTTGGGACAGAAAATTCACCGGGCTTTTGGTGAGTCCCAGGCGGCATTTTCGCGGCTGAATAACAAGGCCCAGGAAAGTATCAGTGGCATCAAGGTCATCAAAGCATTGGGCCAAGACGACGCCGATGTTGCTGACTTTGATCACCAGGTCGATCAGACGATTGCCATCAACCGACGCGTGAACCGGCTGGATTCGATGTTTGACCCCGCAATCACCCTGATCATCTCAATCTCATACGTGGCCACCATCGTCTTAGGGGGGCTGTTCGTCACACATAACGTGATTACGATTGGGAACTTGGTCTCTTTCATCAGCTACCTGGCGATGATGGTGTGGCCGATGTTTGCCGTGGGGATGCTGTTTAATACCATGGAACGGGGCAATGCCAGCTATGACCGGGTCATGGATCTGCTGGCCCAAAAGACCCACATCATCGATCAGACCAATGGGATTCAGGCGCGGCCAACCGGAACGCTGAGTTATCACGTCCAGCAGTTTGACTACCCCGATAACGCGGGGGCCAGTCTAAAACGGATCGACTTTGAGCTACCAGCCGGTCACACGCTCGGTATCGTGGGGCGGGTCGGCGCAGGAAAGTCGACGATTATGAAATTGATCCTGCGGGAGTTTGACAACTACACGGGTGAAATCGACTTTGGTGGCCATCCCATTAAGGCGTACGCGCTGGATAGCTATTTGCCAGCCATTGGGTACGTGCCACAGGAAAGCTTCTTGTTCTCGTCAAATATTTTTGAAAACATTCGCTTTGCCCGGCCCGACGCCACTCAAGCGCAGGTAGAGGCCGCGGCAGAAAAGAGTGACCTGGCGGGGCAAATTGCTAAATTACCGGCGGGGTACGATACCGAAGTCGGTGAAGAAGGCATTTCCTTATCTGGGGGGCAACGGCAACGGCTAGCGATTGCCCGAGCCTTGTTGATCAATCCGGAATTACTGATTTTAGATGATGCGCTGTCAGCCGTGGACGCCGAGACGGAAGCGGAGATCTTGGAAAACTTGAAGGCCGAACGGGCCAATAAGACCACGATTATTTCCGCCCACCGGTTAAGTTCCGTCATGAATGCCGACGAAATCTTGGTCTTGGATCAGGGGGCCGTGGTCGAACGCGGGACCCACGAACAGCTGATGGCGGCGCACGGCTGGTATCAACGCATGTTTAACCAGCAACAGCTCGAAACACAAGTGAAGGGAGGCATCAGTGATGGCAGATAACACGCACAAGTCCGCTTGGGCCCACAGCATGTCCAGCAAGGAACAACTGACGGTGATCAAGCGGCTCTTCAAGTTTGCGGCGCCGTATAAGTGGTTCTTCATCGGCTCCGTGGTCCTGTCGGCGTTGATCAGCGCGGTCAATGTCTTCTTGCCGTGGCTGCTGCAGACCTACATGGACAAGTATTTACGAACCAGTAACGCTACCATCGTTATCATGTGGCTATTTGCCGGGCTATATCTGTTCGGCATGATCGTGAAGGCCACTTTCCAGTTCTGGCAAAACTACACCAGTACCATGGGTGCTGAATACATGCTGGAAAATGTTCGCCGCAAACTCTTTAATGATTTACATGGTAAGGGGATGCGCTACTTTGACCAAACGCCGGGCGGGTCGATCCTGTCGCGGCTGATGAACGACACCATGACGTTCTCAAACTTCTGGGCACTGTTCAACACCTTGGTGCTGGCACTGTTTGCGGTTATTTCGTCATTCATTGCCATGTACGTGACCGACGTGACTGTGGCGTTGTGGACGCTGGTCTTGGTACCATTCCTGGCATTAACGATCTGGTACTACCAACGGTTCAGTTCCAAGGTCTACCGGCGCATGCGTGAACGGCTCAGTGAACTGAACACTAAGTTGGCCGAGGCTATTACTGGAATCAGTGTCATTCAAGAATTCCGGCAAGAAAAGCGGACGGCTAAAAACTTTGAGAAGACCAACGAGGCCTATTACGGCACGCGGCGCGATATGATTCGGACCAACTCACTGCTATTGAGTCCCATCATCAACCTGTTTTACGCGTTGGGCACGGTCATTGTCCTGGGAATCTTTGGGATTCGCGGGGTCCACGAGGTCGTGGCGGCCGGGGTCATTTACGCCTTCATTACTTACCTGAACAATTTCTACAGTCCGATGAGTAACATGATGGATAACCTCAGTGATTTCCAAAACGGGATGGTCGCGGGCTCACGGGTCTTACGGATCATTGATGACCAGACCTTGGCACCGCAACAGCATCCGGTAGCGGACGCCAAAATCACGGCCGGCAAGATTGAATTTCGCCACGTGACCTTTGCTTATGACCAAGAACACCCGGTCTTACGCGACGTTTCGTTCGTGGCAGAACCGGGGCAAACGGTCGCCTTGGTCGGCCAGACGGGGTCAGGGAAAACATCAACGATCAACGTGTTGATGCGCTTCTATGAATTCCAATCAGGTCAAGTCTTGATTGATGGTCGCGATATCCGGGAATATCCAGCGGCCGAATTACGGTCGAAAATGGGGCTGGTCTTGCAGGAACCGCAGCTCTTTTACGGGGACATTCAGACCAATATCCGCATGTTCAATCCGGATATTTCGGATGAACAGGTCCAACGCGCGGCCCACTTTGTTCAGGCTGACGAGTTCATCGATCAGCTACCACAAGGGTATGCAACACCAGTGCTGGAACGGGGGACGGAGTATTCGGCCGGCCAACGCCAGCTGATTACGTTTGCCCGAACGGTGGTCACGGATCCTAAGATTCTGATCTTGGATGAAGCCACGGCTAACGTTGATACGGAAACGGAAACGATGATTCAAAACGGGCTGGACCGCATTCAGGAAAACCGGACGACGATTGCGATTGCTCACCGGTTGTCTACGATTCAAAACGCGGATCTGATTCTGGTCTTGAACCAAGGGAAAATCGTCGAGCGCGGGACCAACGACGAGCTGATGGCCCAACGCGGCTACTACTACGACATGATCGAACTGCAAAACGCGGCGCACGTGGAGTAGAATTGTCTGTGCTGGCCGCCTACCGTCCGCCAACTATGGTCTGGAACGTTGAAAGTGGAATTAATATGTTGTTTTTGCCACTAAGACTAGTGAAAACAGGGCCTGCGTCAGCCAGGATTGGTGACTATCAGTAAGGCAGTGTTAGTTAAAGATTGGTAGTCAAAAAAGGATTGTTCTCGTCAGCGGCTGCTGGCGGAACAATCCTTTTTGCTTATTCTTTCTTTTCCCCCGTGACATCGACGTAGTGGAAATTAGGGTCGATCTCCTGGTCGAGTTGGTCGAAGGCCGCTTGCATCTGTTTTTCGATGACGGCTTGGCCTTCTTCGTTGAGCTTCATTTTCCGGTCAATGACGATCGGTGCGCCAAAGGCAATCGTTACGGGCTTGCGTGAGAACAGTTGCTTGAAGGTTAACGGCCCCTGATAGACAGCGGGGACCAACGGAACACCAGCCATTTTGGCAATGACTGCCGCGCCTCCCTTGAGCTCACTAGAATGGCGGGAACCGGAAGGAAACATGATCAGAGACAAGTCGCCTTGACGCAAGATACGCACGGGCGTCTTGATAGCAGACGGACCCGGGTGGTCACGATTTACTGGGAAACCATTGACATGTTTCAACAACCATCGGAAAATAGGGTTTTGGAACAATTCTTCTTTTGCCATAAAACTGAACTTGCGCGGGTATGCCGCCATCGCGAAGTAGACCGGGTCAAACCAAGTACGGTGCGGGCCCACTAAGACGTAGGGGCCATCCGGTAAGTCAGCCTGGTGAACGTAGCGGGCGCGACCATTGATGAGAAATAGAATCGTGCAAACCACGCCACGTAGAAATTTATAAAACATGTGGTGCGCTCCTCTCGAATGAGACCATTTCATCTAGTATGCAAAAAAAACGGCACCGTTGCAAGTTATCTCTAAAAATTTTGAAAGTGGGTGGTCAAATTGACCTTGAAACCCGATGAACGGATCGACCAGTTATACAGTCAAGATATTCAGATCATCCAAAGTCCCGAAGTGTTTGCCTTTTCGCTAGACGCCGTGTTGCTCGCGGATTTTGCCAAACTCCCGTTGCGCGCTAGCAGTCAAACCGTTGACCTGTGTGCTGGTAACGGCGCGGTGGGGTTGTTTATGAGTCACAAGACCCGTGGGCAGATTGCGGAAGTGGAAATCCAACCGCGGCTGGCTGACATGGCGCGGCGCAGTGTGGCCTTGAACCAGTTAGCGGGCCAAATGACTGTCTACGAGGGTGACTTGGCGCAGGTGAATCAGTGGATTCCCAAGGATTCGGCGGATGTGGTGACCTGCAACCCGCCATACTTTGAGGATTTGCCGGACAGTCAAAAGAATCCGAATCGCTACCTGGCGATTGCTCGTCACGAGATTTTGACGAACCTGGCCACCATCGTTGAAACGACCAGTGGACTACTCAAAATGAACGGCAAGGCTTACTTTGTCCATCGACCGGACCGCTTGTTCCAGTTGCTCCAGCTCATGGCTGACAATCGGTTGGCACCTAAGCGGATTCGGTTGGTCTACCCCAAACCCAACCGTGAAGCCAATATGGTCCTGGTTGAAGCCATCAAGGACGGCAAGCCCGGTGGCGTACGTTTTCCCGCACCACTGACCGTGTATGATGCGCAGGGCCACTACACGCCAGAAGTGGAGGCGTTGCTCTATGGCCGCCAATAAGGCGTATTATTTCTATGTGCTTTTGTGCGCAGACAACTCGTTGTATGGCGGCTTCACCACGGATGTTGCCAAACGATTTGCCACACACCTGGCCGGCAAAGGCGCGAAATACACCAAGGTCCATCGACCGCTCAAAGTGCTCTACAGCGAGGAATTTGACACTAAACACGACGCGCTTCACGCGGAATGGGCCTTCAAGCATCAGAGCCGACAACACAAATTAGCATATTTGGCGGCACACGGAATACGTGTTTAGTGGTGCACAAGCCAAGATTTGTGTTAAACTAATTAAGTGCTTCAGAAATGAAACAGATATTTTTTTAGGAGGAACAAACTGTGAAAATTATTGCTTATGGCATTCGTGACGATGAACAACCTTACTTGAAGCAATGGTCAAAGGACCAAGGGATTGAAGTTAAGGCTGTTGGAGATCTGCTGGACGAAAAGACGGTCGATCTTGCTAAGGGCTATGACGGCGCAGTTGTCTACCAACAAAAGCCTTACACGGCGGCAGTCTTAGACAAGTTAGCCGCTAATGGGGTAACTAATCTGTCATTACGGAACGTTGGGGTTGATAACGTTGATGCTGACGCTGTTAAGCGTAACGGCTTCAAGGTTACGAACGTCCCAGCTTACTCACCAGAAGCCATCGCTGAATTAACGGTGACCCAACTGATGCGTTTGTTACGTCGGACCCCTACGTTCGACCGCAAGCAAGCCAACGGTGACCTGACTTGGGCCCCAGACATTGCTGACGAATTGAACAAGATGACGGTTGGTGTTGTGGCAACTGGTCGGATTGGCCGCGCTGCTATGAAGATCTACCAAGGTTTTGGTGCTAAGGTCATCGCTTACGATGTTTACCACAACCCAGAACTGGAAAAGCAAGGGATCTACGTGGACTCCATGGACGAATTGTACGCCCAAGCTGACGTTATTTCCTTACACGCCCCAGCAACGAAGGACAACGACAAGATGTTGAACGATGATGCCTTCAGCAAGATGAAGGATGGCGTTTGGATCTTGAACCCTGCCCGTGGTGCCCTTATCGACACTGATGCTTTGATCCGTGCCTTGGACAGCGGCAAGGTTGCCGGTGCTGCCTTGGATGTTTACGAAGACGAAGTTGGTATCTTCAACACCGACTTTGGCAGCTTCGATGCTATTCCTGACGAACGGTTGAAGAACTTGATGAAGCGCGAAAATGTTCTGGTTACGCCACACATTGCCTTCTACACCAAGACTGCCGTTAAGAACATGGTTCAATTTGCTTTGAACAATAACAAGCAATTGATCGAAACGGGCAAGGCTGAAAACGAAGTTAAGTTTTAAGCATTAACCTGTAAATTTGATAGTTGGTCCTTGGACGAGCTATTCTAAAAATGACCAGTCAGCTGAATTTTCAGTTGGCTGGTCATTTTTTGTTATGTAGCTAAAGATAAAAATCAGCTAGAAGCATTGTCACCACGCACTCATGGTGTAAAATTAGTCGTTTACAGCATCTTAGTGAGAACTGGCCGCCTACCGTCCGCCAACTATGGGTTGGAACGCGGTGGGCGGACCGGACCGAGCCTGAGGGACGGTCTCGGCCTCGCTTTGAGCCGATGGACCACGTCTCAAAGACGCCAGTTGTCTAAGCGGCATGAACCGCGCCCCTAAGACAACTCCCACGGCTGAACCCATATTTGGCGAACTCCCGGCTACAAAAGTGCGTGCTAGTACCAATCAACTTAGCCCCAAGCTGCAGGTTACAGCTGATCTGCGACTGTTCTCTAACACAATGTTGCTGAAAGTAACCAGTCCACTGGAACCAGCTGTGTCGACGGTGTTGGCTGAGGTTAGGGCCCACCACAGTCACCAACTGACCAAAGAAAAACTGGCGAGCCAGCATTACTGTCAACTCACCAGTTTACAAATTTAGTAATCTTATGACATCTCGGGAACGGCGGCGAGGGCCAACAGAAGGTCCTGTAGCTCCAGCGAATCCCCAACGGTTTGGTCGGGAATCCAGTTGCCGTTCGTCATTTCCGCATTGCGATGGTTAAACCAAAAGGCGTGCCAGCCGGCCTGTTTGGCCCCTTGAACGTCCATGCCGTAGCAGTCACCCACGTAGGCCACTTCACTGGCGCGTAGGTCTAAGCGGTGATTCATCAAAGTGAAAATCTGAGGATCCGGCTTGGCTAAGCCAGATTCTTCAGACGTGATGATGTTATCCCGGTCGACCCAGCGGTGCATTTGTAATTGCATCACTTTTGCCAGCTGGTGTTGCGTTTTACCATTGGTAATAATGCCCAGTTTGAACTGGTCTTTCAGCTGGTCGAGGGCCGTTGACAGGCCGGGGAAGAGCTTAATGTGCTTGAGCCCATCAGCGTAGGCTTGTTCAAAGGACATGGCCATAGCGGGGGTCACCGGGCCGCGCTGCTGTTGTTGCAGCGTGGCATTCAACCGGTTGACGGCCATTTCCGCGTGCGTCCAGTTGCCATTGGCCACCTGGGCGTAGGCATCAGCACTTTGGCAACGGTAATCCTGCAAGGCTTGGGTGAAATCAAAACTTTCTGAGTTGGTTACTAGTGGGGCTAAGGCGGCTACGAAAGGCGCCTTTTGGTCATAGAGCGTGTCATCGACATCGAAGACGACCGCTTTTATCATTTCGTTTCCTCCTCGTTTAATTCCTTAGCAGTTTACCATATTCAGAAAAAAAAGCCAATTTAATCGCGGACGGCGTAATTTTCTCTTGTGTTTAGTGCCAGTGTTTTGTATAATAACTTTCGGTGCGTATGCGCCAATTCACACCTCGCGTGATGACCGGAGGGGTGCTCGCTTGCGAGTTCTCCAGTCAAATGAGCGTGGGGGAGGAAATCAAAAACTATTTGGAGGCATTTTATCATGGCTGTTATTTCAATGAAACAACTGCTCGAAGCCGGTGTCCACTTTGGTCACCAAACGCGTCGCTGGAACCCTAAGATGAAGCAATACATCTTCACGGAACGTAACGGTATCTACATCATCGACTTACAAAAGACGGTGAAGTTAATCGATGCTGCTTACAACTACATGAAGGACGAAGCTGCTAAGGGCGCCGTTGTTCTGTTTGTTGGGACTAAGAAGCAAGCACAAGACTCTATCGAAGAAGAAGCTACTCGTGCCGGTCAATTCTACGTTAACCACCGTTGGTTAGGTGGGACTTTGACCAACTGGGAAACCATCCAAACTCGGATCAAGCGTCTTAAAGATTTGAAGAAGATGGCTACTGACGGTACTTTTGACGTTCTTCCTAAGAAGGAAGTTTCCTTGCTGAAGAAGTCTCAAGACAAGTTGGAACGTTTCTTAGGCGGTATCGAAGACATGCCTAAGTTGCCTGACGTAATGTTCATCGTTGACCCTCGCAAGGAACAAATCGCTGTTCACGAAGCACAAAAGTTGAACATTCCGATCGTTGCCATGGTTGATACGAACACTGACCCAGACGAAATTGACGTGGTTATCCCATCTAACGATGACGCTATCCGTGCCGTTCGTTTGATCACTTCTAAGATGGCTGACGCTATCGTTGAAGGCCGTCAAGGTGAAGATCAAGTTGACGAAAAGACCTTTGAAGGTCAAAAGTCCGATGCCGCTAAGGGCGACAAGAAGACCGCTGACAACTCAATGGAAAGCATCGTTAACGCCGTTGAAGGCGACAACAAGTAATTAAATGCAAGGTCGTGGGTAACCGCGACTTTCCAAATATGATTTAAAGCACCTTAGGCTGGCTTAATGTTTAGGACCGATAATGGCCTGAGATTGAGTCAGTCTTTTTTGATGCCTTGAATGAATTGATAAAAGGAGGCCATTACACATGGCAAGTAAAATCACTGCAGCACAAGTTAAAGAGTTACGGGACAAGACTCAAGTTGGGATGATGGATGCTAAGAAGGCCCTCGTTGCTTCTGAAGGCGACATGGACAAAGCCATCGACTTCTTACGTGAAAAGGGTATCGCTAAGGCCAAGAAGAAGAGCGGCAACATTGCTGCTAACGGTTTGGCTCGCGTGAAGGTAGACGGTAACACCGCTGCTATCATCGAAGTGAACTCTGAAACCGACTTCGTTGCCACGAACGACACGTTCAACGCCTTAGTGGACACGATTGCTGACACGATTGCTGACAAGCAACCAGCTGACTTGGATGCTGCTTTGGCATTACCAACTGCTGATGGCGACACGATCAACGAAGCCATCGTTAAGACAACGCAAGTAACTAGTGAAAACGTGAAGTTACGTCGTTTCGCTGTTGAAAAGAAGACGGATAGCCAAGTCTTCGGTTCATACTTGCACCAAGGTGGCCAAATCGCCGCATTGGTTGTTCTGGAAGGTGCTGACGAAGCCACTGCCAAGGACGTAGCGATGCACGTTGCTGCCATCAACCCAGAATTCGTTTCTCGCGATGACATTCCTGCTGATCGTTTAGCTCACGAACGCGAAGTCTTGAAGCAAGAAGCCTTGAACGAAGGCAAGCCTGAAAAGATCGTTGAAAAGATGGTCGAAGGTCGTTTGCACAAGTACTTGGCTGAAATCAGCTTAGCTGACCAACCATTCGTTAAAGACGGCGACCAAACTGTTAGCCAATTCGTTGCTAGCAAGGGTGGCAAGTTAGTCACCTTCGTTCGTTACGAAGTTGGTGAAGGAATCGAAAAGAAGACGGTTGACCTGGCCAAAGAAGTTCAAGACCAAATCAACGGCTAATTTTTGAAACAAAAGCGTAGATTCCGGTGAGGGACTACGCTTTTTTGTTAGACTGACCTGACTTGATGGTGGGAGAATAGCGGGTCGCAACGGAAAATATCAGCGATTTTGTAAGGAATTCCGGGTTTTCGTTGCCCCTGACTATCACTCGCCCCGCGTTTATGATAGAATTATTGTCAGAATACAATAGGAGGAAACACAATGGCGGACGTAAAGTATAAACGGATTATGCTGAAGCTCAGTGGCGAGGCTTTAGCCGGCGACAAGGGATTTGGTATCAATCCGCCAGTAATTAAAACCGTAGCGGAAGAGGTCAAGAGTGTTTATAACTTGGGCATTCAAATCGCTATTGTGGTTGGTGGCGGTAACATGTGGCGTGGCGTATCTGGCGAACAGATGGGCATGGAACGGGCCCAAGCCGACTACATTGGCATGTTAGCGACCATCATGAACGCACTGGCTCTGCAAGACAACCTGGAATCAATTGGGGTGCCAACGCGGGTACAGACTTCTATTGAAATGCGTCAAATTGCAGAACCTTACATTCGGCGCAAGGCCATTCGGCACCTGGAAAAGGAACGCGTCGTGATTTTCGCTGGGGGCACGGGTTCCCCGTACTTCTCCACGGATACCACGGCAGCCTTACGAGCAGCTGAAATCAACGCTGATGCCATCTTGATGGCCAAAAACGGGGTTGACGGTATCTACTCAGCTGATCCGAACAAGGATCCTAACGCCGTGAAGTTTGACCAATTAACGCAGTTAGATATTATTAACAAGGGCTTACACGTGATGGATACCACGGCTAGCTCACTTTCAATGGATAATGACATTCCATTTGTCGTCTTTAACTTGAACCAAGCGGGCAATATCCGCAAGGTCGTTGAGGGCGAGAATATTGGGACGACAGTTAGGGGTAAATAATTATGGCTGATCAGATTGTAACAACTGCAGAAACAAAGATGAAGAAGGCAGAAGACGCCTTAAAGCGCGAATTGGGAACGATTCGGGCCGGCCGGGCCAACGCCAGCATTTTGAACCGGGTCATGGTGGAATACTATGGTGCCGCAACGCCACTGAACCAAGTGGCGTCCATCACCATTCCCGAACCCCGGGTCTTGATGGTGACCCCTTATGATAAGTCTGCTTTGGAAGACATCGAAAAGGGCATCATGGAATCTGACGTCGGCATTACGCCAGCCAACGACGGAACGGCCATTCGGTTGGTCATTCCACAACTGACCGAGGAACGCCGTAAGAAAATTGCCAAGCAAGTTAAGGCGACTGCCGAAGAAGGTAAAGTGGCGGTTCGTAACGTCCGGCGTGATGCCATGGACAGCATCAAAAAGGGCCACAAGAATGGCGATTACACCGATGATGACTTACACAACCTGGAAGACCAAGTTCAAAAGGTAACGGACAAGGCCATCAAGGGTGTTGATGCCATTGCGGCCGACAAAGAAAAAGAAGTTATGACCGACTAATTCACGGACAAGGAGCGCTTAAACATGGCAGAAGACAAGCAAAATAACCAAGAAGAACCAGAAAACATTGAAATCACCCCGGGTTCAAAGGAATTCGGCAAGATGGTTTTCCGGTTGAACAACCCGGTCAACGCCGAGAACGTCTCAATCTTGAACTATAACGGTGCGGAACTGGAAGAAATCCAAGATGGCGTTTACGCCCAACCCGCTTTCGTGAGTGATGATTTCAACCTCTTCTTCGTGGTCACCCAATTAATTGGTGACGACTGGATCGTGGCTTTCTCTAAGGCAACCATTGAAAATGGCAATGAAATTACGGACCTCTCAGATCCATTACCAACCGGGGAAGGCTTGAACCTATTGGGCCAAGTTAGCGCCGATGACGCCAACAACCTGTTGAGCTACTTTGGCACGTTAGCAGATGCTAAGCGTGGCGAATGGCGGTTAATTGAGTAACCGGTCAAAATTTAAGTTTTCGCTCAATTTGGGGGCCGGGATAGTTTCCCGGTCTCTTTTTTGTTATGATGAGAGGTTGTAAAGACCACAATGGAGGTGCGCCGTGTTTTCATTTTCAAATAAAAATCAAGCGACAGGTGAAGTCGAGGAGCGACAGTTAGACGAGACCAAGATTCCAGCTCACGTGGCCATCATCATGGATGGTAACGGTCGGTGGGCCCAACAACGGCATTTGCCGCGAATCGCCGGGCATAAGCAGGGGATGAATACGGTTAAAACGGTGGCGAAGGCTGCTAGCCATTTGGGCGTTAAGGTATTAACCCTCTATGCATTTTCTACGGAAAACTGGAAACGGCCAACAACCGAAGTCAACTACCTGATGAAGCTACCGGTCGATTTCTTCGGGACATTTGTACCGGACCTGATCAAGAACAATATCCGCGTCAAGGTTATGGGCTACACGGATCAATTGCCCCAAGCAACCCAGCAAGCCGTGAACAACGCCATTGCGGATACCGCGCATTGCACGGGGATGGTGTTGAACTTTGCCCTCAATTACGGGGGCCGTGCTGAAATCGTGACGGCCGTTCAAGAACTGGCCAAACAAGTTCAGGCCGGCCAATTGGCTCCGGAAGCCATTGATGATGCCGCTATTGACCGCCAGTTGATGACCCATGATTTGGGGGAATTGCGGGATCCTGATCTGTTGATTCGGACCAGCGGTGAAGAACGACTCTCGAATTTCATGCTCTGGCAGGTCGCCTATAGCGAGTTTGTCTTCATGCAACAACATTGGCCGGACTTTGACCAAACAGCCCTGGAAGAGGCTATTTATGAGTATCAACAGCGTCACCGGCGCTTTGGTGGGCTGACACCTGAACCGGAGAAAAATTAAACTGAGGAGTTTTTAATTATGAAACAACGGGTCATTACGGCGGTTATCGCCTTGATTATCTTTATTCCCATCATCATCGCGGGGGGTATCTGGGTCGACATTGCGGCCATTGCCTTGGGGCTAGTCGCCTTATCAGAAGTCCTGATCATGCGCAAAAAGTTATTGGTCAGCCCGGAAGCTTGGATCTCGGGTATCGGCATCATTGCGGTGATTGCGCCCAATAGCTGGTGGCACTGGGTCCCCAGTTATTTGAACCCTTGGTACGTCGTCTATCTCTTCGTCTTGTTATTATTATTACGGACGGTCGTTTCCAAGAACCGGTTTTCCTTTGACGATGCTGGGGTAATCACCCTGAGCATGCTATACATCGGGATTGGGTTTCACTTCTTCATCGCTGCCCGAGGTGTGAGCCTAGTGGCACTCTTGTACGCGCTGTTTATCGTGTGGACGACCGATTCCGGGGCCTACATGATTGGCCGTAAATTAGGTAAGCACAAGCTGGCACCGCACATCAGTCCCAACAAGACTTGGGAAGGGTCGATCGGTGGGAGCCTGGTGGCCACCATCGTGGGAACAGTATTTTGGTATTTCTTCCCGATCGGTCAGTTCAACCTGGGCATCATGATTGTCTTAACGCTGATTTTCTCCATCGTGGGCCAATTTGGTGACCTGGTCGAATCCGCGTTGAAACGCTACTATGGTGTCAAGGATTCCGGGAAGATCTTACCCGGTCACGGGGGCATTTTAGACCGGTTTGATAGTTTACTGTTAGTTCTTCCAGTCATCCATCTATTCGGATTGATCTAAGTGTGGCTGTTCGCTTGCGCCGCTTAGGGTCCTTAGGGTATGCTAGGGGGCAGATGTAAAAAACGACACGCTACTCTTAACTGAAGAAGGGACGACACCTGTGATTACAACGATTATTACCTTTATCATCGTCTTTGGGATTCTGGTCATCGTGCACGAGTTTGGGCATTTTTACTTTGCCAAACGCGGCGGCATCTTGGTGCGGGAATTCTCCATCGGGATGGGCCCTAAGCTGGTCTATCACCGGGGCAAAGACGGGACGACCTACACACTACGGCTGTTGCCGGTGGGTGGGTACGTCCGCATGGCCGGAGCTGAAGACGACGAAGAAGAGATTAAACCGGGAACGCCGGTCAGTCTTTACGTCGGCGCCGATGACCAGGTCCAACGTATCAATACCAGTAAGAAATCTACTTTGTTCAATGGGATTCCATTGGAAGTCACCGGCACGGATCTGGAGGATGAACTCTGGATCGAAGGGTACGAAAACGGTGACGAGTCTGAGGTCAAACGCTATGCTGTGGCCCACAACGCCACCATCATTGAAGCGGACGGAACTGAGCTACAGATTGCGCCCAAAGACGTGCAGTTCCAGTCAGCCACGCTGGGTCGGCGGTTGATGACCAACTTTGCCGGACCGATGAACAACATTTTATTGGCCATCGTGACCTTCATGTTGATGTCATTTGTTCAAGGTGGCGTCGCGATGGGCACCAACCAGATTCAAGTGGCCAGTTCACCGATTGCCGTCGCCAAGAAGGCTGGCATTCAAAACAACGACAAGATTACGGCGGTCAACGGCAAGAAGACCACCAGCTGGACGGATTTAAGTACCGCCATCCAGCCGCTAGCGAACAAGAAGACGACGGTCACCATCAAACGGGGATCGACGACTAAAGACATCACTTTAACGCCGGCGGGTCAAAAGTCGAATGGCAAGACGGTCGGGATGATTGGGATTACCCAGGCCCAAGACAAACACGTGGGGGCCATTTTAGCCTCCGGGTTTACGCAAACTTGGACCATGACCAAGGCACTCTTTGGCGCCCTGTGGCACATGGTTTCCGGGCACTTTAGTCTAAATGACTTAGGTGGGCCCGTGGCCATCTTTGCTACGACGTCGCAGGCGACTCAGTATGGGGCCGTCGGGGTCTTGAATTTCCTGGCCTTTCTGTCGATTAACTTGGCAATTGTCAATTTACTACCAATTCCAGCCTTGGATGGTGGTAAAATATTATTAAACTTCATTGAAGCCATCCGGCGCAAACCACTTTCCGAAAATGTGGAAGCGGCGATTACGTTGGTGGGTGTAGGGTTCTTGGTTCTGCTGATGTTGTTAGTCACGTGGAACGATATCGAACGCTACTTCATTCATTAACAAATTCGGTCGTTACGAGAAGGGAATATTGAACTATGAAACAATCGAAACTACTCATTCCAACTTTAAAGGAAGTGCCAAACGGTGCGGAAGCCCTCAGCCATCAAATGATGTTGCGGGCAGGCTACATCCGTCAGGTCACGGCGGGGGTTTATGCTTACTTGCCACTGGCTTACCGGGTCTTGACCAACATCGAAACCATCATCCGCGAGGAAATGGCCAAGATCGATGCCGTGGAGACGTTGATGCCAGCTATTTTGCCGGCAAGTCTCTGGCAAGAATCCGGCCGGTATGACACCTATGGGCCTAACTTATTTAAGCTCAAGAACCGGCATGACACCGACTTTATCTTGGGACCGACGCACGAAGAAACCTTCACCATGTTGATTCGTGATGCGGTTAAGTCCTACAAACGCTTGCCGCTGGTCATGTACCAAATCCAGCCCAAGTATCGTGACGAAGACCGTCCGCGCTATGGGTTATTGCGGGGCCGCGAATTTATCATGAAGGATGGTTACTCCTTCTCCATTAACGATGAAGACCTTAACCGGATCTACGACCAAATGGAACAGGCTTACGAAAACATCTTTGACCGGGTCGGCTTGAACTACCGGGCCATCGTTGGTGACGGTGGGGCCATGGGTGGTAAGGATTCCAAGGAATTCTCTGCCATTGCGCCAGTTGGTGAAGACACCATCGTTTACTCCGACTCTTCTGATTATGCGGCTAACTTGGAAATGGCCAAGAGTCTCTTTATCAGTAAGAAGTCTCACGCTCAACCAGAAGACCTGAAAAAGGTCGCAACGCCAGGGGCCAAGACCATTGATGAAGTCGCTGAATTCTTTGATGTGAAGTCCTCAGAATTGGTCAAGAGCATGTTGTACGTGGCCAACCATGAACAACCTGTTATGGTCCTGGTTCGTGGGGATCACGAAGTCAACGAAACCAAGTTAAAGAACTACTTGGACGCTGATTTCTTAGACCCAGCGACGCCTGAAGATGCGCAAAAGTATCTGAACGCCAGCTTCGGTTCTTTAGGACCCGTGGGTGTGGGCGAAGACGTGAAGATCTTAGCGGACCAATACGTTGGTGACATGGTCAACGTGATCGTCGGTGCCGATGAAGACGGCTATCACTACCAAAACGCCAACGCCGGGCGCGACTTCCGGGTCGATGCCTACGCTGACCTACGCGAAGTCCAACCGGGTGACCTGTCACCAGACGGTTCCGGTGTCTTGAAGTTTACCCGTGGTATCGAAATCGGCCACATCTTCAAGCTGGGCACACGTTATTCCGATGCCTTAGGGGCCACGGTCTTAGACGAAGGCGGCCGGCAAAAGCCAGTCGTCATGGGCTCATATGGGATCGGTGTCAGCCGGTTATTGTCCGCCATTGCGGAACAACAAGCTGATGAAAATGGTCTGGTTTGGCCCCGTAACATCGCGCCATTTGACATTCACCTGGTTCCTGTCAACCTGAAGAAGGAAGACCAAGCGAACCTGACTGCCGAATTGGAAGATGAATTGACGGCCAAGGGCTACCGGGTGTTGACCGATGACCGGAAGGAACGTCCTGGTGTCAAATTCGCTGACTCAGACCTGATGGGGATTCCAGTCCGCATCACGATCGGTAAGAAGGCTGGCGAAGGCATCGTTGAAATTAAGATTCGCAAGACTGGTGAGACGGTCGAAGTGATCAAAGACGAGGTAGCAAGTACCGTCGAGATTTTGTTTAAAGATATTGACTAACCTCACCGTAAAGACCAGCTGTCGCGGCTGGTCTTTTTGGTCCCAGGTTGGTGTTTTGCTGGCCGCCTGACGTTACGTGAAATGCCAGGCTGGAACGCTGGGGGAGGACGGGCCGAGCCAAGGTCTCGCCCCTTGCTTTGGGCCGAAGACCACGTCTCAAAGTCACCAGTTTATCAGCCAAGAGCGCTGCTAAATTCCCCGGCTGAGCCTGGATTTCACTTCACTCTCGGCTACGGGAGTGGTTAGACCCAATCAGCCTACGCCAAGATCTAGGTGAGTGTTCAGCTAGACTGGGGTCAATATAGGATCGCGGTCCTGGCTGGTATAATAGTGTTTTGCCCAAGTACAGGTCGTCAATCACTGTGATACCAGGATCTAATTTCCCAGTATATTTCAAGTTTTCCCGCAATTATTTTAGTCACCAATCAGTTTTAAGTAACGAAAGGAGTTTCCTCGTGGACGAAGATCGCCATGCTTTATTTGAAAAATTATTACAACAACTAGATCTGACCGCCGCTGCGGAACAACCGTATTTTCAGACGGCCACCATTGACCGGCTAACGGTGCACGAGCAGTCACGGCGCTGGCACTTTTTCTTAAAGTTGCCTAGTTTAATGCCGTTCACGGCTTTCGTAGATTTCCATAACCATTTACAAATGGCGTTCAAAGACATTGCCCAAGTCGAAGCCACCCTGGAGGTCGACGCTCCCGAATTGACCAACCGGGCACTGGGCGATTATTGGAAATGGGTCGTCGAAAACAGTGGCCTGACCAGTAATTTGGTTCAGGAGTTGTGCCAGTCGCAGGTGCCGGAACTGGACGCCGACAACCGGGTCTTACTCTATGCGCAAAATGAAGTGGTCAAAGATTTTCTAGCCAACCAAGCCCTAGGACCGTTGGAAGCCACCTACCGGGATGCCGGTTTTCCCAAGTTCAATATCCGGGTGATGGTCGACGAGTCCAAGTCGCAGGCCAAAATCGACGAGTTCAAGGCGCGACAGGAAAAAACGGATGCGCAACTAGCCCAACAGGCCGCCGCAGCCATTGAAAAGGCTAACCAGAAACGGGCCGCTCAGGGGGATACCCCAGCCGCCACGGGTCCTACCCAGATTGGGAAGACCATCAAGGGCGACCAACCGATTACTCGAATGGTCGACATTACCCAAGAGGAACGCTCCGTGGTGGTGGAAGGCTACGTCTTCGACAAGGAAGTTCGGAAATTACGTTCGGGTCGTCAGCTGTTGACGCTGAAGATTACCGATTACACGTCATCGTTTGCCGTGAAGAAATTCTCACGGGGAGCGGAAGACGAAGCCCAATTTGCCGGAGTTGAAGAGGGAAGCTGGGTTAAGGTACGGGGGAGTGTCCAAGAAGACACGTACATGCATGATTTGGCCCTCAACGCCTACGACATCAACCAGGTCAAGCACGCCACCCGTCAAGACACGGCACCCGCCGATGAGAAGCGCATTGAATTGCATTTGCACACGTCCATGAGCCAAATGGATGCCACCAACCCGATTGGCGATTACGTCAGTCGCGCGAAAAAGTGGGGCATGCCGGCTCTGGCGATTACGGATCACGCCGACGTGCAAGGCTTCCCAGCCGCCTTTAATGCGGGGTCGAAAGCGGGCGTGAAGATGCTGTACGGTGTCGAAGCCAACCTCGTCGACGATGGGGTACCGATTGGGTACAACAGTGCCCACGTTCCCCTAGACGGCGCGACCTATGTGGTCTTTGACGTGGAAACGACGGGGCTGTCCGCCATCTACGACAAGGTCATTGAATTGTCAGCCGTTAAGATGCAACACAAGAACGTGATCGACCAATTTGAAGAGTTCATCGACCCTGGTTTCCCGTTGTCTGAGCAGACTACGAATTTGACCAGTATCACCGATGATATGGTCGCAGGGTCCAAGTCGGAAGAAGAAGTCTTCAAGCTCTTCCGCAAGTTCTGTGGCGACGCAATCATCGTCGGCCATAACGTGACTTTCGATGTCGGCTTCATGAACACCGGTTACCAGCGCCACGGGATGCCGGAGATTCCTAATCCCATCATTGATACCTTGACATTGGCCCGCTTCTTATACCCAACGTTGAAGAGTTACCGGCTGAATACGTTGGCTAAACGCTTCCACGTCAGTCTGGAACACCATCACCGGGCCGTTTATGATGCGGAATCGACGGGACACTTGAACTACTTGTTCTTAAAGGATGCCGAGGACCGCTACGATATTCAGTACCACGATCAGTTGAACGATCACATGACCGATAACGATGCTTACAAACACGCCCGGCCAAGCCATGCGATTTTGCTGGCACAGACGCAAGCGGGCTTGAAGAACATGTTCAAGCTGGTCTCCGCGTCCAACGTGGACTATTTCTACCGCGTTCCGCGGGTGCCGCGTAGCGTGTTAGACCACTACCGTGAAGGCATTCTGGTCGGTTCGGCTTGCTCATCCGGCGAGGTCTTCACCGCCATGATGCAAAAAGGTCAGGTCGAGGCTGCGGCGAAGGCCAAGTACTACGACTACCTGGAGGTCCAACCCAAGGCGGCTTACCAACCGTTGATTGATTCCGGTCTGATTGCCGATGAGGCTAACCTGGAAGAAATCGTCGGCAACATGGTCAAGTTGGGCCACGACCTCGACAAGCCCGTGGTGGCGACCGGCGACGTGCACTACCTGGATCCCGAGGACTTTATTTACCGAAAGATCTTGATTCACTCGCAAGGGGGTGCCAACCCGTTGAACCGGCAGGAATTGCCGGACGCTCATTTCATGACGACCAACGAGATGCTAGACGACTTTGCCTATCTGGGTGAAGACACGGCCAAGGAAATCGTGGTCACCAACACCCATAAGATTGCGGACGAAATCGACGAGGTTCACCCGTTAAAAGACAAGCTGTACACGCCGCGAATGGAAGGGGCCGAAGACGAAATTCGTCAGCGGACCATGGACACCGCCCACGCGTGGTACGGCGATCCGTTGCCCGAACTGGTGCAACACCGAGTTGACCGGGAACTGAAGTCGATCATTGGTAACGGGTTCTCCGTGATTTATTTGATTGCCCAACGGCTGGTAGCCAAGTCCAACAAGGACGGGTACTTGGTTGGGTCACGGGGGTCCGTTGGCTCCAGTGTGGTGGCGACGTTCACTGGGATTACCGAAGTGAACCCCTTGCCGCCGCACTACCGGTGCCCGAACTGTCAGTATTCGCATTTCTACACCAAGGGTGAGTACAGCTCGGGTTATGATTTGCCCGAGAAAAACTGCCCCAAGTGTGGGACTCTGATGATTGGCGACGGTCACAACATTCCGTTCGAAACGTTCTTGGGGTTCAAGGGAAACAAGGTTCCCGATATTGATTTGAACTTCTCCGGGGACTACCAACCGATCGCGCACAACTATACCAAAGTCTTGTTCGGTGAGAAGAATGTTTACCGGGCCGGAACGATTGGGACCGTGGCCGATAAGACGGGTTACGGGTACGTGAAGGCCTATGAGCGCGATACTGAGCAGAACCTTCGGGGAGCCGAGGTCGATCGGCTGGCCAAGGGCGTGACCGGGGTCAAACGAAACACTGGTCAACACCCCGCGGGGATCATTGTTGTGCCGGATTACATGGACATTTACGACTTCACGCCGATCCAGTACCCAGCCGACGACCAGAACGCCGCTTGGCAAACGACCCACTTCGATTTCCATTCGATCCATGATAATATTTTGAAGATTGATATTCTGGGACACGATGACCCGACCATGATTCGGACCCTGCAAGATTTGTCCGGGGTCGATCCGCAAACGATTCCGATGGATGATCCTGGGGTCATGGCGCTGTTCTCTGGTACGGATTCTCTAGGTGTCACGCCGGAACAGATTCAGTCCAAGACGGGGACACTGGGTGTGCCTGAATTTGGGACGCGCTTCGTCCGGGGAATGCTGGAAGAAACCAATCCGCAAAACTACTCCCAACTGCTACAGATCTCTGGCCTGTCTCACGGGACCGACGTGTGGTTGGGCAACGCCGAAGAGCTGATCAAAAACGGTACGGCCACCATTGCCAACGTGATTGGGTGTCGGGATAACATCATGACCGACTTGATCAACTTCGGCCTGGATTCTGAAACGTCCTTCCAAGTCATGGAACACGTGCGGAAGGGCCGGGGGATTCCGGACGAATGGCAAGAGAAGATGAAGCAAACGGATTGCCCAGATTGGTACATTGATTCTTGCTTGAAGATCAAGTACATGTTCCCGCGGGCCCATGCCGCAGCCTACGTGTTGATGGCACTGCGGGTAGCGTACTTCAAGGTCTATTTCCCCATCATTTACTATGCTGCCTACTTTTCCGTGCGGGCTGACGACTTCGATGTCGTGGCCATGGCACAAGGAAAGACGGCGGTCAAGGCGGCCATGAAGGCCATCAATGACCAGGGGATGGATGCTTCCGCCAAGGACAAGAACCTCTTGACGGTGCTGGAGTTAGCCAACGAAATGCTAGAACGGGGCTTCAAGTTCAAGATGATTGACCTGGAACGTTCCGATGCTGCTGACTGGATCATTGACGGCGACACGTTGATTGCCCCGTTCCAAGCCGCACCTGGCTTGGGGTTGAACGTGGCTAAGCAGATTGTGGCGGCCCGTAATGACCGGCCATTCATTTCCAAGGAAGACCTGGCTAAACGCGGCAAGGTTTCCAAGACCATCATCGACTTCATGACGGAAAACGGCGTGCTGAAGGGCTTGCCGGATGAAAACCAATTGAGTTTATTTGATGATATGATGTAAAAGCGTGTGGCAGCAGGCGGAACCAGTGTCTGTGGACGCACGTTTCAGCCAAATAAAATTGGTGCATAAGAGGTGGGGACTTCGGTCCTGACCTCTTTTTGTATTGGGCGGACGGCAGGCGGCCAGCTCTCGCTACAAAGCTGTAACCGATTAATCCTAACATGCTGAATCTGGCTCTAGCTGATTTCTATCTCTTAGCCCTTTAGTTGGTGAACGAGTGTCGCGCCAAGTCACTCAGTTATCAGATAGTTCAATCACTAACTAATTATCAACCATAGCCAAGACCGGCAAATCAGCGTTTCTACCGGATAAAAAAGCAGGCAGTGACTCACCCGGCAATTGACCGGATTAGCGTTATGGAAACGCTTACAAAATGAAAGAATTATGTTATACTTGAACCAAGGAAACGTAAACCATTAATAAACTTTAGCGAAAGCGGGTGTTCACCATGTTACGGCGGTTCGTGCGGTTACCAGATGGGTGGATTTTTCTGGCAGGTTATTGTTTGATTGGCTTAGGTTACATTTTGTTCGGTACATTGGCGAGCGTCGGGGAAGCCACGTTCTTGGCCATGGTCCTGGCGTACTTCGTGGTGGCATTCGTTTTGACCCTGATTAAGACTATTAGTCTCCGGTCGATGACCACGACGCGGCTGAATTTCTTAGTTTTTGAGTTCATTACCATCGTGGGATTTATTTTATTACTGGTAACTTGCGAAGCCTAGGCGGCAGAACAGTTGCAATCTCGGGCTTAGTGTAGTATTGTAGTACTTGTAGTTAAACTCGTTTTTTAAATGAGTGAGCAGTCAATGCTCACTCTTTTTAATGGATAAATGTAGGAGGCGGAATTCTTTGAGTACTGTCGTCGAGACCGTGACGGCCTTAGCCCAGCCAATCGTGGCGCATCATCAGTTTGAATTAGTTGACGTTGAATTTGTCAAGGAAGGCAAGAGTTGGTACCTGCGGCTCTACATCGATAAGCCCGGGGGCATCAACATTGAAGAATGTGCGATGGTCAGTGATGAAGTGTCTGAGAAGTTAGACAGCATCGACCCTGATCCCATTCCTCAAGCGTATTTCTTAGAAGTATCCTCACCGGGTGCTGAACGACCACTGAAGAAGCCAGCTGATTTTGAAAAAGCCGTGGGCGATTACATCCACGTGTCACTTTACCAAAAGATCGGTAACAGCAAGGTTTACGAAGGAACGTTAGACTCACTGAGCGCTGACAGCATGGAACTGACCGTGAACTTGAAGGGTCGTATCAAGACTCTGACGATTCCACGTGACGCCATTGCCCAAGCCCGGTTGGCCATCAAGTTCTAAATAAGGAGCGAAACAACACATGAGTAAAGAATTATTGGGTGCCTTAGACGTTCTGGAAACGGAAAAAGGCATCGACAAGCAAATCGTCATCGATGCGCTCGAGGCGGCGTTGGTGTCGGCCTACAAGCGTAATTATGACCAAGCCCAAAACGTGGAGGTCAACTTCGACCAACGTAAGGGGGACATTCACGTCTTTGCCGTGAAGAAGGTCGTTGACCAGGTCTACGATTCTCGGCTGGAAGTCAGCTTGGATGAAGCACTGACCATCAACAAGGGTTATGAAATTGGGGATGACATCAAGTTTGAAGTGACTCCCAAGAACTTTGGCCGAATCGCGGCGCAAACCGCTAAGCAAGTCATCTTGCAACGGGTCCGCGAAGCCGAACGTAACATCATTTACAACCAATACAGCCAATACGAAAACGAAATCGTGACCGGGGAAGTTGAACGCCAAGACTCACGGTTCGTTTACGTCAGCTTGGGTAAGGTCGAAGCCGTCATGGGTCGTCAAGATCAAATGCCTAACGAAACGTACCGGATTCACGACCGCATCAAGGTTTACGTGACCCGGGTCGAAAATGCGACTAAGGGTCCACAAGTCTTCGTTAGCCGGACGCACGCTGATTTATTGAAGCGATTGTTTGAACAAGAAGTCCCAGAAGTTTACGATGGGACTGTGGAGATTATGGCAATTGCGCGTGAAGCTGGCGACCGGGCCAAGGTAGCGGTTCGCTCGAACAACCCGGACATCGATCCAGTGGGGACCACTGTGGGCCCACGGGGGCAACGGGTTCAAACGATCGTTAACGAACTCGGTGGCGAAAACATGGATATCGTGGAATGGACGGATGACGAAGCCAAGTTCATCGCCAATGCCTTGAACCCAGCGGAAGTCTTAGACGTCATCTTTGATCCCAACAACGAACGGGCTTGTGAAGTCATCGTGCCGGATTACCAGTTGTCCTTAGCCATTGGTAAGCGCGGGCAAAATGCTCGTTTAGCCGCTAAGTTGACCGGTTATAAGATTGATATCAAATCAGAATCCGAAGCATCTGCTATAATGGAAGCTGATCAGGCTACTGACGACGAGGCTGCCAGTGACGATAGCACCGCGGCTGAACCAGCACCAGCTGCTGATGACGCTGCTAGTGACACGGCTACTGACGCAACGCCTGATGACACGACAACGCCGGCAGCGCCTGCTGATGAAGCAGCCGCTACTGACGATGCCACTGACACGACTGATAACGGCGACGACGCCGAGTAGCGTTGTGCTAAAGGAGGGTTAGGTCCATGAAACAACGGAAGGTCCCCATGCGCAAAGATATTGTGACTGGGGAAATGGCACCGAAAAAGCAATTGGTCCGGGTCGTCCGGAACCAAGCTCAAGAGGTCAGCATTGATCCGACGGGGAAGCAGTCCGGTCGCGGCGCATACATTAGTTTGGATGTCGCCATTGCCCAAAAGGCAAAGAAAGAACGGACCTTTGACCACGCCTTTGGTGTCAAAATCGATGACCAATTTTACGATGATTTGATTGCGTACGTTGATCATCAACAAGCGCGGCGGGAATTATTTGACAATGACTAATTCTGAGCGCGCTTTACAATTATTAGGATTGGCGCGGCGAGCAGGTAAGCTGGTCACCGGCGAATCCTTTGTCTTAGCCGCTGTGCGGGATAAATCAGCGCGCCTGGTCTTTCTGGCCAGCGATGCCGGTAAGAGTAGTCAAAAGCAATTCCGCGACAAAACAACGAGCTATGACGTTCCATTGAATGACTCATTTACCAAGGACCAATTGAGCACGGCCATCGGGTCGGCGCGCACGGTCATAGCAATTACTGATCCGGGATTCGTCCGGAAGTTACAACAATTACTTAAGTAGCCGCCTGACGTTCTCGTGATCGGTAGAATATGAAGGAGTGTGAAGATATGGGGAAAAAGCGAATTTATGAACTCGCCAAAGAACTTAACGTCTCCAGTAAACAGATCATCGATAAGGCCGCAACTAAGGGCTTTCCGGTGAAAAACCACATGTCAACGCTCGGCGAGAACGAAGAACGTCAGTTACGGGCTGCTTTTCAGTCCCACGGGAAGACCCAGTCGCAACCTGAAAAGGTGCAAGCGGCTCGGCCGGCCCAAACCGGTAACCAGACGGGACATGCCACAACGCATAAGCGTTCGGCAAGTCAGTCACAGACCACTGCCAATCGGGGCAACCAGCAGAACCATGTTGGTAACGATAGCCACCGTGGTCAGCAAACTGCCAACGGTAACCGGAACCATAACAATGGTAATGGGGGCAGTAATCAGAATCACCGTAACAATAATAAAAATAACAGCCAGGCTGGAAGTCAGCAACACAATTCCGGCACCGGCAGATTTGGTGGAAGCTTGAATAATAATACAAATAATAGTAACGGCCGGCGTGGTAGTAACAATGGCAACAGTCGTGGGGGCCGGAATAACCGGAACAACCGCAATAACCGCCGCCGTAATAACAACAATAATCGTTACAAGAAGAACCAACGGATCAAAGACACGAACCAACACAAGGGCGCACCAGAACGGAAGAACAAGGCGTTACCAGAAGTCTTAGTCTACAGTGACGGGATGAACGCTCAAGACTTGGCGAAAATCTTACACCGTTCTTCAGCTGAAATCGTGAAGAAGCTCTTCATGTTAGGCGTCATGGTCAACCAAAACCAATCCCTGGACAAGGATACGATTGAAATCTTGGCTGACGACTACGGCATTCAAGCCAAGGAAAAAGTCGAAGTCGACGTTTCTGATATCGACAAGGCCTTTGACGCTGAAATGGCCAACAAGGATCATCAAGTATCTCGAGCACCAGTTGTCACGATCATGGGTCACGTTGACCACGGGAAGACCACGTTGCTGGACCACTTGCGGCACTCTCACATTACCGAGGGTGAAGCCGGGGGGATCACGCAGGCCATTGGGGCTTACCAAGTCCACTACAATGACAAGCTGATTACTTTCTTGGATACCCCAGGACACGCGGCCTTTACCGAAATGCGGGCCCGTGGTGCGGAAATCACCGACATTACGGTGCTGGTGGTTGCTGCGGATGACGGTGTCATGCCCCAAACCATCGAAGCCATTCACCATGCTAAGGCAGCGGGAACGCCAATCATCGTGGCGGTCAACAAGATCGATAAGCCGGGTGCTAACCCGAACCACGTGATGGAACAATTGACGGAATACGAATTGATTCCAGAAGACTGGGGTGGCGACACCATCTTCGTAGAAATCTCTGCGAAGTTTGGCAAGAACATCGATGAATTACTCGACATGATCTTGTTGCAGGCCGAAGTGCTGGAATTGAAGGCTAACCCTGAACAAAACGGTGCCGGGAGTGTTATCGAAGCTCGTTTGGATCAAGGTAAAGGGTCTGTTGCCACACTGTTGGTTCAACAAGGGACCTTACACGTTGGTGACCCGATCGTTGTCGGCAATACCTTTGGTCGGGTGCGGACGATGGTCAACGAACGGGGCCGTCGCATCAAGGATGCCGTCCCATCAACTCCTGTTGAAATTACAGGGTTGAACGACGTGCCAGAAGCCGGGGACCGGTTCGTGGTCTTCGACGATGAAAAGACGGCGCGGGCTGCCGGTGAAGAACGGGCCAAGGAAGCCTTGGTCAAGGAACGCCGCAACACGAGTCACGTCACGTTGGACAACTTATTTGATTCCCTTAAGGAAGGCGAAATGAAGGAAGTTGACGTCATCATCAAGGCTGACGTTCAAGGTTCCGTCGAAGCCTTAGCTGGGAGTCTGAAGAAGATTGATGTTTCCGGTGTCCGGGTCAACATCATTCACTCTGCCGTAGGGGCCATTAACGAAAGTGATGTTACCTTAGCGGAAGCTTCAGATGCCATCATCATTGGCTTCAATGTTCGGCCAACGCCACAAGCGCGGGCCCAAGCCGACAGTGACAAGGTTGACATTCGTTTGCACAACGTCATCTACAACGCCATCGATGAAATCGAAACGGCGATGAAGGGGATGCTGGAACCAACCTACGAAGAACAAGTCATTGGCCAAATCGAAGTTAAGGATATCTTCCATGCTTCTAAGGTCGGGACAATCGTCGGTGGGATGGTTACCGAAGGCTACGTTACCGCTGACAGCGACGTCCGCTTGATTCGTGACGGCGTGGTCATTTACGAAGGTAAATTAGGTAGCTTGAAGCGTTTCAAGGACGACGTCAAGCAAGTTAAGATGGGTTATGAATTAGGATTAACTATCGAGAACTACAACGACATCAAGGTAGACGACGTCATCGAAGCCTACGTGATGAAGGAAGTTCCCGTTAAATAAATAATCGGAGGCAACTGTCATGGCACAATATCGAGTTGGCCGGTTGGAACAAGAAATCCAACGGGAAGTTACGGATATTCTCCTCAAACGGGTCCGCGATCCACGGGTCGAGGGCGTGACCGTTACCGGGGTAGAAGTCACCGGTGACTTACAACAGGCAACGATTTACTACAGTATCTTATCCGATAAGGCCTCATCCGCAGAGAAGACCCAACAGGGATTGGACAAGGCCACGGGCCTGATCCGTTCCGAATTGGGTTCACGATTGAGCATCTACAAGACGCCAGAATTGACGTTTGAACAAGATTCCTCAGTTCGCTACGGTAGCCACATCGATGAACTGTTAAATGAATTACACCACCGCGAGTAATCGAGGCGGTCGGAGGTGCTGGTCAGTGTTGGCCAGCGCCTTTTTTTGCGCAAAATCGGCTGCCTGGGGTGCTGCGTTTCAGCCATGGCAAATTGGTGCAGAGAAGTTGAAAGGCTGGTTCCAGGCGCTTGCGGCCGCAAATTCGCGCGTAACGTTGGTCACACACCGCTAGTCTGTGGTAAACTATAACCTATTCTGTGTCAATAGCTAGATGAGTTGGCGAAGTGGACAATCGTTGCTGGCGGGCTTACCAAACGGCCCAGTGAACAGGAAGCCCATTCCTGAGCTGGGGGCGTTTCCCCATAGTAGGTGGCTTCCCTGGCAGTCAACAGCACTGATCTAGCAAGTTTAATGGCGTAAAGCCAACAGATTTACCAGTAAGAACGGAGGAACCGGAATGGACGGGATTATCCCCTTGTACAAAGAACGTGGCCTCACTAGCTTTGACTGCGTGGCCAAATTGCGCCACATTCTGCATACCAAGAAGGTCGGTCACAGTGGGACCCTGGATCCTAGCGTCGATGGCGTTTTGCCCATCTGCATTGGTTCAGCGACCAAGGTGGTGCCGTATCTCATGGCCTCTGGCAAGGTCTATCGTGGCACGGTGACCTTGGGCCTAGCCACGACGACTGAGGACTTAGACGGTGATGTCGTGGAACGCCAAGCCTTGACCCGGCCCTTTACACTAGCCGAATTAACGGCAGGGACGGCGCAATTGACTGGAACGATTCAACAGACACCACCGATGTACTCCGCGGTCAAGGTTCGTGGGCGTAAGTTGTATGAATATGCGCGCGCCGGTGAAACGGTTGAACGGCCGACCCGCACCATCACGGTTGACCACTTTAACTTGGCTGATGCCGGTACCTTTGACGCCGACCAGGGGACGCAGACCGTGGCCTTTGAAGTAGCCTGTTCCAAGGGGACTTACGTGCGGACGCTCGCCGTTGATCTGGGCCGCTTATTAGGGGTGCCGGCCGTGATGGCCTCGTTGACTCGCCAACAGAGCGGGGGCTTCACGTTGGACCAGACGGTGACGCTAGACCAAGTCGCCGAAGCCATGGCCAATGAGGACCTGACGCCCATTTTACGGCCTATCGACTACGCGCTGAGTGCCTATCCACACGTGGCGCTGAGTGAGCGTGTCTGGGGACTAGCCAAAAATGGCGTCTTTCTCACCGCTGATGAGCTAGACGGTGCCACGGCTCCCGAAGTTGCGTTGACCTATCAGGGAGCGACCAAGTGTCTGTATCAGTGGTCCGAAGAAAAGCAACAATATAAGCCGCTAAAAATGTTTGCGGTGAACTAAGTTTTGAGAAGAGGAATTTCCAATGGAAGTTATTCACATACACCACCCGTTAGATGCACGGCAAATTCCCGATGAGCCAGTGGTTTTGGCCATGGGCTTTTTCGATGGCGTTCATCGCGGGCATCAAGCGGTGATCAATCGGGCTAAGGCTTTGGCTCAGGCTAAAGGGGTCAAGCTGGCTGTCCTAACGTACGATCACCATCCTGCTTTGGTTTACCGGCCGTTACAGGCGGATGACCAGAAGTATTTGAGTCCCATCAAACGTAAGCTCCAGCAGCTTGACCGCCTGGGCGTTGACCGCGTATTTCTGGTCAACTACACCGGTGAGTTTGCGGCTCAAACGCCCCAGGAATTTGTCGACCACTACCTGGTGGCTTTCCATACGGTGGCGGCTGTGGCCGGGTTTGACCACACGTACGGCAAAAAGGATGTGGCCAATATGGCACATCTCCCTGAATATGCGCAGGGTCGCTTTGATGTGGTGACGGTGCCCGAAGAAGCCAGTGGGGATGAAAAAGTCAGCTCCACGCGGATTCGTCAGGCCATGCGGGCCGGTGATGTAGATCTGGTGAACCAACTTCTGGGATACACTTATCGCTCGACGGGACTGGTGGTCCACGGCGAGGCGCGCGGACGGACCATTGGTTATCCCACGGCCAACGTCATGGCCCCACAAGACGAATGGATTCCGGGCATCGGCATTTACACGGCTCGGCTGAAGGTCGGCGCCATCTGGTACCCTGGGATGGTCTCTGTGGGCCGCAACGTGACCTTTGGGGATAACCGACCAATCACGGTTGAAATGAACCTCCTGGACTTCCAGGGCAACTTATACGGGGAACCAGTCGAGGTCGAATGGCACCACCGGTTGCGTGGTGAGGTAAAATTCGCTGATGCGGACGGTTTGGTCGCTCAGTTAAAACAAGATGAAGCAGACACCCGGGCCTATTTCCATCAGGTGGCGGCGCGTGAATCGTAAACAATTTAGAGGACTTAGCCAACTCGTTACGGCGGGCGCTGAGTCCTTTTTGCTTGGCAGCTAAAGAGGTTGAAAGACGAAAACTAGCTAAAACCGCTGTCGCCACGCAACTTCTCACATTAAAATCAGCCGCTGCCAGCCACGTAGTCCCGGGCTGCCAACAATGGGTTGGTTCGCTGTGGGCGGACAGGTCGAGCAAAAGGGCGTTGAGCCGAAAATCACGTCTCAACGTGGCCTCATAGCCGAAACGTGCGCCGACAGGCAACTGGTTCCGCTTAACACCGCTAGGTAAATAATCCAGAATCAGGATTATCCACCTAGCGCCGTTAATGCTCGCCAGTTAACCGCCTGTCGTCACACTCTTTTTTGGCTGAAACCGCTGTATTCTAAGGGAATTCTAAAAAATTAGCACTTAAACCCAACGATTGCTAAAAATTCTACCAGATTTCTTGACTTCAAAACCCGGTTTTGCTACATTATATATGTGACTTAGCACTTGTGTTGTTTGAGTGCTAAAAAAGGGGTGATTGTGATGCTTTCAGAAAGACAAATGATGATTCTGCGAGCCGTTGTCCGCGACTTCACTAACACTGGTGTGCCGGTGGGGTCTAAGGCATTAGCCAAGCAGTTACCCATCCACGTAAGCTCAGCGACAATTCGTAATGAGATGGCAGCGTTGGAGGAACAGGGCTTGATTAAAAAGACCCACTCCTCTTCCGGGCGGATTCCTTCGGTTGAAGGGTACCGGTATTACGTTGACCATTTGGTAAAACCCGATCCGTTACGGCCCAACGATATTGACGTGATTCAATCCTCATTAGGTGGCGACTTCCACAAGATTGACGAAATTATTTCGCAATCAGCCACGATTTTGTCTAACCTAACGAGCTATACCGCGTTTACGTTGAAGCCGGAATTAAAGGATAGTCGGCTCAGTGGCTTCCGGTTAGTGCCTCTCGGTAAGCGGCAAGTGATGGCAATTCTGGTCACCGACAGTGGTGACGTGGAAAACCAGACCTTTGACGTGAGTGAGTCCGTAACTGGCGACCAATTAGAAGCCGTCGTGCGACTGATCAATGATCAGCTGGTCGGGTTGACGCTTCCAGAAGTTGTTCAAAAGCTGCAGGCGGATATTCCAATGAAAATTGCCAATTACCTGCAGAGTCCGGAAGGCTTTCTGGACATTTTCGGCGACGTGCTGACCCGGGCTGCTCAAGAGCGGTTCTACGTTGGTGGTCGGCTGAATCTGTTGAACTTCTCGCAGGATAGCGATGTGGATTCACTGAAGTCGTTGTATTCATTGATCGACAAGACCGATGATATCGCCAACGTCTTGGGGCAACCGCGGGATAACATTTCCGTACAGATCGGTAATGAAATGACCAACGATGCCTTGAGAAACTTCAGTTTGATCACCGCCACCTACGACGTGAACCAGCATGGCAAGGGTATGATCGCCATTTTAGGCCCGACCCGCATGCCGTATTCTCGGATGTTAGGAATTGTCGGTGCGTTTCGTGAAGAGCTCGCGAAGAAACTGTTAGATTACTATCGGTTCTACGACGAGTAAAGAAAGGGAGGTTTTTTATCGTGGCTGACAAGCAACAACCATCCACTGATGATGAAACTGCGGCAAAGGCCGCCACTACTAAGCAAGACCCAGACAAGACTGAGCAAGCCGCACCGGCGGACAAACAGCCCGCTGACAAGTCCAAGCCAACAGTCACCGCGGAAGCTTTGGCTACCGTACAAAAGAAGGCGGACGACTTCGAGGACAAGTACCTGCGCGCCGAAGCGGAAGTGCAAAACATGCAGACCCGTTACCAAAAAGAACAGGCCGCGCTCATCAAGTACGATGGTCAGCAACTCGCTAAGGACGTGCTCCCCGTGATCGATAACCTGGAGCGGGCCTTAGCGGTCGAAGCGACTGACGAGACGAGCAAGCAGATCAAAAAGGGTGTGCAGATGACCTACGATCACATGGAAGACGCGCTGAAGCGTAATCATGTGACGGAGATCGAAGCGTTGGGGAAGAAATTTGACCCAACGTTGCACCAAGCGGTTCAGTCCGTACCAGTCTCTGACGGGCAAACGGCTGAAACAGTGGTCAACGTGCTCCAAAAGGGCTACCAACTAAAGGACCGGGTGCTCCGGCCTGCCATGGTTGTCGTCGCTCAATAAATTTATAAATAAAAAACTAAAAAAGAGGGAATTTTTGATGGCAAGTAACAAGATTATCGGAATTGACTTAGGGACGACTAACTCTGCCGTTGCCGTTCTTGAAGGCAGTACCCCAAAGATTATTGCGAACAAGGAAGGCGCCCGGACGACGCCATCCGTTGTTGCTTTTAAAGACGGTGAAACCCAAGTTGGTGAAGTGGCCAAGCGCCAAGCAATCACCAACCCAAACACCATTTCATCTATCAAGAGTCACATGGGTGAAGCTGGTTTTAAGGAAACCATCGATGGCAAGGATTACACGCCAGAACAAGTTTCCGCAATGATTTTACAACACTTGAAGTCATTTGCTGAAGACTACATTGGTGACACGGTCGACAAGGCGGTCATCACGGTCCCAGCTTACTTCAACGATGCCCAACGGCAAGCCACTAAGGATGCCGGTAAGATTGCTGGCTTGAACGTTGAACGGATCATCAACGAACCAACGGCTGCAGCTTTGGCTTATGGTTTGGACAAGCAAGACAAAGATGAAAAAGTCATGGTTTACGACCTTGGTGGTGGGACCTTTGATGTGTCCATCCTGGACTTAGGTGACGGTGTCTTTGACGTGCTGTCAACGAACGGGGATACCCATTTAGGTGGGGATGACTTTGACCAAAAGATCATGGACTGGCTGATTGCCGGATTCAAGGATGAAAACGGTGTGGACTTATCCAAGGATAAGATGGCCGTTCAACGGTTAAAGGATGCGGCTGAAAAGGCTAAGAAGGACCTCTCTGGGGTTACCGAAGCTCAAATCAGCTTGCCATTTATCTCTGCCGGCGACAATGGCCCACTGCACTTGGAAAAGAGCTTGACGCGGGCTAAGTTCAACGAATTGACCGCTGACTTAGTTGAAAAGACGCGGATCCCAGTTGAAAACGCCTTGAAGGATGCTGACTTACAAGCCAGCGACGTTGACGTTGTCATCTTAAACGGTGGGTCTACGCGGATTCCAGCCGTTCAAGAAGCCGTTAAAAAGTGGACGGGTAAGGAACCTAACCACTCCATCAACCCTGATGAAGCCGTTGCGTTAGGTGCCGCTGTCCAAGGTGGGGTCATCACTGGTGACGTCAAGGACGTTGTCTTATTGGATGTAACGCCACTGTCCTTAGGTATCGAAACCATGGGTGGGGTCTTCACCAAGCTGATCGACCGCAACACCACGATTCCTACCAGCAAGTCCCAAGTCTTCTCGACTGCTGCGGATAACCAACCAGCCGTTGATATCCACGTCTTACAAGGTGAACGGCCAATGGCTGCTGACAACAAGACGTTGGGTAACTTCCAACTCGCTGACATCCCAGCCGCACCTCGTGGGGTTCCTCAAATCCAAGTGACCTTTGATATCGATAAGAACGGTATCGTGAACGTTTCCGCTAAGGATATGGGCACGAACAAGGAACAAAAGATCACCATCAAGAGTTCCGATGGCTTATCCGATGAAGAAGTCGACAAGATGATGAAGGAAGCTAAGGAAAACGAAGCTGCCGACAAGAAACGTAAGGAAGAAGTCGACACCAAGAACGAAGTCGACCAATTACTCTTCCAGACCGACAAGACGTTGAAAGACGTTAAGGGGAAGGTCTCTGACGACGAAATCAAGAAGGCCGAAGATGCTCGTGACGCCTTGAAGAAGGCCCAAGAAGCCAACAACTTGGATGACATGAAGAGCAAGAAGGATGATTTGAACAAGATCATCCAAGACCTCTCTGTCAAGTTGTATCAACAAGCCCAACAAGCGCAACAAGCCAAGGGCGGTGCTGATGGCGCTGCTGGCCAAGCTAGTGGCGACGCTAAGAGCGATGGCAAAGACGGCGACACCGTTGATGGGGACTTCCACGAAGTTCACGACGACGATAACAAGTAATTGCCCCGTTTCACTTTAAGAGAGTGTAGACAAGAAGTCAGAGTCCCTGGGGCTTTGGCTTTTTGTTTCGAGTATGCTATTCTTACTAGTAGCGAAAATTATCGGGTTTGATTGGGAGGAAAAAGATGGCGGAAACGGACTTATATGGCGTACTAGGCGTCGCAAAAGATGCCAGTCAAGCAGAAATCAAAAAGGCCTATCGGAAATTATCAAAGAAGTATCACCCAGACTTAAACAAGGCACCAGACGCGGCGGAAAAATTTAAAGCCGTGCAGGATGCTTATGACGTCTTGGGTGACGAACAAAAACGGGCCAACTATGACCAGTATGGTTCCGCAGACGGTGCCCAAGGCGGCTTCGGTGGTTTTGGCGGCGGTCAACAGGGCGGTTTCGGCGGCTTTGGTGGCGGCGGTGGCTTCGACGACATCTTCAACCAATTCTTTGGCGGTGGTGGCGGTCAACGGAACCCGAACGCCCCACGGCCGGGTCGCGACCTGCAGTACCAAATGGACTTGAAGTTTGAGGAGGCCATTTTCGGGAAGAAGACCAAGATCAAGTACAACCGGGAAGCCCAATGCCACACCTGTGGTGGTAACGGGGCCAAGCCGGGGACTTCACCGGTCACCTGTCATCAATGTGGCGGGTCTGGTTACGTGACGACCGAAACCAACACACCGTTGGGCCGGATGCGTAGCCAACAGCCTTGCCCGGTTTGTCACGGTACGGGTCAAGAAATCAAGGAAAAGTGCCCAACTTGTGGCGGGTCTGGTCACGAAGAAGAACGGCATGAAGTTGAAGTCACGATTCCTGCTGGGGTCGATGACGGTCAACAAATGCGCTTACAGGGTCAAGGTGAAGCCGGTCGCAATGGCGGTGGCTACGGTGACCTGTTCATTATCTTCCAAGTGGAACCGAGTCGTGACTTCCGCCGAGATGGCACGGAAATCTACTTTGATCAAGACCTGTCCTTTATCCAGGCGACCCTGGGTGATGACGTGACGGTCAAGACGGTTCACGGTAACGTGAAGTTAAAGATTCCTGCCGGCACGCAGAGTGGGACCACCTTCCGTTTGAAGGGCAAAGGTGCCCCCCGGTTACGCGGCAATGGCAATGGTGACGAACACGTCACAGTCAAGGTCTTGACGCCGAAGAACCTGAACAAAGGGCAGCGGGATGCCTTACGTGACTTTGCTAAGGCCAGTGGCGAGACGGTCACGGGCAGTGGCAAAGGAAACTTATTTAACAAAATGCGCGATAAATTCAACGAAAATTAATTGCACGATAAAAACGTGTATATAGTTGATATATCAAGGTTGCTGAAGGTTTTCAGCAACCTTTTTTGTGCCCCAAAATGACTGTTGCCCGCGAAAAAAGAAAAGAAAGGCTTAAGGTTGAGTGAGGTTGTTTGCAATCCGGTTTTGGCAATGATATTCTCAAAACATAAGGAGCGTGGTTGGGACCACGAACTCCGCGCTTAACTAAGTCGATTCGTCGGGGAAGTTGCTGACTTAGTTAAGGGGATGTACGGACGTCGACTTTGGGGGCGAATCGGTCGACAAACTTTGGGGGTGATTTTCATGAGAGCAAAGTGGCTGGCGATTTGGCATCAGCCAGTGGTCGCATTTATTGGCTGGACCTTATTCTACTTTGTAATTTTGATGGCATTAGTTTATTTATACGGATACAGTGGTTTGAATAGTTCTACATTTATTTACAACGAGTTCTAGTTGAGGGGTCAACTAACATGCGCGTAGCTAGGAGAAAACAATCTTTGGGGGGACAGAGTATGATTAGAGACATGATTACGGCCATGGATCACTGGGCGCTCCAAGACCCGGAACGGTTAGCTTACGATGATCTAGGCCACACGAACACTTACGGGGAGCTCAAACAGCGTTCAGATGCGCTGGCAGCACATTTGGATAACATGGCATTACCCGCTCACGCACCAATCATGGTGTACGGCGGCCAAACATTTGACATGATGGCGACCTTCTTAGGAATCGTTAAGAGCGGTCACGCTTACGTTCCAATCGACACGCATTCACCAGTCGAACGAATCACAACGATCAATGACATCGCGCATCCCGCCGCAGCGATTGCGGTGAGCGCCTTGCCAACGACCTTGGGTGACACGCCGATTATTGACGGGTCAACGTTGAATACGATTTTTGACCAGCACGTAGACTACCAGGTCACGCACGGGGTCAGCGGGGATGAAACGTATTACATCATCTTCACGTCCGGGACGACCGGGAAGCCAAAAGGGGTGCAGATTTCCCATACCAACCTCTTGAGCTACGTCAACTGGATGTTGAGTGATGATTTCAAGTTGCCACAGGCACCACGTACGTTGTCACAAGCACCATATTCGTTTGACCTGTCCGTGATGGATTGGGGACCAACCTTGGCCGCTGGCGGCACGCTGGTCGCCTTGCCGAAGCAAGTAACGGATAACTTCAAGGCATTGTTTGAAACGCTGCCTACGATGAATCTGAACGTCTGGGTCTCCACGCCATCCTTCGTTGATATTTGCCTGATGGAACCGACTTTTGACGCGAGTCACTACCCGAACCTGAGTCGCTTCCTCTTCTGTGGCGAAGAATTGACCCACGCGACGGCTAGCAACCTGCACCAACGGTTCCCGAAGGCCCGCATCTTCAACACGTACGGACCAACGGAAACTACGGTGGCGGTGACCCAAGTCGAAATCACCGAACAGATTTTGGCTGATTACCCGCGGTTGCCAATCGGCTACACCAAGGACGATACCCGCATCACGGTGGTCGATGATCAGTTACATCCGCTGCCGGCGGGAACTGAAGGCGAATTGCTGATTAGTGGACCGTCGATGTCCAAAGGATACCTGAACAATCCGGAAAAGACGGCTAAAGCCTTCATCAAGATGGCAGGCAAGACCGTTTACCGCTCCGGAGACTTAGGCGTACAGCTGGACAACGGCTTGATCATGTACCGGGGCCGGACGGATTTCCAAATCAAATTACACGGCTACCGCATCGAGCTGGAAGAAGTGAACCACTACCTGTCACAAGAGGATCACATTCAGGTCGGCGTCGCGGTACCGCGCTACGATCGTAACCACAAGGTGAGTCAGTTGATTGCCTGGATCGTCCCGGCAACACATGAATTTACCAATGAATTAGACTTGACCAAGGCGATCAAGGAGAATTTACAAGGTGGCGACATGATGGCATACATGATTCCACAGCGATTCGTTTACAAGGAAAGCCTACCGATGACCCCCAACGGCAAGGTTGATATCAAATCTATTATTGCCGAGGTCAATCAGTAATGTTGTCATTTGAACCGTACGGCAACCCAACGTATTTCGCCTTGTTGGGCGTGGCGTTACTGCCACTGATGATTGGTCTTCTGTACGGCAAACGGTCACGCCTGTACGAAACGTTGATCTCAATCTTCTTTCTGGTCTTAACCTTTGGCGGTCCCAAGTGGACGCAAGGGGTGGCCTTGATCATCTACATTTTGTACGAAGTGGCGTTGACTTGGGGGTATGCCGTTTACCGGAAGCACCAAAATTCCGGGCCGATATTTTACTTGATGGTGATTCTGGCCATCGCGCCATTGGCGGTCGTGAAAGTCACACCGGCCGTCGAAAATGGCCAGGCGTCGCTGATTGGCTTCCTGGGGATCAGTTACCTGACGTTCCGGGCGGTCCAGACCATGATGGAAACGCGGGATGGCACGCTGAAGGATTATCAAGTCATGACCTTCCTGCAGTTCATGCTGTTCTTCCCGACTATCTCATCTGGACCGATTGACCGGTACCGGCGTTTTGAAGCCGATTACCGCTCGGTGCCGGACCGGGAGAAATACCTGGGGATGGTCCAAAAGGGGATTCGCTACATCTTCGTCGGGTTCTTGTATAAGTTTATCTTAGCTTACTACTTTGGCACGATGTTGATGCCGAAACTTCAGCTGATGGCGATGCATGCTCGCGGGGGCTTCTTGGATCTATCCTGGCCAGTGCTCGGGTACATGTACGCTTACAGTGCCGACTTGTTCTTTGACTTCGCCGGATACTCATTGTTCGCCGTGGGAACGTCTTACATTATGGGCATTGCCACGCCAATGAACTTCAAGCAACCCTGGCGTTCACCGAACATCAAGGACTTCTGGAATCGTTGGCACATTACGTTGTCCTTCTGGTTCCGGGACTTCATCTATATGCGACTGGTCTTTTGGTTCATGAAACACAAGATCTTCAAAAAGCCAACCACCACGGCTAACGTCACTTATATCATCAACATGTTGGTCATGGGGTTCTGGCACGGGGTCACGTGGTATTACATCACGTACGGCTTGTTCCACGGGTGCGCCTTGGTCATCAATGATACTTGGTTGCGTTACAAGAAAAAGCACCGGGCCAGCGTGCCACACAATGGCTTTACGCAAGTGTTTGCCATCTTCTTGACGGCGAACATGGTCTGCTTCAGCTTCCTGATTTTCTCAGGTCTGCTGGATAAATTATGGTTTCACTAATTAAGAATAGGGATTTCAATTTCATTTAGGGGGAAATTATCATGGATATCAAACAAACTGTATTGGACATTTTAAACGACTTAACGGGGAGCGACGTCAGCGGGGCAATGGACGACAACCTGTTCGACAGTGGCCTGATGGACTCCATGGGGTCTGTCCAACTGTTATTACAACTGCAAAGCCAATTAGGGGTCAACGTGCCCGTTTCTGAATTTGAGCGGTCAGAGTGGGACACGCCCAACAAGATCATCGCGAAAGTCGAAAGCCTGGCCTAGCCAATGGCAAAGCGTTTACTACGGATCTTTGGTCCGTTAATACTCGCGGCAATTCTGGTTTTTGCGGTGCTAGCCATGCCCGTGACCTTCGGCTTTAGCCACGTGAGCGCGGCTCAGGAGCGGCAAGCCGCCGTCTCCTTATCGCCCAACGTTTTACGGGGCAAGCACATGAAGGAAGAGGCGTTAAAGGACGGGTACGTGCCGTTCTTCGGGTCTTCCGAGTGGTCACGAATCGATCCCATGCATCCGTCCGTCCTGGCACAAAAGTACCGGCGTTCATACCGTCCGTTCCTGTTGGGAGCGCGGGGTTCGCAATCATTGACGCAGTACTTTGTGATGCAAAACATCCAAGGGGAACTGCGCAATAAAAAAGCGGTCTTCGTGATTTCACCCCAATGGTTCGTGAAGGACGGGACGCGTAAGGATGCGTTTGGGTTCTACTACTCTCAATTGCAGACGGCCGAGTGGTTGACCCACTTCCGCCACGATGCGATTGATCAGTATGCGGCTCAGCGACTCTTACAGATGCCGGTAGCCAAGTCCGATCACTTCATTTACGCTTCCCTGCAACGGGTGGCTAAGGGTGAAAAACTGACGGACTTCCAGCATTTCTACCTGCAGACGCGTAAGAATATGTTGACGCAAGAAGATCAGTTCTTCTCTGGCATTGACTTACCATCGCAAAACCTGAACCGAGTGAACCAGCAAGCCAAGCAGTTACCCACTCATTATTCCTACTCGGCACTGGATGCACTGGGCGGTCGGTTAGGAAAGGCCGCTACGAGTGATAACCGATTCCACATTAGCGATAAATTTTACCATCAAGGGTTACAAAAGGAACTGAAGACGGGTAAGCTCAAGAACTTCCAAAAGGACTTGTCCTACACGAAGTCGCCTGAGTTCGCTGACTTCCAGTTATGTTTGGATCAATTCGCCCGGCTGCACACCAATGTACTGTTCATCATTCCGCCAATCAATGGCAAATGGCAGAAGTACACGGGCTTATCAGCCACGATGCTCAAGCAATTTGATCAGAAGATTCACTATCAACTGCAATCGCAAGGGTTCAACAACATCGTTGACCTCAGCAACAAGGGGAACGTGCCATATTTCATGACCGACACGATTCACTTGGGCTGGCGCGGGTGGTTGGCCGTTGATCAACGGGTCAATCCGTTCTTGAGCAAGACCCAAAAGCAACCCCACTACACCATCAGTGATAAGTTCTATTCCACCAAGTGGCAGAACTTAGCGCCAACTGATTTGCAACAATACGCAGCAGAAACCAAATAGCCCAACGAAGCAGGCCTTCTCGTAAGCGGGGACCTGCTTTTAGTTTGTGCTTCGCCAAGATGGTTGGTATAATTGTCAAGAATGGCGTTTAAGAAAGTAGGAAATCAACATGGATCTTGAGAAATTAAAAAACCATCAAAAATATATTCGGAATTTTTCCATTGTGGCGCACATTGACCACGGAAAGTCCACGATTGCGGACCGAATCTTGGAATTGACCGATACCATCTCCAAACGCGACATGCAAGATCAAGTGTTGGATAACATGGACCTTGAGCGTGAACGCGGTATTACCATTAAATTAAACGCGGTTGAATTGACGTATCACGCCAAGGACGGCCACGACTATGAATTTCACCTGATTGATACTCCCGGCCACGTCGACTTCTCTTATGAGGTCTCACGGAGCCTGGCCGCCTGTGAAGGGGCCATCTTGGTCGTCGATGCTGCCCAAGGGGTCGAAGCCCAGACGCTGGCCAACGTGTACCTGGCGTTAGATGATGACCTGGAAATCGTGCCGGTCGTCAATAAGATTGACTTGCCAGCAGCGGACCCGGATAAGGTCAAAAAAGAAATCGAAGACGTGATTGGCTTAGATGCCTCCGACGCCGTCTTGGCCAGTGCCAAGCAGGGTATCGGGATTCCAGAACTGTTGGAACAGATTGTCCACAAGGTTCCGGCACCAACGGGTCAGTTGGACGCACCGTTGAAGGCCCTGGTCTTTGATTCCGTTTACGATGATTACCGCGGGGTCGTTTTGAGCGTGCGGCTCTTTGAAGGTACCGTTCAACCAGGCGATAAGATTCGGCTGATGAACAGCGGCAGTGAATACGAAGTCACCGAAGTCGGGGTCAACTCACCCAAGCCAATTTCGCGGGACTACCTGATTGCCGGTGACGTGGGTTACATCACGGCCAGCATCAAGGACATCACGGATACCCGGGTCGGGGATACTGTCACCAATGCCGAAGACCCAGCCGAAAAGGCGCTCCCCGGTTACCGGGAAATGAGTCCCATGGTCTACGCCGGACTCTATCCCACCGACAACGCCAAGCTGAACGATTTGCGAGAAGCCTTGGAAAAGTTGAAGTTGAACGATGCCGCCTTGGAATTTGAACCCGAAGCTTCGCAGGCCTTAGGGTTCGGGTTCCGGTGCGGGTTCTTGGGGATGCTCCACATGGACGTCATCCAGGAACGGCTGGAACGCGAATTCAATTTGGACCTGATCACCACGGCACCATCAGTAACGTACCATGCGTACTTGACGGACGGGGGGATGACGGAGGTCGAAAACCCGGCGGAAATGCCGGAAGCTTCAGCAATCAAGCGTATCGAAGAGCCCATCGTCAAGGCGACCATCATGGCGCCTAATGAGTACGTGGGCGCGGTCATGGAGCTGTGCCAACACCGTCGGGGGCAATTCCTGACGATGGAGTACCTGGACGATTACCGGGTCAACATCATTTACAACATGCCGCTGTCAGAAATCATCTTTGACTTCTTTGATAAATTAAAATCCAGCACGCGGGGTTACGCTTCACTGGATTATGAACGCAGTGGCTACCAAGAAGCCGACCTGGTCAAAATTGATATCCTGCTGAACGGCGACAAGGTCGATGCCCTGAGCTTCATTGCGCACCGGACCTTCGCCGCACAACGGGGCCGCGAGATTGCTTCCCGGCTGAAGGGCATCATTCCTCGCCAAAACTTCGAAATCCCGGTTCAAGCCGCTATCGGCGCTAAGATCATTGCCAGAACCACGATCAAGGCCTACCGGAAGGACGTGACCGCCAAGCTCTACGGTGGTGACCGTACCCGGCGGATGAAATTGCTGGAGAAGCAAAAAGTTGGGAAGAAACGCATGAAGGCTGTGGGGAAAGTGGATATCCCGCAGGAAGCATTCATGGCTGTTTTGAAGACTGATGAGGATGAAACGAAATAAAAAACGTTGATGTATCAGCGTTTGCGCCACGTGTTGGGTAGTTATATAATGCCTGATGGGTGGCGCTTTTTGTGCTTTTCCCACGTAAATTAATTAATGATAGATCATTATCTCAAGGTTGTGGTACGTAGAAACTTTTCATGTGGCTCGTCTACGTTTAAGGAGATTGACGATATAAAAAAAGGCAATTTATCCGGATATTTTTAGCCGAGACGGGGATTATATTTTTGGTCGGCTTCCCAATCTTCCGGATGGCTTCACCCAAGGTAATGACGCCTTAGATACCGTAACTATGACTGAGGATTTGATTGGTAACTTGCTGGAAGACTAAACGGAATATCCTAAGCCATCAGCCCCCCAAAAAAAAATGTTGCCTTAAAGGACGGCGAATCCTAGGTCCACAATTCTGTCGACTTAGCTGAATTTCAAATCAAGTGTTCATGGGCGGTGCGCAAGAACGTGACGATTCCTGAATACCTGGATGTGGTGGTTAAGAAGCGGAAAATAAGCGTTTCGCAGTTGCTGACGGAAACGGTGCGAGCAAAACTAGAAGTGTAATTTCACATAGTGATCGATGAACTATTTATGAGTAAAAGGATGCTTTGAGAAAAATGAAAAGAGGGATGACCAGTGATTAGGCTTTGGCAGCTTTCAGATGATGGTGATATCGTGGAATTTAAGTCTCAGGTTGAAGATGAGGAGCAAACAGAGATTGTGATGTACAGTCGAAGTAGGGCTGCGATAAAATTCAATTCTCGACTAATTGATGAATACGCTAAAATGTATCACTCTCAGCTTAGGTTTGCGTTATTCAAAATGGGGAAAGCTGACGAATTTCCTAAGCAGTATACGATTGCCTGGTTTTAAATTAAGATTTTTCTATTAGTGAACGCTTCGCAATTATTTCCCCGTTCGTTCAGAAATCAACCTATCCAGCCAAGCCCCAGCGCGTGCAGGGCAGGGCTCTTCGGTGGTACGCTACCAGTATCTTTATAACTGCTGGCTCGTGTTGTTGAAGGGGGAGTACCCAATGACTAAAGGATTGGCGTTTCAATTTCATAACGGACCGATTGGTTTTTTGGACCATTTAGCCAAAGTGATTGATGACCTGGACGATACGGATATCGAATTATTGGAGCGGATATGTAACTGGTCATGGACGAATGATTGTGTGATTCCAGCTGGGGAACTGCCGATGTCACCGCAAGAAGTGGCGCTGCGACTGAATAAATTAGAAGATTTAGAACTGATTGACCTGGGGGTCCGGGTACAGGTCTAGAAAAAAGGACCGGGATGGCGGTGAACGTCATCCTGGTCCTTTTATGCAAAAAGTCAGCGTTGCCGCTGACCGTAAGATTCTTAATTAATTATCCGCCAAACTATTCTCGCTCAGCATCTTCCGCCAGTTCCAACCAAATGGTCAGCGGTGAGGGGATATAATCCGGCCATTGCTCCATCTTAGTGGCACACCGGTCCAGCAGGTGGCTCTTGCCATCCGTGGCGAGGTCTTCGAACACCGTGAGCGCTTGGACGTTGTCTTCCAAGTCGACCTTGAGCGTCGGGGCACTATGCCGCCATTCTTCGACCAAGTCCTGGTAGATGACGATGCGGCGAGCCTGCAGAATCGTGTAATCTACCCCCTCCACGTGAAGTTGCTTCGTGAATAGATCATACTCATCAAAGACTGCCGTTTGGGCCCGTTGCCAATCCGTTTCAGTAAATTCCTGTGCTTGTTCTTTCATTTTCCGTCGACCTCTAGATTCACTAAAATAAGTTACGTTTAAATCTTTTAAAATTCCCGCGCTATCTTAAGAAAATCGTATCTCTCAATAGTATAGCATTTTCAACTGAAATAGTAAGCGTTGTTTTAGACCAGCGCCTCATTTTTAGCAAAAGGCAAGGGACAGAAGGCGGTTATCAGAGACAAAAAAGGAGTTCGGGTGGTTTATCCCAAACTCCTGTGGCGGTTATTTTTCCCAACCGCACAACGAATAATGATGGTGCTTCGCCCATTTTTTAGTTACGTGCTTGAGCTTGCCGGCGTGATTCAAGCCGCGACAGGCCTTGGTGTAGTGGTAGCGGTGACCGTGGTGCGGGGCGATCCAGACCTTAACTGCCTTGGCTTGGGCGTCAGGGATGGGGGTAGTCAGTGGTTCAACGACGCCGCCTAAAGTAAAGGTGACGGCAATGATGGCAACTGCTTTGCGCAGGTTTTTCATGGTGAAACGCCTCCTTGGATGGGAATCTCAGCTTTTAGCGTCTTCAGGATTGGACCGAGGTTAACTAGCGTGACTATAGCCGGTGGCGTAGTCAATCGTGTAACCCGGTTCGACATTGAAAATGTAAACGTTGAAATGAATCGCGTTTGATTCCAATGACTGCGCCCGCATGTGAACACCGCGCGCGACCAGTTCATTGCCCCGGAAGACCGGGGTCACGGTATAACGAACGTAGTGCTTGGCGCTGGCGTGGAGGTACGTGGCAATGTCCATTTCGTTGTGTAACATTAGGGGATTGTTCAACGTCCGCGTCCCGGTCATCAGATTTTTCGGATTGTTATTTTGCCCGGTAAATTGGTAACCGATGAGATGACTACGGTTGTAAAGCCAGCCGTGATGCGTCCGCTTGTTGTGCCAACCGGTGGGATCGACGGTCAGGGCTTCGCGTTGCGCACTAGGCATCAGGGACTGATTCAACAATGCCGCGGCCCCGGTGACCCGGTTCAAGTGGTCCAGTGCGTGATAGGTCTGCCAAGCCCCATGAGCCTTAGACAATTGCTTAGTCGTAAAGCCAGGGTTATTGTGCTTCAACGTGATTTCCTGTTGGCCCGCGTAAGTCCGGTTGGCCAATGCGGGTTGGGCCTGCGTCCGTGGCGTAGCGGCCTTCGTTTTGGCCCGTTGCTTGAGCTTAGCCCGCTTGTGGTCGAGGGTCTGTTGGTCACTTGCCAACTTAGCGGCCGTTGCGGAATTTTGCCGCTCCAGTCGTTGGGCCTTTTTCTGCGGCTGATGGTCGTAAACGACCTTGGTACTCGTCTGCTTGGCGGTCGCGCTGGCATTGTTGCGTGCGCAACCACTTAAGCCGACCATGCCGAGAGTGAGTAGGATGAGGGTACTGATCAATAATTTTTTCATCTTAACGTAGCGCCTTTCTGTAACCGGCCGCTTGGGCCTGAGCTTCCGTCTGGAAATAAACGGCATTACGACTGTTCATGTGATAGCCGGCCTGACCGGGAACGTGGTAAATTTTGGAGTTCTTGTTGCCAATGATCTTGCCAGCGCGGCCGGTCGTCACATCGCCTTTGGTTGCGGTCTGACTGCTAGTTGCGGCAGCGGTGCGACTGGTACGGGTCGCACTACTGGTCTGCGCCGACCGACTAGCCCGCCGACTGGCCGCCGCTGTTTTAGCCGCTTGCTTAGCTACAGATTGACTGCTGGCCGCTTGGGAGCTGGCTACGCGCTGACTGCTAGCAGCCAATGAGCTGGCTTGGTCATCGAGTTTTTGACTAGCTGCTGTTTGCTCACTGACCAGTACCGCTAGCCGGCGTGATTCGGCTTGAGCCTTGGCCAGCCGTTGCGTGCCGACGGGAACCGTTTTGGTCTTGACGGTGGGCTCGGGATGACTGGCAGCCAGGCCCCCGATGCTGCCTAGTAACGCGAAACCCACCAATACGCTCCCCAGTAAACGACGTCGGCGGGGGCCCTTGAAAGCCCAATAGGCTGCTGCGCCCCACAGGATGAGCCAAAGAATTGCGAATAGAATACGATTACTTCCTTCCCCGTAGTTTGCCACTTTGGCAACAATGATTATGTTATCAAATGGTTTTGGTCCACCTCCAATTTTATGAGAAACGCCGCGGGGTCGCAACCCTTAAATTTAATTTTTTTAAAAGATTCAGTTACTTCACGAAAATTTAGGCCAGTATTGCGTATAGTGGTTGAAACTAAGTGTAAAAAAAGACACCAGCTTCCCAAATTTTTTAGGAAAACTGGTGTCACGAATCACTTGCCTAAAGAAAGTAGCATTGAAGCGGTAGTCACTGGAACGACAGTGTGCTGTCCACTAAAAATAGTGAAATCAGGGGCCTACGTCAGCCAGAGATTATCAGCACCATTGTATTAGTCAATGACGGGTTGTCAAATCAGTCGCTACTTGTGGCTAAACCAACTGTTACTAGCACACACTCTAGTTGGCGGACGGTAGGCGGCCATTCCTCACTAGGATACTGTCAACGACTAATTTTTACGCCATGAGTCGCGTGGTGACAATGTTTCTAGCTGACAGCTATCTTTCAACTTTCAGTCACTTACTTTTCTTGTTTCTTTAACAGCTCGACAATTTCTTGCAAATACTTTTCTTCTGTCGATGGCGTTGGTTCGCTGGGTTCTTCGGCTGGCTTAGCCAGTACCTTGTTGAGCAACTTGATCAACAAGAAGACTACGAAGGCGATAATCAAGAAATTAATCACGGAATTGATGAATGCGCCGTAGCGGAAATGCGCACTGCCGACCGTCAAGACCAGATTAGAGAAATCAATGCTGCCCACGAAGATACCGAGCAGTGGGTTGATCAGGTTGGTGACCAATGAATTGACGATGGCCGTGAAAGCAGCCCCGACGATGACCCCAACGGCCAGGTCCATGACGTTGCCGCGGGCGATAAACTCTTTAAATTCTTTTAACACGAATGAAGTGCCTCCTCGAATGAGATTTAAGTCTATTCTTAACGATTTTGTTATAAATTGCAACCAAAACGCGGGGTAGCGTTTTAGATGAAAGCCAAACGCATTTGTACTAAACTAGAGGTAAGTTAATGGGGTAAACGCTAAAGGTGCTGACTCCAGGTAAGTGGCTGTGGATTTGAGAAAAGGGGTACGAGATGGCAGCGATTAAATTAAGTTCCGCCTTGGTAGCGCATTTGAAACAACGACAGCTGGCGGATAAGCAACTCGTGTTGATCACGGATGATGGTGGGGGCAAGTATTCCCTGCAAGGGGGCGCTTGTACGATTGGCACCAACTTCACGCTGATCGTCTTAGACCAGCCGGACCCGGATTACGCGGTGCCGTTGACCAATGCGGCGGGGCTACACTTGTGGACTTCGCCGTATGACTTGGTCTTCTTGGAAACGGGGGTCGCCATGGATTACGGCCAAGGACAGATCTCCCTCAAAGACGACGCTCACGTGCTCGATAACGCGGTTCAAATTGCGGACGGAGCAACGGTACTGGCCGCCTTTGACCGGGGAATGACGCCGAAGGGAACGTCTTGTTAGGGCTAAATAATTTTACCAGCAGAAAATTCTCCTGACGAGATGGTTTCATAAATGCGGAAAGTACGGTACAATATGTAAGTGGTTTCATAATCGTTATTTTCTAGGAACGGGTACTTTCACGAATTGTGAAAAAGCCGCGGTAAATCAAACGTTTTGCTTGCATTCTCCTGGAAAATCAACTATTATCAATTATTGATACATTTTAATGGGTACGGCAACCGAAACGGCCTAGCGTCGTTGCGTCAGCCTAGTAGATTGTCATGATATAGGAGGTGATTACCATGCTGAGTCGAACGAAAGAGTTTTTACGACAACACAATTATCGTTATGAAAAGTCGTATATTCGGCCATTGATGGCGCCAGAGAGCGTCTACGTCTTTAAATTCGGTCAAGAAAATTCGCTCAATAATCGGGTAATCATTCGTTATGGTCACACGTGGACCGGCCGTCAGCGGATCAACGAGATTGATTTGCGACTGCATAAGCAAAAGCATCCCCGTGTGTTTCAAAATGAAGCGGATATGTTAGATTACTTGGAAACGCACCTGGCCCAACGCGAGCAACGTCGTGCGGACCACAAGGACGATGCCGAGAAGGTCTAAGGCCGTTTAAAATTCAGGTTAGCTTTAGTGATGAGCGTCGGACAGCAGTGGTTGTTCGACGCTCTTTTTCTTTTAGGGTCCGGGACAAAACATCCCAGACCCTTTTGCACCAACTTTAAATGGCCGAAACGTGCGCCAAAAGGCGGTCGGTTTCACTTAAAACTGATAACTGAAGGTTGAAAGATGAAAATCAGCTAGAACTATTGTCACTACACGACTGATGGCGAAAAAAATAGTCGTTTACAGCTTCGTAGTTTGCGCTGGCCGCCTACCGTCCGCCAACTATGGGTTGGAACGCGGTGGGCGGACCGGACCGAGCCTGAAAGACGGTCTCGGTCTCGCTTTGAGCCGATAGACCACGTCTCAAAGACGCCAGTTGTCTAAGCGGCATGAAGCGCGCCGCTAAGGCAACTCCCACGGCTGAACCCATATTTGGTGGACTCCCGGCTATAAGTGTGTGTGCTAGTAACAGTTGGTTTAGCCCCAGGTAGCAGTTGATTTCGCAACTAGTCTCTGACTAACACAGTATTGCTGATAATCGCCACTCTTCGCCGGAGGCAGCCAGGGTGGAGCCAGCTGTGTCGACGGTGTTGGCTGAGGCCTTTTCTCAGCCTACAGCGTGGGACGACTTTGGAGACTGGCTGATTTTGTCAGGCTTCAAAGCGAACCGGAAGCCCGCTCCTCAGGCTGGAGGTGTTCCCCAGAGCAGGCGGACTCTCTGGCTGACGCAGGCTCCTGGTTTCACTAATTTTAGCGGATAGAAGACCGTCGTTTCAGGGACTATTGCGTTAATGCTACTTTCAACCTTTAGCACTAGACAAATAATCCAGAATCAAGATTATCCGCCTAGCGCCGTTAATGCTCGCCAGTTAACCGCCTGTTGTCACACTCTTTTTCTTTTGACCGTGATTTTGGCTTTTCTGCGGCATTTCCTCTATAATTAATCGTAGACGTTTCTATCGCGAAAATCTGCGGGTGAAAACTGAAAACGTTGGGGCAAAACGCCTAAACGCTAGCGGGGCGAAACGGGTACCAGCTAGTCGCGGTTGCCCCCGCGCATCATGACCTTTAACTGAAACCCTTACAGGAGGACCAACACATATGCAATGGACCGAAGTCAGTGTCATTACTACCAACGAAGCCGTCGAGGCCGTTAGCAACATCTTACAGGAGGCGGGGGCCAGTGGCGTCAAGATCGAAGACGCCGCCGACTACGCAAACTTAAAGCCGGGGAAATACGGCGAGGTCGTGGATCTGGCCACGATTCCTCACCGGACTAGTGGGGCAGAGATCAGTGCTTACTATCCGGAGACCGTATTTGTACCAGAAATCTTGCCCACCATCAAGCAACGGGTCAGCGACTTGACCAAATTTGGCCTGGACCCAACGCCCGGGACCGTCACGACCAAGGCCGTTGACGATGAGAGCTGGGCCACAGCTTGGCAGAAATACTACCATCCAGTTCGGGTGACACGGTATTTGACCGTGAGCCCAAGCTGGGAGAACTATCAACCAGTTCAAGCTGATGAACACGTGATTCGCTTGGACCCAGGGATGGCCTTTGGGACCGGGACGCATCCGACCACGCGGCTGTCCTTGACGGCACTGGAAATGGTGGTTCGCGGTGGCGAGACCATGTACGATGTCGGCACGGGCTCAGGTGTCTTGAGCATTGCGGCCAAATACTTGGGCGTTAAGCAGATCACGGCGTTTGACCTAGATGAAGTGGCGGTTCGTTCTGCCAAGACCAATCTGGACCTGAACCCAGTCGCCCAAGATATCGTGGCGAAGCCCAATGATTTATTGAAGGGCATTCACCAGCCAGTCGACCTGGTCGTGGCCAACATTTTGGCCGAAATCATCTTGCCACTGATTCCGCAAGCCTGGGAGAACCTGCACGCAGGGGGCTATTTCCTGACGTCCGGTATCATCGCGGATAAGTTAGCCGAAGTCGTGGCCGCGCAGGAAAAGCAAGGCTTCATCATTGATAATATTTTACAAATGAAAGATTGGCGCGGTGTGATTGCGCACAAGCCCACGGAGGATGAATAAGGTATGCAACGGTATTTCTTAGAAACAACGGCGCATGATGGCGACCAGATCAGCCTGACGGCGGCCGTTTACCATCACTGGGTCACGGTGTTGCGAGCCGAAGTGGGCGCCGAAGCCGAATTCGTGGATGCCACGGCTCACCTGTTTCACGGCCGGCTGACGACCCTGGGTGACTCGGCCACGGTCACCTTGACGGCCGTACCGACGCCGCCAGTGGAACTGCCAGTCGACGTGACGATTGTCTGTGGTTTACCCAAGCAAGAAAAGGCGGAGTGGATCACGCAAAAGGCCACGGAACTCGGCGTCGCGCGGGTAATTTTTTACGGGGCCGACTGGTCAGTGGCCAAATGGCAGCCCAACAAGGTCGCTAAAAAGTTAACGCGGCTGACTAAAATCGCCCACGGCGCGGCAGAACAGGCCCACCGGTTGCGCCGTCCAACTGTGAGCTATGCCAAGAACCTCGCAGAAGTCCTCCAGACGCCGTATGACGTTGCGGTAATGGCGTATGAGGAATCGGCCAAACAAGGTGAACAAAGCGCCTTAAACCAGCAGTTACAGGCCGTGACGCCGGGGCAACACCTCTTGGCAATCTTTGGCCCTGAGGGGGGCATCAGTCCCGCCGAAGTCACGCAAGCCCAGGCAACGGGAGCGACTTTAGTGGGCTTGGGCCCGCGGATCTTACGGACCGAAACGGCGCCGCTATACTTTCTAGCGGCGGTGTCCATGGTGCTGGAGCTCCAACAACCCAGATAGGTGGGTGAAATCTCTGCGGAAACATGCTAAAATAGTTGCAATTATTAAGAGAAATGGGTGACAGGGATGGCATTTTTAGAAAAGATTGGCTGGCGCTACTGGGTCCTCGCCATCATCATGGGCGTGGGCTTGCCCGCGCTAGCAACGTTAGTCAGTGTTGGCCCGGTTTGGCGGTTTGGCCTGTGGCTCGTTTTGATCAACGGGTGCTTGGCGATTGGCGTCGGTCGGGTGATTGCTCGCAAGCTCCAGCCGGGTTGGTGGCTGTTGATTTGGCCCGTGATTTATTGCGTGGGTGCCTGGTGGTTCTTACCACGGTACACCCGTTATTTTGCCATTGTTTATGTGTGCCTGTCTTATCTGGCTTACGGGTTAACGCAAGCTAAGATCGAATCGAAATCATAATTTAAAACTAAGGGTGGTGGCGTCCATATGACCAAAGAACGTGTCTGGACGGCTGAAGAAGTAATTGCCAGAGTCGGTAAATATATGAATGCGGAGCACGTGGAGATGGTGGTCAAAGCCTGTCATTTCGCGACGGTTGCCCACCAGGATCAAATCCGGCAGTCTGGTGAACCCTACATCATGCACCCCATTCAGGTGGCGGGCATCCTGGCCGACCTGAACATGGACCCCGAAACGGTGTCCGCCGGCTTTCTCCATGATATCGTCGAAGATACTGGTGTCACGTTGAGCGATGTCCGGGAACTATTTGGCGATGACGTCGCGCTGATTGTCGATGGCGTGACGAAGCTGGGAAAAATTAAATACAAATCGAATCGAGAGCAGTTGGCGGAGAATCACCGTAAGCTGTTGTTAGCGATGTCCAAGGACATTCGGGTCATGATCGTTAAATTGGCTGACCGCCTGCACAACATGCGGACGCTGGAACATTTGCGGCCAGACAAGCAACGTCGCATCGCCAACGAAACGCTGGAAATCTACGCCCCACTGGCCGACCGTTTGGGGATCAGTACCATCAAGTGGGAGCTGGAAGACATTTCGCTACGGTACCTGAACCCGCAACAATACTACCGCATCGTGCATCTGATGAATTCGCGGCGGGACCAACGGGAACAGTACATTGCCGGCGCCATTCAAGATATTAAGAAATCAATCAAGGATTTGAAATTGGACCCGGAGATCTACGGGCGACCCAAGCACATTTACTCCGTTTACCGGAAGATGAAGGACCAGCATAAGCAGTTCAGTCAAATTTATGATTTGCTGGCGATCCGGGTCATCGTCGATACCATTAAGGATTGTTACGCGGTGCTCGGCGCCATTCACTCACAGTGGAAGCCAATGCCTGGCCGGTTCAAGGACTACATTGCGATGCCTAAGGCCAACATGTACCAATCCCTGCACACGACGGTGATTGGACCCGAGGGTAAGCCACTAGAAGTGCAGATTCGGACCAAGGAAATGCACGCGGTGGCTGAATACGGGGTCGCAGCGCACTGGGCTTACAAGGAAGGGGTCACGGACAAGGTTCAAGAGACCAATTCTGGTGACAAACTGAACTTGTTCAAGCACATCATCGAACTACAAGAAGATACCGATGATGCCTCCGACTTCATGGATAGTGTCAAGGGTGAACTCTTTGGGGACCACGTGTATGCCTTTACGCCAAAGGGTGACGTGCTCGAATTGCCGAAGGGGGCCGGGCCGCTGGACATGGCCTACGCCATTCATACCGAGGTCGGTCACCACACCACTGGGGCCACCATCAACGGCAAGATCGTGCCATTGAATTACGAAATCAAGAACGGCGACATCGTGGACATTCGGACCTCCAGTAGCTCAGCGGGGCCGAGTCGAGATTGGCTCAAACTGGTCTCCACGCGGCGGGCCCGCAACAAGATCAAGCAGTTCTTCCGGGCTGCCGACCGCGAACAAAACATCGTGTCTGGTCAGGAAGCCGTGGAACACACGATTCGTGATCTGGGATACGACCCCAAGGGCTTGATGACCAAGGACAATTTGGACAAGGTCACGGCCAAGATGCACTATCAGCATTCGGATGACCTTTTGGCCGCCATTGGGTTTGGCGACCTGCAGCCCCGCGGGGTAGCGAACCGCTTAACGGAAGGTGTTCGGCGCGCCGAAGAGGATGAACGCCGGCGCCAAGAGGAACGCGAGCTACTGGAAGAACACCAGACCATCAAGAACGATTCTGAGAACGAAAAGAAGGATCGCAAGAAGGGCAAGGACTCCGATGGCGTGGTCATCGAGGGTGTTGACAACCTCTTGATCCGCTTGAGTCACTGCTGTTCACCAGTTCCGGGCGATGACATCGTGGGCTACATCACCAAGGGGCGTGGGGTCTCCGTGCACCGCAAGGATTGTCCCAATGTTAGAAATGCCGAGGAAAATGGCGAGCGTTTGGTCGATGTCCGTTGGGGCAACAAGGCCGGCGACAAGACCAATTACAACGCGGATATTGAGGTCCAAGGCTACAACCGCAACGGCTTGTTGAACGACGTCTTACGGACCATTAACAACAACACCAAGTACCTGACGTCAATCAACGGTAAGGTTGACCACAACAAGATGGCGACGATTTCCATCAGTTTAGGCACCCGCGGCCAAGTTGAATTGCAACGCATTTTAGATAACATCAAAAATATTCCGGACGTCTACGTGGTTAAGCGGGCGTTCCATTAAGGACGGGAATAACCATGCGAGTTTTGTTACAACGAGTTAGACAGTCAAGCGTGTTAGTCGATGGTGCCGTCAAGGGCGCAATTGCCCAAGGCTACCTGTTGCTGGTGGGCGCTGAAGACAGTGATACCAGCGAACAAGTCGACTACTTGGTTCACAAGATCACCAAGCTGCGCGTCTTTGAAGATGAGGCGGGCAAGATGAACAAGAGCATTGAAGACGTTGACGGCAGTATTTTATCCGTCTCACAATTCACGCTCTATGCCAACACGAAGAAGGGCAACCGGCCCAGCTTTGTGGCCGCCGGGGATCCGGCCCATGCCGAACAAATCTACAATGAGTTCAATGAAAAATTAGCGGCGACTGGGCGTCACGTGGAAACGGGTGTCTTTGGCGCTGACATGCGGGTCGCCTTGATCAATGACGGCCCCGTGACGATTTGGTTCGACACGGACGAAAAATAAGAATGTGACTGAACAAAGTGAAAACGACTAGCGCCGCTATGGACTAGTCGTTTTTTTAAGGAGGAAAAGCCATGCGTTATCAACAGCTCTTTTGGGATTTTGACGGGACTTTGGTCAATACTTACCCGGGGATGGTCACGGCCTTTGGCGAGGCACTGGAAGCTTGCGGGGTCAACAACTTTGAATTGGATGAAGAAGAAATTTACAAGGCCATGCGGCAACACAGTCTCGGCAGCGCCCTTCAGCGCTTCACGGCGGAGTATCGCTTGAACCGCGACCGGTTGGCTAAGGCCTATCAAAAACAAGCAGCCCCACGGCTGAAAGATGCCGCAGCCTTTCCAGGAGTCGCCGAGCTGTTAGCGGCCGTTGTGGCAGCGGGGGGCCGCAACTTTTTGTTGACGCACCGCGACCATCACGCCATGGATCGGTTGTCGCAACTGAATTTGGCGCAGTACTTTACGGGGGCGGTCACGGCCGACGATGACTTTCCTCGTAAGCCGGATCCGACCAGTTTGCAGGCCTTGATGCAACGATATGCGGTGGACCGGCAGACAGGATTGATGATTGGCGACCGCAATTTGGATGTCCAGGCTGGGCACCGCGCGGGGATGGCCAGCGCCTTGTTTGACCCCGAGCACCTCATCGTGGATGAAAGTCAACCGGAGATTCGTGTGATTCGATTCGCCGAGTTGCAGGAGTGGTTGTTTGCAAAATGAGTTTATCACATATAAAAAACCGTGTGACCAGCATCCCAGCGGGTGCCTATCACACGGCTTTACTGTCTCAAATTTAATTATCCGCGGCTCAGCACCTCATCAACCGCACCGCCGTAGGTTTCCCCGAACAAGTTCAGGTGGGCCAACAGGTAGTACAACTGGTAGTGAGCTAAACGGTCCGTATACCCCGGATCAAAGGGATAGGCGTCTTGGTACCCGCGGTAGAAGTCAGCCGTGAAGCCACCGAAGATGGTGGTCATGGCGATATCAAATTCGCGGTCGCCGTACAAGACATCGGGGTCGATCAGAGTCGGCGTGCCGTCCGCGGTGAACAGGTAGTTGCCGGACCACAAGTCACCGTGAAGCAGGGATGGCACGATTTTACGGCCTTGATTTTCGGTCACGATGTGTTGCCGGACCCGGTCATAGGCGGCTTGCCGGTTGACGTTCCATAGGTGATGTTCCTGGGCCCGCTTGACCAGGGGATCCAAGCGCTGGTTCAAGTAAAAGGTGGTCCAGTCGGCTTGCCAGTCGTTGTGCTTGGGTAGCTTGCCCACGAGATTATCTTGGTCGAAACCAAATTGGGGCGCCGTGATGCGGTGCACTCGGGCAACGGCCTGGCCCAATTCGTATTGACTCCCGTGACCCGTTTCCAGAAATTCCAAAACCAGGTAGGCATCCCCGTCAATGTTGCCGGTCGCCAGTACGTCGGGGACGTTCACGGCTTGGCCCAGTGCCTTGAGGCCAGCGACCTCGTGGCGATAAAAACTGGCCGGGGTGTGTGGCTGGACCAGCAAGAAGGCCGGGCCCTCGGCCGTGGTCAACCGGTAGGCTAGATTGATGTCACCACCGGATACCGGGGTAGCCGCGGTAACTTGAGGTAAAGGTAATTGTGCCAACCAGTCTGCTGAAAGTGTCATGCAAAGATCTTCTTTCTTTAAAAACTTAAGCTGCAGCGTTGAAATACTTGCTCAAACCAGCGACGACGCGGGTGGCCACCTGTTTTTGATAGGTGGTGCTGCGAATGTAACTGAAGTCCTTCTTGGTGTTGATGTAACCCATTTCTAGCAACAGGGCCGGGCGGTTATTGTCACGGATGACCTCGAAGTTGCCGTATTTGACGCCGCGGTTGTCCAGGCCGAGCCCGTCCATCTGGCCGTTAACGTCCTCGGCCAGTTCGTAGGAGGTGTCGCGGTGGTAATAGTAGGTCGTGGTCCCAGACCCTAAGTTGTCAGTCGGTGAGGAATCAAAGTGGAAGCTGATGAAGGCGCTGGCCTGATTGGTATTGGCCAGTGCCGGGCGGTCCGCTAGACTGACGGTCTTGTCGCTGTCGCGGGTCATGATCACGTGGGCCCCCCGCGCCCGCAGACGTTTAGCGACCTGCTGGGCTAGTGCCAGCGTGTAAGTCTTCTCGTCGTGCTTTTGGTCGATGGACAATGCCCCGGAATCACTGCCGCCGTGGCCCGGGTCCAACACGATGGTCGCTTCGGATAGGTTAGTCGCCCGTTTCAAATTGCCGGGGTGCTTGACCAACCAACTGGCGACCCAGCCAAAATGGTTTTGACTGTCGCGGACGTGATACCAATTATCTTTTTCGCCTAAAATGGTTAAACGACTATTCTTTTTGACCTTATGGGTGACGGTGTACGTCAAGCCGGGGCCGTTACGCAGATTCAAGTTGCTCACAGTGGCGGTGACGGCGTTGTGCTGGGTGAAGGCTATCAGTAGCCCGCCAGCGATTAAAAGGATGACCAGCCCCGTCACCAGGCCCGGCCAATTACGTGGTTTGAAATGCATAGATGTACTCCTTTAGTAAATTAGTTTTCATTATACCACGGGTAAATTAAGGTGGGCTAAATCTGGGGCATGGTCTTGGTGGAACGCCGGTTGTTCGCCAGCTGTGAGACTGGGATGTGGTGGGCAAATCACGCCAAAGCCCGGTCTCGACCAATCATTTTGAGCCGCGACCCGCATGTCAAAGACGCTAGTTTCCTAACCAGCACCGACTATCTTGAAAATCAGTCTTTTCACAACAATTACCTGGTAGTCAGCCTTGACTTTTCAGCCGATTTTCAGTATTCTTAGGAAGAATAAAATAGATTGCCAATGAGAGAGAATAGTAAGAGTCAACCCGTTTACAGAGAAGTCGCGTTGCTGAAAGCGACTAACGAGGTCACTTGGAAGACACTCTTGAGGCTAATGGCGCTCGTCGTCATTCGTTTGCAACGTTATCCTGCAGAGAATTTTAAAAAGGTGGTACCGTGCATACCTGCGCCCTTGTCAATTGACAGGGGCGTTTTTTATTTTCTACAGGAGTCGGAAGGGAGAATGCTCATGCGTTATCAACGACCAAAGGGAACGGCGGATATCTTACCAGGCGACTCACAAACTTGGCAGTTCGTCGAAGCCACCGCGCGCCAGTTGTTTGCTAATTATCGGTTCGAAGAGATTCGGACACCGATGTTTGAAAACTTTGAAGTCTTTTCACGGACTTCGGGGGATACTTCAGATATCGTGACCAAGGAAATGTATGACTTTAAGGATAAGGGGGATCGGCACTTATCCTTGCGGCCAGAAGGAACGGCCGGTGTTGTTCGGGCCTTTGTGGAAAATAAACTTTACGGACCAGAGACCCAAAAGCCGTACAAAGTTTACTACATGGGACCCATGTTCCGGTACGAACGGCCCCAATCAGGTCGGCAACGGCAATTCCATCAAATTGGGGTGGAAGCCTTCGGTAGTGACGCGCCCGAATTGGACGTGGAAGTCATTGCTTTGGGGATGAACCTCTTGAGTAAACTGGGCTTGACGCACTTGCGGTTGGCCTTGAACACCTTGGGAGATAAGGAAACCCGCGACAATTACCGCCAAGCCTTGATCGACTTTTTGGAACCTCACTTTGATGAACTCAGTGATGACTCCAAGGTGCGGTTGCACAAAAACCCACTGCGGGTCTTGGACAGTAAGGACAAGCACGACCAAGAAATCGTGGTCGATGCGCCGTCTATCCTGGACTTCTTGACGCCGGATGCCACGGCTCATTTTGACCGGGTCAAGGCCAGCTTAGACGCTTTGGGCATTGCCTATGACGTTGATGCCACCATGGTGCGGGGGTTGGATTACTACAACCACACCATCTTTGAAATCATGGCCGACTCACCAGCCTTAGGCGAAGGCTACACGACCGTCTTAGCCGGTGGCCGGTATAATGGCTTGGTTGAAGAACTGGGCGGCCCCGACATGCCTGGTGTGGGCTTTGGTCTGGGGGTCGAACGCTTAGTCTTACTGATGCAAGCGGAAAAGGTTGCCATTCCTAATGACCACCCGTTAGACGTTTACGTCGTGGGTATCGGTGACGACACGTCATTGGAAACGTTAAAACTGGTCCAAGCCATTCGGCAAGCCGGTTTAACGGCCGACCGGGATTACCTGAGTCGTAAGCCAAAGGCCCAATTCAAGACGGCTAACCGCCTGAACGCGGCGTATACCTTGACCATTGGTGACCAAGAGTTGGCGAACCAAACGGCCAACTTGAAGTCCATGGCGACGGGTGAAGAAGTCAGCGTGCCATTAGCGGACATTTATCAAGATTTTCAAAACGTCGTGGCAACTCAGTTCACGGCAAAATAAGAGGAGAAAGACATGGAAAAGAATTTAAAACGAACCACGTATGCTGGTTTAGTTGACGATCAATACCTCGACCAAACCGTTGTCTTAAAGGGTTGGGTACAAAAACGTCGGGACCTCGGTAGTCTGATTTTCATCGACTTACGGGACCGCGAAGGTATTGTTCAACTGGTCTTCAGCGAAGAATACGGCAAGGATGCGTTGGCCGTCGCTGACCAACTGCGGAGCGAATACGTCATTGAAGTGCAAGGACAAGTTGTTGCGCGGGCACCTAAGGAAGTTAACCCGGACATGCGCACCGGGAAGGTCGAAGTTCGCGTGAGTGGCATCAACCTGTTGAACAAGGCCAAGGAATTGCCATTTGAAATCAAGGACAACGTCAACGCTTCTGACGACCTGCGTTTACAATACCGCTACTTAGACTTACGGCGGCCAGAAATGCAAAAGGCTCTGATGCTGCGTAACCGGATCGTCCAATCCGTGCACAGCTACTTCGACAAGAACGGTTTTATCGACATCGAAACGCCTGATTTGACCAAGTCCACGCCTGAAGGGGCCCGGGATTACCTGGTTCCTTCACGGATCTACCCCGGCCATTTCTACGCCTTGCCACAATCTCCGCAATTGTTTAAGCAATTATTGATGGGTTCTGGCTTTGACCGGTACTACCAAATCGCTCGTTGTTTCCGAGACGAAGACTTACGGGGTGACCGTCAACCTGAATTTACCCAGATTGACTTGGAAACGTCCTTCTTGACGGCCGAAGAGATCCAAGACCTGACGGAAGGCCTGATTGCCAAGGTCATGAAGGATACGTTGAATGTTGACGTTAAGTTGCCATTCGAACGGATGGACTGGGACGACTCCATGGCCCGCTTTGGGACCGACCAACCAGATGTCCGCTTCGGCATGGAATTGAAGGACTTGTCAGCCATCATGGCCAACACCGACTTCAAGGTCTTCTCTGGCGCCGTTGCGAACGGCGGTCAAGTCAAGGCCATCGCCGTTCCTGGCGGGGCTGACTTGTACAGCCGGAAGGACATCGACAAGTACGGCCAATACATCGAACGCTTCGGTGCCAAGGGCTTGGCTTGGATGAAGGTCACGGATGATGGCTTTAGCGGCCCAATCGCCAAGTTCTTCAAGGAAGGCGACTGGTTCGATCAAATCACGGCCGCAACCGGCGCCAAGAGCGGCGACCTGTTGTTGTTTGCTGCTGATTCTAAGCGCGTTGTTGCCCAAACGTTGGGTTACCTGCGGGTTGCCATTGCCAAGGAACAAGACATGATCGACGAAAACAAGTGGGCGTTCTTATGGATCGTCAACTGGCCATTGTTCGATTACGATGTTGACTTGAAGCGTTGGGTTCCAGCGCACCACCCATTCACGATGCCAGCCGAAGGGGATGCCCATTACTTGAACGACGGCGAAGACCCACACAAGGCCTACGCTCAAAGTTACGACATCATCTTGAACGGTCTCGAATTAGGTGGGGGGTCCATCCGGATTCACACCCGCGAATTACAAATGAAGATGCTAAAGGCCTTAGGCTTCACGCCTGAACGGGCCGAAAAGCAATTTGGCTTCCTGCTGAAAGCCTTGGATTACGGGTTCCCGCCTCATGGTGGTCTGGCCATTGGGTTGGATCGGTTTGCCCGCTTGTTAGCTAAGCGCGACAACATCCGTGACGTCATCGCCTTCCCGAAGAACTCGAAGGCAACGGAACCAATGACCGAAGCGCCAAGTACCGTGGCCGACAAGCAATTGTTAGACCTGGACTTGTTGATTGCCAAGCAAGACGAGCCTGAAGACTAGCGTTATTGGTGAAACCAATTGCCCGTGCTATTAGCACCGGCGTGATGGGTTTGATCAGAGGCGTTGAGTGAATTCGACTTTAAATGAAGGACGACTGTTACCCTCTAAGTGGGGCGACAGTCGTCCTTTTTTGGATACCTTTGAATCAATTATTGAAGGCTGAACGTAGCAGTGACGCGGTAATTCCCAGAACGACAGGGTTCTGTCCACGAAACTTAGTGAAACCAGGAGCCTGCGTCAGCCAGGGTTCCACCAGTTCAAACTACGAAGCTGTAAACGACTAATTTTCACGCCATCAGTTGCCGGTTGGCACACGTTTCGGCTATGAGGCCAGAGACGCGGGCCACCGGCTCAAAGCGAGCCACATGGTTGTAAACAACTAAATTTCCGGATCTTCTAGCAAACTAGTTGACCGCGCCGGCAAAAAGTCGTGTAATAGAAATATTAGAAATTGGAGTGATTATGATGAGTGAAACAGAAACGGCAACATTTGCTGGCGGCTGCTTTTGGTGCATGGTCCAGCCATTTGAGACATTTCCCGGTATCAAGAAGGTGCTCTCCGGATATACGGGCGGTACGGTGGCCAATCCCACCTATGAACAGGTCAAGAGCCAAACGACCGGGCATACGGAAGCCGTGAAGATTTGGTTCGATCCGCAGGTGGTCAGTTACCAACAATTGGTCGAGTTGTATTGGCAACAGACCGACCCAACGGATGCCGGTGGCCAGTTCCAAGACCGGGGCAGTAACTACCGGCCCGTCATTTTTGTGAACAGCGAAGCCCAGGACAAAATCGCGCGGGCTTCCCGTCAAGCGCTGCAGGACCGGGAACAGTTCACTAAGCCCATCGTGACGCAAATTCAAGTGGCCCAGCCCTTTTACCCGGCCGAAGAACGCCATCAACAATTTTATCAAAAGAATCCAGCCCGCATGGCTCAACAAGAAGCGGGGGGCCGTGAAGCCTTTATTCAGCAACATTGGACGCAGAAGTAGTGTTGCCTGAAGATGGTTTTGTAACTGAACTGTCAATTTGCCACAGAAAGATTAGAAACCGCTAAAACCTAGCGTTTGCCGTGGCCGAAACGGCAATTAAATGCTATACTAAGCCGAGCATAGAGTGAAGTATGACAAACGAATAAGCGAGGTCGGTATTTAAATCATGGATGATGTGCAGCAGTTGTTAAAACGGCATACCTATACGGCAAAGTTCTCCGTAGCCTTTTTCTACGGGGTACTGGTGTCGATTGCGGTGAACTTTTTCTGGACACCGGGACATATTTATTCTTCCGGGGTCACGGGGTTAGCGCAGTTGGTCAACAGTTTGACGGCCGGTCTCGGCGCATTTCATATCACGACGGCGCTCGGGCTGTTCTTGATCAACATTCCCATGTTCTTTCTGGCTTGGAAACAAATTGGTAAGTCCTTTACGGTATTTACGTTTATCTGTGTACTGTTCGCCTCGGTCATGATTCGGGTGATTCAACCCGTCCATTTGACCAGTGACCCGATTATCTGTGCGATTTTCGGGGGTGCGGTCAACGGTTTTGGGACGGGGTTTGCCTTGAAAAATGGCATCTCGACCGGTGGACTGGATATTATTGGCATCGTGTTGCGGCGCAAGACCGGCCGGAGCATGGGGACCATCAACATTGCCTTCAACAGTCTGATCGTTATCAGTGCCGGGTTTGTGTATGGCTGGCCTTACGCGCTGTATTCCGCGTTGGGGCTGTTCGTTAACGCCAAGGTGATTGACATGACGTTTACCCGTCAACAACGGATGCAGGTCATGGTCATCACGGATCGACCGAAAACGGTGATCGACAGTATTCAAAATCACATGCGCCGCGGTATCACCATCGTCCACGGGGCAGAAGGGGCGTATCGCCACGACGAGAAGACCATCTTGTTTACGGTGATTACCCGATATGAAATGGATGCACTGGAAACGGCGATGGAAGAGGCCGACCCGAAGGCTTTCGTGAGCATTTCGGATACGGTCAAGGTCCTGGGCCACTTCTACGAGCCAAAATGGTAATAGGTTGCGACACAGGCAAGAGGTCGGGCGCGGGTCCGGCCTTTTTTGTCGGCTGATGGGCTGGGGAAGCCCCTCACTGATACCAACGAAATCACCAGCTAATTTGTGACCGGTTAGCCAGTGAACTTAACAAATTCTTAGAACTTAGCGTTAGTTTGGGGCCAAACTGTTAAAGGTTGCTAAAAACTGCTAGGTTCCACCGGCAGATGTGGTATAATTCTCGGTGTTATGGACAGCGAAATTTAGTGATATTGGTGATTAACATGAAAGAGATTTATTTGTGGTTAGTACGGCTGATGTCGCTACTGTGGGCGGGGCGCCGCCAAAAGGACGTGATTTACCTCTTGAGTTTTGCGGATAATTTACCTTTTATCCGGGCACTGGCGGCTAAAATACCCGCTAGTCACCGGTTAGTGGTTTTTTATCGGCCAAAGTGTCAAGCTGCGGCGGACCAACTCGCTGCGGCAGGAATTGCTGTGCGGCCATTTCAGGATAATCTATCCTTCGTATTGACGGGGATTCCTCAGATTATGCGGGCCCGGATATTATTTTGCGATAACTACTATGCTTTCTTGGGGGGGCTTCACCATCCCCGGCGCATGCAAATTGTCCAGTTGTGGCATGCGGCAGGCGCCATTAAGCGCTTTGGCTGGGATGACCCCACCACGGCTCAACGCTCAGCGAGTGATCAGCGCCGGTTTCAAGCCGTTTATGATCATTTTGATGAGTACGTCGTTGGTGCCCCGGCCATGGGTCAGGTCTTTGCGACCAGTTATCGGGTACCGTTGACCCGCATGCAGGTGTTGGGTTATCCACGTTCAGACTGCTTACAAGATGCGAGTTGGGTGACAGCGACTCGCCAGCGGGTATGGCAACAAGTGCCAGCCTTAAAGGGGCACCGCGTGATCTTGTATGCGCCAACGTATCGTGACGGCGTGACCTTTACGCCGCCAGCGGGATTGGCAGCGGCCTTGTGTGCGGATCCTACGGCGCGAGTGGTCGTCAAACTCCACCCGGCCTTGGCGACCAAAGCCGACGCGCTCCAGCGACAGTTAGGGCCGCAGGGGGTGTTGGCGCCAGACTTGAGTACGACCGATCTTTTGACGGTGACTGATACTTTGGTCACGGATTATTCGTCGGTGGCCTTTGACTACAGTCTGTTGCCCAATGCGCACAGCTTATTGTTTTACCTCTTTGATTTACCAACCTACCGGCAAGACCCCGGCGTGCAAGCCGACTTGTTGGACTGGTTACCCGGTCCGGTTATTGCGACCAACGACCAACTGGCTGCGGCCATCAAGACCGATGCCGCAACCGAGCTTACCCAATTCAATCAACATTGGAATCGCGCCAATGACGGCCACGCGACTGAACGCGTGGTTGCCCGTTACCTTGCGCAATTATCCGATTAAAATTAAAGGAGTGCAGTGCCTTGAAAGAGGTCATGACCTTATTTAAAGAACAGTTCTCAAGCGTCGGTATCATTTTCCGGATCTCGCGCTATGAGGACCAAGCAAGTTATCAGAGTCACTACTTAGGTTTAGCTTGGGAGTACTTATATCCCTTGATTCAAATCGCCATCTACTGGTTAGTCTTCGGTGTTGGGTTAAAGCACGGCCAACCGTTAAACGGCGTGGGCTACCTGCCATGGATGGTTATTGGGATTACGCCGTGGTTCTTCATGAACCGGGCCACGTTGGATGCCTCGAAGAGTATCTACCAACGGGTCAACATGGTGGCTAAGATGAAATTCCCGGTATCCGCCTTACCAACGATTAAAATTGTCAGTAATCTGAGTTCCTTTTGGACGATGATGGTCTTCTCGATTTTTATCGGCTTACTCAACGGCGTTTACCCGAAGGTGTCTTGGTTCCAGTGGATCTATTACTTCTTCGCCATGATTTGCCTGCTAGTGGCCTTAGGAATCTTGAACTCCTGCATTAGCTTGTTAGTGCGGGACTACCACATCCTGTTACAATCCGTGATGCGGATGTTATTCTACGTGTCTGGTGTGCTGTTTAACTTCGTCACGACGTCGTTCCCGGCACCATTCGTTCACTTATTGGAATTAAACCCGTACTATTACATCGTTAATGGATTCCGGGAATCCTTTATCGGGTCCGGCTGGTTCTGGCAACACCCGTTACTCACTTTAGAGTTCTGGTTATTCGTGATTTTCGTGCTGTTGATTGGGTCACACTTACACTACAAGTTCCGGTCACGGTTCGTCGATTTAATTTAATTTGAAAGGAGCACGCTAAAATGACGCGATCACACAGTCTCATCCAGTCATTGAAGCTCGTTGCTCGCTATGGGCTCATCGTGTTGAACGATGGGCTTATTTGTTTACCCATTAAGCGGCGACAAGTCATCTTTGAAAGTTTCAACGGTAAGGACGTCAATGACAACCCGGCGGCCATTTACCGCGAATTGATCAAGACTAATCCGGCCTATGCCCAAACGGCGTATTTCAGCGTTAAGCCGCGTGAATACGCCAATCTTAAGGCCAAGTACCCCGAGATTCGGTTAGTCAAACGCTTCACACCACGCTGGGTCTATCTGATGGCCCGCGCAGAATTTTGGGTCCTTAATTCTCGGCTCCCCAATTGGTGGCGGTCGAATCGGCGGACGACGACGATTCAGACCTGGCACGGAACGCCCCTGAAAAAATTGGGCGCTGATATCGCGCACGTGGCCATCCCGGGGACCAGTACGGCGGACTATCACCAGCAGTTTAAGACGGCTGCCAGTCGGTGGGATTATTTGATTGCGCCGAACCGGTATTCTCAAGAAATCTTCAAATCGGCCTTTGGCTTTAACCATCAGTTCTTATCGATCGGCTACCCCAGAAATGACGTGCTCTATACCACGTCTGCGGCTGATCAGCAGGCGCTGCGACAGCGTTTGTTAGGGCAGGTGACGGGGCCGGTCGTGACCTATGCGCCAACCTGGCGTGACGACATGGCCGTGCGCCCGGGCGTCTATCGGTTCGACTTACCCTTTGACTTGGCAACGTTTTTTGCTCACGTACCGGCCGGAACGCAGCTGATCATTCGGCCGCACTATCTGGTCAAAGACGCCATCGACATTCACGGATTCGAGGACCGGGTGACCGTCTTGGCCGAAACGGACATCGCGCAACTCTATTTGATTTCCGACCTGTTGATTACGGATTATTCGTCGGTCATGTTTGATTTTGCCAATCTGAAACGCCCAGAACTGTTCTTGGCCTACGACCTGGAACATTACCGCGACCAGCTCCGGGGCTTTTACTTCGATTATGAACGCGAAATTCCCGGGCCACTGGTCACCACGGCGGCCGCCTTTTATCAGCAACTCGACCAGTGGCGCCAGACCGGGGACTTCCCCGGCTATCAACAGCGTCAGGCAGCCTTTTATCATAAATTTTGTGACTGGGAAGATGGGACGGCCAGCCAGCGGGTCGTTCAAGTGATTTTATCAGGAAAGGGTGCGTCAAAATGACAGAATTTTTAATTGGGTCTCACGTCAGCATGAAGGGCAAAGACATGCTCCTGGGGTCGGCGAAAGAAGCCGCTAGCTACGATGAAAATGTGTTTATGGTCTACACGGGCGCGCCGCAAAATACGCGGCGTAAACCCATTGATGAGTTGAATATTGCTGCGGGGAAGGCCTACATGGCAGACCATGACCAACGGGCCGTCGTGGTCCACGCGCCGTACGTGGTCAATTTGGGCAACACGACCAAGCCACAGAATTACGCGTTTGCGGTCGAATTCTTGACGGCCGAGGTGCAGCGAGCCGCTGCGCTGGGGGCAACGCAAATCGTCTTACATCCGGGCGCTCACGTGGGGGCTGGACCAGAGGCCGCCATTGCCCAGATTGCTCAGGGCTTGGATGAAATTCTAGCCGCCGCGGATGAACCGGTCCAAATCGCGTTGGAGACCATGGCGGGTAAGGGAACCGAAGTTGGCCGTAACTTTGAGGAGTTGGCAGCAATCATGGCAGCCACGGCCCATAACGACCGGCTGTCCGTGTGCTTTGACACGTGTCATACCAGTGATGCGGGTTATGCGATCGCCACGGATTTTGACGGCGTCTTGGCTGAATTCGACCACGTAATTGGCCTGGACAAGCTCAAGGTCATTCACCTAAATGATTCTAAAAATCCGCAGGGCAGTCACAAGGACCGACACACCAATATTGGCTATGGCACACTGGGCTTTGACGTCTTGAATAAGGTGGCCCACCATCCCCAACTAGCAACGGTGCCCAAAATCATGGAAACGCCGTTGATTGGGCCCGACCGCAAGCACGGCGTTAACCCCCACGGTTATGAAGTGGCCATGCTCAAACACCAACAGTTCAATCCAGAGTTGGAGGCGGATGCGCTGGCGGGCAAGTCGTTTACGGAGTTTTTGACGCGTTAATTCGTTGAATGCTTGTGCCAGCTAAGGATTTGCAGTCGATATTGCCGACACGACTTCTGGCAAGTCGATACGTTAGGCGGTCAGTGTAGACTATAGGAATTGTTACGCACGAAAAAGGTGATTTTCCAGCAGCCACTGGCTGTCAGAAAATCACCTTTTTACTAGTTCACTATTAGTCGGCAAGGGGATGCGGAATCAAATCATAGTCCACACTCTCCATAATTAGCGTCGCGGTCTCTTCAATCGACTTGTTAGACACGTCGATGACCAGGCAGCCAATCTTTTTGTAGAGCTTTTGTGCGTAGTCCAATTCCTCGGTAATCTTTTTCGTATCGGAGTAAGCACTGTCGGCGGGCAAGCCGTAAGAGATCATCCGTTCTTGACGAATCTTGCGGAGAATGTCGGGCTTGTTGGTCAGGCCAAAGATACGCTTAGGGTCGACTTGCCAGAGCTCATCGGGCAGTTGCGTCTTGGGCGACAATGGTAAATTGGCGACGCGTAGATTACGATTAGCTAAGAATAGGGACAACGGGGTCTTAGACGTCCGTGAGACGCCCAAAATGACGATGTCCGCCTTTAACAGGCCGGCAGGGTCTTTGCCATCATCATAGGTCACCGCGAACTCCATAGCGGCGATGCGGTCGAAATAAGTGTCGTTTAAGTTGTGGACCAAACCGGGCACACCTTCAGGTTCCAAACCGGTTGCCTGATGCATGACGGCCATGGCGGGTTGAATACAATCAAAATGATGTAATAAATTTTTATCCGCAAATTCACGGACGCGTTGACTTAATTTGGGGCTCACTAACGTGTGGAAAATCATGGCCCGTTGCTTCTTGGCCAGGTTCAAAATACCATCTAAAATCGAGTCGGTTTGGATAAAGGGAAAGCGCTGATAACTGGCCTGAATCGCGGGATACTGGGAAACTGCCGTCTGCGCAACGGTGAGGGCGGTTTCACCAGATGAATCGGAAATTACGAAAATTGTAACTTGCTGCATGGGCGAGCAACTCCTCTAATGTTTTCCTCTAGTGTACCCCGAGAGATAAAACGGTTCAAATTTATTTGCTTGTGTTATTGACGCCGTTTGGGTGATTATGTATAATAGTTAAGAACCGTTACGCCGGTGGAGAGATTCCAACCGACGTTATTACTTGTGCTCGGAGGGAGGGAATTTTATATGGCAAAGACAGTCGTTCGCAAAAACGAGTCTTTTGACGACGCTCTTCGGCGCTTCAAACGTACGGTTTCCCGTAGCGGTACTTTACAAGAATACCGTAAGCGTGAATTTTACGAAAAACCAAGTGTGAAGAAAAAGTTAAAATCAGAAGCTGCGCGTAAGCGTAAAGCCAAGAAGAAGCGTTACTAAACCTCTTTTTGCATTTAACTCAAAGACCTCAGGACATTATTTGTTCTGGGGTTTTTGTTTACCAGAAAAAAACTGGGTCGGCTGCCCAGTTTTTTGGCTGAATTAAACTGATGGTTCGTTAGTTAACTAAAGGTTGAAAGCTGAATTAATGTCTTGGTTCCCGGAGCGACAGCGTTTTGCCCACCAGAACTAGCAAAACCAGGGCCTGCGTCAGCCAGGGTTCCGCCTGCTATGGGGAACACCTCCAGCCTGAGGAGCGGTCTTCCGGTTCGCTTGAAAGCCTTGCCGAAACCGCAAGTCTCCAAAGTCGTCCCACGCTGTAGGCTGAGACAAAACCTCAGCCAACACCGTCGACACAGCTGGCTCCACCCTGGCTGCCTCCGGCGAGGTTGGCGATTATCAGCAACACTGTGTTAGAGACTAGTCGCTAGATCAGCCGCTATCTGGGGCTAAGCCGCTTGTTACTGGTACGCACTTTTGTAGCCGAGAGTCCGCCAACTATGGATTCAGCCGTGGGAGTTGCCTTAGCGGCGCGGTTCATGCCGTTTAGGCAACTGGCGTCTTTGAGACGTGGGCCATCGGCTCAAAGCGAGGCCGAGACCGCTTTTCTGGCTCGGTCCGGTCCACCCACCGCGTTCCAACCCATAGTTGGCGGACGGTAGGCGGCCAGTCCTTACTAGGATGCTATAAACAACTAATTTTTACGTCATCAGTCGTGTGGTGACAGTGCTTCTAGCTGGTATTTATCTTTCAACCTTCAGTCAGTTAAGACGACCTTACCGATCATCCGGTTGGACTCGACTAATTCATGAGCGGCACGCAGATTGGCGGCGTTGATAGGCGTGAAGGTCTTGGTTAGCATCGTGACAAGCTTGCCAGCGTCGACCAGTTGGGAGATCCGCGTCAAGATGTCGTGTTGGGTGATCATGTCGGGGGTGCCGAAGAGCGACTTGGTGAACATCCATTCCCAGGCGAAGGTCGCCCGCTTTTGTTTCAAGGCCCGCAGATCAATCGGGGTGTCACTGCCAGTAATGGAAACGATGGCCCCGCTCGGGCGGATCAATGAGACGATTTCCGGCCAGTGTTGATTGAGATTGCTTAATTCCAGGATGTAGTCCACGGTCGGATAGCCCAATGCTTGGACCTGGGGCACCAAGTCTTGGCGGTGATTGACCACCATGTCGGCACCATGCGCTTGCGTCCAGGCGACCGTTTCAGGACGAGAAGCCGTGGCGATAACGGTCAGTCCGGCCAAGTGCGCCAACTGTGTTGCCATGGACCCGACGCCACCGGCACCATTGATGATCAAGATGGACTTGCCGGCGTTAGCTTTCGGGGTGTCGATGCTCAGGTGCAGCTGTTCAAATAACGCTTCCCAGGCAGTCAACGACGTGAGGGGCATGGCGGCGGCCTGGGCCGGCTTTAGCGATTGCGGTGCTGGGCCGACGATTCGCTCATCGACCAGGTGATATTCACTGTCCGTTCCCGGCCGTTTGAAGGATCCGGCGTACCACACCCGGTCGCCTGGATGAAACAGACTCACGGCATCGCCCACTGCATCCACGATGCCATAGGCGTCAAAGCCGATCACTTTAGGTCGGGGTAATTTTTCCCGCGTCCCGCGCCGGACGGCCGTATCGACCGGATTCACCGAGGTAGCCACGACCTTGACCAAGATATCGTGGCCAGTCGGGGTGGGTTTAGGCGCAAAAAATGTAAACAGACTGTGTTCGTCCGTAATCGGTAAGTTTTGGGTAAAACCAATTGCCCGCATATCTGTCATAGTAACCTTCCTTTCTGTATTAGGGATAGGCTACCGCAATTTGTGGGGGAAAACAATTGAGAAGCCTCTACCGGCTAAATCGGTGACGGCTACTTTTGACTGAATTGGCACCAGCACTACTCTTCACGGTAGTCGGTGGCCTATTCAAACCAGCTTTTAATGAACGAACGTGCGTCTCATTACCAGTGGTCATTTTTTCGCCCAGAATACCTGACGCTAGCGACAATCAGGTGTACACTAAATAGTAACCATAATTTTTAGGAGGAAATGACATGAGTTTAGAAACCCAACTCAACACTGATTTAAAGACGGCCATGAAGGCCCACGACAAGCTTTCCCTGAACGTGATTCGGATGATGAAGGCGGCTTTGACGAACGAAAAGGTCAAGCAAGGCCATGATTTAACGGCTGATGAAGAGCTGACGGTCGTTTCCCGTGAATTGAAGCAACGTAAGGAATCCATGGCGGAATTTGCCAAGGGCAACCGTGATGACTTGGTGGCAGGTGTTAAGGCTGAAATCGCCATCGTGGAAAAGTATGCGCCTAAGCAATTGAGTGAAGATGAAATTGCTAAAATCGTCGCTGACAGCATCGCTAAGGTGTCCGCTAGTGGCATGGGTGACTTCGGTAAGGTCATGGGTGTGGTCATGCCCCAAGTGAAGGGCAAAGCCGATGGCGCTATCGTCAATCAGACGGTCAAGGCCCAATTAAACAAGTAACCGTCTGTTGTCGCAGGCTTCGGCCATTTAAAAATGAGTACACCAGAAAAGTTTGGACAAAACTGCCCAAGCTTTTTTTACACCGCAATTTTAGCGGGTTCACGCACGAGATATTATCGGGAAAAACTTAGGCAATTCTCATCCGCCAGACTTTTCACGCTGAATCCTTTTACAATCCCCGGTGGTATGCTAAAATTTGAGTATTAGAGGTCTGTGCGGCATCGGCGGTCGAACCGCCACCGTGCAGCCCGCGTGACCTAAAAATTTAAACATAAAGGAGCCACCGTATTTGACTGAGAACGCAACGATTGAAAAAGAATATATCTTGGAACGCCCTGAGGACGAAGTTGGTCTGTTGGGGACGCAGGATCAGTTTGTCACCATCCTGGAAGAGGGTCAAAACGTTGTGATCAAGCCCTTTGGCAATTCAATCAAAGTCTCCGGTGCGGCTGAAGCCGTGAACCAAACGCTGGCTATCTTACGCAACATGAGTGACCTGTTGGCCAAAGGCATCAAGTTAAATAGCGCTGACGTCATCAGTGCGATGAAGATGGCCAACCGCGGCACGCTCACGTACTTCGAGGATTTCTACACCGAAAAATTAATCAACGACGCCAAGGGTCGTCCGGTGCGGGTCAAGAACTTTGGGCAACGCCAATATATTGATTCCATCAAGCACAACGATATCACCTTTGGGATTGGCCCAGCCGGGACGGGGAAAACCTACCTGGCTGTGGTTATGGCCGTGGCCGCTTTGAAGCATGGGGATGTGGAAAAATTGATCATCACCCGGCCGGCCGTGGAAGCTGGGGAAAGTTTAGGCTTCTTACCCGGGGACTTAAAGGAAAAGGTCGACCCGTATTTGCGCCCAATCTATGACGCCTTATACGCCATTTTAGGGGCAGAACATACGACCCGGTTAATGGACCGTGGTGTGATTGAAATTGCGCCGTTGGCCTACATGCGGGGGCGGACGCTGGAATCGGCCTTCGTCATTTTGGATGAAGCACAAAACACGACCAACATGCAGATGAAGATGTTCTTGACGCGGCTGGGCTTTGGCTCAAAGATGATCGTCAATGGGGACATCTCACAAATTGACCTGCCGAACAACGCCAAATCAGGGCTGATTCAGGCCCAACACATCTTGCAAAACGTGTCGCACATCAACTTTGTCACGTTCAGTTCAGAGGATGTGGTCCGGCACCCAGTCGTCGCCCGGATCATTAACGCCTATGAAGCCAACGATACTAAACCAAATGGAGCTAAGAAATAATGGACTTAGAGATTTACGATAAAACCAAAGATGGCGTTCCTGCCAAGCACGTTGACATGATCAAGGACGTCTTGGAATACGCCGGCAAATACCTGAAGCTAGCCGAAAATACGGAAATGTCTGTGACGTTGATGAACAACGAAGACATTCACCGGATCAATAAGCAGTACCGCGGGGTTGATCGGGCTACCGACGTCATCAGTTTTGCGATTGAAGACGGCGAAGATGCCGACGACGATTTTCCACTGGTCATGGACGAAGAAATGGCCGCTGAGATTCCTGAAAACATCGGGGACATTTTCGTCTCTATGGATAAGGTTGAAGAACAAGCCGAATACCTGGGCCACTCCTACGAACGGGAGCTGGGCTTCCTTGTGGTCCACGGTTTCTTGCACTTAAACGGCTACGACCACATGGAGCCAGCAGACGAAAAGGTCATGTTCAAGCTCCAGGCCGACATTTTAGATGCCTATGGCCTCAAGCGGTAAGCAACCACAGCAAACCAGCAAGAATCGCGCCTTTAGCCAATCGCTCGGCCACGCGTGGGATGGTCTGCGAGCGCTCTTTCACTATGAGCGCAATTTTCGCAAGCACTTGGCGGTGGGCAGTCTGGCGGTCATTGCCGGGCTGATTCTCCGGTTGACGCTCAACGAATGGCTGTGGCTGGTCTTGGCCATTTTCCTGGTCTTGATCGCCGAGACTTTGAATACCATCGTGGAGGCCGTCGTCGATTTGGTCGTGGGGCAACATTACCATGACCTGGCGAAGCGGGCCAAGGATGTCGCCGCTGGTGGCGTCTTGATGGCCGCGATTTTTGCCGTCATCGTGGGCGCGTTAGTGATGTTACCGGCGTTCATGCGCTGGTTCTAGGAGGAAAATATGGATAATCCAAATTATAAATCAGGATTCGTGGCCATCGTCGGCCGTCCCAACGTGGGGAAATCGACCTTTTTAAACCGGGTGATTGGCCAAAAAATCGCGATCATGTCGAATACGGCCCAAACGACTCGGAACAAGATTCAGGGGATCTACACCACCGATGAGGCCCAAATCGTCTTCATCGATACGCCCGGGGTCCACAAGCCCAAGAGTAAATTAGGCGACTACATGGTCCAATCGGCCATGTCCGCCTTAAATGAAGTCGATGCTGTGTTGTTCATGGTCAATGCCGCTGAAAAGCGGGGCGCCGGCGATAACTTTATCATCGACCGCTTAAAGGGCATCAAGGCCCCCGTTTACCTGTTGATCAATAAGATCGATCAGGTCAAACCAGACGACCTCTTACCCGTGATGGAACAGTACCAAACGGCTTTGCCCTGGAAAGCGGTCTACCCAATTTCAGCCCTCGAAGGCAATAACGTCGACGAACTGTTGAGTGGGTTAGTCGCCGAAATGCCGCACGGCCCTCAGTACTACCCTGAAGACCAGGTCACCGATCATCCGGAACGATTCGTGGTCAGTGAGTTGATTCGGGAAAAGATCTTCATGTTAACGCGAGAAGAAGTGCCGCATTCAGTGGCCGTGGAAATCGAAAGTATGAAGCAAAAAGACGAAGACCACGTGCACATCGAAGCCACCATCATCGTGGAACGGCCGACGCAAAAGGGAATCATGATCGGTAAGGGCGGTAGCATGCTCAAGAAGATTGGGACCATGGCCCGTCAAGACATTGAACATTTGTTGGGAAGTAAAGTTTACCTACAACTGTGGGTCAAGGTCCAACCCAACTGGCGCGATAAGGCCAGCTTGTTGAAATCCTACGGGTACCGCAAGGACGATTTATAAAAAATGAAAGTGGGGGATGAATCGTGGCACGGAACGTAACGGATTTTCACGGCATCCTCCTTTTTCGGCGAGATTACGCTGAACGGGATTTCTTGATCAAGTTTCTGACCGCGGAATTCGGTAAGAAAATGTTTCTGGTCCGTGGTGCCAAGAAAAAGGGGTTTAAGATGGTGGCGGACATCTTGCCATTCACGGTGGGGAGTTACGTTGGCGATATCGCCGACGACGGCCTGTCGTATATCCGCACAGCCAGGGAGACCAGTCAATTTCAAAATATCAGCGCGGACATTTTCAAAAACGCCTACGCGACTTATATCATGAGTCTGGTCGACCAGGCCTTTCCGGACAGCCAGCCGCTACCGGATTGGTATCATCGGGTGCAGCGGGCACTGACGCTGATTGATGACGGCGTGAATGCGGCCATCGTGACCAACATCGTGGAGATTCAATTGATGCCAGCCTTTGGCGTTGCCCCGCAGTTGCAGGGCTGTGCCATCTGTGGGCGTACCGACTTGCCGTTTGACTACTCGGAAAGTTACGGGGGCCTGTTGTGTCAGCAGCATTGGCAAATGGATCCACGGCGCTTGCACCTGGCCCAACGCACGATTTATTACCTGCGCCAGTTCTCAGTGCTCGATTTAGACCGCGTTCATTCGATCAACGTCAAGCCGCAAACGGAACACGCCATGCGCCAGTTGATGGATGAAATTTACGATAGCCAAATTGGTGTGCATCCCAAGTCCAAGCGTTTCTTGGATCAGATGCAGTCTTGGTCGGCGCGGATGACGATGACGCCGGGGGATGGCCCGGCAGATAACCAAACAGAATAACTGAGTGGACGCTAGTGGAAAATCTACTGGCGTCCATTTTTTGCGTTAGTCCATTTTTTGAAATTTCCCAGATTTTTAAATGTGACCCCGTAACTGGCGGGGCCTGCGATAAGCTAGAGGGCATTTCCGTGATGACGAATTGATGTTGATTGGCTTTATTAAGTTATAGCAAAAATGGTTTCCCCCATCGTTATTTATTGGTACGGATGTTCTCAAAAATTAGTGCTACGATGAATATTATTGAGTAATTTGTTTAAAATTTGAACGTAAGGGGAGACAGGGAGCTATGCAGAAAAGTCAAAGGGCGAGTAACACATCGGGGAAATTATTAGTAGCGAGCGTCGCGGTGGCGGCACTGGGAACCGGACTGTTGGCTCAGCCGGCACAAGCGGCAACGACACCGGCGAGTTCGACCACAGCCGTGGGGTCGTCGGCCAGTCAGGCCTCGGCATCAAGTGCAGCCGCGACTTCTAGCGCGCAATCAGGTGCCAGCGTTGCCAGTTCAATCGCCACACCGGCATCTTTAGGGGCTAGTTCTACAGCTAGTCCGGCTAGCTCAATTGCGGCGTCAGCGGCTTCTACTGGAGCCGGTCAAGGGGCACAGTCAGTAACACCAACCGCAGAACGTGCGGCTTCAGCTGCGACGGTACACCAGCTGGTCGCACCCAGCTCGACTGCTTCTATGGAAAGAGTGGCAGTTCCAGCAGATTGGACTGGTCAGCGTCGACGAGCATTACCGGCAGGCAGTCTGCGCATGAACAAGATGGCGGTGTCAGCTGTGCGGACGCCTAAGCTAGCTGTGGCAGAGGATGCGGCCACAACGACAGACAAAACTATGACGCCAACCTATACGGATGACAATGGCTTTGTGTATACCGCAAATGACAATAACACGGGTTATGTGATTTCTGGCTATACGGGAAATAGTAAGGATATTGTTATTCCAGATACGTTTAACCCGGTTGCAACGAATCCATCAGGTTCAAAATGGGTGGTTGGTATTGCGGATAGTGTGTTCGCTAATAAAGGGATTACGTCCTTGGACATCGGTAAGTATGTTCAGACGATTGGCAGTTATACGTTTGAAAATGACGACTTAAAACAGATTATCTTTAACCAGGACAATACATCATTGTGGGAAATCGGTGCTTCAGCGTTTGCTGGTAATCAGTTGACTGGAGCGTTGACACTGCCGAAATCGGTCACGACGATTGGCGATAGTGCTTTTATTGGTAATGGACTAGGTGATGGCACTGGCAACCAGTTGACCAGCTTGAATCTTAGCGAAGATACAGGGGGTAAGTTAGATATTTACGCCAATGCCTTTGCCAATAATGCATTAGTGAGCGTTGTCTTACCGGATAATATCAATACGATTAGGAAATCGGCTTTTGCTAATAATCAGTTGACTACGCTTGAATTAGGAAAGGGTCTAACAGAAATTGATGAATCGGCTTTTGAAAATAATGCGTTGACGTCTGTCATAATACCTGACAAGGTTACCACGATTGATACTTCTGCGTTTGCCAACAACGCTAAGTTAAGCCAAGTAACCTTTGGACAGGGACTGACGTCAATCGGCGACCGAGCATTTTTCGAGGATGCGCTCACGGGCGAAGTAACTATTCCAGATACGGTGAAGACAATTGGTGATTTTGCGTTCGCGGGCAACAATATTCAGACACTAACGTTGGGTACTCAGGCGTCTCAACTGAAGACAATTGGTAATTCTGCCTTTGCCGATAATAAAAAATTGACGGGCACGTTGGTGATTCCGGATTCAGTTAACTTTGTTAATGAATCGGCGTTTGCTAATGATGCACTGACTGGCTTGAATCTAGGCAAAAGTACAGGAACCATTGGGAACTCGGCTTTTGCCAACAATCAATTGACAAACTTAACAATTTCAAATGGTATTGAGCACATTAATGACTCTGCTTTTGCAGGCAATCGGCTAACGCATTTAGATTTAGGGACCGGGGTTAAAACAATTGGCAATTCAGCTTTTGTCGGTAGCACTGCTGGTAATCAGCTGACTGGCAACTTAACAATTCCAGATACCGTGACCGCGACTTGGTAATAGTGCTTTTCAAGGAAACAAAATTGTGGCATTGACTTTGGGTGATGAACAGGCACAGTTGGATACGATTGGGACAGCTGCCTTTGCTAGCAATCAATTGGCTGGGGACCTCGTAATTCCGAATAAGGTCACTTCAATTGGTAATAGTGCTTTTAAGTCTAATTTCCTCACTGGTGTTGAGTCAAAGGGAAGCATTGGCAGTGTCGTTGACTATGCGTTTGCGGATAACCAACTGTCCTTAGCCAACATCAAAATTACCGTTGATAATAATAAGTTAGGGGATGATGCTTTCGCTAGCCAGACATCGCCGTTAACTGTAGGCGTCGGCATTTCTGGCCGGTGGTTAACCGGCGTAAGAGCGGCAATAGAAAAGCTGATACCTAAGGATACACTGAAGTTAGGGACGACCCTAGTCTTTACCCGAAACGGCAGCGAACTGACTTACGATAATCAAACTGACCAGCTTGAATTGCCAGAGGGGTTCAATTCTTACTTGGACAATCTAACAGTCGCCCTAGCATCTTCCGGAACCACAGGAACTGCAACCGACCACACCGGTAATTACAGCAATAGCAGCTTGACGTTAACCTGGAGCATACCGAACGGTGGCTCGACTCCAGCTGACCCAGAGTCTACGCCAATCCATTCGGCTTCAAGCAATTCTCAGCAACCAGCACAATCAGATCAGCTAACTAATCCGGCGCAACCGCATCAGCAGGTCCGACCGTCCCGGTCAAAATCGGCAGGAAACAAGTCCTTGCGGAGATCACCTCGGACGACGAAGACTAGCCAATCACGACAGGACCAACGCCAAGCAACGACTGGTCATCAGCACCAAGATTCCCAGCCAGTCGTTCAGCGAAGACGACAGGGATTCACACACAACGTGGCACTCACGGCCCCAGCGGTCAACTGGCAGTACCGTTCTGGCGACCGACCACTGACGCCAACCAAAAAGCAGGCCACCAAGCCTCAGCCCAACTGGCAACAACCCAGCTGCCCCAGACCAGTGAACACCACTCAATTTGGCAAGTTCTGGGGTTCAGCCTGTTACTGAGCTTGAATTGGGTCGGCCACCGGGTTCGGCACCACGAGTAAATCACTGAGTTACTGACTGGAATTTTTTGGTCCGGTTTGCAGGAAGTCAGTTGACAACCCCGCCGCGGACAGCTATCATAAAACACAGTTAAATAAGTCGATTATGATGAATGAGAGTCACAGCGTGATTGGTCTAGCGAGTTCGGGATAGTGCAAGCCGAATCCAAGACGCTGTGAGTTGGCACATTCGGAGTCGTTTCCAAGTAAGCTGCTAGTCATTGACTAGAAGTAGGGTGGAACCGCGAAATTAAAAATTCGTCCCTACGTGAATTTGCCTCGGTGAATTCTCGTAGGGATTTTTTGCGCGCTTATTTGTTTAATCGGTCGATCAGTTCGTCATTTGACCACTGGCAACCAAACAAGGAGGAAACAGTACCCATGACAGAAAAACTGTCCATGCAAGCAATCATTTTAAAGTTACAACAGTACTGGTCCGCACAGGGCTGCATGCTGATGCAAGCTTACGATACAGAAAAAGGGGCCGGGACCATGAGTCCTTACACCTTCTTACGGGCGATCGGACCAGAACCTTGGAACGCCGCTTACGTTGAACCTTCCCGCCGACCAGCTGATGGTCGTTACGGGGAAAACCCCAACCGGTTGTACCAACACCACCAATTCCAAGTGATTATGAAGCCATCTCCCGATAACATTCAGGAACTTTACCTGAACAGCTTGAAGGAACTGGGCATCAACCCCTTAGAACACGATATCCGCTTCGTGGAAGATAACTGGGAAAACCCATCCATGGGTTGTGCCGGTGTTGGTTGGGAAGTTTGGTTGGACGGGATGGAAATCACCCAGTTCACGTACTTCCAAGTGGTTGGGGGGATGGAAGTCGATCCCGTCACCTCTGAAGTCACTTACGGCTTGGAACGGCTAGCTTCTTACGTCCAAGACGTCAACTCCGTCTTTGATTTGGAATGGGCCGATGGCGTCAAGTACGGCGACATTTTCAAGGAACCCGAATACGAACACTCCAAGTACAGCTTTGAAGAAAGCGACCAGGACATGTTGCTGCGGCACTTCGACGAATACGAAGCTGAAGCCAAGAAGCAAATCGCTAACGGCCTGGTCCACCCAGCTTACGACTACATCTTAAAGTGCAGCCACACCTTCAACCTGCTTGATGCGCGTGGTGCCGTGTCCGTGACTGAACGGGCCGGTTATCTGTCACGTATCCGGAACATGGCGCGGGCCGTGGCCAGAGCCTTTGTGGCAGAACGGAAGAAGCGTGGGTTCCCGTTGGTTAAGGACGAAGCCTTGCGGGCAAAATTATTAGCAGACGACGAGGAGGCCAAAAAATAATGGCACACACATTTTTACTGGAAATTGGACTAGAAGAAATGCCCGCCCACGTGGTGACACCAGCCATCAAACAACTGGTCAAGCGGACGGCTGATTATTTAAAGGAACAACGGATCGCCTATGACGACATCAAGCCGTTTTCGACGCCGCGCCGGTTAGCCATCCAAATCGATGGGTTAGCTGACAAGCAAGAAGACATCAGTGAATCCGTGAAGGGTCCCGCTAAGAAAATCGCCCAAGACACCGACGGTAACTGGACCAAGGCCGCTATCGGGTTTACCCGCGGGCAAGGCCTGACACCAGACGACATCACCTTTAAGGAAATCAAGGGCACTGAATACGTCTACGTTGACAAGTTTATTGCCGGTGAACCCGTCGCTGAAGTCTTGGCAGGCTTGAAGGACATCATCACGGCCATGACTTTCCCGACCATGATGAAATGGAGCACGCACCACTTCGAATACATTCGGCCAATCCGTTGGCTGGTAGCATTACTGGACAACGACGTGATTCCCTTTAGCATCTTGGACGTCACGACGGGTCGCAACACCCGGGGCCACCGTTTCTTAGGCACGGACATCGATATCGCCACGGCCGCCGATTACGAGGCTGACCTGACCACCCAATTTGTTATCGCTGACGCCGACAAGCGCAAGGCCTTGATCAAGAAGCAAATCGAAAAGATTGCTAGCGACCATGACTGGACCGTCAACATCGATGCTGGCTTGTTAGAAGAGGTCAACAACCTGGTTGAATGGCCAACTGCCTTTGAAGGTAGCTTTGACAAGAAGTACCTGACTATCCCCGAAGAAGTCCTGATCACTTCGATGCGTGACCACCAACGCTTCTTCTACGCGAGAGATGCGCAGGGCGAGCTCTTGCCAAACTTCATCTCCGTGCGTAACGGGACCGACCACGACTTACAAAACGTGGTTGCCGGTAACGAAAAGGTCTTAACGGCGCGGCTAGAAGACGCCATGTTCTTCTACACGGAAGACCAAAAGAAGACCATTGCCGACTACGTGGAACGACTCAAGGCGGTTAGCTTCCATGATAAGATCAGTACCATGGCCGAAAAGATGGCCCGGGTCACGGCAATCGTGGGTGTCTTGGCTAAGCATTTCAACTTAAACGATGCCCAAACCAAGGCCGCCCTGCGTGCCAGTGAAATCTACAAGTTTGACCTGGTCACGGGGATGGTCGGTGAATTCGCTGAATTGCAAGGGGTCATGGGTGAGAAATACGCCTTGTTGCAAGGCGAAGATCCTGCCGTTGCCCAAGCCATTCGTGAACACTACGAACCCATCTCAGCTGATGGGGCATTGCCAACGTCTGTGCCTGGCGCTGTTTTGGCCCTGGCTGACAAATTCGATAGCATCTTGACGTTCTTTGCTGCGGGGATGATTCCTAGTGGCTCTAATGACCCTTACGCCCTGCGGCGGCAGGCGACCGGGATCGTCCGGATCGCCCAAGACCAAAAGTGGTCCTTACCAGTCGCTGAACTGGCAAGTGACTTCATTGCGGCTGAAGACGCGGCTAACGTGGCGCCACAACTGGACCAGACTAGTCAAATCGAAGCCATGGTGTCCTTCATCAAGGACCGGATCCGCAAGATCTTGCGTTCCGATAAACAACGTCATGATATCATCGATGCTGTGACGGCTGGTTCTAGCAGCGACGTCTTACAGATCTTTACGGCGGCGCAGCTCTTAGCTGACCACGCCGATGACGCCAACTTCAAGGCAGTCATTGAATCCTTGACGCGGGTCATTCGGTTGGCTCAAAAGGCCCCGGCAGAATTAGCCGACGCCACGGTCAACCCCGACCTGTTTGAAAACGACAGTGAAGGTGCCTTACACCAAGGCGTCGCTGAAGTTGCGACGGCTGCGGATCAGGGCTTGAGTGCCTTGTACGCCAGCCTGGCAGCCATCCAACCAACGATTGCGGCTTACTTTGAAGCCACGATGGTCATGGCCAAGGATGATGCCGTGCGGAACAACCGCTTAACGGAACTGAGCCATCTGGCTACCTTAGCGTTGACCTTAGGTGACTTGGATCAATTGATCGTAAAATAAGTGACTCATTGCATTACTGATAACATCAGAAGGGTCCCGCGGTTTTTAGCCGCGGGACCCTTCTTACATATGCAATTTCGTGGTGAGCATTGGCCGCCTACCGTCCACCAACTATGGGTTGGAACGCAGTGGGGACCGAGCCTGAGAAGCGGTCTCGGCCTCGCTTTGAGCGATGGCGCACGTCTCTGGCCTCATAGCCGAAACGTGCGCCATCAGGCAACTGGTTTCGCTTAACACCACTAGACAAATAATCCAGAATCAGGATTATCTGCCTAGCGCCGTTAATGCTCGCCAGTTAACCGCCTGTTGTCCCACTCTGTTTCTGCTGTACCTGCCGTTTGACTTCATCGACCGCACCTTTGACCTGTTCCTTAGCGTCGGCCGCTTTTTCCTTCGCCTTACCAATCAGTTCTTCTGTTTTGCCCGCGCCTTCCTTGGCCCGGTCACCGGTTAGTTTACCGGCGAGCTGTTGGCCCTTACCGTGCAGTTGTTCCTTGGCATTTGCTAGCTTATCCATGTCAAAAACCTCCTAGGTTGGGTGAGTGGGGAAGTGATACGTTTATTATGCCAAATGGCGATGGCTGACGCGAGTTATCTGCTCAGGCACCGGCGAGCGTAAAAGATTGACAAAAATTGCCCTTATGCTATCATATAACTTGTAGTTTTACGCGCGAATTCCAATTAAAGAGTCGCACTTTTCGGGTTTCCGGGGTGCGACTTTTCAAGGCTATGGCGCACGGATCCACGGTAAGGGAGTGATGGTGTGGCGAAGATACCTGAAGACGTGATTGAAACGGTGCGGACGGCCACCAACATCGCGGACGTGGTGGGACAGTATGTTCAGCTGAAAAAGTCCGGTAAGAATTTGTTCGGTCTGTGCCCCTTTCATGAGGAACGGACGCCGTCATTTTCCGTGTCAGAAGATAAACAGATCTTTCATTGCTTCAGCTGCGGCCGGGGCGGCAACGTCTTCAAGTTTTTAATGGAACTGGAACACGTGAGCTTCCCGGAAGCCGTGGTCAAGGTCGCGGATTTTAGTCACGTGGACCTGGATAGCGAGTACCGTCAAGATGCCAGTGGGCCCAAGATGGATTCCAAGACCAGTCAACTGATCGACCTGCAGGAACAAGCAGCCAAACTTTACCACCACGTGTTAGTCAACACGGCGGTCGGTCAACCGGCGCTGGATTACCTGCATGATCGTGGGCTGACTGATGAGACCATTGAAACTTACCAGCTGGGGTTTGCCCCAGGGCAGCGGTTGTTGAAACCGTTCTTTGAACAACGTCAGAGTGACTACCAATTGTTACGGCAGTCGGGACTGTTCATTGAAAATGCCCAGGGTGAGTTGCGCGACCGCTTCACTGAACGGGTGATGTTTCCGCTGCGCAATGCCAGCGGTCATGTGGCGGCGTTTTCTGGGCGCTTGATCAAGAAGGCGGACGACCAACCCAAGTATTTGAACTGTCCGGAAACGGCGTTGTTCAACAAGAGTCGGTTACTGTTCAACTTTGACTTGGCCCGACCGGCGATTCGTCAGGCGGGAGAAGTCACGTTGTTTGAAGGGTACATGGATGTCATTTCGGCGACTCAAGCGGGCGTGCACAACGGTATCGCTTCCATGGGGACCAGCCTGACGACGGAACAGATTTATGCCATCGAACGGACGACAGATAAGCTCAATGTCTGTTATGATGGAGATGAACCTGGTCAGCGAGCAATTTCGCGGGCACTGACGTTATTGGGACAACACAGTCATTTGGCACTCAGCGTGATTCAGTTGCCTGAGGGTCAAGACCCGGACGAATACCGGCGGGCCCACGGTGACGAAGCCTTTCGACAAATGCTCACGACGGCTAAGGAACCACCGTTACAGTTCAACCTGCGTTTCTTGCGGCGTAACAAGTCGTTAGACACCGATAGTGAACAGCTAGACTACGTGAACCAGGTCATGCCCTTGTTAGCGCAGGTCCAAGAACCCGTGGAACTGGACATGTACCTGAATCAATTAGCCAGCGAGTTTCACATCGACAAGGCGGCCTTGCAGGCGCAATTGAAACAAACGCAACGCGATACCGCCGCGCAACAGGAACGCGCGCGACCACGGCAAGCAGCCAATCAAACGCCACCACCGGCACAGCCGGCCGTCACGGTCCATCAACAGCAGCGGCCACTGACCCGCTTAGAGCGGGCCGAACGTGGTCTGTTATTTCGGTTACTGCATGACCGCAATGTCTGGGCAAAAGTCACGAGTATGGCTGACTTTAGTTTTGTCCACGACGATTATCAAGTGATTTATACCTTGGCCCAAGGTTATTTTCAAACGCATCAAACCTACCGTACTGCGCAGTTCACGGACTTCATTAAAGAAGACCGCCTGCAGCAGATCGTCATCGATTTAGAGACGGCAACTTACGCGGCGGTCACCCCGCGTGAGATCGATGACTATTTAGCAATCATTATGGACGAGGCGCCAATCGACGAACAACTCCGTCAGAAGAAGAATCAACTGGCGGAAGCTTCCCGCCTCGGGAATGCCGAACAACAACGGCAATTAGTCATTGAGATTGTTCAGCTGGAGCAACAACGCCAGGCGAACAAGCAACTTTAGTCTAGGGGGTATTTTAATGGCAAAAAAGACCACGGATCAACCAATGTTTGACCAAAAGGCATACAACAAGACGGTGCGGGCTCTGATCAAGAACACCAAGAAGGCCGGTCACATCACGTACGATGAACTGACTGATAAGGTGGCCACGCCTTACACGCTGGATGCTAAGCAGATGGATAAGTTACTTGAAACGATTTCCGATGCCGGAATCAGCGTGGTTGATGCTAAGGGTGAGCCAGATGCACGGGCCGTTAAAGCACAAAAGGCCGTTTCCAAGAAAGAATTGAAGGAAGCCTCCACGACCACTGGGGTCAAGATCAACGACCCAGTGCGGATGTATTTGAAAGAAATCGGTCGGGTCAACCTGTTAACGGCGGACGAAGAAGTCGCCTTAGCCTTGCGGATCGAAAACGGCGAAGAAGAAGCCAAGCAAGAATTGGCTGAAGCCAACTTGCGGTTGGTCGTTTCCATTGCCAAGCGTTATGTCGGTCGGGGCATGCAATTCTTAGACCTGATCCAAGAAGGGAACATGGGCTTGATGAAGGCCGTCGAAAAGTTCGACTACCGCAAAGGGTTCAAGTTCTCCACTTACGCTACTTGGTGGATTCGTCAAGCCATCACGCGGGCGATTGCGGACCAAGCACGGACGATTCGGATTCCCGTGCACATGGTCGAAACCATCAACAAGTTGATTCGGATTCAACGGCAATTACTCCAAGACTTAGGGCGGGAACCAACGCCTGAAGAAATTGGGGCCGAAATGGACATGCCAACGGAAAAGGTTCGCGAGATCTTAAAGATCGCCCAAGAACCTGTTTCCTTGGAAACACCAATCGGTGAAGAGGACGACTCTCACTTGGGCGACTTCATTGAAGACCAAGATGCGACGAGTCCTGCTGACCATGCCGCTTACGAATTACTGAAGGAACAGTTGGAAAGTGTCCTGGACACGCTGACTGACCGGGAAGAAAACGTCTTGCGGTTACGGTTCGGCTTGGATGATGGTCGGACGCGGACTTTGGAAGAAGTCGGGAAAGTCTTCGGGGTTACCCGTGAACGGATCCGGCAGATCGAAGCCAAAGCGCTGCGGAAGTTACGTCACCCATCACGCAGTAAGCAATTGAAAGACTTTTTGGAATAACCCGAAATTGAAAAATCCTCGTCATGACTGGCAGTTGTCAGTCATGACGAGGATTTTTTTATTAATTGGTTAAATAAAACCACAAGTTTTACTTGTGGGGGTGAAAAAAGGCTTTAGCCCAAAACACCCTTTCGATATACTATTTAACGGCTACCAACCAAAAAATAGTATCGAAAGGGTGTTTTACAGGCTCTTTGTCAACTGTTGTTGGTAATCGGCTGTCTGAGGTTGCCTAATCGTATTATGATTAGGCAGCCTTTTTAATTCCGAATACTAGATGAATCCTTAATCTAAAGCTACTAAAACAACCGAATCCGTAGCTGACTCGCTTGATTA
>NZ_RHOB01000008.1 GCF_003946085.1 Levilactobacillus angrenensis | reverse complement strand
TTAATGTTTATAACGAGAAGTCTCTGAAGCGGATCCACCGAGGGTTCAAAGGACTCCAGGACACCTTGAAAGCATCATTTATTTAAGTTAGATACATATTATATGTACGAAGGCATTTCATTTACACAAGATTCTTGACGCTACCAATAATTTAGATCAAATAGCACTTGTTCCTTTGCTACTAGCTATTCGAATCGAAAAGGTCCTAGATGTTCGCGGATTAGAAGTCCAAGATGATGATTATCACCTTGATTACACTAATCCTGAACAAACTTTGAATGCACATCTACGTTTTATCAAAGAATCCGGCTTAGCGGAATTTTTAGTCGAACATCCTATTCAAAATTTTAGAGATCTTGCCCGTGGTATTGAACTTGGAATTAACACCAACGCTCGTAAAAATCGCGGTGGAAAGCTTGGCGAAGACTTTCTTGATCAACAATTATCCCAGTTTGCCACCCGTGTTGAGCCCGATAGAAGTAGCGGAAAAACAGTATACACACCTGTCACAGATGACTTTTCGTTTGTTAACCAGGGAACTATCAAAGTTATGCAAAGTGCTTTTACTTTAGATTTGACTGAATCAAATATTCCAACCAATCGTCGTTTCGATGGCGCAGTTTATCAAAAATCTACTAATCATTTAGCTTTACTTGAAATTAATTTTTTTAATTCCGGCGGATCAAAACTAAAATCGGTAGCAGGTGAATTCACTAATTTACAGTCCATACTTGAGGATGCTGGATTTCAATTCATCTATATCACTTCTGGTGATGGCTGGGCTCATGATATTTCACATATCAGCTCCGCGATTGAAAAGATTAAGTATCTATTTAACTTTGAAATGGTTAAGAAAGGGTATATTGAGCAGCTGTTGAAATAACTGAAAATTTAATTCCGTCTAAATCAGCTAACTCCTACTTGGGTAGGCAAGCGAACAACTAAAGCTTGTTTACTAAAGTAGGGGTTTTTCTGTGACAGATCAAAAGTCACCATCAGGAAAAAACACAGTATTCTAAATATCTTAACACGAGTTAGAAAAACAACTACATTTACACAACCTAGTTCTTGGAAGAATAAACATTTTCTCCGCTCGCATGGGAGTAAATTTACGATACGCTAGCAGACCATGATTATACTTTTTTAGAATTTCTCTCAAACGAACATCCATTCTCACGACAGCCAATTACATCTCCCTTATACTTAATAACTAGAACCTCATAGTTTAAACCTCACTTTGTACACCAGCCATTAAGCCATATAGGAGGGTATTTTATCACACATGAAAAGTGCTTATTATAAAAACGACCTCATCAGACTATACCAAGGAGATTCATTAAAGTTAATGAAGCTAATGCGTTCAAACTCCGTCGACGTTATCATCGCTGATCCACCATACTTCCTATCAAATGACGGATTTTCAAATCGCGGTGGTAAAAAAGTCAGTGTTAACAAAGGAAACTGGGACAAGCTTAGTGATGAATACGAAAATACCGAACAATTCAATAGTATTTTTTTGACGGAAGCTAAACGCATCTTAAAACCTGATGGAACTCTATGGGTTTTTGGTAGCATGCATAATATTTTTGAAATCGGTTATCTATTGAAGAAATTTAACTATCATATTTTGAATAACATAACCTGGCAAAAATTGAATCCCCCACCTAACCTTAGTTGCAGAATGTTCACACATTCTACAGAAACACTTATTTGGGCCAAGAAAAGTAAAAAAAGCTATCAATTTTTTAATTATCAGCTCATGCGTGAACGCAATCACGGAAAACAGATGACTGATGTATGGTCAACTCCTGTCATTAAGCAAATTGAAAAACGTTTTGGTAAACATCCAACTCAAAAACCCCTAAGTCTATTCATACGAATGTTAGAAGCATCTACTAACTCAAATATGCTAATCTTTGATCCCTTTCTAGGCAGTGGTACAACTGCTGTAGCCTGTCAGAGGCTTCAGCGCCAATGTATTGGTATAGATCTTTTTAGTGAATACTTAGACATCGCTACACGTCGAATTCAAAATGAGGAAAAATAAACTTTTAACTTTTTGAATTATCTTACTGGCCGCTAATCATATCATTTATTTTCTGAAGAAAGTTAATCAAAATACTGGTGCTAGTTTAGTTTTCATCCAAACCGACACCAGTATTTTTAAATGTGCAGTCGAACATCATCAAACAACAGCTGAATCAGTATCCAATAACCCCGAATTAGTCTTCACTCCCCATAACCCTTGCAACAAAAGCTGCAAGAATTGCGCCAACTTCTGGGGCTAAAATATACAACCATAAATGCGTTAATGCACTACCACCCGCCAAAATAGCAGGACCAAACGAGCGCGCTGGATTCAATGATCCCCCTGTCAGGTTCAAAGCAACAATAATCAAGAAAGCCAATGTCACCCCAATTGTGATTCCAGCGAAGTCGCTGTTACCATGGCGATCACTCGTAACATTCAAAATTACTAGTAGAAATAAGAACGTGACTACTACTTCCACCGTGAAAGCCAATCCAGTTGAAATTTTTGGGAAATCTGTTTGTCCAAGTTGATTGGTGGCGAGACCCAATCCGCCAACAAATAATTTTATTAGTCCTGATGCTACTGTGGCCCCCAACAATTGAGCAACAATATACCCCGTTGCATCTCTTCCACCAATTCGACGATTTATTAACATAGCAGTAGTCACGGCTGGATTAAAGTGCCCACCAGAGATTCCACCAAATGCGTACGCCGAAATCGTAATTGCTAACCCAAAAGCAAGACCAATTGTTAACGTATTTCCTTCAGCTACTGTAACAGCACCTGTACCCAAGAAGACTAGCATAAAGGTACCGAAAAATTCTGCTAAATATTTCTGCATTACTCATTTCCTCCAATTTTTCCTATCTCGATTATTATAAAACAATTACGGATTGTACGGTACCATTATGCAATTTCCGCAATTTCTTAACCCCCAAATCAAACAATGTTCACAAATCCCGCGCATACTGAACGTAACCTACAACTGGAAGGATGATTCTGATGCAAATTTTTGACGTAACCGACGAACGCTTTCGGCCTTATGGGCGCATCGTTAACGCTGGTGATTTAGATGAACTGATCACGAACCTTTCCGCCGTACCTTATCCACCTGAAAAGACGCAATACGTGGCGAACACCGCTGCATTGGCCGATACCAAGGCGGCACACCGGCTGGAACAAACTTTATACGGCGGTGTCCCGACCGAGACTGGTTACTGCATCGGCCACAATCATCTGCTGAACTGTTTGGAATTCCACAGTAGTTCTGAAATCAACGTGGCGGCCACGGATTTCGTCCTCCTGTTGGGCAAGCGTCAAGACATCCACGACGACTTGACCTACGACACCGACCAACTAGAAGCCTTCCTGATTCCTAAGGGCACGGCCATCGAAGTCTACGCCACCACGCTGCATTTTGCGCCTTGTGAAGCCCCTGGCCAAGACGGTTTCCGGTGCTTGGTCATGCTCCCCGCTGGCACGAACCTGGACCTCGACTTCACCGTCGACACGCAGGACCCGATGAACCGGTTGTTATTCAAGACGAACAAATGGCTGATTGCGCACCCGGACGCCCACAAAGAAGGCGCCTTCGTGGGATTAGTCGGTGAAAACTTACGCGTTTAAGCTAAAACGAAACGAGGTCAGGCGACGAATCGTCTGGCCTCGTTTTTTTACTGATTTTGCACGATTGCCGTAATAGCCGCCGTGATGCCGCGCACATCATCGGCCAATGCCAGCGACGGTGTTCCCGGCTTGGTCACCACCTGACTGGGCAAAAACGGGATGTGCATGAACCCCGCCCGCAGCGTTGGAAATTCAGTTGCCCGCAAATACTGGACCTGATACATCAACGCGTTGCAAACGTAGGTCCCCGCCGTCGTTGATACCGTGCTGGGCAGTCCCACATCCCGAATTGCTTGTACCATCGCCTTGACCGGCAGCTCGGTGAAGTACGCCGTCGCCCCTTCAGCTTGCAGAGGCCGATCAACTGGCTGGTCACCGGCATTGTCGGGAATGCGGCCATCGGCTAAATTAATGGCCACCAGCTCCGGCGTCAACGCCGCGCGACCACCCGCCTGGCCAATGCTCAAGACGACATCCGGTCGTTTGGCCAGAATGGCCTGTCGGACAACCGGACCGACCGTTTCAAATACCGTCGGCACCAGTAACGGGATAATCTCCGCTCCCGCAATCGTCGCCGGCAATCGTTTAACCGCTTCAATCGCTGGGTTCGTCGCCTCACCACCAAATGGATCAAAACCAGTCACTAAAATTTTCATACGCAGGCCGCCTCACTTTATGAGTATTTAATGAGAATTATACACCAGCGAGACGGTGCCGCCACTTATTTTTGCTAATCGATCGCATCAATCGTGAAGACCCGCGCGCTGAAGTCAGCAGAGGCCTCCACACCTTGCGTGGTCGCTAACAAATGGGGAATGAAGAGACCCGCGTTCATCAGCTCATCGCCGAAGTAAACGTGATCATCCCCGCTGACCCGATACCGCTGATTTGCCAGTAAACCGCGCAAGTAGAGACGATGATACGCCGGATTAGGTTGGTTCAAAATTTGGTAACGCGCCGCTACCGCATGGCGGCCGTCGCCACTGACGACTTGCCAGCTACCAACGTTGCCATCCCCCGCAAATGGGTTGTCCAACCGGTAGAACGTCCCTTGCTGGAACAACTCGCGGTGGGCCTGGTAAAAGGCAACTTGTGCCTTAATGGCCGCTTTTTCCGCCGCCGTGCATTGCGTCACATCGAGCTCGTAGCCCAGGTCGCCGAAGTAAGCCACAGCTGCCCGCGTGTCCAGCGGCGTGATCCGGCCCGTTTGGTCGTTGGGCACTGCGGAAACGTGCGCACCCATCATCGCGAGTGGGTAGCCATACGACGTGCCGTACTGAATACGCAACCGTTCCACGGCATCGGTATCGTCGCTGGTCCAGGCTTGCGGCGCATAGTACATCATTCCCAGGTCGAACCGGCCGCCACCAGAGGCACACGATTCAAACAACACGTGCGGATAAGCCGTCGTCAGCCGGGCATATAACTGGTAGACCCCTAGCATGTAGCGGTGAGCGAATTCGACTTGACGCTCAGCCGGGAGCGTATCGCTAAACGATTCCGTAATGTTCCGGTTCATGTCCCACTTGATGTAGTCCAGATGCGCCGCTTGAATCAATTTGCTAATCTTACCATATAAGTAGTCCACCACTGCCGGATTGGCCATATCGAGCACAAACTGGTTCCGGCCAGGCGTCATCTCCCGTTGGGGGGCGACGACCGTCCAATCGGGATGGGCCCGGTACAGGTCACTGTCGATAGAAATCATTTCTGGTTCAAACCACAGACCAAACTGCAGGTCCAAGCCATGGATTCGGTCGGCCAGATGGGCAATGCCGTTCGGCAATTTAGCCGCATAAACGTCCCAGTCGCCCAGTGACGTGGTGTCGTCGTCGCGATGACCGAACCAGCCATCATCCAATACGAACATTTCAATGCCCAGTTGCTTGGCTTCACGGGCAATCGCCATTAACTTGTCTTCATCAAAATCGAAGTACGTGCCTTCCCAGTTGTTGATTAAGACGGGCCGCGGTTGTTGCGCAAACCGGGGATTGACCAAGTGGTGCTGGTAGAAGACGCCCATTTGCTGGCTCAACTGATTCAGACCAGCGCTGGTGTAGCTCATCACGGCTTCTGGCGTTTGGAAACTTTGGCCGGCCGCTAATTGCCAGCCAAATTCAGTCGGATTGATGCCCGTTAAAATGCGCGCCGTACCAAAGGCGTCGACCTCGACTTGATCCAAAAAGTTACCGGAATAGACCAGGTTGAACCCGAGTGCAGCCCCGTGATCCTCGTTGGTGTCTGGCCGGGCCAAGGCAATGAACGGGTTTTGCTGGTGGCTGGAGGCGCCCCGCAAGCTACCCACGCTCTGAATCCCACTCCGCAACGGTTGGCGCAGTAAATGCCGTTCGCGCGCCCAACTCCCGGAGAATTGTAGGAGGTCATAGTTGGCGTCCGGCAGGTCCAATTGCAAACTCAACGCGCGGTCAAGCATCACGGTTGACTGACCTCGATTGGTGAATTTCGCACTGCGCACGATGACATCTTGATGTGGAAAGACCGCATAACTCAGGGTCAACGTCAGGTCCGTCACGGCATCGACCAGCGTGATAATCAGCGTTTGCGCATCGTCGTCACTGTCGTCAAACGTGGACGGGAGGTCGTCCAGTCGTTGTTTACCAGGCAAAATTTGATGATCCCGGTAGCGAAACTCACTGATGCGACTGCCATCCGGTCCGGTAATCTGGAAAGCCGGGTCGCGGTAGTCCCCTTTACCCAAGCTGGCAAATTCTTGCTTCAACGTTTCTGGTTGAAAGTCGGGATGGTCCAGCCGCCAAGCCGGAATGGCCCCGTGCTCTTCACGAACGGTCAGTTCAGGAAAAGCCGCCTGGTCATGGATTCGCTGCCCGTAGTAAAGCTGGCCCAACTCCCCATTTTCCATCACGTGAAAGATGTAGCTGGTATGGTCCGTTTGCAAGTGAAATTGATGTTCCTTGACTAAGATTGACATGTGCGTACTCCCTTCATAATTGATGACACCTAAAGTTATCGTAGCATAGTTTGTAAGCGCTGACAGCTAACTTAGTCGGTAACCCGGAAAAAAGTCCCCTCACTAATACAAACGAAATCCAACGGAAATTTGTCACCCCCTGTTCGCAAAATAAGCCAAAAAATCGGGCCTAACCTTTAAGTGGTTACGCCCGGTAATTATTTCTTTAGTTGTTATCTGAAGATTACTTATATAATACGAGGTTGAAAGCTGAATTAATACCTTGACTCCCGAAGTGATAGCGTTTTGTCCACTAAAATTAGTGAAACCAGAGCCTGCATCAGCCAGGATTCCGCCTGCTATAGGGAACACCTCCAGCCTGCGGAGCGGTCTTCCGGTTCGCTCCACCCTGGCTGTCTCCGGCGAGTTGATGATTTTCAGCAACGCTGTGTTAGTTAAGAAATTGTTGCCAAATCAGCTGTTATCTGGGGCTAAGACGACTTTTACTGGCAAGCACACTTGTAGCCGAGAGTCCGCCAGTCCTCACTAGGATGCTATAAACGATTACTTGATTGTCGTCAACGCTTGCGCAATGGGCGTATCGCCGCTCCCCATCATGATGACTTTGCCAATGGTCGCTGGCTGTGAAATCAGGTTCGCCAAGACCGTGGCCACATCGCCCAAAGGATTTTCTCCCGGTGCCTGCACATCGAACGTGACGCGTCCAGTCGCTGGCGTTTCTGTCAAAATTCCCGGCTGAAGAATCGTGTAAGCCAACTTGGTTCGGTGAATCAACCAGTCATCCGCAAAGTATTTAGCAATATTGTAGTCCGTCAAGTTCGCCAAATATCCCTCTGACCAACGTTCTGGCTGCAACGCGAATGCGGAGCTCAAGTGGATGAAACGTTGGACTCCCGCTAATTCACTGGCTCGCATAACATTAACTGCGCCGTTCAGGTCTGTTTGTAAGAGGTCTTTGCCCCGCGATCCCGCCACAAAATAGACCGCGTCTTGGCCCGAAAGTTTCTGGGCCATTTCTTGCGGTGCAGCATGCAGGTCAAAATAAACTGTCTCCGCACTATCCTGAGCGTGTCGCGACGCCGCAATCACCGTGTGTCCCTGTTGACGTAATTGCGTAACCAACAATTTACCGATGCGACCGGTACCGCCAATAACCATAATTTTCATGTGAGTCCTCCTAATCTTTAATCGTTAACATATTCGTCTGCTTGACTCGTGAGGAGCGAAACTGATTGACGGGTTGTTGACTCTCATAGCCAAGCGCAATCCCCATAATGAGGCGGTGGTCTGCCTCAAGACCTAATGTCTGCCGCAACATGTCTGGATACTTAATCAGCTCGTAAGCCGGAATCGACTGTATGCCTTGATTGGTAGCGCTCAATTCAAGCAGCTGGGCAAACGCCCCCAGGTCAAAGATTTCCCACTCATTCACGGGTGCCTGCACGACCAAATAAGCGATCGCTGGCGCATTGAATAAGCCGCTCTGAAAATCAATCTCATTGCCAGTCTGCCGCAAGTGTTGGCTAAATTCAGTATTCCACGTTGCGATATTTTGCCGCGCGCTGGCGGACCATTCCGTTCGGTGGGCAACGGTCAAATCTGCATTGCCCAAAATTCCTTGCTGAGTCAGCTGGCGATGCTGCTGGCGAATCTGTTGCAACGTCTCACCAGTCGCAATGACTACTTGCCATGGTTGCGCATTCGCCCAAGAGGCAGCCTGCTGGGCCTGCTGGACCAATTTTCGTAAAACTTCTGCGTCAATAACTTGATCCGTAAAATCTCGTGTCGAGTGACGCTGGTTCACAACTTCAGTAAAATCCATTTGCCATTCCTCCCAGTAGACAAATTGCCCACTAAATGCTAAGCTATCTTTCAACGTGGTGCTACTATAACACCAGCCTTAAAGTAATCACAAGATGATAAATGCCCACACATTTGATTTAATAGTGGTCACCTTGCACACTGGAGGAACAATTTTGAAAACCGAAACTTTATTATTAAAAGCAATTCAAACCGCCACTCTGGATCAACTGACAGCACTGGTTGCCGATTATCTAGAACAACCCATCTTAATCGTTGACCAGTCGGGGAAAATCATCAGTCAACAACACGCCCCACTGACCGCCATCCCCACCGACTGGTTGGACCCGCTGGCCACTGACAACCGCTATACTGATGGCCAGCAGCAATTCATCCGGGACGTTTTGAATCCGCAAGCGCTCAATCCGTGGTATCTCTTCTTAGCCCAATCACCCAGCTACCCCCTCACGCAACAGCAGGTACAACTGGTCTTGCAGGTCATCAATAACTTCACGGACCGGTACGCTCTCAATCCGAATCAAAACACGGCTAACGCTGCGCTGGCTCAACTATTAGCGACACCGGAAACTACGGACACACAGTTATTGCAATCGCTGACGACAGAAAGACTCATTTGCGTCACCGCCACGGCCACGCAGCAGGCCCCCCATCAGGCCGGTCTACTGGCAGCCTTGCGCCAATTAGCCGCTCCGCTACCGTTGACCGAAAACCAAGCCGATTTGGTCTTTTTGCTGACCGAATCCCAGTTAGCTCAGGCGCAACCACGGTTAGCGCAACTAGGCCAGCAGTTCGATCACTATTTCTTTTTATCCGAGCCCTACGCTGACATCGTCCAGACGCCGGCCTTTCTCAGCATTTGTCGCCAAGCCAGTGAAATGGCGCAGCAATTGGGTACGCGGACGGTCGTCAACTCGACGCAAAAATACAATATTTACGTCATCCTCAATCACGTCGACAACGGCGCCTTACTCCGCAATACCATGTGCACGCAGCTATTGACGCTGAAACACTACGACGACCAGCATCACGCCGAGTTGTTTCACACGCTCTTCGCTTACCTGGAAAACGACTGCCACGTCAGTAAAACGGCGACCCACCTGCATCTCCACCGCAACAGCCTGGCTAAACGACTCGCCAAAATTCAAGCGCTGATTCCCGTTGACTTCACCAATCCGGATAAAACTTTTGGCCTACGCCTCAGCTATCGACTTTTTCATTTTCTTCAACTCTAATCCTGAAAGGAAGACCCATCATGGCATTAACCCAACTCAATCTCGGCAGCGAACTGGGACTTGAGGTCCTGCACCAACGCTGGTACGCACTCATCTTGTACCAACTTGATCCCGCCCCGACCGACTTCATGGAATTACGGCGGACGGTCCGCGGCATTTCCACGTTCAACCTGCTACTACGATTGAAAAAGCTTACAGACTGGGGACTTATCACCAGCATTCCCGAGGATGACTACAGCTACCGTCTCACGCCCAGCGGCGTCATGTTTCACAACATTTTGACCTCACTGGAAGACTGGGGTAATCAACAGCTGGTTCACGAACTTTCACGTTAATCGAAAATGGGTCTGGGACAAAACATCCCAGACCCATTTTGCGCCAACTTTAAATGGCCGAAACGTGCGCCAAAAGGCAGCCGGTTCCGCTTAAAATTGATAACCAAACAATCCAAGCCCGAGATTATTCGGTTATCAGCCTTAATGCTCGCCGGCTAACCGCCTTTTGTCCCACTCTCCTTTACACAACAATCAATTAATCTTGCTTGTCACCTTTATTCCAAGTCTTTTCCAGTTCTGCCACGATTTCTGCATGCTTGGCCTCGGTGATTTTGACCTTCTTCAGGAAAATGAAGGTCCCAATCAGCACCGTGATGGCCGGTGCTACCACCATGATCAGCTTAAACGTCAAGACGTTGCTAGCGGTGATGTCGGCAACCTTGGCGTTACCAGCCATCCCTGCCAGCACCGCCGTCATCCCGGTAATTCCCGTCACGATGGCCCCGGCACATTTATCGATCAAAGGCCGGACGGATAAGACCAATGATTCATCCCGGTGTCCCAACTTCAATTGCCCGTATTCCACGATATCCGTGAAGGTCATCAAGACGACCAGGAAAATCAGTGGTTGTGGCAAGTTAAACAGCGCCCCCGCAGCAATCACTAGCCAGACATTTTTATCCGCAAAGGCAAAGATGCTCAAGGCGACCAGTAAGATCACAATACAGGAAACGAATACGTTGCGCCGTTTGAATTTCTTCGCCAACGCTGGAAACATGGAAACGGCCAGGAACCCAATAATCATGTTGGCCACCCCGAGGATGGAGAACATGGCCGCATGCCCCAGGACGTACGTGAAGTAGTACAGCATCAATGAGTTCGTCAGGTACGCGCCCATCCCGTAAAGCAGGTAGGCACAGGACAACCACATGAGTTGGTCGTTGTGGACCAGCACACCGAGGACCTGTTTAAACCCAGTTTCTTCTTTGTTTTCCCGCAGTGGCGAGTCCACTTCGCGGGTCCCGAAGCCAATAGAAAGCGCTCCCAAAATAGCGATGATGGCAGCAATCGCGGCGTAGATGAACCACCCGCGTGAGTCCCCGGTACCACCAGTATTGGTGTTGGAGAAGAACAAAATCACAGGAATGATGGTCACGGTCACAATCGTCCCCCCTAGCGTAGAACCAATCCGGGCAAACGTGGCCGTCTTTTCCCGTTCCAGTGAGTCAAATGACAGGGCCGGTAGCATGGACCAAAGTCCAATATCTTTAAACGAGAAGAAAATATCCATAATGATGTAAATAAACGTGAAAACAAACAGGTACAGGAATGGCCGCGCCGTCAGTCCCCATAAATTACTGAATAAGAGCATCATACAAATGCCAGAAATCAACGTCCCCACGATGACCCAGGGTTTGAACTTCCCCCATTTGGTATTGGTCTTGTCGATCGTATTGCCAATGAAAGGATCAATGAACAGTTCCGCGATTCGCAGAACAAAGATGATGGTCGTCATGAGTCCAATCATCCGGTTGTTCGCCGCCGTATCACTGCCATTAAACAAGTGATTGGTCACGAACATGATGAAGTAGCTGTTCATGACTTGGTTAAAGAGGTCATGGCCAAACGCCCCAAAGGCATAGGTCGTCCGCGTTAAGACTTTATTTTGGTTGCCGTGTTGTTCTAATTCCATGCTTTCATCCTCGATTCTGTCAAATGCCTAGACGCGCTGGTACGCGGGTAAGCTGGCCAGGGTAACGGGCACATCGACTTCCGCCGGCCCCGTGACTGGCTGAGCCAATTCATCGGTCACAGATTGCCACTGACCGGCTGGGAAATAAATCGACTTAGTCGTGGCGTGGGGTTCAATGACCGGCGCCACCAAAATTACGGGGCCCAACTTGAACTGCGTCTTCAAATAAGCTTGCGGGGTCTCAGGGTGATCATAGGCCATCGACTGCACGATGGGTTCACCCGTCTTGGCCGCATTCTCGGCTAATTTGATAATGGTCGGTGCAAACCGCTGGTGTAAGTCAGCCGCTTCCCGACAGAGATCGAGGTGGTCTTGGTCTAGTACCCGCCAAGGCGCCAAGGAAAACTGCATCATAGGCATCAGCGCAGAGCATTGTGCTGACCGGACAATCAGTTCTTGGTCAAAATGGTCGAGCTCCACTAGGCTCCGAATTTCACCGCCACCAATCATATCTGGGCAACTAAAGTAATACCCCATTAGGCCCTGAATGATCGTATCCGGAATCAATTCAGACAAGCCATCGGTTCCCCACTCAAAACGCTTGTCTTGGAGGCGATTGACCAGCGGTGCGCCTTGATTTTTATACATCGCCCGGAACTCATTGTAGGCAAACTCCTGGCCGAAATGCCCCCACAATTCCGTTTGCTGCTCAGGCGCCAGTTCCATCTTGGACACGTCGTCTGCTTGATAAAAATGCGGGTCACCAGCGTCTAGTTTGAAGCCATCCACGCCAGTCTTGGCCTGCAGGTCTTGGAGCGTTTCCTTGAACCACTGATAGGTCGCCGGATTGCTCAAATCTAAAATAGCACTGAAGCCATTCCACCATTCCCGGACAACGGGCTTGCCATCCGGCCGCATCAGTAACATCCCTTTAGCCAACAGATCCCGGTATTCCTGTGAATCGGGACTGACGAAGGGACATGCCCAAACCATCACTTTGAATCCTAATTTATGTAACTCTTGAATCATTGCTGGGGCATCGGGGAACTTGCGCGCTGAGAATTCCCAGCGGCCATAGTAGTCCGCCCAGAGGTCGTCGATCATGATGATCCCGGCCGGAAAGTCATTTTCAATAATGTGGTGTGCATATGCCAACACGTCGGTCTGGTTTTGCTGGTAAAGCAGTTCCATCCAGGTATTCCACTGAGGGAGCTCGAAAAAGTCAGCGGGCGGCATACTCCCCAGTTCAAAGGTGTGTTGGGCCAACCACTGTTGTGCACCCTTGAGGCCCTCGGTGCCGGCCACCAAGCGAATCTGGTCACGGGCAATCACGTTAAGACGATCATCGGCCACCGTCACAGAAAATGGCGATTGACTCGTCATGACGCGGCCCTTAGACGAAATAAAAGCTGGTGCGACTTGATTGCCGTTCACCAGATGAATGAGATTCAGGGTATACGCACTCCCCTTGGTCAGCGGGTACTGCGACCCGTCCGCAATACTTCCGCCATACCAGTCTTCGCCGGATAGAATCTCAATTTGAAGTGGTTGCTTTAGGTTGGTCGTTAATTCGTTGACAGTAATCATCACAAAATTCCTTTCCAAATCCAATTTTGAAACCCAACTTCCGTCAACATCATATCGAACTCCCACAGAAATTGGTAGCAAAGTGAATCGCTTTCATATAACCCATTAAGTCTTTCTACCGGACAAATAGTTAAATCACTTGCTTTACCGGCTTAAAACGAACGCCATGTATTGATTTGGTATGCTTTCTGTATCATTTTCATTAACCCTACTGACTTTGAAAGCTCCCTCGGGTATGATGAAAATGTACCTGAAAATAGAAAAGTTAGTCGACCCGTTCATTTTGAAAGGTGGAATTTTCATGAAAGTACGTCAACATCCTTGGACCCGGAAAGCCGCTGGGTTACTTTCCCTAGCTGCCATCACTTTGCCCCTGGTCACCTCGACCGTCCAAGCCAGTGCCGCAACGGATGACCTCACCCCGAAAGCCGCGCCATACGGCTATTTCATCGATACCTATCAGGCCAACGTCGCCAAAAACACCTCGCCGCAGACGAACCCCGTCGTCGGTGAAATGGCTGAATTCTCTACATATTGGGCTGACGGCAAAAAACTTAATGCCGGACTGCTCGACCAAAACGTCGCCAAGGCCGCCACGATTACTCAGCAACGCAATGACCGTGAAGCAGAACGTTCCTATTTGACTGACCGCCGCGACCTGCGCTACAACTTGATCTCTGGGCTGGGACCTTACGCCAACGCCTTCATTCAAAATGCGGATGCCAAGACTGATTTCACTTCAATGCCTAGCACCCCGCTACCCGCCAACGCGCCTTACAGTAAGGTCGACTGGGCAGCCACCTCATCTAAGCTGGGCCCCTTAGTCCAGTTGGTCAACACCACGGCACGCTCGCCATTCTCCGGTACCGGGGTGGTCAAGCACGTCGTTAAATATGAACGGCCTTACCGCCAAAGCAAGGACGTCAAGGTCGTGCCTGCTTTGGCCAACGTGATGGCCCACGCCAAACCGGACGACTACGACTTTCCTAGCGGCCACACGACTGCGGCCTTCGAAACCGGGTTGACTTTGGCCTATGCGGTTCCAGAACGTTTCCAAGAACTGATCACCCGCTCCTCTGAAGTGGGCTACGACCGGGTCCTGGCTGGACGGCATTCACCGTTAGCCGTCATGGGTGGCCGGATGGTCGGTACCGCAATGACTGCCGCGACGCTCAGTGACAGCAACAACCAAGACTTGATGAAACAAGCTTACCAAGTCGCTCACAGCGACGCCCTGCTCAAGAGTCCGGTCGCCAAGTCTACTGATGACTTTAGCGATTACCAAACTAACCGTGACGCCTACCGTTTCCGGATGACTTATGGCTTCAACCAAACGGGGAACACGACCGCCGCCATGCGTGTACCTAAAGGCGCCGAAGTCCTGTTAGCAACCCGCTTACCTTACTTGTCAGCGGCCCAACGGCGCGACGTGCTCTACACGACGGGAATGCCTTCTGGCTACCCGGTCATGGATGACGCCGAAGGTTGGGGTCGTTTGGACCTCTTCTCCGCTGCTAACGGCTACGGCGCCTTAAACGACAACGTCGCCGTGACAATGAACGCTAAGCAAGGCGGTTTCAATGCCAAAGACAACTGGCGCAACAACTTGGCCGGCAAGGGCCGCTTGACCAAGAATGGCTCTGGTCAACTGACGCTCAGCGGTCACAACACCTTCACCGGCGGTACGACTGTCAAGGGCGGGACCCTGCAGCTGGCGACAGCCACCGCTACCGGTAAGGGCAACGTCAACCTGACTGGCGGCACCCTGCAACTCAGCACCGCCAAGGCTACGGTCAATGGCAGTTACCAACAAAAACACGGGAAATTAAAATTGGCTCGGAATAGTCACCTAACCATTAAGAAGACGGCTAAGCTCGGGGGCACCCTGACGCTGACCAAAGGCGCCTTGAAGAATGGCACGAAACTACTGACATTCCACAACCACAAGGGCAAGTTCAGCCATGTTTCCGGCTTACCTAAGGGCTGGCACCTCAGCTACACCCAACACGCCGTTAAACTCGTTAAATAATCTTGCGTGATCCAAAAGGACCGCAACTACCGGCACGCGCCAATAGTTGTGGTCCTTTTGCTTACGCTTTAAATTGAATTCGCACGTAATCACGGTAAATCGGCAGACTCGCCATCAATTCCTGATGAGTGCCATGACCACTGACATGGCCATCTTCAATGAAGTAAATGTTATCCGCATCCACGATTGTACTCAGCCGATGGGCAATGATCAGCGTCGTCCGGCCTTTCATCAATTCGCTCAAGGCCTGTTGTACCATAGCCTCTGATTCAGAGTCCAGGCTGGCCGTCGCCTCATCCAGTAATAAAATCTGCGGGTCCCGCAAAAAGGCGCGCGCAATCGCCAGTCGTTGACGTTGACCACCACTGACCTTAACGCCCCGTTCACCGACCTGCGTTTCTAACCCGGCCGGCATGTGGTGGACAAATTCATCAGCCGAAGCTAATTTCAACACCCGCCACAGCTCGTCGTCACTGTAAGCTTGGTCAGACCCATAAGTCAGGTTATGACGAATCGTGCCGGCCATAATAGCAGAGTCCTGACTGACATAACCAATCTGTGACCGCCAATCGTTGAGGTTAACGTTCGCAATATCTTGACCACCAATCGTGACCTGACCATGCTGCGGCTGGTAATACCGCTCAATCATGCCAAAGATAGTCGACTTACCCCCACCAGATGGCCCCGCAAAGGCCACGACCGTATTGGGTTGCGCTTCAAAATTCACATCGTGTAAAACGGGTTGGCCGTCATCCTCATAGGCGAAATCCACGTGTGTCATAGCCAAAGTTTGATCCTTCACGGATTGCGTTGGCCCCACTGTTAGTGGCTCTTCTGCTTCTGCCAACAGGTCGCGGACCCGTTCGGTTGACCCATTGGCCTTCGACAGATCTGTGAAGAACCGCGCCAACGTCCCGGCCGGACCAATGATTTGGAACAGATACATGAGAAAGGAAAACATCGTGCCCATCGACATGGTCCCAGCCGACACCCGCACCGCCGCGTAGGTCAAGACACCGATGAAGACCGCCAACATGGCCGCCGTCATGGCTGGTCCCGCGATGGCATCGTAAATGGCTTCCTTCAAACCAATTCGGTACAGATCATTAATCTGTTGCGTTCCATTGATCGTTTCGTAGGCCTCCGCGTTAGAGGACTTGACCAAACGAATTTCACTTAGCGTTTCATCCGTTGCCCCACTGAAGGTCGCCATGGCATCCTGTCGCTGATGGCCGATTTTACCGGACTGGCGCATGATGGGAAACATGACTGCCATCACGACGGGGACCGCCACGAACATAATGGCGGTCATCCGCCAATCCATCAGTAACATAATCACCAACGCCCCCACCAGTTGTAGGAGTGAGGTCACCATTTGGGGAAACGAATTAGCCAGCAAATTCTTGATCTGCATGGTATCGTTGACCAAGCGTGACGTCATTTCACCGACCTTGACGTTGTCAAAGTAGCTGACCCGTAGGCGCACTAACTTTTGCCACAAGGTCTCACGTAACCGGGCCACGACGTTTTCGCCGAAGAACCCCAAGAGCGCCCCCGAAACAGCACTGACACCGGCACTCACAACGAAGAGCGCAATCACGGTAATCAGTAGCGGACGGTTGAGGGCGTGGCCCAGTCCGTTGATCAGTGCCTGAGCTAGCTTAGGGACCGCCAATTGGGCCCCCGTTGCCACGATGCCGAGGATAAGGCCGAGCCACAATTGCCAATACTTCGGCTGTGTTTGACGAATCAATCGTAGAAATGCTTTGCTATCAAATTTACCAGTCGGCCGTTGTCGGGCGGCCGCCGGTACGACTCTTTGTGCCATCTCTCTATGCCTCCAACGTCTGTACGCCTAAAATCGTGGCCAACCGCCTAGCGGTCCGCGAGCGCCCCCACCAAAATGCGGATGGTCGTGACCCATCATCTCGCGCCAGTCTAAATCATCGACGTGATGGTTGAGCTTCGTCAATAGTTCTGCCAATTGGGTCTGTTCAGCGTCGGTCAAACCAGCGAATAGCCTGGTAGACCAATCATCCATGCGGGCATCGTACTGGTCAAACATCTCCCGCCCCTGCGCACTGAGCTTAACGATCACCGCCCGCTTATCCGTCTCGCTAGGGACCCGTTCTACCAGACCGGTATCGACTAGTTTGGTGATCAGCGCGCTCACGGAACTGGGCCGAATATCTAAAATCTCGGCAATTTCGGCATTGGTCAAGCCGTGCGTCGACTGGCTGAGCACCTGTAACAAGCCCATCTGACCGCGCCCACCGGGTCCACCATGTCCCCCCATGCCTGGTTGATGGCCCACTGTCATCAATAACGCCCGATTCTGTAGTAACTTACCGAAGATTTTCATTAAATCTCGACTTTTTTCTGTCATGAAAATTGGCCTCCTCGTTCTTGATGGCATTATATTAGCATGATAGTTAGCTTTTGTAAACTAAAGCTAACTAAATACTAACAATTTATTTTAATTACCGGTTGCCAACTCAAAAAGCGAGTTCCATCAAACCCGCTTTTCCTTCTCTATTTTAATTAAACCCCTGCCCAATAACTGTATAGGCAGTCGCCTTACCGATAGTATAGAGGCTAGCAAATCCAGTGTCATCCCCGAGCCAATTGTCCGTGTAGGCGTACGGCGTGTGTAGATTGGTCAAGCTGACCCGGTATTGACGGGTACCTGTTTTGGCGACCCGCCTGCTGGTAACGCCGGCCGGTTTTACCTTGGTGTATAGGGAAACACGACTCCCCTTGACCGTGGCCTGGGTAATTTTGACACTCTTGGTTGGCCGCTGGTCGAACGCATAGGTCCACTGATAGCCGCCATCACCAGTCACAACGTGAGGATGGTTCGGGTAATATTCCAAATAGCCGTCCGCCGTGATCCGAATCTGATGACTGGTAATTTGGGGCACCTGACTCAGGGCCTTTAAACCACCACTCAACAATTGCCCACCACCATAGGGTAGCGCGTAGACTGGCCGTTTGATTTTGGCCGCTTGACTGGCTTTGATTTTCAGTACCAACGTCCCCTGACCCACGGTCCCCATTTTTTTCAAGGTAGCAGCTTTCAAGCCATAGCGCACGTCGGCAGCATGGCTAGTTTCCGTCTTCACCAAATACTTGCCCTGTCTGGTCGCGCTAATAATCGTCCCCTTGGGCAAGGTCAGCTTACGTTGAATCATAGCCCCACCCTTGGCACGATAGGCTGCCAGTTTGGCCGGCGTCTTGGTCTTGAGCCGATAGTAGGTGTTCTTAAAGGCGCCTTGTTGCGATTCATAGTTGTGTAACCAGTCACTACTAGAAATTGGCGTCGGATCAGCCGTCTCCGTGGCAGCCTGCGCAGACGTACTCCCCATGGTAGTTGCTAATACGCCCAGCGTCAGTAATACCGTTAGTTGTTTTTTCATCGTTTTTCTCCCCGAATTTATCTTGAAAGCAGTATAGCATGGTCCCTTACCAAAAGATACAAAAATCGGGTCGACCCCCTTAGTCAGTCGACCCACGAGTTATTTTGCTTCAAATGATATGCTACGTGCACCAATTTCACACAATTACTGATTGACCGGTACAATAAATTTGCCGACTTTTCAAATTTTCCTAGCTATTCTTCGCGAAAACAGGTACACTAAGTGATGCAGGTTTGCGCCTGCCCAGTTGCTCTGTACATTCCAGATGCAACCTATGGATCAACTGGTGCCCTCATCTCGGATTGATGAGGGCTTTTTTGTGCCTAGAATTAGCACTGAGCCGCCCACGGGGAGCAACTAAGCATCCACGTAATACCATATTGATCAACGATGGTCCCCATTTTATTGCCCCAGAATTGTTGGGCGTACGGCATCTTCACGGTCACTTTGCCAGAAGCCATCAGCTTAGCAGATAATTGCTCAAGCGCCGCCACGGCTTTAGCGTCGGCACTGTTGATGTCCAGCATGACCGAGACTTGATTGGACGGCTGGGTCTGCCCACCAAATGCATCTGAAAAACTAAAATTCAAGCCTAAAATTTTAAAGCCGCCGTACATCGTGATATCAGTCAGGTCAACGCCGGCCGGTACCCCGAAGATCTTAGCCTGCTCCTGATTGGGACTCAGGCGGTATACATCCGTCGCCCCAAAGACTTCTTGATAGTAGGCCACTGCCGTTTTGGCATCAGCAAAGGAAAAATAAGGTGTCGTCCGCGCATCCATTTCACACAGCTCCTCTTCATTTAGTTAACCTTATTAAACAAGCTTCTTACCGGCCTGTCAAGCCACGCACCCGGTTGACAACGGCTCTGGTTTCCCCCACACTTGATGCAGGATTACCATGAAAGAAGGAAAACAACGTGACTTGGTTACTGGTCGTCATCGCCGGCTTCCTGGGGGGCTTGGTACAAGGACTAACGGGCTTTGGTGCCGTTATCATTATGATGATTTTTTTACCCAATATCTTACCCATCGATCAAAGCGCCGGGGTGGCAGGATTGATGATGCTCGGTAGCGTGCTGACCTTGGTGTACCGCAACCGCCATGAGATTCAGTTGAAACGCATCATCATCCCCTTTCTAGTCTACGCTAGCGTGGCCAGTTGGTCCGTTCATTTGGGTCACGTCTTAGATGTCCACTTACTGCGGATGATGCTAGGCGGATTGCTGGTGGCATTATCATTGTATTTTTCATTTAATAAAAACTCAGGTAGCACCGCCTATCCCTGGTATATCGCTGGGATGTTCATGATCATCTCAGGCTTCTTCAACGGCTTATTCGGTATCGGCGGTCCGCTCATGGCCCTGTACTTTTTGTCCAAGGCCCGCTCGCTACCGCAATATCTGGCCGACTTGCAGACGTTCTTTTTGATTGATACTTTCTACATCACCACGTTGCGGGTCGCTAGCGGCATTGTCACCGTTCATTTGGTTCCCTTCATCATCATCGGCATGCTGGGTGCCATCACCGGGACGACCATCGCGGCCCACCTGTTGACCCACCTGAAGGTCGACGTCATGAAACGCATCATTTACGTCTTCATTGGGCTCAGCGGTCTCTATTACTTATTTGTCTAAAGGTTGAAAGCTGAATTAATGTCTTGGCTCCCGGAGCGACAGCGTTTTGCCCACCAGAACTAGTGAAACCAGAGCCTGCGTCAGCCAGGGTTCCGCCTGCTCTGGGGAACACCTCCAGCCTGAGGAACGGTCTTCCGGTTCGCTTGAAAGTCTGGCAAAGTTCGCCAGTCTTTCAAGTCGCCCCACGGTGTAGGCTGAGAAAAGACCTCAGCCAACACCGTCGACACAGCTGGCTCCACCCTGGCTGCCTCCGGCGAAGAGTGACGATCATCAGCAATATTGTGTTAGTTCAAGACTAGTTGCTAAATCAACTGCTGGCTGGGGCTAAACCAATCGTTACTAGCACACACACTTGAAGCCGAGAGTCCGCCAAATATGGGTTCAGCCGTGGGAGTTGCCTTAGTGGCGCGGTTCATGCCGCTTAGGCAACTGGCGTCTTTGAGACGTGATTTCCGGCTCAAAGCGAGGCCGAGACCGTTTCTCAGGCTCGGTCCGGTCCGCCCACCGCGTTCCAACCCATAGTTGGCGGACGGTAGGCGGCCAGCTCAAACTACGAAGCTGTAAATGACTAATTCTTACACCATGATTCGCGTGGTGACAATATTTCTAGCTGATTTTCAGCTTTCAACCTTCAGTTATTTGTTTAAAAAAAGGCGCAGCCGGCGACGGTTGCGTCTTTATTGTTTCACTTCTCAGGTACTTCCCCCAACCCATCAGCCTTGCGCAACTGTCGTGCCAACAGCCAGCATACGAACACCATGACCGTTGACAGCAGGTAGCTGAATTTGATACCGACCAACTGACTATTCATGGACCAATGGATGTGGCTGGTACTGGTCAAACTGATGATAGCCACCAGCAAGGCCGTTCCAAATGAAGCCGCCACCTGACGCAGCGTGTTATACACGGCCACCCCATCGGGAATCATCGCCAATGGCAACATCGACCAAGCGTGCGTCTGAATGGGAATCAACACCAGCACCAGGCCCAACTGGCGAATCGTTTGGCCCGCAATCACGTAGGCCATCGAGGAGTGGCTGCCGGTCGCGCTCAATAGCAACGACCCGCTCATGTCGATGGTCAAACCAATCATCACCATCCGGCGGAAGTTATATTTATCATAAAAGCGACCACTCAAGGGCGAAATAATCGCTGTACAGACCGACCCCGGTAACAGCGTCAATCCTGACACGAAGGCACTCTGATGGAAAACGTTTTGCACCAGCACCGGAATAATGATGGCATTGCCATACATCGTGACCATTAACAACATATTGATAATCAGTGGCAAGTTAAACTGGCGGTACCGAAAGACGTGAAGATTCAGTAACGGCTGGGACTTGGTCCACTGACACTTGACGAATAGGCCCAGTAGAACCAGACCAATGACCAGGGGAACGACCCCCTTCACCGACCAAAATGCCGTCTCCCCAACATTAGAGAAACTGTAAAGCGCCGCGGTCAGACCGAAACCGGACAGCAATAGGCCCGTGCGGTCGAGTCGTTGCTGGTGCAGGTCACCCACATTTTTCAAAAATTTCGGTGCCAACGCTACGTCCACTAGCATCAGGGGCAGCGTCAACCCAAATAAGTACGGCCAACTGAGGTGGGTCAAAATGACCCCGGCCACGGTCGGTCCCAACACCGGCGCTAGGTTCAACGCCAGCCCGACGATACCCATTGCAGCCCCGCGTTCACTGGGTTTCGTCGAGGTCATCACCACGACATTGACCAGTGGAATGATGATCCCGGCTCCCAGCGCTTGAATCATGCGACCCACGATGAGAATCGGATAATACGCCGCCGTGGCCCCAATCAGTGACCCGACGATAAAAATCAGTGACGCCGTCAAATACAACTGGCGGGTCGTGTAGCGTTTGATCAGATACGCCGTGGTGGGAATCATCAAGGCGTTGATCAATAAGTAGCCGTTGTTGAGCCACTGTCCCTGGGCGGTCGTGATATGAAACGCCCGCATGATGGCGGGTAAGGCAGTGGACATCAACGTCTGGTTCAAGACACTGAGGAACGCACCAACCATGATCAGGCTAAAGGAGAAGCGGTTCTTATGCATATGTAGGTAAACGACCTTCCAGAATTGAGAATTTTAAAAGCGTGCTTTATTTAGCTTACTAACGATGTTTCGGCTTGTCAATGAGAGACGCACCTGCCGATTGAACGTTGTCGTCTCTGAATCAATCACGCTAATCGACTATTTGGTAAACGCATTTTTCAACGACTGCACATAAAAAACGACTATCTGTGTCCAGGATAGTCGTTTTTCATCTAATGTATTTATGATTCTGCGATACCAGAAATGACGGATAATTCATGCATATCGTCGCCTAAATCTTTGTATAGGTTCCGGTATAATTGGTAATACTTGTTGTAAGTCTCGTGTTGCGCCGCACGTGGCTCAACTTTTTCACCTAAGACCTGCCACTTCTGCACTTCATCAGTCGTCAAGGTATCCGTTGCCAAACCAGCTAACATCACGTCACCCAAGTTAGCTTCTGCGTCGTCAACCGGTGTCCGAACGGCATAGCCCGTAACGTCGGCAAACATCTGGACCCAGTCCTTAGAGTGGGTCACCCCGCCGGCAATGACAATGTAGTCGCCTAAGTCACGACCCGTGCTTTCAATACTGTGCCGCAATGCGTAGCAGACACCTTCTTGGAAAGCATGGAATAAATCAGCTTTCGTGTGTACTAGTGAGAGTCCGAAGACCATCCCTTTAGCATCGGAATTCCATACCGGTGCCCGCTCACCCATGAAGTAAGGTAAGACGACCAAGCCGCGACTTCCAGCTGGCACATTCTTAGCCTCTTCACCGAGGGTTACGTAAGCGTTATGACCGCCCTGGTTTTGAACGGCAACTTCGGCATCTCCAAAGTTATCCCGGAACCACTTGGTAATGGCACCGGCAGTTGCTGAGCCACTAAAGTTGTAAACCAACTCACGTGACTTGTAAGGGTATGGCCAAACAATCATGCCGCGTCCCTTGATTGGCTTCTCGCTAACCAAGGCCGCGTTCATTGAGGAACCGATGGCCGCGACATAACGGCCAGGTTCCAAAACGCCCATACCAATGTTTGCCGCACCAACGTCGACCCCACCGGCAATAACTGGTGTACCGGCATTCAATCCCAAATCAACTGCAGCTTCTGTCGTTAACCGACCGGCAACTTCTGTGGCATCAACGAACTTCTGTGGCATCTTGTCCATTGGCACGCCCATAGCGTCCATCATTTCCTTGGACCAGGTACCCGTGTTGATGTCAAAGAATCCCCCAATATTACCAGCAGCAGAGTAATCAATTGAGACCGCGCCAGTCAACTTGTAAATGGCATAGTTGTTTGGTGGCAAGAACATTGCCGTCTTCTTCCAGTTTTCTGGTTCATGATTCTTAATCCACAAAACCTTCGTATACCCATAATAAGGATCAACAACGTCATTCCCGGTAATTTCAGATAACCGTTTCAAATCAACATTGGCTTTGACCCATTCAGTTTCCTTGGCCGCTCGGCGATCCATCCAGATCAAGTCTGGTCGAACTGGATTCATGTCCTTGTCCACTGGTACGCCAGAGCCACCATACAAACCGCTTAAACCAATACCTTTAATGTCATCCGGATTGACACCGCTGGCTTTCACAACGGCGCGAATAGAATCTCGAACGCCTTTGTCCCAAACATCTGGCCACTGTTCAGCCCACAACGGGCGTGGCGTCAAAACGTCATATTCTTCCAAATCCTGAGCAATCAGCTGACCCGTGGTGTCCATCAGAATACTCTTCGTTCCGGATGTCCCAATGTCAGTCCCAATTAAATACTTCATGAGTGGTATTCCTCTCTTTTCCTAGTAATTTCTATAATTAGCCCACCGCTAACTATCGTGCTCACCGGCACGCGTAACTAGCGACGAACCAACAACGGTCTACCATGCGGTGAAGGCACCATCAACTAAGTAGTCAGCACCCGTTGAGAAGCTGCTGGTATCGCCGGCCAAGTAAACAGCCATGCCTTGTAATTCATTTGGTTCACCCAAACGGCCAAGTGGTGCCCAGTCATTCCAGGTCTTGATCAATGGCTTCAAGTCTTCAGAGTTCAAGGTCAAGTCAGTACCCATGTAACCAGGACTCATGGTGTTGACCCGCACGCCCTTCTTAGCCCATTCAATCGCTAAGGACTTAGATAATTGAATAACCCCGGCCTTCGTAGCATTGTAAGAGCATTGTGGTTGTGGCCGGTTCACGATGTGAGCAGACATGGAAGCCGTGTTCACAATGGAACCAGAACCTTGCTTCAACATGTAACGACCAGCTGCCGTAGAGCACAGGAACACAGCATTCAGGTTCAGGTTAACGACCTTTTGCCATTGCGCGAAGGTCATCTTTTCGGCTGGCACATTCAAGCAAACCCCAGCGTTGTTGAATGCGGCATCCAAGCCCCCTAATTCCTTAACGACCGTGTCGACCATGTTTTGAACTTGGTCGGGATCCGTGACATCGGTTTGAATTGCGATGGCCTTTTGCCCTGTGGCCTTGGCGATTTCAGCAGCAGTTGCTTGTGCCTTGTCGATGTTAATATCAACAATGGCTACATCGGCACCGGCTTCAGCCAATCCAGTAGCCATGGCCTTACCTAATCCTTGTGCCCCGCCAGTGACGTAGGCTTTCTTACCATCCAAACGCATACGATCCAAAATACCCATGAATAATTCCTCCTAAATTCAAAGTCTTTTTATAAAACGACTTTGTTTAATTCGTGAATAAGCATAATGCCATTCTTTTTAAAAGTCAATAGCTTTTTGACACCGTTTTCATTTTTGTAATATTAATTGATCTCTGAATCCGCCTCCTTAAGGGTTCGCTCACGCTTCAACCGCTTCTGTAATTCTGCCACAATCTTTTGGTGCTTGGCTTCCGTTAGATCGACCTTGAAGTAAAATAAAAGCGCTGCCAAAACCAATAAAACGATGGGAATATAGAACATAAATAAATTGAATTGTGTCACGCCCGCCGCCGTAATATCAGCCGGCTTGGCATTTCCTGTCATCCCGGCAACAACGGCGACAATCCCAACGATACCATTGGAAGCAGCCCCTGCTAATTTATCAATCAGTGGCCTTACAGACAGGGTAACAGACTCATTACGAACACCATTGACCAGCTGACCATATTCGACACTGTCGGTAATTGTCATTAAAGTTGCCAAGAAAATCAGCGGGTATGGGAAGAAGTAGAACGATACGGCTAACAGGACCAGGCCCAAGCTTTGGCCCGCAAATAGGAAAATCACATAGCCAATCAACATAAAGACAATCCCACCAATGTAGATGGCCTTGCGATGAATCAGCGTCTCCAACGTTGGGAACAGTCCCACAGAAATGACCCCGAGAATACACGTGATGACCCCAACCCAGGTGTAGGCCGCCGCGTTGCCCAGCCGATAAGTAAAGTAATACATCAGCAGTGAATTGGTGACCACGTAACTGAAGGCAAACAAGAAATACGAAGCCGCCGTCCACAGCAATTGCTTATTGCGGCCAATTGCACGAAAAATGTCGGAGACCGTCGTGTGTTTAACGTTGGCCCGAATCAGGTTATGTTCTTCCTTCAGGTTCAAGCAAGTAATCAGCGCGCCACCCACACATAACAGGGCAACGATGAGAACGTACCCGGTCCAGCCAGCACGAGTCTGTTGGCCATATGGCACCTTAGAAATCAGATGAGAAAATAGCAAAATCGCTGGTGTAATAATGACGATGACAATCTGTGCCCCTAACGTAGAGCCAATCCGTGAAGCGGTCCCAAATTTCGTCCGGGTCCGATTATCCAAGCTAACCGCTGGCAGCATCGACCACAATGCGATATCGCTAAACGAATAGAAAACATCAATCATCAAGAATGTAATCGCTACCAAGACTAAGTAAAAAATCGGACTGTTCCAGGCTAACCCAAAGTAGTCTGAGAACAGGAAGACCAACCCGATGGCCGCTACGACAGAACCAATCATGATCCACGGTCGGAATTTTCCCCAGCGGGTATTCGTATTGTCAACGATACCCCCAATCATCGGGTCAAACATGATTTCACCAACACGGATTACAACGACCATCGTCGTCACAATCCCGACCATCTTTTCGTCACCGCTGTTCGTAAACAGCTGACTCGTCAGAAACATCATGAAGTAAATACTCAGCGTATTATAAAACGCGTCGTGTCCAAACGTTCCTAGCGCATAGGAAATATATTTTCTCACCAGAAGCACCTCTCTAAAATTTGCTTATGTGGTTTTATAAAATCATTTTATAAAACTAATTCGATTGCTATTATATCTGCAAACGTTTTCGGGTGCAATCCTTTTTCTTTATAATTATTTATTTCACAATTGGTCCAATTAATCACAATTACCTGTTTGTTGGACCTCATAAACCTATACCAATAAAGCAATTATTTTCAAATAACTTTCACTTGATCATTTATTTCAATAGCGATTTTGCAGAAAAGCTTGGCTAAGCCACCCTCAAAGACAGCGGTTACATTATTTTATAAATTGACTTTCTTCAGGCTAATTTGTGCTACACTGAAGGGTAATAACGGCTGGTTGTGTCTGAGGATGCGGCTTCACCTCCGGATTCTCACCATCGTTACCCACAAAATATGTAAAGGAGTTAGCTATGAGTACCAGTAACATGCAATCCATCAAACATTCAAACTACTCAGACATTTACCATTTGCTCTACGACAATGAAAAATTATCTAAGCAAGACATCGCGGATCAGCTGAACTTAAGCCTTCCCACGGTTAGCTCTAACTTGCAAAAATTAACCGAACAAAAATTAATCGTAAAAAATGGGCAATTGAAATCACTCATTGGTCGCCGGGCCACTGCCTACACCATTGACCCCAACGTCAGCCTAAGTATCGGTGTTGAAATCTTTGCACACCGGGCAACGCTGGCCGTACTTAACTTAAAAAATGAGGTCATGGCCCTGCAGACCAGCAATCTAGACTTCGCCAACGACGATCAGTACGCGCAAGCCTTGGCACAAGCTATTTTAGCCCTAGTCCAAGAACACGGCTTTAGTCAAAACCAGATTTCTCACGTTGGCATTGGTATTCAAGGCTTAATCGATGGTGATGGCACCACGATTCTCTATGGGAAAATTCTCAATTGTACTGGTATGAAGGCCGCTACTTTTGCACAGTATCTTCCCTTCCCAGTCACCTTCTACCATGACGCAGACTGCGTGGCTCGTGCTGAATACAGCCAGCACCCCACAGATGGGATATTCTTGTCGATTGGCGAGCACATTGGAACCGCAGTGATCGTGAACGGCCGCATGCTGAACAGCCCCAGTGGCCGTAATGGCACCATGGAACACATTACGCTCAACGCATCGAGTGGCCCCGTCTGCTACTGCGGACGTCGTGGTTGCATTGAAACCTACTGCTCTTTAAGCTCCCTGCTCCAGGAAGATGAGTCATGCACGAGTTTCTTTGAACAGCTCGCCCAAGGTGTTCCGGCCATCAGTCAACGCTTTGATCAATACTTAGATTACCTGTCAGCAGCCATTTACAACCTTCATATGTTCGTTGACATTCCACTCGTTATCGCTGGCGGACTAACTAAGCATCTGACTGCGGAAAATCTAGCTGACCTTAAGCAACGTTTGAAAAAACGCTCCGTCTTTCCCGAAACAGAAAGTTATCTACGACTGGGAACCGTCAGCAATCACGCCGTTGCGATTGGGGCAGCAATCCCAGCAATCCGGCAACAGCTACAAGACATTTAGCAGCAACTTACCAATACGTTAAAAACGACCACCGAGAAAAATTCGGTGGTCGTTTTTAACGTCAGCCTTACCGGTGCCCGCGACAAAGCCGATTTATTTTTTAGCGTCGTCCACACACTTGATTGCAACCACTGTTTCATCATACCTTCTGATTGCCCTGATAAACCCAACAACATAGGCAACCAGAATCAAGAGAATCGGAATTCCAAGAACAACCACCGACGTCTGAACTGTGGTTAGCCCGCCTGACTGAATCAGGATGAATCCCATCAATGACATCGCTATGCCCCAAAATATCTTCAGATAATTGACCCGATGATCATTTGGCAACAGCTCCGATTGATTTACTGACATCTCAGCAATTGAATAAATCATTGATTCGTACTGAGTTACGAATGAGAGAATCACCGCAATCAATCCCAGAATCATCATCAAATTCCCCCAAGGTAACGTGTTCAGGTAAGCGAAGAATGCCACCGGATAACCTTTCGTCTGCAAATCACGCCAGATATCAACATGATGCATCTGAGTAAAAATGGCTGATGAACCAAACGTTCCAAACCAAATGAAGATGAACCCAACTGGCACTAGCAAATTGACCAACACAAACTGACGAATCGTTCGTCCCCTAGCCAACCGAGCCAAAAACAAGCCCGTGATTGGTGCTACTGTTGTCCACCAAGCCCAATAATAAATTGTATTTTTGGCTACCCATCCCGTCTGTTTCACAGGTTCTAAATATAATCCCATTTCAACAAAATTATTCAGATAGCCGCCAATTGAAGACAACGTATTATTTAAGATGAACACGGATCCACCAAAGATAAACGCCCAAGCCAGTAACGTTGCGAAAACACTCATGTTAATGTTACTGACTAACTTGATACCCCGGTGAATACCGGAACAGGCCGCGTAGATACCGATTATGCCCAATATGGCAATGATAAGGATCTGTAACACCAACGGCTTAATTGCCAACTTAGTCATATAGCGAAATCCCGTTGATAACTGCAATGTCCCTAAACCAACGTTGGTTCCCAGTGAGGCCACCAGGACATATAGGCACAACCAATTGACTAGCTGACCCATCCAGCCATTTGCTTGTTCATGCAACAATGGCTGTAATGCCGAATTAAGCGCGAATTTCTGTTTCAAATTCCACAGTGCAAAGGCGAAGCACAGACCCGCTGCCGTGTAAATACCATAAGCCTGAAATCCCCAGTGCAAGTATACATACTGTAGTGCGGTTTCGGCAGCGGCAGCACTATGCGGCAGTAAGTGCGTAAAGGGCGGCGGCGTCATATAATTCGTCAGTCCTTCGCTAACACCGTAGAAGACAACGCCTAGAGCCATGCCTGAGGTAAACGTAATCGAAATCCAAGTTGCCATTGACATACTAGGTTGAGCTTGCTTGCCCCCCAACCGAATTTGACCTTGCTTGCCCCAGGCTGCCCACACACAAAACGGGATAAAACTAAAGGTAACCAATGCATAGAGCCAGCTAAAATACCGTTGTGACCATTGAAAGGTTGCATTTACCAATTGTCCAAATTGCTTATGATAAAATACCCCCGCTACAATAACCAACAAAACTAAAACTGCTGGAACTAAAAACACTTTGAGGTCTATGAATTTGCGTATGAGTTTAAGCCGTTGTTTGAGCCGCATATGCCTACACCTTTCTGAACATCAGCTAATCTTTTCTAGTTTTGGGGGTTCACGTTCAAAACAATCTTACCGACTAACGTCTTGGAAAGAAAGACTTTTTGTGCTTTAACGATATCCTTCAATGGGAATTCTTTAGCAACGACTGGCTTAATTTGACCTTTCTCAATATAGCTAATTAAGTTCGTGAAGGCTTCTTTAGTCTGATAGGTGCTCCCAAATAAACTCAAGTCTTTCAAGTACAGGTTACGTACATCTAAGTCCACCATTGGCCCACCAATAGCACCAACGACGCCATATTTGCCGCCTTTCTTCAAGACTTCCAACAATTCCGGCCATTGTGGACCCGCCACCATGTCCAAAACAACGTCTACCTTCATCTTGCCAATCTTCTCAACAAAGCTATCACCACGTAGCAGAATCTCATCAGCGCCATAACCCTTGACCCGATCTTCTTGCCCTGGGTCACAAACGGCAATGACCTTAGCACCGCGAATCTTAACTAATTGAACCAGTGCTGAGCCAACACCTCCAGAAGCTCCGGTGACTAAAACAACGTCACCCTTGTTCACGCCAACCCGAACCACTAAGTTTTCTGCCGTTGAATATGAACATGGGAAAGTCGCCAATTCTCCATCACTTAGATCTGAATGAATTTCAAATGCTTCTGATGACAAGGTCTTGGTGTATTCCGCAAAGCTACCATCACATTCAGAACCAAACGTAATGCATTCCAAGCCCTCATCACTAGCCGGTAGCTCTTGCATCGTCCGAATCAAGACACGTTGTCCAATTCGATCAGAACTGACACCATCCCCAACCGCAACGATAATGCCACTGCCATCTGCCCCTTGGATACGTGGGAAATGCATGGCTTCACCCAGCCAAGTACCATCTTCATGAACGTCTTCTTTGAACCCTTTGACGCCACCGGCATTACTTTCCTCTTTAACCTTCTTACTATACCAACCAGTCCGCGTATTAACATCCGTGTTGTTGACCGCAGCTGCACCGACTTTAACCAAGACTTCACCGGCTTCAGGGGTTGGCACTGGAATATCTTCTCGGTACTCTAATTTATCAAAACCACCATTACCCGTTAAGTAAACACCGCTCATTTTTTCTGGAATATCAGTCATGTTCATTTCCTCCTAGTAGCTCAAGAATTCACAAAATTAATTAAATCTCAATACAGCTATCGGATGCGCATCCCTAACTTGTATTTCCATCTTCGATTATATGCTCCTCATGCTCAGTGACAATCAAATGATAATGAACCTAGAGTTCAATAAATTAAAACGCTTTCACTAAACGTTGAAGTAGCAATGATTATATGCTACGATTTGCACAAGGAACTCGAAAACATAAAAGGATTTGATAGAATGCAAGAACGCTTTAATCTCGAATACTTGAATACCTTCGTCATTGCCGCTGAAACTAAAAAGTTTAATGTGACAGCTGAAATGGTCTACCGTTCTCACTCTTCTGTCAGTACACAGATCAAAAAATTGGAGGAGCAAGTGGGCGAACCCCTTTTTATTCGGGAAAAAGATACCCTTACACTGACTCAGGCCGGTGAAACGCTGTATAAATACGCCCAACAAATCTTAGAGCTAAATGATTCCGCATTCAATTCACTGAGCAATGTTGATTGGCAAGGCGCCCTCACTCTTGGCGTTCCCACAGATTATGTTGACTTTCTCGTCAAAAAAGTCTATCCGACAATCAAGCAAGAATTTAACAATTACAATTTTGACATTGTTGCCTCCCGTAGCCGTATCTTACGAAAACAAATGGCAGAAGGGAAAGTTGACATCTCCTTAGTTGCTATGGAACCGCAATATTCAGACGATTACCCCCTCTGGGAAGAAAAAATGTTCTGGGTAGCTAGTCATGATCTAACTCTTGACGCATCCCAATCCCTCCCAGTTGCGCTATTCTCAGATAATTGCATTGTGAATAACTACTCCTTAAGATGTCTGAAAAAAACTGACGCTAACTTTAAAGTGGTATTTAAAAGCACCATGATGGATAACATTGCTTCAGCGGTACAAGCTGGTGTGGCCGTCTCCTTACTTCCCGAATCGCTCATTACCACTGACATGCGTATTCTCTCCACTGACTTAATCGACTGTCCGTTCACACTGAAAGTCGGACTAACTAGCAAGGATCAGACACATCGAGATATTGTTCAGCGTCTTGGTCAGTTGATTCGCAGCAAAGTTTCCCTCGCCACAATCCCTGCATAACCAGCAAAGGCATCACCCTAGAAAATCTAGAGTGGTGCTTTTTACTGACTATGCAATATCCTGCGTCTGAACATTAGACTTAACCTTGGTTCCCTGATGAAGGGCTAGCCACAGAATGCCCCCACCAGCAGCGATGGCAATTAAACAACCGATTGCCATGTAAATCCAAATCATATGATAAGCCTGCGTAGCCGGATACTTATCCAGCCAAGCACCAACTTGCGTAAAGACGTATGCATCAGGTAAAAATCCAATAGTAGAAATGATGCCAGCTGCAGTCCCCGTCATCGTAACCGGAATCCGTGCTTCATCTTGCGTGGCATAGTAAACGCCGCGCGTGCCACTAGCTAAGAATCCAATAGCTAAGGTCATTATGATGATAACCACTGGTGCAGACTTAGGGATAAATAGCATCGCTAGCGCACATGGCAATAGCAACGTCATGCCAATCACACAAGCTTTGGCTGAGGACTTCAGCCACTTATCTGCCATGATTCCAAACAGCGGCATAGCAATCACACCAACCCCGTAGGAGCGGAACGTTGCCACCATACTGACAACACCATTTGAGACTCCCATTCCTGTCAAATAGGGCGTCGTGTACGACTGAAGTGAAAAGACTAAGTAAGTGCCAAAAATTAAGAACGAGACTAGCCATAGTCCTGGCGTTTTTAATAGCGCAACATAGTCTGCCTTAGTTATTTTGGCCTGCGGCTGATCTGGTTGGGTATCTTCACGAACATCAACCAAGACGAAAGCTGCCAAGATACTAGTCGCAAAGTAACAAATTGCATAAAATAATAAGACTGACTTCATTCCCAGCTTAACATTCACAAATTGCGCCAAAATAAATGTCGTGGTAATGGGAAGAAGAATACCAAACCCTGCACGAATACCTTCCGCAAAGCCATAATATTTCCCTTGTCCTTCACTACCCCCTAATATCCGAATAATCCGGACATACGCTGCCCAGAAAATCAGCGTGCCATCTAAGGCTAATACAGCATGAATCAATAATAAAATGGGAAAAGACGGCAGAGCCATGTACCACAGAGAGAATAATCCCCCGACAACACCAGAGACCATAATCATTTTCTTCGAACTAATTCTGTCGGCCAAAAAGCCACCAAAAAAGTAACCAACTAAACTAGCGATTCCCACCGCACTAGACAGCAATCCCAGCTGTGTGTTCGTAATGTGCAGTGCGCTAATAATCTGATCATAATACACTTCGCGTAAGTAAGGAACGTTGGCAATCGCTCGACCGAAGAATGCTAGTAGTCCAATCATTAGCCATTTTCTAAACGAAGATAATTTTGATAGTTCCAAACAGCATCGCTCCTCCCATCAGGGTTTTAATTGCTCACCAAATATCACCGATGGTAAAGCCGTTTTGGAACGGATCCGTATCATCCAAGACCCACTTGTTAAATCCATAAATCCAGCATTGTCCACCCACAGTAGGCACAATAGCTTTATGACCGTGGATCTCGGTATCTTCAATGGCCCGACCTTCAAATCGAATTCCTAGCAAACCTTCGTTAATGAACGGTTGATTTAATTTCAAGCGTCCCTTGGCATGCTCAATCGACATTAGGGCACAAGTCCCAGTACCACAGACACCTCGGTCTAGGGCACCCTTCCAAGTCTCTGGCTTATCAAAATCAACTTTGCCAGTTGGGTACCAGTTGGAAGTACGCATATAAACATCAGGATCATCTGATGGCTCATGCATCATTGACAATGTAATACCAACTCCTGGATAGTCAGGGTGGTTAACCGGCAATTGATCGATTGCTGCTGTCGTCACTAACGAGGAAATTTTAGCAATTTCACTCCCCATTTCTGGTACCAGATGCAAGCCTTCGAATTGCGTTGCATCAATACAGCAATAGAACATCCCACCCCAAGCAATATCAACTTTGACCTTTCCTAAGTGTGGTACGTCAATTTCTTTGTCTAAGTATACTGGAAAGGCCGGAACATTCTTAAAGGTGACACGGGTTACTTTGCCGTTTTTACAGTCAGCTTTAATGTGAATCAAGCCAGCAGGCGCTTCCAAATCGAATTCACTGACTGGTTCTGTCATTAAAATTTGGCCAGTTTCTAGTAAAGCGGTGGCAACCGCAATTGTATTGCCCCCACTCATCATTGGATATTCCGTTTGTTCCATAATGATATAACCTGCCTTGGCCTTGGGATTTTTAGCAGGCACGATCAAGTTTGCACATGTGGCTGGAATACCTCTAGGTTCGCGTAGCATCAATAGACGGACTTGATCATCATTTTTCTTCAGCCATTCTTCCATCTCATACACAGAATCTCCAGGAATTGTAGGCACACCACTCGTAATAACCCGCATTGGTTCACCTTCGTGACACTCAACTGAATCAAACATTCTCTTGAAAGCCATTTCACATTCACTTCTTTCTTTGGATTTACTGATAACCAATTATCAATCACCATTCGATGTTTGCGCTTTCATTGCTACGTTTACTTCTTCTATTCCAACTCCCTTCAAAGAACAATTTTTATAGATTAAAGCTTCAATCTCTCGTACAACCCTATTATTATGCTTATATTGTGAATATTCAATCAAATAAAAATGGATACTCCATTCAAAAAAATTGAATACCTAGTACTGACGCACACGTATCTAGTTTCTTTAGAAAATAATTTCTATTGAACTCGTGCATAATCCTACAAGAAGACCCGATTCCGTACTTTCGTTACATGCACAGCAATTTAAAATTTTTCACTAATTTCAAACATCACTTTAAAAAACCATTCACCCACAAAAACGGGCCTGGGATAAAACATCCCAGACCCTTATGCGTCAATTTAAATGGCCGAAACGTGCGCCAAAAGGCAGCCGTTTCCACTATCGTTTAGCAATTTCTATTCTACTGATTAATTCGGAATCGTTTCAACCCACTTCTTCAGCAGGACCACGTTGATTACTGCCTCGATTGCGGCAACCACGAGGATACCCACAATGTTCACGATAAACTGGGTTTGCATACCAGCACTCATCATGCCGCTCAAGTTATTGAACTCATGGAATATGAAGGCCGCTACTCGCACGACCAGGTAGATGACAACGATATAGAGCACGGTGTCAACGGCCCGCCGACTGACATTAGGCAGGAAATTGTTGGTGGCACTGACAACTAGGTGGACCAAAGAAATCGTGGTCCAGCTAAGGATAACTAGTGCCAGGCCCATCAGCTCCAGGCCAATGACGATCTTGATGGCCTCGCCCAGCGGATAATGGGGGTTCATGAGATCCGCAAATAAACTACTTAAGAACTTGGCGTCGATCGTACTCGTAATCGCGTACAGGACGACTTGAATCACACTGAAGTAAAGGAACATGAGCAATGATGATAACAAATTCGTGGTATATAGTTTCGTTTCCCCAATTGGAATCAATCGGTAAGTGTCGCGGGTATAAACGTGTTCGTTGGCAACACTCATGAGAATGATGGCCGCGAAGAGCGCCGGCACCGACCAGGACATGGTTGCGCCGAAGAACTCGCCGCTTTGAATGCCGCGCGTCGCCACGCTCCACAGTAGCGTCCCAGCAATGACGGCCAGTTCGACCAAAATAATTTTATTGATGGTCCGGAATCGGTCGCGACTCATCACTTGAAAGACTTTTCCAAAACTAGTCATGGCTGACGCCTCCTTCATACAAACTCTCGTAGTAAGCTTCGATGCCAATGCCGAACTCTTCCCGAATGGCATCGCTGGCCTTGTGCGCGTAAATCGTTTGGTCCTTGACGATGACCACTTCGTCTAGAATCGGCGCGATCTCAGACACGTAATGGTCGGAAATGACCATGGTGGCGTCCGCCGGTTTCCATTTGATAATGCTGCTAATAATCTTCTTGCGGCTCATGGAATCAATCCCACTAAACGGTTCATCCAGCAGATACAGTTGCGTTTGCCGCGCTAGGGTCAAGGCGATGACCACCTTTTCCTTCATCCCCTTGGACAGCGCCCCTAGCTTCAGGCTGGTGTCAATCTGCAGGAAGGTAACCAGCTCTTCGAAGCGTTGGCCATCGAAGTCAGGGTAGACTAGCCGATAAAAATTAGCGACGCGGTCGACCCGCGTGTTGCTCTTAAAACCACGGAGTTGTTCAGTGAAGCTGACGTGGCCCTTGTGGTGGGCCGTCACGCTGTCACCGCACACGGTAATGGTGCCGGCACCCTTGGCACTACCGGTAATCAACCGCATCAAGGTCGTCTTCCCGGCGCCGTTTTCACCCAGCAAGCCGACGATTTTACCCGTTTCCAAGGTCAAATCAATGTCGTTCAAAATGGTTTTCAGGTTGTGCTTATAAGTGAGTTGATTGATGGTTAAGACGTTAGTCATCTTGTTGCCCCCTTTGTGCAATAAATCGTTTCAAGCTATCGATGATTTGTTCATCGGTTAAGTTCAATGCATGTAATTGTTCGTAGACTCGCTCCAACTGCTCCATGACCAAATGCTCCTTTAACTGGGTGATGCGCTGCTCGTCCGTCGTGACAAAATTTCCCTTGCCCCGTTTGGATTCCAAAATATTTTCCGTAATCATTTCCCCGAGTGCTCGCTGGACCGTGTTGACGTTGACCGTGAGATCTACCGCTAGCTGGCGAACTGCCGGCAACTTATCCCCGGGTTTCAGCTGACCGGTCATCATTTCATGATAAAGATAATTCTTAATCTGGTAATAAATTGGCACCTTATCATCAAATTTCATTTGTCCCGCCTCCCTAGTGTTATATTTTACTAGTACACTATAACATGAGTACACAGGTCTGACAACCCGCTCCCCCAGTAAATTTGAAAGATAGGCCAGAAAAAACGTGTGCCAACAGCGTTTGTCGTCTCAGACAAATTTTGTTGGCACACGTTTTTTACTGGAATACTTGGATTTAACCCTCAACAACGTTGCCGATGACCGCCTACCGTTGGCACGGGTCCCAGACACAAGAAAGTATTGAACCGCTCCTCAGGCTGGCGGCGTTCCCCCTAGCAGGCAGAACCCCTAGCGTTCGTAGGCAATGGATTCATCAATTGACTAAGCCAGATACTGCTTCGTCGCCGCGACGATTTCTTGCAGCCCCTTCTTCGCATCGGAGAAGAACATTTGCGTGTTGTCCATCGCGAACAGTGGGTTTTGCACGCCAGCGTACCCGGTACTCATGGAACGCTTGATGACGACGACTGATTTGGATTTATCGACGTCCAAGATTGGCATCCCGGAAATGGCGTTGCCACTTTCACGAGCTAATGGGTTCGTGACATCGTTGGCCCCGATGACCAGCGAAACGTCGGTGCTTTCAAACATTGGGTTGGCATCGTCCAACTGCTTCATTTGTTCATAAGGTACGTTGACGTCGGCCAGCAACACGTTCATGTGTCCAGGCATCCGCCCAGCCACTGGGTGAATCGCGTAATTGACCACGATGCCTTGGTCCGTCAAGACCTTGGCCAACTCAGCAACCTCGTGTTGGGCTTGCGCTGCGGCCAATCCGTAGCCCGGCACGATCATGACACTGTGGGCGTAGGCCAGTTGCAGGCCAATGTCGTCGGCAGACGTTTCTTTCACGTCGACCGGCACATCAGCCGCTGCGGCACCACTGTCGCTATCATCAGTTCCGAAGCCCCCAGCCAAGATATTGGCTACGGAGCGGTTCATGGCATCCGCCATTTGTAAGGTCAGGATGGTCCCGGCAGCCCCGACTAAGGCCCCGGCAATAATCAAGACTTGGTTGTTGATAACGAACCCGGCAAAGGCGACGGCCAACCCGGTAAAGGCGTTTAACAGTGAAACGACGACTGGCATGTCGGCCCCACCAATTGGTAAAGTCATCAGCAGGCCAAAGACCAAACTCATGACCAAGGCCAAGGTCACGTACCACACGTTGGTTGGCAAGCCAATCATCAGATAAGCCGAAACTAAAATCGCCAGCACGACGATCACATTTAACAGCCGCGCGCCCGGAAAACTAATCGGCTTCCCGGAAACGTGACCGGATAACTTGCCCGTGGCGATCAATGACCCGGAGAACGTGATGCCCCCGATGATAACGTCCAGTAAAACTGGTAGGGAGAAGGCCACGCTCAAAGCGGCCCCGTCCCCCTTCAGGAGGTAATCGAAGATCCCAATCGTGGCAGCGGCCCCGCCACCCACGGCGTTAAAGAGGCTGACCAGTTGGGGCACGTCGGTCATCGGCACCTTGCGTGCTTTGACGACCCCGTACAAAATCCCCAATGCCAGGCCGACTAGCAAGACGACCCAGCCAATCGGATCAATTTTGCCTTCAACAATAATCGTCACGATAATCGTGATGACGGCCAAAAACATCCCGACCGCAGACAGGCCATTTCCCCGTCGTGCAGTCTTTGGGGAGCGCATCAAGTGGACCCCTAAGACGTAGCAGACCGCTGAAATTAGATAGATTAAAGAAGAAATCGTTTGTAGCGCACTCATTTCTGCTCAGCCTCCCCCTTCTTCGCAGCTGGTTTCCGGTCAAACATGCCCAACATTCGGTCGGTCACGGTGTAACCACCAGCCACGTTGACCGCGGCAAAGAAGGCGCCGAGAAACGCCAAGACGTAAAATAACGCGCTGTTGGCTTCCGCCGCAATGACGAAGGCCCCGACTACGACGACCCCGTGAATCGCGTTGGCCCCAGACATCATGGGCGTTTGTAAGGTCGCCGGGATTTTACTCATGACTTCAAACCCCACTAATAGACTTAAGACAAAAATGGCTAAATTTGTAAATAATTCCTGACTCATGGCTAATCAACTCCTTTACTATCAGTTGATTCTGCCGGCTTGGCCGGTTGCCGGTCGGGTAGTTTCATGGCTTGCCGGACCCGACTACTGATAATCTCACCATTGGTCGTCGCCAGCAATTCACCGACCACCTCGTCATCGACATCCAGCACCAATTTACCGTCCTGGATAATGGCATTGAGCACCGCCTGCACGTTCTTGGCAAACATGTCAGAGGCGGAAGCGGGCAGTTGGCTGGCCATGTCACCAGCCCCAATGATTTGGGCTTGTTTGGCTGTCGTCACGGTCTTATCTGGCTGTGACCCGGCCACGTTTCCGCCCAATTCGCTAGCCGCCAAATCAATGAACAGCGTGCCTGCCTTGGCTTCGTCCACTGACTTTTGGGTGACCAGCAATGGTGGCCGCCGTCCAGGCACTTGCGCCGTAGTAATGATGACGTCATTTTGCGCAATGAATTCGGCCAGTTCGGCCTGTTGTTGTGCCGTTTCTTCTGGCGTCAAGGCCCGGGCATAGCCGCCTTCACCAGTGGCGGAGACGGAAGTCGTTAGGAACGTGGCCCCCAATGATTCGACTTCACCACGAGAAGCGGGCCGAATGTCGTAGCCGGACACCATCGCGCCTAACCGTTTGGCCGTCCCGATGGCTTGCAGGCCCGCGACCCCGGTTCCGAGCACCAAGACTTTGGTGGGCTTGGCGGTCCCGGCGGCAGTGATCATCATTGGTAAATACCGCGAGAAACGGTCCGCCGCTAGCAAGGCCGCCTTGTAACCAGCCACACTGGCTTGCGAGCTCAAGACATCCATGGTTTGTGCCCGCGAAACGGTCCGGGGCAGGAGTTCAAACGCTAGCGCATTGATTTTCTTATCCGCTAACTCTTGCACATAGTCCAAATCCGTTAACGGCTGCAGCAAACCCAGCAGCGTTTGCCCGGCTTTGAGTTGATCAGTCACATCCTTACCTGGCTGGCCAATCGTGGCCAAGACATCGGCCCCTTGAATTGCGGCTTGCCGGTCACAAATCTTGGCACCAGCCGCTTCAAAGACCGCGTCCGGGTAAAATGACCGGTCACCGGCTCCTGATTCGATCAAGACTTGAAACTCACCTTTTACCAATTTACGTACGACTTCTGGCGAGAGTGCGACCCGGTTTTCTCCCGGGGCTTCCCGTAAAGCAGCAATCGTTAATGACATGCCACCCATCTCCTTTTGAGAATTACTTCACAATTCCATCATAGGTCCCCAGCCGGGCTAAAACAAGTCTAACCGGCATAATTAACCAGTTAATAAGGATACCGTCCAACGCGGTTATTTCGCGACCTGTCAACCTTCTGGACCATTTACCCGATAAAAAAAGATTCTTCGTGATTATAACGAAGAATCTTTACTTGACAGCAGATTTAACTCAAGATTGAAAGCCGAAAACCAGCAAAAAACATTGTCACCACGCGACTCAGGGCGTAAAGATTAGTCGTTTACAGCTTCGTAGTTTGAGCTGGCCGCCTACCGTCCGCCAACTATGGGTTGGAACGCGGTGGGCGGACCGGACCGAGCCTGAGAAACGGTCTCGGCCTCGCTTTGAGCCGAAAATCACGTCTCAAAGACGCCAGTTGTCTAAGCGGCATGAATCACACCGCTAAGACAACTCCCACGGCTGAACCCATAGTTGACGGACTCTCGGCTACTAAAGTGCGTTCTAGTCACAGTTGATTTAGTTCCAAGTTGCAGCTAAATTGGTAACCAGTCTTTGACTAACACAATGTTGTTGACGATTACTAACCCCGCCGGAGGCAGCCAGGGTGGAGCCAGCTGTGTCGACGGTGTTGGCTGAGGTTTTGTCTCAGCCTACAGCGTGGGACGACTTGAGAGCCTGGCGAATTCTGCCAGGCTTTCAAGCGAACCGGAAGACCGCTCCTCAGGCTGGAGGTGTTCCCCCTAGCAGACGGAACCCTGGCTGACGCAGGCTCCTGGTTTCACTAGTGTCATTCCAGGAATCAACATGTTAAGTCTACTTTCGCCCTTTAATCATTTAACTCAACCAGCCATCCATTTCAAACTTTTTGGCTTGAATAATTTCACCGGCCTGGGCAACCAGTAGTTGGACCGTGGGATTGCCTGGCTGCTGAGCAACGGCCGTCTTTAGTCGCCGTTGCTGGTCAGCGGAAAAGACCCACGTTAAGGCCTGCTGTTGCGCTAAAATCTCATATAGATTCCAGGCAGCCGCGGTCGGGTTCGTCGTCGACAGTTGCTGTAGCAAGGCGGTGCGCACCTGATTACGACTGGTGTCCGTGGGGACGTAGATGACGTGGGGCTTCAGATTATTTTGAAAAATCACTCGCTCTGTCGTTTGCTCGGCGAGTGTCTGGGCGCCCAAGCCATCGTAAAGTGCATTCACGATATCCCAGCTAGTCACCAGTTTCAGTGCAGTTTTCAACTGCGCATCCTGCGCCAAGTCCGACTTGAGGCGAATCTTGAAGGCGTTTAAATACTGCGGCAACTGATCAAAGCGCGCCGGGTCAGCAATCGTCATTTGGTCACCGGTCACGGCCAAAACGCCTTGATCCACCAGGTCCAGCACAGCGGCTAATACCAGGTAGGCCTGCGTGGTGAACCGAGTTCGCAATCGCGGTCGCCGGTCAATGCCTTCTGTGAGTAATAAATAATTTTTGGCGGTCGTTAAAGCCAAAGTGGTCCCTCCCTTTCCCCGTGTCACGGGTGCTTACGATTAATAAGCATACCACACGGAGTGGTACAGCCCAACTCTACCCAATCTGCCGGGAAAATTTCTTAAACCCAAACAGCCGATCAATCCGTTGGTAATACTCGGCTGGAATCTCCAGGTCTAACGCCTTCAAGTTATTTTGCAGTTGTGCGGGCTTGCTGGCACCAGTAATCAAGCTGGAAATCCGCGAGTCACGTAAGCCCCAGGCCAAGGCAAACGTCGCCAAGTCGGTGTCCAGTTCTTGCGCCATTTTGATGAGTTCTTCAACCTTATCCAGATTGTCATCCGTCAACAGGGCCTTGATTTGCCCCTGATACGTGGCCCGAGAACCGGCTGGGATTGGTTGGCCCTTGCGGTATTTCCCGGTCAACAAACCTTGGGACAGCGGCGAAAATGGCACGACGCCTAAGCCGAGCTTCTCGCAAACATCCAGTAATTCATGCTCAACGTACCGGTCAAACATGTTGTATTGCGGCTGAACCACCGTCAGCGGGTGCAGGCCGCGTTCTTGAATGATCAGTTGTGCTTCTAAAATCTGCACCGGCCGCCATTCACTGACGCCGTAGTACAAAATTTTACCTTGGTCGACCAGGCCGCTGAGGGTACTCAGCGTTTCTGCTAGCGGCGTTTCCGGGTCAAACCGGTGGCAGAAATATAGGTCCAGATAGTCCGTTTGAAGATTGGTCAACGATTGGTCCACGGATTCTGTGATGTGCTTGCGTGATAGGCCGCGGTCATTGACGCCATCGCCAGTCGGGAAAAAGACCTTGCTGGAAACAACCAGTTCTTTCCGTGGAAATTGCTTGAGTGTCTTCCCTAAGAACCGTTCGGCCGCCCCACCGCTGTAGGCATCTGCACAGTCAAAAAAGTTGATGCCTTTCTCATAAGCCAACTTGATGCTCTGTGCCGCCAGGTCCTGCTTGGCGCTATCGCTAACGTCAGTCATCCAACTGCCCAATGCCAATTCACTGACGCGTAACCCAGATTTACCTAAATGCCGATACTTCATGAATGAATCCTCCTTGAAATTATGTAAACGCTTTATTTTCGCTGATAGTTTTAGTTTAGCAGTTTTATGCAGCGGTGGCGCGTAATTTATGAAGCAATTAATCATGGCCCGAACGAGCCGTCCACTTTCACCCCAATGCCAGCAAAAAAGCCGACCCGCAAGTCGACTTTCCCGTTGATTGAAATAATTCTGAGACTGTGATAGTTGGTCGTAACCGCTAGCTCAGCAGGACTTCCATGACCAGGATAGCGCCCCCGAAGACCAGCACGAACGCAACGACTGGCCAAACGAATTTGAACCAGTGCGAATACTTCATGTCTAGCATCTGCAGCGTTGCCATCACCAAACCAGTTGGCGCCAAGAAGAGCATTGCGTATTGCCCAAATTGGTAGGCGGTAACCACGGCGAACCGCGGAATATCGACCGTATCGGCCAGTGGCGCAAAGATTGGCATGGCCAGCACCGCTAATCCAGATGAAGATGGCACGATAAAGCCCAGGACGAAGAAGATCAGCATCATGACAATGATGAAGACTGAACCACTCACGTGCGCGACCAACGATGAGGAGTATTGCAGGATGGTATCTGAGATCATCCCTTCATTCATAACCAAATTAATCCCGCGGGCCAAGCCAATGATCAGGGAAACCCCGACCAGACTAGCGGCCCCGTTAGTAAAGGCATCCACGACGCCCTTTTCACCGATGCCATATTTACCGGTTGCGGTCATGAACATGATGATAATCGCAAACAGCAGGAATGAGGAGGCCATGGTTGGGAACCACCAACCTTGTGACATCACACCCCAGACCATGATTGGGAAGGTGATCACGAACAGAATCAGGATAATCTTCTTGCGCAATGTAAATTCCTGATTGCTGGTGTCATCAGAGGCCACGGACCACATTTTATCAAAGGAACTCTTGTCCTCGTAAGTGTAGGAGAACGATGGCGTATCCTTGACCTTCTTACTGTACCAGTGCAGGTAGAAGATAACGAAGATGGCCGCAACGACCAAGCCACCGATCCGCCAGCTAATCCCTTCAGTAAAGTTGATACCAGCCGCATTGGAGGCGATAACAACGGAGAACGGATTAATCGTCGAGAAGGCTGTCCCAACCGAACTGGAGAGGAAGATGGCCCCCACACAGACGATTGAGTCATACCCCATCGCAATGAAGATGGGTACCAGAATCGGGTAAAAGGCCACGGCCTCTTCTTCAATCCCACAGAGTGTCCCACCCAGAACCATTAGGATGGACACCATGAAAATTAACATAAACTCGTGGCCCTTAGTCTTTTTCGTTAAGGCCATCAAGCCGGATTCGAAGGCCCCACTGGCTTTAACCACGCCAATCAGGCCCCCCAATACGAAGATGAATACCATGATATCGACGGCTTCAATGGTCCCCCGCACCATACTGCTGGTGATGGCGCCCAGTCCCGCCGGCCGCTGCTTCAACCGGTGATAAGTATTGGGAATCGAGACTTCCTGGGTGATGCCCCCGGAAGTAAATTCTTTGATATTGATTTTAACCCCCAGCTTATCCAGCTGTTCTTGGGTAGCGGGGACCTTGACCGTCTTTCCGGATGGCCGCGAAATTTGGAGTTGCGAGCCGCTATATGATAGCTTAGAATACGAACCGGCCGGAATGACCCAGGTCGCAAACACGGCGACGATGGTCAGAATGAATAAAATGACAAACGCGCCGGGCATTCTTAATTTGAATTTCTTTTTGGGTTTTGGTTCTACTGATGCATCCATTAAGTTCACCCCTTTAAGTGATTTGACGCTTAAAAATTAAAAATAGCATTGACGCAGTAATTCGCGGAACGACAGTGTTCTGCCTGCTAAATTAGTGAAACCAGGAGCCTGCGTCAGCCAAATATGGGTTCAGCCGTGGGAGTTTACTTAGCGGTATGATTCTCACCGCTTAGCAAACTGGCGTCTTTGAGACGCGGACCATCGGCTCAAAGCGAGGCCGAGACCGTCCCTCAGGCTTGGTCCGGTCCGCCCACCGCGTTCCAACCCATAGTTGGCGGACGGTAGGCGGCCAGCTCAAACTACTACCTGAATAAATGAAAAACGTGGTCCATGAACGGGTGTCACCAACATCACCGCACGATTGGACCACGTTCCGTTAATTTAATTACTTAGGCCTTGATCAGAGTCCCCACCTTGCCTGCTAAGGCGTCGTCGAGGTGATCAAGTGACGTGATCAGCGCCGTCCGACCGTTACCGGAAGCAACGAAGCCTAAGCAAGCTTCGATCTTCGGTAACATACTGCCGGGAGCAAATTGACCTTCGTCAATATAGCGTTGCGCATCTGCACTGGACAATTCCCGTAGTGCTTGTTGTTCTGGCTTGCCGTAATTGACGTAAACATCATCCACAGCGGTCAAAATAATCAGTTGGTCTGCGGAAATGTTAGCCGCTAGCAAGGCACTGGAACGATCCTTGTCGATGACTGCAGGGACACCCTTGAGACCGTCAGCCGTTTCGACGACGGGCACCCCGCCCCCACCACCAGCGATGACCAAATTATCATTTTCAATCAAGTCGTTGATGCTCTTGATTTCAATGATGGACTTGGGGAGTGGTGATGGCACGACTTGCCGGTAACCCCGGCCAGCATCTTCAACGAACGTGTAGCCCTTTTCTGCCACGATTTTATCGGCGTCTGCCTTGCTGTAGAAGGAACCAACCGGTTTGGTGGGATGGTCAAAGGCAGGGTCGCTCTCGTCGACTTCCACCTGAGTGACCACGGCCGCCACGTCCTTTTGGATGCCTTGACGGTGCAGCTCATTGTGCAGACTCTGTTGCAAATGGTAGCCGATGTAGCCTTGACTCATCGCGCCACATTCCGGGAACGGAAAGGCGGCGGTTTGGCCGTGTTCAGCGGCAAAATTCATGCCGAGGTTGATTGCCCCGACCTGGGGGCCATTGCCGTGGCTGATAACGACCTTGTGGCCGGCTGCTACTAAGCCAATCAAGGATTTGGCTGTGTGCTTGACCAAGTTTAATTGTTCTTCTGGAGATTTACCTAAGGCGTTACCGCCCAAAGCAACTACAATTTTAGCCATCTGTGCGCCTCCGATTATTCGCCTAAGGTTGCGACCATCACCGCTTTAATGGTGTGCATGCGGTTTTCAGCTTCTTGGAAGACCACTGATGCATCGCTTTCGAAGACTTCGTCAGTGACTTCCATTTCGGTGATGCCATACTTGTCCGCAATTTCCTTACCCACACCAGTTTCAGCGTTGTGGAATGATGGCAAGCAGTGTTCGAAGATAACGTCTGGGTTACCCGTCTTCTTCATCATGTCGCTGTTGATTTGGTATGGTGAGAGTAATTCGATCCGTTCTTTCCAAACTGAGTCTGGTTCACCCATGGAAACCCAAACGTCGGTGTAGAGCACGTCAGAGCCCTTAACCCCTTCGTCGATGTCGTCGGTAATCAAGATGTCAGCGCCCGTCTTAGCAGCGATAGCATTGACCTTGTCGCGTAATTCTTTGGTTGGCTTCAATTCCTTAGGGCAAACCAGGTGGAAGGTCATCCCCATGATTGCGCCACCGATCATCAAGGCGTTGGCCACGTTATTCCGGCCGTCACCAACATAAGTAAAGTGGATGTCACTGTAGTTCTTCTTCAGGACTTCCTTAGCCGTCAGGAAATCAGCCAGCACTTGGGTCGGGTGATCTTCATCGGTCAAGCCGTTCCAAACTGGGACGCCTGAGTACTTAGCTAACGTTTCAACTGTCCGTTGAGAGAACCCACGATATTCAATCCCGTCGAACATGCCGCCCAATACCCGGGCCGTATCAGCTGCTGATTCCTTCTTGCCCATTTGGGTACCAGTAGGGCCTAAGTAAGTGACGTGGGCGCCTTGGTCGTGGGCACCGACTTCAAACGCACAGCGGGTCCGAGTGGAACTCTTTTCAAAGATCAACGCAATGTTCTTGCCAACTAATTTTTGTTGTTCCGTCCCAGTGTACTTGGCCTTCTTCAGGTCTTCAGCTAATTGCAGTAAGAAGCCCATTTCCTTAGGGGTGTAGTCCAATAAAGTTAAAAAGCTACGGTTACGAAGATTAAACATTGTAAGTTCCTCCTTTGTTATTTACAATCATAAGTATAGTAAGCGGTTTCAAGAAACTTCAAAATGCTTCAAAACTTTGTTAAAACTTTTTCTAAGGAGTCCAATTCATGTTTAAGCAGTCCCGTTTCTTCACGCACGAACGTTACCAACGGATAGCCTTGTCAGCGATTTGTATCGCTTTGGCTTCACAAGTGAATTTCCAAACATACGCACCCGGTTTCATCGTCACCTTGTCCGTCTTCTTGCTGCCAGTCATTCTGTACTTCAATCGCGACTTCAACCCCATCTCACTGACCGTGGCAGTAGCGGTGGCCTCACCCGTCTTTCGGGGAATCCTTCTCTTCATTAGCCATGACGTAAATTCTCATGACAACCTGATTTATATTTTGGCCGACATGGCTTTCTACCTCTGTTACGGCATTCTCTACTACTTTTTATACTGGCGTCGCGGCCAACGCAGTAACATGACCTTCTTTCTAACCATCGTGCTCTGCGATTACGTGGCCAACCTCTTAGAAGTCAGCCTGCTCACGAGCTTTTCGCACTACACCTACCAGCTCTTTCAGATTCTGTTCATCACCGCCTTGATTCGTAGCTTGGTCAGTTGCCTACTGGCCTTTCTCTACCATTACTTCCAATTGATGCTGCGGCAAGAAAACCACGAACAGCGCTACTACCATTTCATCTGGGTCGCTTCGGCGGTGAACAGCGAGGTCTACTTCATGCGCAAAAACATCAGTGAGATTGAAAACGTCATGAAGAACGCCTACCTCTTGAATCAGGACCTGCAGCAGGCAAATGTCAGTGAGGCCGAACGCGACAAGGCTCTTCAGATTGCCCGCGACGTCCACGAAATCAAGAAAGACTACCAAAACGTGATTCGTGGTCTCGGCGATTACTTCAATGACGACGCCGAGACCGCCATGCAGCTGGCAGATATCTTGAAGGTCACGACCGACTATATCCGCGAATCGATCAAGCCCAAGTCCCCCAACGTGACGATTGAAGTCCACAACCACGTGGACCTGATGGTGCCGAACCACTATTACCTCGTCTCAATCTTATCCAATCTCATTTTTAATAGTGTTGATGCCATGGCGGGGCGTCCCAGTGGCACCATCGTCGTGAGTGTCATCGACCACGGGCCCGATATTCTGCTCAATGTCAGTGACAATGCTAACGGGATGGACCCCGACACCTTGTCCATGATTTTTCAACCCGGCTTCACCACTAAGTTCAACGAGAACGGCGACGTCTACCGGGGGATTGGCCTCTCCCACGTCAAAATCATTGCCCAAGAGCAATTTGACGGCGACATTCACGTTGAGTCTCAGCTGGGGAAAGGCACCAATTTTGAAGTGAAACTCAGTAAAAAACGTTTAGAACAGGAGGCAGATGCCTAATGAATTTTTATATCGTAGATGATGACCCGTCGATTCCCATGATTTTACGGCAGATTTTAGAAAAGAATCCCGAAAACACCGTGATTGGCATTGCCCACGAGGCGAAGAAAGCCTTGGCGGACATCATGATCATGGACGTTGATATTGTTTTAGCTGACCTCTTAATGCCGGGCATCTCAGGCATCGAGTTGATCAAGAAACTGAAGGCGCTCAAACCGGCACTGCGGGCCATCATGATTTCTCAGGTCAAGGACAGCGACCTGCGCGCCGAGGCCTACGAAGCCGGCATTGAATTTTTCATTGATAAACCAATCAACATGATTGAAGTAAAGACTGTGGTCGAAAAGGTCTCCCAGAGCGTTCAGATGGCCACCAAGCTCAACAACATCCAGTCGCTGGTTGGCGGTGGGGCGGTCGCCACGGCCCCGGTCGTTGACCAGAAGCAACAGCAAAAAGAAAAGATTCTGTCGATTCTGCGCTTCCTGGGAATCACCTCCGAAGCGGGTTCTTCAGATATCTTAGCCATTGCGCAGATTATGCTCGACCAGAACCTGAGCTTCCGTGAAATAGACTTCAACGCGGCCTACCACATCGACGACCGCGAAAAGAAGATCATGTTCCAGCGGATCCGCCGAGCCATCAAGACTGGCCTGACCAACTTGGCCAATATCAGCCTGGACGGCATGGGCGATGAGATCGTGGTCGAATACGCCAACACCCTGTATGAATACAAGAATGTTCGCAGTGAAATGCTCCTGCTGGAGGGCACCCGGAGCACCGGCGGCAAGACCTCATTGAAGCGCTTCTTTGATGGGCTAGTCCAGGAAGTTTAAGGGATGTTGGTAATGACACTTACTGCTCACTAGCTAACCGACTGTTGGTTCACTCTGCCCTAACTATTTTTGGCCAACCCTTCATTTTCACGTATACGTCGCCCAAATTTGGGCGTATAATTAAAACCATTAATTAGTTCAGTAGACCAACACCAAAGAAGTGATCATATGCCTATGAAACACGCCCAAACTCATTCCATTGGCCGCCTACTCTTTAAGTACCGGATCGTCGTGATGGCCATCGCCATCGTAGTCCTTGGCTTCACCGGTATTTTCAGTGTTCAAGCACGCCAGAAAAATACGTCGCAAGCGCACGCGACCACGTCTCCGCAACCGGCGACTGGTCGGCAGATCACGCACGAACAGCGCCGGGTCAAGAAACAGCTGTATACATATCTCAAGCACATCACCGCTGACGGTAATACCAGCGTGAGCTTCTACAACCTCGGCGCTGTGGCCGGAAGTCGTTCTGCGCAGTCCGCTGTGGCCAATAAATTTTACCAACGTGGTAAATTGGCAGCCTCCGCAAATGCCCACACGCCGGAGGTTTCGGCCAGCACCTACAAGCTTTACATTGCGGCCTACCTCTTCCATCTCAGCCAGCAGCACGCCTACACCTGGACGCCTACCAATCAGGACGGCTTCCACCGCATGATCGTCAACAGTGCCAATGACTTTCCCGAAGACATCCTCGACACCTACGGATTGGATGGCCTCAATGCCTTTCTAGCCAGTGAGGGCCTCTACACCCCGACCTTCGTCGCCGGCCAAGAGGCCACGACGACCGCCACGAGTCTCCGGAAGATGCTGGTCAAATTGGCCCGGGCACAGGCACCATTTAACAATGCCCACAACCGTTCTTGGCTATTATCATTAATGAAAAAACAAGTTTACCGTGACGGAATTCCCGCCGGGGCAGCTGCCGCGACTAAAGGAACCATCGTCGCTGACAAAGTCGGCTGGCTGGCGGACACCAACAATGACGCTGGTATCGTCACCCTGCCCAACGGTCAACGCTACGTGCTGGTCATCATGACCCATGGTGCCGGGCAAAGCGGCTTTAGTGGTTTCCCACGGATGGGCCAGAGCACCAAGCACATTCAAAAATTAGTTTATAATCCCAAATTAGTTAAGCAATTAGAATAGTCAGAATTGAGTCTAGGCCCGGTGCCTAGGCTTTTTTCGTCGCTCACCACTGGTTTATCTATTCCCTGAAAAATATATCATCTTGGCATATTGGTTTTTTATCGTTGACAATTGTAAACGATGGCGGTATGCTTAATTCATCAGTTAAGGATTACAAATGTAAACCAAAGGAGATTTTCTTTATGATTAAACTCATTGTTCTCATCGTTGCACTCTTGCTCATCGGCTTCATCGCCTGGTGGTTCTTCGGCAATCATGCAACCGCGGCTGTCGACGCCGCCGTCAGTGCCAACTCCCAAGACGTGGGCGTGGAAGTCAGCGGTGGCTACTCTCCCAGTACGGTCGTCTTGAAGAAGGGCGTCCCCGCCACACTGACGTTTAACCGCAAGGACCCATCTAGCTGTCTGAAACAGGTCGTTTTCCCCGACTTCGGGATCAATGAATTTCTCCCGCAAAATGAAGCGCACGCCATTCCTATCGACACCAGCAAGCCGGGCGAATTCGACTACGCTTGCGGGATGAACATGTTCCACGGCAAAGTCATTATCAAATAATTTATGGAGGGAATTTATCATGACTACAAAACAATCTGCAACTATTACCGTTGATGGGGGTTACGCCCCCGCTGAAATCGTCCTGAAGCAAGGCATCCCCGCCGAACTGACCTTTACCCGGGTCAACGACGCTGGCTGTTTGGACCAAGTGCATTCGCCAGCACTCGGATTTAACCGTGACCTGCCCCTTAACCAACCGCAAACCGTCACCATTGACACTAGTCAGGCCGGCGAGTTTTCGTTTAGCTGCGGCATGGACATGTTCTCTGGAAAGGTGGTCGTCCAACCATGAGTATCAAAAATCGTTTTGTCTTCTCGCTAGTCGTCTCCCTACCAATGCTCGTCGAGATGTTTACCAAACCCTTTGGCCTGATGCTCCCGGGCGGCGCTTGGACCATGTTCTTGCTGGCAACCGCTGTGATGGCGGTCTCCGCTGGTCCCTTCATCCAAAGTGCCTGGGCCGCCTTTCGTCATCACCACGCCAACATGGACACGCTGGTCGCCATCGGTACCATCACGGCCTACCTATACAGCTTCTACGCCATGCTAGCTGGCAAGGCGGTCTTCTTTGAAAGTGCTGCTTTCGTGGTCACCTTCATCTTGCTAGGCCAATATTTCGAAGAGAAAATGAAACATTCTGCTTCCGGCGCTGTCAGTAAGTTAGTCGACCTCCAGGCTAAGGACGCCGAGGTCCAACGTGACGGTCAATGGACCCAGGTACCACTAGCACAAGTTGTCGTCAACGACATCATTCGTGTTCGCCCCGGCCAAAAGATTGCGGTCGACGGGGTCATCGTTGACGGGACTTCGACCATCGACGAATCCATGGTCACTGGCGAAAGCATGCCCGTCACCAAGCAAGCCGGCGACAAGGTCATCGGGGCCACCATGAACAATACCGGGACCTTCACGTTCAAAGCCAGCAAGGTCGGCAACGACACGCTGTTGTCGCAAATCGTGGAAATGGTCAAGAAGGCTCAGACCAGTCACGCGCCCATCCAAAAAACGGTGGACAAGGTCGCTGACATTTTCGTTCCGGCCGTCCTGATTGCCGCCATTGCCACCTTTACCGTGTGGTACGTTTTCTTAGATGCACCGCTCGTTAGTGCACTGCTCTTTGCCGTTTCCGTCGTCATCATCGCCTGCCCATGTGCCTTGGGCATCGCCACCCCCACAGCTTTAATGGTGGGCACTGGTCGGAGCGCTAAGATGGGTATTTTGATCAAGAACGGTGAAGTCCTCGAGGCCGCTAACCGCGTGAAGACGGTGGTCTTTGATAAGACTGGAACCATTACGGCCGGCCATCCCCAAGTGACCGACATCGTGGGCGATGCTTCCCAGGTCCTGCACGTCGCCGCCAACTTGGAAGTCGCTTCCGAACATCCGCTAGCCACTGCCATTTTAGACAAGGCGAAGGCCGAAAACATTTCAGTGACCGCCGCCCAGAATTTCCAAGCCATTGAAGGCAAAGGTGTCCGGGCCACGGTTGACGGCCAACCAGCCTTTATCGGTAACGACAAGTTGATGGCAGACTACCAATTAGATGCCACCTTAAGCACCCAAATGGCCCAACTACAAGCCGAAGCCAAGACCGTCGTACTGGTCGGTGTCTTGGACCGCATCATCGGGTTGATTGCCATCCAAGATGCGCCTAAGGCCAGCTCAGCTGCGGCCATCGCTGCTTTGAAACACCGCGGCTTACGAACCGTCATGTTGACGGGGGATAATCAACGCGTCGCGCAAGCCATCGCGGATGAAGTCGGCATCGATACGGTCATCGCCGACGTCTTGCCTGGTGATAAGGCCGATCACGTCAAGCAACTACAAGCCGATGGCCCCGTAGCCTTCGTGGGCGACGGCATCAACGACGCCCCAGCCTTGACGACTGCTGACGTTGGGATTGCCATGGGGTCCGGGACGGATATCGCCATTGAATCTGGCGGCATCGTCCTGGTCAAGAACGACTTGATGGACGTGGTCCGGGCGCTGGAACTCAGTCAAAAGACTTTCAGTCGGATCAAGCTCAACCTGTTTTGGGCCTTCATTTACAACACTTTGGGCATCCCCGTGGCCGCCGGTATCTTCGTAGTCTTTGGCCTATCACTCAGTCCTGAACTGGCCGGCCTTGGCATGGCGCTCAGTTCACTGTCCGTGGTCGCCAGCTCATTGTTGCTGAACAAGTCCAAATTAACATCAACACCCGCCACCTCATCCGTGGCCTAGGAGGAATCACACATGTCAGAAAAATTTTGGAGTAAGAGCACCTGGCTGACTGCACTGGTCGCCGCCATTTACGTGGTGGTAGCCACCGGCGTCGGGGCGCTGATTGTGGGACATTAAGCTAAAACTAAAAGAAATAGGCGCCCGGGAAATTTTCCTGGACGCCTGTTTCTTTTAGTTTTGTGCTAAGGCTGCCACGATATCTGGTTCCACCTTCTCCGGCTTGGTCACCGGCGCATAACGGTCGATCAACTGACCGTCGCGGCCAATCAGAAACTTGGTGAAGTTCCACTTGATTCGGCCGTGGCCCGCGGTTTCCTTGAGGTAAGTGAACAGCGGATCTTCATCGTCGCCGTTGACGACCACCCGCTGAGTCATGGGGAAGGTCACGCCGTAATGCATTTGGCAAAAGTCATTGGCCTCTTCATCCGTGGCCAATTCCTGGTGGAACTGGTTGGACGGCAAGCCCAAGACCTCAAAGCCCTGGTCGTGATATTTTTTATACAAAGCCTCGACACCTGCCAGTTGCGGCGCCAGGCCACACTTGCTGGCGGTATTGACGATCAATAAGACCTTGCCTTGATAGTCCTTGAAGTCAATCGATTGCCCACTCATTTCCGTTTCCGTAAAATCGTAAATCGTTGCCATAAAACCGCATCCCTTCTGGTCAAGTGCTTGTACAAATTCGAATCTTATTAGTTGTATACAAGTTAATCATACACCAGTTGAGTGCCGGATGCCCTTAACTTGCGGGGCTATTTTTGATAAATGGCGCGCAAACTCTTGAGGTCGGCGGCGGACAGCTGCGTTTTTCCCCGGTCGATGGGTGTCATGACTGAGGTCTTGTCCGAACTGTGATCCAAGCCCAACGCGTGCCCCAGCTCGTGGACGGCGACGGATTTTTTAAAAGCTTGGGGATAGGTCGCGTTGAGCTTGGCGGTGGCGGTATTGGTGGTCAAGATGCCGCGCCAGCTGATACGTTGCGTAATCTGCGGACCGCCGTGACCGTACTCGACGGTCGTCTGGCCCTTGGGCTCGCGTTTATGATAGATACCAAACGTCACCCGGTTGGTTTCCGAACTGCCCGTCCCCGCCACCAACTGGACGATGCCCGTTTGATTGTAAGTGTCGATGGCGTAATCAAAGGCTTGGTGGGCTTTTGTCGGCGTGTTGGGCGCAAAGCGATAGTAGTACTTTTTCTGCAACAAAAGTCCCTGCATGGCCTCTTCGACCGGCGTATCATCGGCCCCGGTCTGGGTGGTGGCGTCCTTGAGATTGCGCAAAATATAGCCACTCGACTGATAATTGCCGGCACGCTGACTCGCCGCCGTTTCCGAGCGACCAGTGACCGTAGCCCAAATGGCCGCCCGGTAGTATTGAAACTGCGTGGACAACGGCTGCCAGTTGACCCAAACAAAAATGGCGATACCCAAAATCATGGCAAGTAACAAGCGTCTGACAATTTTCACAGCGTGACCTTCCCTCTCTTTGCCGCAACAATGTTTTAATTAAGTTGATTTTAGGCTATCTAGTTGTGGGCCGCAACTACTTTGCCTTGGTGGGGATTAAAGATCTTGTACATAGTGTTCCTCCTTACGCAATTGTACCGTCAGTGTACCACCCCCTCAGCACTGAGAATGCCCAGACGTCTTACAAATTTCATCATAAAACGGGCGTGAGTCAGCCTTTTCGCTGAACCCACGCCCGTCAGTCTTTCAATTTAATTTTCAGTAACTACTCGTGCGCGTCGTCCGACTAAGCCTAAAAAGCTCAGCAGCATTCCCGCGCACAGAATTGACACGTACCACGGTAGCGTTTCAATCGCACCATTGTGCAGCCAGCTCATCCCATAGGTGAAGCCGCTAACGAGTAAATAATACCCCAGGCTGAACCACCCACTGGCACTGCCCATCACGTCTTCGTAGCCGACCAATGCCCGATTCAAGGCGTTGGGTAGCGTCACGTTTAAGCCCAGGAAGGTCAGAAAAATGGTGACCAACATGGCTCCAGCGCTCTGAACATAAGCCGCGATGACCAAGCTGCCACTCGCTACCACGCTAAAGAGCAAACCACCAAGTGCCACTTGCTCTGGCGTCACCCAATGCAATAGCCAGTTGACCATCACGGCGCCTAACAGACTGGCGCTGGCCAAGATTAAGCCCAGCCACCCGTATTGCACGGCCGAATAGCCAAAATGGGTCATGAAGATGAATGGTGCTTCGGCGTAATAACTAAACAAGACGCCATTGATTCCGCCAATTAACAAGCCGTAACCCCAAACCACCCGATCGGTCAACAGTCGCCGAATCACGGCAATTTGGTTGACCGGGGTGGTTGCCACGGTCGTTGGCTGCGTTTCCGGTAACCGACTGAGCGCGTATAAGCCCACGGCAACGGCCATCGCAACTAGCGTACCGAACACACTGCGGTAGCCAAAATAAGTCTGCATCACACCACCAATCAGCGGTCCCAATGCCGGCGCTAAAGCCATGGCGGCACTGGTTCGTGCGAAGACCCGCGCCCCGTTGAGACCACTAAAGCTTTCACGCATGATGGTCTGGGTCACCACGGACCCCGCACTGGCGCCGAGCGCTTGGACTAGACGACTCACCAAGAGCCAACTGAAGTTAGGGCTCAAGTACAAACCGATATTGCCTAACAAATAGACTCCTATGCCTGCCAACATCGCTGGACGGCGGCCCCATTTATCAGCCAACTGGCCCCAAATCAGGACGCCAATGGCAAAGGCAATGAAGTAACTGCTCATCGTCAACTGCGCCTGGTTGGCACTCACACGCATGGCGCGTTGCAGTTGTGGCAGAACTGGGGTAAAAATAGATTCGCTGATCTGGGGGAACCCCACCAGCGTAATGATCAGTCCCAATGACGGGACCGTTTGACGGACGTTTTTCACAAATTTTCTCCTTTAAAAGTTAATCTAGGGAAAAACGTCCTTGCCCGTTTGCGGGGACACACGCCATTAAGCTATTCAGTTCCATGGGTTGTCACCCCTCTCGTTTAAAGTCCTTTAACCATACGGGATTCGACAATCGTTGTCAACTCAAAAAAAGCCAGGACCGCAGTCCCAGCTCTGATTTACAAAACAAATTCATGAATCGCATCCGCCACGCCAGACTCAAAGTCATGCGGCGTCACGAACTTAGCGACCTGCTTGACCTCGGGAATCCCGTTGGCAACGGCGACCGGCATGCCCACCTTAGTCAGCATCCCCAGGTCATTGGCGTTATCCCCGATGGCCATAATCTCATCGGCCCCGACGCCTAGCTGCCGCCCCAAATCCAGAATCGCCGTTCCCTTATCCACCCCGGCATGGTTGACTTCCATGTAGATCCCGGAAGAATAGGTACAGTTAATCTGGTCAAACGCCGCGGTAATCGCGTCATACACGGCCCGGCGCACAGTCAGATCCGGATTCATCACGATGACCTTCATAATTCGGTCGTCAGCGAATTGGTCAAACGACCCCGTCATCTCGTCAAAGGTCACGCCCCGCGTCTTCAAGTAGGCCATGTCGTCCACCCGCGGCCGATAAATGTACAGATGGTCCAGCGTATAGACGTGGATGTCGACATCGAATTGTGTCATGATTTCAAAGACCCGCTTCGCTTCGGCAAAGGGCATTTGATTGCTAACGATCACGCGGTTGTCTTGGTTCTCCACGACCACGCCACCGTTGTATGACACGACGTATTCTCCCGGCTGCTGGTACAGATGCAGCTTCTTCAACAGTTCCTGCACAGTCAAAAAACTCCGCCCCGTATTGGGGACAAACTTGACACCGCGGGCCGAAGCCGCCGCAATGGCATCGATATTGGCCTGAGAAATGCTGCCATCCATCCGCAATAGCGTTTCGTCTAAGTCGCTGGTAATAATCTTGTACAAGCTGATTCGCTCCCTCGTTGGTTTAGACCCAGTGTACCATGGTGTAGACCAATTTGGGAAGGGGGACTGAACACGTTGCTACTTTTTTACTTCAAATACAATTTCTGCAGCTTCGTCCGGTCCGTCTTCGTTAGGCCCAGCCCCTTTTGCAGGTACTTGTCCACGGAACCATACTTCTTGTTGATGGCAGAGAAAGCCGCGTTCAGATAGGACTTCTTCACGGTCATCATGTCTGTCATCAGCTTGATGGTCGCCGCATCAGCGCCCTTGTCCTTCAACTGCTTAATGGCCGCTTGGTTGCTGGCCGCCAGGTACTTGTTGGATAAGAGGTAATCGCTCATGACCGTCTTGCGATTGACGCCCAAAGCAGACAGCACTAACGCTGTCCCGATCCCAGTGCGGTCCTTACCAGCGGTACAATGCCACAACACGGCTTGACCCTTAGGATTCTTCAAAAGCACCTTGAACAGCTGCTTGTAGGCCTTCTTCCCCTGAGCACTCGTGACCATGGCCTTGTAGCCGTCTTCCATGATCTTCACGCCGTCCTTACTGGTCATGGAGAACTGCTGTGAGACGTCCTTGACGACGGGATCAAACTTATAGGTCACCCCAGAAATCTTCACGTCTGGTGCCTTAGCCGCTTCGGCCTTGGACCGCAAATCAATATCGGTCCGCACGTGGTAAACCTGTTTGAGCTTTTTCGCATCAGCCTTCGTCAGCTTGTTCAGTGCCGCCGCCCGCAATAAAACGTGGGCTTTGACGGTCTTGCCCGTCTTAGTCCGGTAACCACCCAAGTCGCGAACGTTATCGGCGCCCTGCAGCTTGATCTGCTTTCCTGCCTGAGTCGTTGTTGCGTGAGTCGCTGCTTGAACCGGTGTCACAATCGTTTGCGTGCCGATTCCTAACGTCATGATGAGTGCGCCCAATGACAGGCCTAAGCGTAATTTAGATTTCAATGGAATTGCCTCCTAGAATTTTAGTTCTCAACTAGGATAGCAGGCCCGTGTAGCATTTTGATATTGGTTGTGTAAAACTTTTGTAGACGTCACATAATCATATTTATAATGATGCCCGGTAACCAAGACAGCCTAACGCTCCTGTCCACCAATCAATTTCCCAACAAACAACGACACCCCCTCTCGTTATTTGTGATACCATGAACTTAGAATCTACAAGGAGGTAATTTGATGACAGCGCGTTTACAAAACAAGACGGCATTGATTACGGGTGGTGCCGGGGGAATCGGCATCGGCATCGCCAAATGTTACTTACGGGAAGGAGCCCGAGTCATCCTCTCCGACTTACAGGAAAGCGACGGCGAACGCGCCTTGATTCGCGACCACGACACCGCGAGTTTCGTCTCACTCGACGTCACCGACGAGGCTGCTTGGCAAGCCACGATTGGCCACATCGTCGAACAATTTGGGCAGCTCGACATTTTAGTCAACTGCGCGGGCATTTTGCCGGAAATGAAGCCCCTTGACGAAATTACGCTGGCCGAATGGCAACGGGTCATTGACATTAATTTGACCGGGAACTTCTTAGGCATGAAGCACGCCATCAAGGCTATGAAGCAGTCTGGCGGGTCAATCATCGACATTTCTTCGATTGCCGGCATGGTCGCCAGCCCGCTCATCTCGTCTTACTCGGCATCTAAAGGCGGCACGCGCATGCTGACCAAGGCCGCCGCCATTGACGCGACGACCAAGGGCTACAACATCCGGGTCAACTCGGTCCACCCCGGTGTCATCAACACGCCGATGACCAGTGGTCCCAACGACCAGGTCGCCCAAGTCTCGGCCGCTATCCCGATGAAACGTGTCGGCCAACCACAAGATATTGGCGAAATCTGCGTCTACTTGGGGTCAGATGAATCCAACTACGTGACCGGGTCTGAATTCACGGTCGACGGTGGGTACACGGCGGTTTAAGCTCACTATTAGGAGGAAATTTCATGACAGTTGTTAGAAGCAAGCAACCGTTCTGCCCGTTCCGGAGAACATTAACAGTCCGTTTGAGCAATACGAAGTCTATGCTGGTCGCGATGGGGCAATTGTCTTTTTACCTAAAAAACCTAATCCCTTTACAGATGAACGTTTTATTCAAGCGCATCAAAGCGCACTAACTGATCACGATTTTTTTCCAACGTCATAATGGCTTAAAAATTTTACAGCAAAGGGGCCTGCGAACAATTCGCGGGCCCCTTTCGTCATACCTATTTCAATAAATACCGCGCATCCAACTCATGGTCAAACGACGTCAAAATCTTCGGACCATCATCGGTGATCACAATCGTGTGTTCATACTGGCAGCTCCAACTGCCGTCAACCGTCCGAATCGTCCAGCCATCTTCGGCGGGCACGCTGCACTCATAGCTACCGACGTTGATCATGGGTTCGATGGTAATCGTCATCCCCGCCTTTAACCGTGTACCATGACCGGCGCGGCCGTAATGCGGCACATCGGGGTCCTCGTGCATCGTCGGTCCAATGCCGTGGCCGATGTAGTCGCGCACCACGCCATAACCCAATTGATTTTCCGCGTAGTCCTGAATGGCAAAACCAATATCGCCGATCCGGTTGCCCACTACGGCTTGGTCGATTCCCTTGTAAAGCGCCTTAAGCGTGACGTCCATCAACGTCTGCGTTTCGGCCGACGGGGTGCCCGCAACAAAGGCGTGGCAGGCATCACTGAGGTAGCCGTGATAGTCGATGACCGTGTCCATTTTGACTAGGTCGCCGTCGCGCAACACGATTGCCTTGCTGGGGCAACCGTGGCAGATCATGTCATTGACGCTGACACAGGTCGAGTACTTGTAGCCTTCAAAATTTAATTCACCCGGGGTAGCCCCGTGGCCCACGATGTATTCGTAGGAAAAATGGTCGATGTCCCAGGTCGTGATGCCAGGTTTAATGTAGTCTTCGAGTTCATGGAAGAGGCCGACGAGGATATCTCCCGCCGCCTGCATGCCGTCAATCTCGCGTTGCGATTTCAATGCAATCATGGTGTTTTCTCCTGATGTTTGGTTATTTCTTTAGTATACCCTAAGCCCAGCGAAATGAAACGGGAAAGTTCAACCGGACAAGCCAAATTTCTGGTGACCGCAATACCAATGTTGGCAACGTTTTCAGAACATTTTCAACCTGAAATCACTGGCGCATCGTGCTATAATCAAAACCGCTTAGACAAAAAATCCGATTTTATATAAAAAAATATAAGGAGGTATTCTTGACTCATGTCATTAACCAAACTTGAGCGGCGCGACTACCTGATTGGCTTTGCGTTTGTTCTACTGATGGTCGCCGCGGCGACTATCCTCGGGGACTACGAAATCATTCTCCCCGAAATTGGCGCACTGACGGCCGGCACCTGGATCTACCATAATAGCAGTTGGATCGCGCAACCATTTAAAATCTTCCTGGCACCGTCTGGGACCGCTGTGATTGGCTTTCTGGTCAACCAACTGAACATCACTTACGCTGAGAAGGTCTATCTGACCTTGATTTTAATCCTATTGTTACTCAGCGTGCTGCGCTCGACCCTCGCCCCCTCATTTGCCACTGGTCTGCTGCCTATCATCATCAACGCCACGCACTGGTCCTTTATCCTGGCGATTCTGATCTTCACGTTGACCCTGACCGTCGGCGTCTTGCTCCAGGGCCATTACCGCGGTAAACCTGCGGGCCAACCACTCCACGTCTCTCACATGCTGGGCTTCACGTTGGTCGCTTCCGTCTGGGTCGCCGCCGTTTGGCTCGCCGGCTTCCCACAAATGGCGGGGATTCCCCCGGTCCTGGTGGTTTTCTTTGAGGTCTCGCAGTTGCCCGACTACCCAGGCAAACTGGCCATTCGCCAAATCATCGCGCTGGCCGGTGCCGCCACGTTGGGCGTGCTGATCCACACCCTCCTGGCATCCTGGTTACTGACCACGTTACTGGCATTGCCGCTGGTCTTCGTGCTCCTGCAACTCTTGCGCATCAAGTTGCCCGCGGCCTACGCCTTTCCACTTTTGGCATTGGTCTTACCCGCCAACATGTTCCACACATTGCCGATTGCTGCGAGTCTGGCCGCCTGCTTCTTTTTAGGGACCGTCTTTGTTTTCCGCAAGGTCTTGGCGTACCAACGCGGACTCGCTTCGGAAAATAACGGTTAAGCTGATTTTTAAAAATTTTCATGCGCTAAATCCCATGATACCAAGGTCGGCAGTCGTCGGCCTTTTTGTTTTACATAGATTTTACACAACTGAGACAGCCTCTTTACGTCGGTCTGATAAGCTAGAAATTACTGCTACTTACAAAGGGGAATTTCTTGTGTTAGACATTATTAAAGCCGTTATTCTCGGCATCATTGAGGGTGTCACGGAGTTTTTGCCGATCAGTTCCACAGGCCACCTGTACTTGGCCGACGAATTCATCAAGCTTAACGAGCCGACCGCTTTCATTAATATGTTCATGGTCGTCATCCAGCTGGGCGCCATTCTGGCCGTGTTAGTTCTGTACTTTAACAAACTCAATCCATGGGCCACCACGAAATCCATTCGCGAACGCCGCCAAACCTGGTCACTGTGGATCAAGGTCGTCGTCGCCGTTTTACCGGCTATCATCGTCGGCCTACCGCTCAACGACTGGATGGATGCCCACCTGACCAGTTGGCCGGTCATCGCCACGACCTTGATTCTATACGGGATGCTCTTTATTGTAATTGAAAATTACAACCGGACCAAAACGCCACGCTTCACCGATCTCAATACCCTTCCCTTCAAGCTAGCCATCCTGATTGGCTGCTTCCAGGTTCTAGCGATGGTCCCGGGTACCTCGCGCTCGGGCGCAACGATTCTGGGGGCAATCTTACTAGGAACTTCCCGCTACGTGGCCACTGAATTTTCCTTTTTTCTGGCTATTCCGACCATGTTCGGCGCCTCTTCGCTCAAGGTCTTAAAATACCTGATCCACGGCAATTCCTTTACTTATACCCAAGTCATCATCTTGTTAACCGGCGTTATCGTCTCCTACATCGTGGCCTATTTAGCCATTAAATTTCTGCTCAGCTACATCCGCAACAATGATTTCAAGCTCTTCGGCTGGTATCGTATTGCGCTGGGGATCGTAGTCATCGGCTATTTTGGTTGGCAACAACTCTTTTCATGACCTGCTAACCAATCCGCCTATTCACTATTGAAATATTTACTTAAATCCGCTGCCATTCCCTCTACCAAGCGGTTTTAATGCACCCCAATAAGGATTAATACCCCAAATAACGTCATATAACTTTACCTCCTTGTGACGGCCTTTTAATTGCGTAGTAACATGACTGCAACATTCATCGCGTATGCTACTAGGTAGAGATTAACAAACGAGGAAGAGTGTTTAAAAAATATGACTAAATTTAAAATCAAATTAGCTTCAATCTTACTAATTTTCGGTATCTCCTTTGGGATGATTACCAACGTCGCCACCAGTTTTAATGCGGAACCAACTGTGACTGCAGAAGCTGCAACGTTATCTGCTAGCCAAAAGAAGAAAATCGCCAAGATCAACTCTGGCTTATCTAAGAAGCAAAAGGCTGCTAAGAAGTGGATTGCTTACCGTGAATCCCGCTACAGCTACACCGCACGTAACGGTAACTGTTATGGTCGTTACCAATTACTGAAGTCTTATTTGCATGGCAACTTATCTGCTGTCAACCAAGAAAAGACCGCCAACAAGTACGTGGCTGGTCGTTATGGGACTTGGACCAAAGCGAAGTCCTTCTGGCAACATCACCACTGGTACTAAAACACAATTGAATTTAGCCATAACCACCTGAGTGTAGACTGCGCTTAGGTGGTTTTTTTGATGGGCACTAAAGGTGTTGCGTCGCGTCGTTTCCCAATCTTTGCCCCCTTTACGCCAGCACGCCCGACCGCTACACTAAGGTTATCCATTTTTTCAGGAGGTATGACATGTCAAGACTAACTAAATGGCTGGTCGGTCTCGTTGGCCTACTGCTGATTGGCGGACTGATTGCAGTCGTGGCAACGTCGCACCACCAGTCCCCTAGCCCAACCACTCAGTCAGCGGCAACGCACCCGTCGCACCACCAGTCTACCAAACTGACGACCAACGACTTGGCTCACCATCCCAAGCTCGCCTACAGTGCCATCATTTACTATGCCATCAAAGAACCCAAGCTCCAGCGCTGGCAGGAGGTCAACGATTTTCAGGCGGGCTGGCAGGTCGAACACTATGCGACTAAGCACCCCACGCGCTACTTGGTCTGGCCGAATCAGCATGTAACGACGGCAGATAAAAATCTCGCCCCCAACTGGTTTTCTTTACAAGGCGACCGGGTCACCTATGACAGCATGATCGTCCATTCATTCCGCCAGGACCAAACGGCCACGACCACGCTTAGCAAAATCGTCAAGCGAATCAATGCCCAGCACGCGGCGCAAAAGGTACGGCAGATGCCGGCGAAGATGTCTGTCTTGAATCACCAATAGCCTTAGGCCGAAAGATAAAAATCAGCTAGAAGTCTTATCACCGCGCGACTCATGACGTAAAAAAATAGTCGTTTACAGCTTCATAGTTCGAACTGGCCGCCTACCGTCCGCCAACTATGGGTTGGAACGCGGTGGGCGGACCGGACCGAGCCTGAGAAACGGTCTCGGCCTCGCTTTGAGCCGAAAGTCACGTCTCAAAGACGCCAGTTTCCTAAGCGGCGTGACCCATGCCACTAAGGGAACTCCCACGGCTGAACCCATATTTGGCGGACTCTCGGCTACAAGTGTGCGTGCTAGTAATAGTTGGCTTAGCCCCAGTTAGCGGTTGATCTAACAACTAGTCTTTAACTAACGCCGTCTTGCTGACTATCACCAATCCGTCGGAGGCAGCCAGAGGTGGAGCCAGCTGTGTCGACGGTGTTGGCTGAGGCCTTTTCTCAGCCTACAGCGTGGGGCGACTTTGAAGACTGGCGGATTTTGCCAGTCTTCAAAGCGAACCGGAAGACCGTTTCTCAGGCTGGAGGTGTCCCCCATAGCAGGCGGAATCTCTGGCTGACGCAGGCCCTGGTTTCGCTAATTTTGGTGGACAGAACACTGTCATTTCTGGAACTACCGCGTTATTACTACTTTCAACCTTTAGCCCCGTAATTAAAGAAGGTGGCTGTCACCAGAAATATTCCGGTAACAGCCACCTTTTAATGCATCATCTTACTTACTTCTGCCGCGTAATCAGCCCTTCAGTCCCCACATCGATCAACGCTTCGATACGGTCCAATAGCATCAACAGCCAGCCAAATGCCAGCACGAACGCGACCATTTCAAACGCAGTGAGCGAGAAGTAGCCGATGACTTGGAACAAGACGGCGGCCACAACTAAGGCTGCGCCAATCCCGTATGACAGGTATAAGAAATCCCGGGTCACCTGCGGCAGTAACCAGCGGACACCAACAATCAGCGCGATAATCAAGTAGACCAGGAATACAGATACTTGGTCATGTAGCGCATGGGAGCTAATGTTATTGGGAAAGACGCCGACTAATCCCAAATCCAGCGCCGTCAACGTGAGCAATCCCCGTAGTATCAGCAATCTCCGGCTTTGCAGGAGCGATTCCTGTAGCCGCACGAATAGGTAGTCGATCAGAGCAATCATCAACAGCGCCGAGAAAATCAAGGTCGCGTTGAACTGCCACCCACTCGACGCCCCGCTTGTCCCCAGGAAGCTCAGGTTGTGCTGCCACCAATATTTCTGATTGTTCACGGCCATTGCGATGATGACCCCACTGATAATCACGAGAATCAGCACCGTTGACAGCACCCCGGCATCGACCACCAAGGCAAAATAAATCATGACGGCGTTAGTCACCACGCTAAACGCAAATAAAATGATACTAGCCGTGATGAGGTCAAAGCGGGCGCCCTTGAACAGCATCCCCAGCAGCCACATGCTCCCAGTCAACACGAGCCCCAAGATCAGCGCAAATGACAGCACAATCACGGGAAAGTTTCGCCAGTAAACGTTTTGGCTGAAATGATTCTCCGGATCATGGCGCCCGTGGATGAAGAAGCCGGCAAACAAGGCCGTACCCATCACCACCCCCAACACGATAATAGCCGTGGCCAAAGAATAGTCCCCCACTAACTTGATGGTCCGCAGCCGTTGTTGCAGGCTGTAAAGATAAAAGGACAGGCTCACGAATAGTGCGGTCAGGACTGGCCACAACAGGACTTTATTTTGAAATAATTGCTGGCGGGGTTCCTCAAGTTGCACGACTAACCGATTGCGTTTTACGACCAGTTTGACCGGCGTCTCCGGCTTCAACTGTAGCTGTTCACCAATCTCCGCGGGGATATTTAATTGAAAATCTTTCTCACGCATGTTTTCCTCCGTTACCTCATGTGACACAATGAATTCCATTATAACATGTTCCCCCGCTTAATTAGTGGTTAAATCAACTCAGCACAAAAAAGGCCGCAGCACCTAGGCTCCGACCAATTTGACGCTATCGATTTAATCATCAGCGTGGACATCAAATGCCCCTAACAACATGTCCTGAACGCCCGGTGCATCCGGATCATGCCGTCCCTCACCCGTATCCAGTGCGGCCAACTGCTGCATCTCCGCATCGGTCAACGTGAAATCAAAGATGGCTAAATTACTCTTGATCCGCGCAGCGTGGACGGACTTGGGCAAAACGACTACGCCCAATTGGTTTTCAAACCGCAAAATGATTTGGCCCACGTCCTTGCCATACTTGGCAGCTAAAGCCGTCACTACTGGATTTTGCAGTAAGTTTTGATTCCCTTGACCCAGAGGTGCCCAGGCTTCCAGCTTCACGTCATCACTCGCCATCAGGTCGCGCAATGGTCGCTGCTGGAAGGTTGGGTTGAACTCGACTTGGTTGACGGCAGGCTTGACGGCAAAGTCCGGTACAAATTTCTGCCAAATCTTAGGCGTCATGTTGGAGACGCCAATCGACTTGAGCTTGCCGGCCTGTTGGGCTTCCGTCATCGCTCGCCAAGCTCCGGGTACGTCGCCGTAGGGTTGGTGAATCAAATACAGGTCCAAGTAATCCAAACCCAACTTGGTCAGTGACGTGTCAATGGCCCGCTTGGCTGCTTCGTAACCGTAATCTTGTAGCCACAACTTGCTGGTGACCCAGATTTGGTCGCGGGCAATGTCGCTAGCGGCAATGGCCTGGCCGACCTCGGCTTCGTTGAAGTAGGCCACAGCCGTGTCGATATGCCGGTAGCCGGCATTTAAGGCCGCCGTCACGGCCTGTTTGGTAGACCCATCGCTGGGAATTTGGAAGGTCCCGAAACCAATGGCCGGGATATCATTACCATCATTTAAATGAATCGTTGGTTGATTAGTCATCTCATTACTCCTTTAATTGTTGCAAACTTGACCCAAAAATCTGTTCAATCGTTACTGGGTCGCGATGGTCAAAGAACTGGCTGGTCCGTTGGTCTAAACTGGCAATCGTCTGCATGTCGGCGGCCGTCAATTCAAAATCAAAGACATCGATATTCTCTTGCATCCGTTCGGGATGAACCGACTTGGGAATCACGGTAATGCCGCGTTGTAGCAGCCAACGCAAGATAACTTGACCAACCGTCTTGTGATGAGCTTGCGCAATCGCCTGCAGCGTTGGGTTGGTGAAGATGGCTTGCTTGCCTTCCGCAAACGGGGCCCAAGCTTCAACGCGGACCCCCTCGCCCTGGTTAAACGCCACTTCAGCGGGCTGTTGATACCACGGATTGACTTCAATCTGGTTTACGACCGGTTGGACTGGCATAGTCAATTCCAAATTTTTCAGCTGGTCGGCGTAAAAATTAGAGACGCCAATCGCCCGAATTTTACCTGCTTGGTAAGCTTCAGATAAAGCTCGCCAAGCGCCCATGGTGTCGCCATAAGGTTGGTGCAAGAGGTACAGGTCCAAGTAATCCAGGCCCAAGCGTTTCAGCGAAGCATCAATGCCTTGTTTGGCGCGGTCGTACGTGAAGTCGGAGACCCACAACTTGGACGTGATAAACAGGTCCTCGCGGGGGATGCTACTCTTATGAATCGCGCGGCCCACGGCTTCTTCATTGTTGTAGGCCGTGGCCGTATCAATCATCCGGTAGCCAGCCTGTAGTGCAGCGGTCACGGCCGCTTCACATGCCGCTAGGTCGGGAATCTGGAAAACACCGAAGCCGAGTTGTGGCATCGTGACGCCATTACTTAACTTAACTGTTGGGACTTCAACCATTTGAATCACCTTTCCTTTTCATGCAATGGCTCTACTATACGACCGCATCCCGCACTTGAAAATTACCAATTAGTCATGCTAGTATACGGGTAACGTATACTTGAAAGGAGTCTGTCCCTTGCTCAGCAATTACCTACTTGAAGAACTCGTGACGTTCGCCCGCTGTGGCACGCTGGCCCAAACGGCGGCTGCCTTGCACGTCACGCAACCGACCATCACTCGGGGGATGCAAAAATTAGAAACGGAACTGGGGGTCCAGCTCTTCATCCGCCAACCCAATCGCCTCAGCCTGACCCCCACCGGCGAACTGGCTGCTCGTGAGGCTGAACATTTACTACAGGCCACCGACCAAGCCGTCCAGCGCATTCAAAATTTTGACCGTAACCAGCAAATACTCCCGGTCACGGCTACCTTGCCTGGCGTCCTCATCGTCCTAGATGCCTTACGCGACCGGCTACCCAGCAACGTTCACTGGCCAACCCACGCCCTGACGACCGACCCGCTCCAGGCTCTAATCACGCGCGCCGCTGTCCTGGCCTTCACCAATACACCACTAGTGGACCCGGCCATTACCACCCAATCCGTCGGTACAGAACGGTTGGCCGTCAACCTCAACCAGTTCATGAGCCAGGCCAATCAGCCCAGTGTCACGTTTGACCAGCTCAAGAACCTGAGCTTCGTGGTCCTCGATGACATTGGCCCGTGGCGTGCCATCATCCAGCAACATATCCCGGGAGCCAAGTTTTTCTATCAAGAGGAACGTGGCGCTCTGGCCGCCATTACGCAGTTCTCGGACTTTCCTTACTTCAGTACCAACATCACCCCGCTGGACCCGACGCCTACCCAGCCCCCGACCGATGACAACCGCCGGCGACTGCCCATCACGGACGCTGCCGCACAAATGCCGGTCTACGCCAACTATCTCAGCAGTGATGCCGCTCGCGTTCATCCCGTGATTGCCCAGGTCACAGCCATTTGGCCCCAGTGACGCGTCTTTTCAATTGTTGGTAACGATTTGAAAGGGTACTTACTTTACTTTCATTTTGCAAACGCTTAGAATTCATTTAGACATGTTTAGGAGGTCACAATCTTGAAAACAACGATGTTTATGAAACCTGGTCAAGTCCAGATTGAAGATATTGACAAACCAACCATTCAGGCACCCGACGACGTCATCATTCACGTGGTGCGGACCTGCGTGTGTGGGTCTGACCTGTGGGCTTACCGCGGATTAGAAGACAAGGCAGCTCACTCTGAAAACAGTGGTCACGAAGCCATCGGAATCGTCGAAGAAGTCGGCAGCGACATCACGACCGTCCAACCGGGCGACTTCGTGATTGCGCCATTCACCCACGGCTGTGGGCACTGCGCTGCTTGCCGGGCCGGATTTGAAGGCGATTGCCAGAACCACACCGACAATTTCAGTAACGGTGTGCAAGCCGAATACATCCGGTTCCAACACGGCGAATGGGCCCTGGTCAAGATTCCTGGCCAACCTCAGGATTACAGCGAAGCCATGTTGAAGTCTTTGTTGACCTTGGCTGACGTCATGGCCACCGGCTACCACGCCGCTCGGGTCGCTAACGTTTCTGCCGGTGACACGGTGGTCGTCGTGGGTGACGGCGCCGTGGGCCTGTGCGGAGTCATCGCAGCGCAAATGCGCGGTGCCAAGCGGATCATCGCGATGAGTCGTCACGAAGACCGGCAAAAGTTAGCCACCGAATTTGGTGCCACCGACATCATCGCCGAACGGGGCGACGAAGCCGTGGCCAAGGTAATGGCTTTGACCAACAATGCCGGTGCCGATGCCGTTCTGGAATGTGTCGGTACGGAACAATCCAACGACACGGCCATGAAGGTTGCCCGGCCAGGCGCCATTGTCGGTCGGGTCGGTCTGCCTCATGAACCTAAGATGGATATGAGCGAATCCTTCTACAGCAACACCATCATCGCTGGTGGGCCCGCTTCCGTTACCACCTACGACAAGCAAGTCTTGTTGAAGGCAGTCTTAGACGGCGACATTCACCCTGGTAAGGTCTTCACGAAGTCCTTCAAACTGGATGAAATTGACGACGCTTACCAAGCCATGACCAAGCGTGAAGCCATCAAGTCATTGATCGTGGTAGATTAAGAACTAAAATGAATAGATTAAAGGACGCCCAGCTGGCGAATTTGGCTAGCTGGACGTCCTTTTCGGTTAATATCTTCTATTCTACTTAACTTTACTTCAAGACTGCAAAGCCGCCGGTCCAGCCAATCTTTTCCTTGGCTGCCAAGGTCATCTGCAGGAAGCCAAAGCTCTCTAATTCACGAGCGCGCTTCAGGGCACCGGCATCGACGAAGGCCACGCCACTATCAGTCAAAGCGTCAGCCAGTTCTTGCTTGGCGGCGTCATCGTCTCCGGCGGCCATCACCGTCGTTTGGGCTTGGTCACTGACCTTGCGACTTTGCAAAGTAGCGGCAAAGGTCGTGTTGAAGGCTTTAACGACTTTAGAATCTGGCAACAGTGCAGCGATTTGGGCAGCCGCAGAACTGTCAGCGGGAACGACCAATTCGTCCCAAGTGTCAAAGTTCAGTGGGTTCGTGATGTCCACGACCACCTTGCCTGCTAATGCGGCTTGGTTAGCCTTGGCAATGCTCAAGGCTGCGTTGTAAGGCACCGCTAAAACAACGATGCTGCCTAAATTTTCGACTGGGTCACCAGAATCAATGAAACTGACCTGATTGCCGCCCTGCTGGAAAACGTCACCGATTGCTTGACCCATGTTACCTTTACCAAAAATTGTGATTGCTGCCATAATGCAGACCCCCTGTGTTTAATATATTTTTGTATTATTTTTAAGTACACTTTTAAGATACGTCATGCGACGGCTAAAGTCAATTCGTTTGCTTAAAAACTTTGTGTTCGTTCAAAATAATCGGTTTATTCGCTGATTAATCAACCGGGTCGCTTTTTCGTGTATTTTTTGATAAACTGTTAGTTAATATAATACAGAAATTAACTTAGGAGGCCATCATCATGGCAAATACCCAATTCAGTGATACCATCCATGTGCTGGTCTACATTGCCTACTTTAAGGGCAACAAGATGACCAGTCAAGAAATTGCCAGCAGCCTGGAAACTTCACCCAGCTTGATTCGTAAAATCATGGCTAATCTGAAACGCCACCAGCTGCTCGCCCCCACTCACGGTCCGACCCAACTGGCCTTAGCCCGGGACCCGGCCGACATTACCCTCAGAGATATCTATGCAATTTTGCCCGGGCAGCCACCACTGTTCAATGTGGACACCCACACCTCGCAAAACTGCCCGGTCGGCCGCGCCGTACCGCAAGTGTTGACGACTTACTACCAGGAAATTCAGGCAGCCGCCGAAGCCAAGATGGCTAAAATCACGCTGCAGGATCTGCTCAACGACGTCACGCTCTTGCAACGACTGACTTAATTTTAGTCGCCAAAGGTTGCAGCTAGAAACATTGTCACCACGCGGCTCATGGTGTAAAAACTAGTTGGTTACAGCATCCTAGTGAGAACTAGCCGCCTACCGCCCGCCAACTATGGGGTGGAAAGCGGTGGGCGGACCGAGCCTGAGGGATGGTCTCGGCCTCGCTTTGAGCCGGAAATCCACGTCTCTGGCCTCATAACCGAAACATGCGCCAACAGGCAGTTGATTTAGCAACTAGTCTTGAACTAACACAATATTGCTGATAATCGCCACTCTTCGCCGGAGGTGTTCCCCATAGCAGGCGAAACCCTGGCTGACGCAGGCCTCTGGTTTCGCTAGTTTTAGAGGACTATCTTCAATTTGGGACCGATAGCTACCACTCCATAAACCATCAACCAAGGCGACCAATTCCGACTCACACGAATTGGCCGCCTATTTGTATTGCCCCTGCCACAGTCGCAACGAAATTCTTTAGATTACCAGAGAAACGCACCCCATCTTTAGCAGTTAGTATATGCCATGTTCAAAGCCCCGCTTTTTTATATCACCCGTTGACAAGGTACTGCTACTATATAGTTGTCAACGGAGTAGATAAAGAATTTGCCAACTGAACTTGGTTTCGGTGGCTGACTTTTTAAGCTACTTGCGGCCAACGCCCAACCGCGCTGGTCACCCGTTATGCGACTGTCACCAAACTAAAGTTTACGCTTTGCTTCGTTCCTAGCTCATTGGCAAACGGATTGGGGGAGAATCTTATGCGAATTACAAAGAAATTATTAGGTGAACTCAGCAGTACCATTGCGATTGCGGCGGCTATTTTAGCCTTTAGTCCCGTTACCGCGGGGGCTTCAGGCCCTGGGACCGCGTCCAGTAACTTGACCAACGTTTCCAGCGGGTACGTGGCTGACAGTACTGGTAACGCCGAAGCCACGTCGAACGCTGAATTCACGGTCACGCCTGGCGCTTTGACCTTGAATCAAGTGCCTAACATCGTGCTGGAAAATACCAGCGTTAAGTCGATTGCTTCTGGCAACGCCGAGCTGACGGTCACGAACAATGCACCAACAGCCGGCACGGCCTACGATGGGAATAACACCGGGACCTTGAACGTCACCGACTACCGGGGCAACAGCGCTGGCTGGTCTTTGACTGTTGGACTGGGGCCCTTCACTTCCGGTAAATCAACGGTAACTGAAGCGGCTTTGACCTTGGATCAAACGACCGGGACGTTGGATAACACCGCGACCGCCGTACCAAGCAGCATCAAGTTAACACAATCGACTGTCGCTAATGGCTGGATCAGCAATCCACAATTGTTGTGGAACGCTGCAGCTGGCACTGGCCAAGGGAGCAACACCGCAACCACGGCACCTACCAGCAACTTACAGATCACGAAGCAATCTGACATTGCGGCCGGCACTTACGATGCAACCCTCTACTGGGCTTTGCAAAATGCCCCAGCAGCGACAACACCAGCCTCATAATCGATTGACTAGCGTATCGGGTTACCGAACGAAAAGGTAGACCCCCCGTCGCTCACGCCTAACTCCCACCACCCCACGTGGCGGACGTCAGGCGTGACGGTCCGGACTGCCTTTTCCTTCGGTTTACCCAATATCCACAAGTGAAATATATTTCATTGCTAACTGATTACGTCACTCATTCAATTTACTAGTGGACCATCGCTGAATTCCGCAAAGGTGGGGCTAAGTATGAAATTAAAACGCATCTCCGGCTGGCTACTAGCCGGCATCCTGTTGATGGGTATCCTGGCTGGGGTGACGCCGGTCACTGCGGCTAAGATTCCCGCCAATTTCGCGGCGACACCGTTATTGCCCAAGAACCAAGTGTCAGCTAAAGCGGGGTATTTCGATTTACAAGTCACTCCCGGGGCTACACAAGTCCTGAAGTTAGCGGTGACCAATCCTAGTGGCCGGCCGCGCACCTTGCAAGTCATCCCCGTCAACGCGACCACCGCCGACTCCGGTCACGCTGTGTACATTCCGACCGACCGGCCCGCCGATGCGTCGGCGCAAACCACTTTTACCAAGATGACGTCGGGTGCCGTGACCGTTTCACTGGCGGCGCACCAAGGCAAGACCGTCACCTTTCACACGCAGATTCCAGCAGGCGGCTTCACCGGTACAGTGCTGGGCGGCTTGTTCGTAACGGACCGCAACGCCACGCGGTCCAGCACGGAAAACGGCGACACTTCCGACTTCCGGATCAATAACCGCTACGCCGAGGTCACCGCGGTGGCGCTTCAATGCCGGCCCCAGCAAAAATTGCGAACGAATTTAAAATTAGCCGCGGTCGGGCTGCATCAGCCGAACAACCAACCCATAGCATTTGCCCGCATCCGCAACCTGACGCCCGCCCTATTTGGCGACCTCACCGTTACCGCGCGGGTCATTCAAGACAGTACGGGCAAGCAGATTGCGACCCAGACACTACGCGACGGTTCGATGGCCCCGAACAGCTGGTTTGACGACAATATCAGCCTGGGCAATCAACCATTAGCAGCCGGCCAATACACGCTCAAGTTACATTTAACCAGCGGCCAACGCGCCTGGAACTTCAGTGGGAATTTCACGCTGACCCGACGCCAGACCGCGCAACACAATTCTCTAATCAAGTCTGACACCCAGCCCAACTACTGGTGGGTTTGGTTACTGCTCCTATTATTCGCTATCCTACTAGCCATCGGTGCTTACTGGTTCGGCAAACGCCGACGGGACGCAGATGACGATGACACGGAAAATGACAATTAAGTTTGGAGGCAGTGGACATGGAAGTTTGGCAACAAATCAAACGACTAGGTGTCAGCCTGTTCGTCTTGCTTGTCGGCTTAAGTGTCGGCATCTCCGCACACGCTGCCACCAGTGCGCCACAGCCACCGACCTCGCCACCAACGACGATTATGGGGATTAACCTGGCCGGGGGTTTCACGCAGGAGCCAATCGACTCCAACCACATTTCCGGTGATACCGTGACGCTCTCCGCCAAGGGGACCCGGAATATTTTGGAAACACTGACCAACCCTTTAGGTAGTCGGAAATACGTCTGGTGGGAATCCACTGATGGCGGTACGACTTACAACAAGGTTGGCTCAAACAGTACGACTTATACGTTTACCGCGCCCAGTGTTACCAGTCCGACGCAGTTACAATTTCAATGTGAATACGATTTTACTGGGATCGGTTTGTTCTACAATGAATGGTCACGAATCGCGACCGTCACCATTACACCGGCACGGGTACCCACAACGGATATCCAAGTCACCAGTGCCAGTCCCGGCATCTACAACGGCGCATCGACCACGGTTAGTGCAACCTTGACGCCAAGCACAGCGACCGACCCCATCACCTGGACCAGCAGTAATCCGTCGCTGGCTTCCGTCGATGAATACGGGAACGTCACGGCGACTGACGCCTCTAGCAGTACATCTGGGACCGCTAACGACCACGGTATCGTTACCATCACCGGGACCAGTAACGGCCACAGCGATTCCGTCAAGATCATGGTCGGGGCCTTACAAAATGTTACGGTCAACGAAGGAAGTGACGCCACCTTCACGCTGAAAGATTTGCCAGAGGGCATGACCGTTGCCAACTGGTATCGCGTTCAAGACGGTGACGTCACCGCGCTGAATTCGACCAGTACCAGCTACACCGTGTCGAAGACTTCCGTCGGCGGCGACAACGGAACGTCATATTACGCCACGCTGAACTACACGGTCAATGGCAGTACCAAATCGGTCAACACCAACTCCGCCCTGCTCACCGTCAACAAGAGCGGTTTGCTAGCGTTAACCGCGGTACCCAACTTCAACTTCGGCGCTGTCGACGTTGGCACGCTGATCGACAACGATGCCGCGTTGGAAAACACAGACACCACTACCAGCGGCAGTGCTTACGATGGCAACAATAACGGTGAACTGTCCGTCATGGATAGTCGAACGACCGGTGGCGACTGGACGTTAACAGCCAGTCTTGCCCCCTTTACCTTAAGTGATGGCACTGATGGTCACCTGGGCACAGCGACACTTGATCTGTACGACCCAACTTCACGGTTGGACGAAAATATTCCTGACACGTCGACAGCCACCAAGATCTACACGTCCAGTGACTACGACGGCCAAAACTTCGACGTCACTGACAGCAGTTTGGACCTGACGGCAGACCCAGAAATTGCGGCCGGCGATTACCAGAGCGTTGTGACTTGGACCTTGTCCGTGGCACCTAGTTGATCTTACGAGATTGGGACGGAGGTGTCCCCCATAGCAGGCGGAATTTCTGGCTGACGCAGGCTCCTGGTTTCACTAATTTTAGTGGACAGAACACTATCGTTCTGGGAATTACCGCGTCAATGCTACTTTCTTTAGCTGGTGTACCAAGTGAACCGAAAGACCGTTTCTCTAGTTTTCTGAGAATCTTTCAGCAAAACTTCAGGAAAGTACCAGTGCAACACCGGCACTCAGACGCTATGATGAGACTTAAGGAAGTGCGCATGAGCCAAACGACAAGGACACGTTTCCCGCGTCGCAGTCGGCTTCAGCCACAACCTCAGTCGCGTCATTGAAGCGTTCGTTGCCGTATCCCCTGATACAAAAATTTGAATGGCGCCAAAAACAGACAGAACCGCTGGCTCTGCCTGTTTTTGTTTGCCCAGATATTAGGCTGGTTATTTGAAATATGACTGAATTCGGACGGCTACTGTAGTTCAGGTGGAAGTCCATTTCTCAGGCTGGAACTGACCATCAGTCCCTCATAGCAGGCAACTGGCTCCATCCACCCCTAGTCAAGCAACATCATTCAGCCGTGATCTGCATCCGGCCGTTGCGTTTGGAATGATAAAGGTTGTGGTCGACGCGATTGTAGAAGTCCAGTGGTGACTGGTCCTTGCCCCCGATTTCCGACACGCCCACGGAAATGGAGACGTGAATCACCGTTTTGGCCGAATGAATATTCATGTGGTTAACCGCCATGAAGACTTGATTGACCACCCGCTGCGTGCTTGCCAAGTCGTAGCCCGGGAAGAGGACGTTGAACTCCTCACCCCCGGTCCGGTAGAGTTCCAGGCGCGGATCATTTTCCGCCAGAACCGTCTGGACCGTGCCGGCGACCTGCCGCAAGACCTCGTCGCCAATCGCGTGCCCATAGGTGTCATTGAAGTGTTTGAAATGGTCGATGTCAAACATCATCATCGACAGCGGCCGGTTGGACGTATGACTCTCGCCGAACAGGTATTCAATCGTTTCTGTGTAGGCCGCAAAGTTGCGGGTCTGGGTCAACGCATCGTGACTGGCAAATTTGGCCAGCCGCAATTTCAGCTCGGTATCGTGAGACAGCATCGACACGTAGACGTACAATAGCAGTTCGAAAATTCCCAGGTACAGCCACTCTTGCCAAAACGTCAGCCAGGAGAAGTCGAATTTCCACTTCATCCACAGCCACAACATCCCGCCGAACGGGATACCGACCGCCATGTACAACAGGAGCGCGTAACGGTGATTGTAAAATTTACGCCGGACTTGATTTAAGACTATGAAGAACGTCAGTAGCGTTACCGCGTGGCCCCACGACTGCCAGTAGCCCATCGAGCCGTTGAAAACCATGTACACCAGCATAATCGGCGCCAGCAGGTAATAGGGCATATGAATTTTTAAAAAGTAAGCGCAGAAGATAATCGCAATCAGCTGGAAATTCATGAACTCCCAGGAGATACTCTTGCCGACCACCAACGTTTGAATACTAAAAACAAAGACCACCATGTAAATAATCCCGTACCAGGCGTTGATCGTTTCTTCAGAAAGCTTCAGTCGTCGGGTGCGTGCCCACGAGGCAATCCAGTTGTAGGATACCCAGTAGAACGTGAAGACGCCCAGCACGAAAAACACACTGGTAAAAAATGGTGGGACTTGCCAATGAGACCAAGTCATGACGTACCCCTCTTCTTTAAGTTTACGTGAATAGCCAGGCACCGCAAACGGCCCTGGTTAGCGAAATGCAACCGTTTCGGTCGAAGTTGACCGAAACGGTTTACGTACCCGGTTTACCACAAGCAAATTGTGGGCCGGTAGGTTTTACCCCAGATAACAACATGTGCCTAATGTTAGACCCGTTACTCCCAGAAAACTATGCCCAGATTTATAAAAGTGCTGAATTATGTAAATAATTTTTGAACTAGTTTTAAGTTAATGGTTAACTAATAAGCCGATAACGCTTACCGTCAAGTCCCGTCCCAGCGACGCCACGCCACTGAAGATACGAAAAAAGATTGGTTCCAGAGAACCAATCTCCCATCGGATGATTGCTGTGGCAGACGAACGCTTCTCAGGCTCAGTCCGGTCCGCCACCTTCACCTCATATTTGGGCCCGCTCGAACTACGAAGCTGTAAGCGACTAATTTTCACGCCATGAATCGCGTGATGACAGTATTTTGAGCCGATTTTTCACCTTTCATAGTTGCTTTAACCTGAAAAGCTTGCGAAAATCCAGATGGACTTTCGCAAGCTTTTTTGATTGGCCTGATGCCAATTTTTTTAAATTTACATCATTCCCAGCATGCCCGCAATAGTGGCAGCCAAGGTCAGAATAATAATAACACCAATGAATGAGATGACAAAGCCAGCGATGGCTAAGCCCCGTGGCTTTCGGAACAACCCAATAAATGAGAACAGGGCACCCAAGAACCAGACCACCCAATCTACAATTGGAATAATGGAAGTAAACAGTGAAATCAAGGCCAGGACAAAGCCGGCCGTTCCCAGACCGTTGCTTCGCTGCTGAGCCTGCTGAATATAAACGGTGTTGCCGCTACTCTGACCAGCCGGCTGTGCAGGTGCTTGCTCCGCCATCGTGGCTTGGGCATTGGCACTTGCTTGTTGCAGCTGCGGCTGAGCGGGGGCCTGTGAAGCAGTATCCGTCGTCTCAGTTGCCTGCTTGATTGGCTCCGAATTTGTCTGGTCGTTATTAACCGTCTTAGCCGCCTTAGCCGTCTGCTTAGCTGTTTCGTTAGCCGTGTGCCGTAATTTTTGTTCAAATCCGGTCGCACCACTGCCACGCGTCCAAGCCACGCTATATAACCAAGCCAAAACTGCGATCAAGGCAATGACACCCAACCAGACATTATAAAAAATTGCCCGGGTCACCAGCGTAAAGATCAACAGTGCGGCAACGATAATAATTGCCGTTACCCAGTTATTTGCCACCCAGTTGACCATTGCGTCTAAACGTTCTGAAAAACCACCATTACCGTTCGTGTTCCCCGTTGACTGTGCCGACTGAGCGGTTTTATTCGCCTCAGTCGTTGTTTGTGTCGCGTTGGCTTGAGTCGCCGCTTCACTGGTTAACTTGTAACCACACTTGGGGCAAAACTTGACCCCCGCATCTAATTCAGTCCCGCAGTGCGGACAAAACTTTGCATTTTCCATTATTTTCCTTCTTCCACTGTTTTCAGCCTCAGTAATCTTACCCTGAAACAATATTATCATAGCATAATCATTACATGTTGTGTGCGTTGATTCCCGATATTCTCAGATTTATATTAATGGGCTAAAGGTTGAAAGTTGAATTAATGTCTTGACTCCCGAATCAACAGCGTTTTGTCCACCAGAACTAGTGAAACCAAGGACTGCGTCAGCCAGGGGGTGGCGATGCTCACAACGCGCAGACACGAAAAAAGACCAGTTCCCGCGAACCAGTCTCTCATCAGATATTGCTGTGGCCGACGAACTCAAGCCGATTCGTCGCAAGCAGCAATTATTTTAACCAAAAACTTGTTGGCCAAGTTTCTAGTTAGTCACTTGTCTATTTAGCAACGGTTGATAGTCTCCCTACCTCAATCCACCAGTAAGTGGTGCGCCGTGTCTGCCGCTAAGTCGTGGACGTGGCCGGTGTACAAATAACCGGTCAGCCGGCGCGGCTGCGGTGTCGTTTGCCAATCGATCTGTTCGTGCTGACTTTCTTGAAAACCGTGTTGCCGGTAAAAGCGGCCAGTCGTGGCCACCGCCGTGAACAAGTACACCTTGTCGACCGGCGCTGCATCCCAATACTCAGCAACCGTGTGCATCAATTCCCGACCGATCCCCAGATTTTGATATTCCGGGTCGACCATCAACAACACGATTTCCCCCAAGAACTCGCGTCGTTGCAGATTGGCCAGTAAGCGCTCGTCAATCTCACTGCGTTCAGTTAACTGTTTCAGCAAGCGCCGTCCCCCGGGCCGCATGGCTAACGCCACCTTGGCCACCAGCAATTGCCAAACGTCATAAGACCGTTCTTTTTTCTGATACTTGGTGTCCGCTAAAATGGCACCGACCACCTGGCCGTCCCACACCGCGACCCGCACGTAATTTTGCTGGGTCATGCAGCGGCGGAAATACACCTGCGCCGCTAAATCATTCAACTGGCCATTGGTTCGGTCAAATTGCCAGAGACGGCCCACGATTTCTGCCAGTGCTGGCACATCTTCATACCGCATCACTCTAATGTGTAGTTTATTAATCAATTGGCATCCTCCTTACTGAGCACCTCACTGTCCCCACAGCTCGTGCTCGACACTTTTCCCTGCTATCCAATGACCATGATACCTTCTATTCTGCTTACCCCCTGGCGCACGCCCCTCGGTTAATCAAATTGATTAACTGAGAGTCAGTTTACACGGGTCGGGCTAGACTTGCTAGCTAAATAAAACGAAGGTTGTCTGAGAGTTTCTCAGAAATGGTCTTGGCGTCAGGACGTTTCCTGGATTGGTTGCACCGACTGATTGGCCCCAAATCGCCGTCTCAGCTAGTTTAATCGCTACCAGTCCATTTAGTTGTACAAAACCGTTTCCCGGCTTAAATCGCCATTATTTGCCGCTCAGGGTGGTTGCTGAGGCTACTTTGGGGGTAACGCGTGGCCAGGTGATGACGAACCGACTGCCTTGCGGATGATTGTCCTGGACTTGAATCTGGCCGTGAGTCAACGTGACCAACTGCTGGACGATGGCCAATCCCAAGCCGTTGCCAGCGACCGCATTACGGACACTGCTGGCCCGGTAGAAACGGCCGAAGATCAAGTCCTTTTGGTCATCCGGAATCCCGCGACCCTGGTCGGCAACAGTCAGGGTCACCGCCTTGCCGACCGCCGTCAGACTGACCGTGATGGCGGTAGCTGCCGGCGAATATTTCTGCGCGTTACTGAGCAGGCTGGTCAGAATCTGCGTCACGCTATCCTGATTGGCCGTCACGACCACGTGGTGTTGGATTTGCAACACCATTTCTCGGTCCAACGACGCGCCAAAATTTTGCGCCGTATCCGTGACGACCTGGCTCAGGTCAACGGTCGTGGCGGTCAACTCCAGCTGATTGGCCCGTGATAACGTCAACAGACTGGTGACCAATCGCTGCATGCGTTCCGACTCCTGGTCGATGAACTGTAGCGCGGTCGGAATGACCTCTGGATGATCCTGTCCCCGGCGGTTGATCATGGAAACGTACCCGCGAATCGTGGCGATGGGCGTCTTCAATTCATGCGAGGCGTTGGCCACGAAACGCCGGTCGGCCAGCTCCTGTTCACTCAGCGAATGCAGTAGTAGGTTGAACTCGACCGTTAAGTCGTGCACTTCTTGCGGCGTGGCCGGGACCGGCAGTTGCCGCTGAAAGTTTTCCGAAATATCGCGGTTGATGGCTTTGGTCGCCCCCGTCAGTTCGACCAGTGGCCGGTTCAATTTGCGCGCCAGCAGGTAAATGACCCAGGTGCCCAGCAACAGAAACGCCAGCGCAATCAGTAAAATCAATTTAATCAGTAGAAGTAACAGGTCGGTCACGCCATTTAACTTGACCCAAACGTCATAGCGCACGGTCGGGTCTTGGCTGTTATGCGACACGTCCGAAGCCCGCACGTGATAAACGAACCCGCTGTTACTGAGATAGCCAATGTTGGCCGTCACCCGGTGCAGCGTTCCCCGCCGTTGCATCGCTAAAAATCGTTTGGCATGGGGCGAGTACAAATACCGGTGCGCCTTGCCAGGCTGGGCCACGCTGATGCGAATGAAGGTCGTCTCGGTATCGGCCCAACTTCCCAGCCGCCACCAGTACCAGTCGTTTCGGTTGGCAATGAAGCTCCGTTTGAGCCCACGCACGATACCTAGGGCTTGGTGGCGTTGCCCCTCTGCTTGCTTTAAGCCGACCACGGAAATGATCACGGCACTCAAGATGACCGTGATGCCCAGTAGTAGCAGCGCGTAGACCTTGGTGATCCGCGCCGCACTGGTGTTAAAGATGGTTTTCTTCATCGTCATCGCCTAACTTATAGCCCACGCCGCGCACCGTTTGGATGGGCTGGCCAGCCACACTGGTTTTGAGTTTATTTCGCAGGTACCGCACGTAAACGTCCACGATGTTGACCTGGCCGTCAAAGCTGGTGCCCCACACGGCGTCCAGCAGGTCGTCGCGGGTCAGCACCTCGCCAGGATGTTGCATGAACGTCAGCAATAAATCAAACTCCCGCTGGGTCAGCTGAATCTCGGCATCCCCCGCAAAGACTTGGCGCGTTTTGGTATCCAGCGTTAACGGCCCCACGTGAAATTTTTTATCGTTCAAATTTTTGATCACGTTGCGCCGTAGAATAACCCGAATCCGTGCCAATAACTCTTCAGTGTCAAAGGGTTTGGTGATGTAATCATCCGCCCCCGCGTCCAGTCCAGAGACCTTGTCACCCACGTAATCGCGGGCCGTCATCATGATCACGGGCACGTCGTAATGCCGACGAATCTTGCGTAATACGCCTAACCCATCAATGCCCGGTAACATCCAATCCAAGATGATCAGTGAGATATCCGCTTGATGCTGGGCAAATTGGGTCAGTGCCGCTTCCCCACTGGCGCACGGAATCACCGTGTAATCCTCAAACCCCAACTCAGCGCTCAACAACGTCCGCAACCCCGCCTCATCCTCGACTAGCAAAATCGTGACTTTCAAACCGCCACGCCCCCTTGATATCGTTATTAGTTTTAGTGTCTAAAGGTTGAAATTAGCATTAACGCGACAGTCCCTGGAACGACAGTGTTCTGTCCGTTAAAATTAGTGAAACCAGGAGCCTGCGTCAGCCAGAGATTCCGCCTGCTATGGGGGACACCTCCAGCCAAAGAGCGGGCTTCCAGTTCGCTTTGAAGCCTGGCAAACCCCGCCAGTCTCCCAAGTCGCCCCACGCTGTAGGCTGAGAAAAGACCTCAGCCAACACCGTCGACACAGCTGGCTCCACCTCTGGCTGTCTCCGGCGGGGTTAGCGATTATCAGTAACCTTGTCTTAATTAAAGACTAGTTGTCAAATCAGCCATTACCTGTGGCTAAACCGATTGTTACTAGCAACCATAGTTGGCGGATGGTAGGCGGCCAGTCCGCACTAGGATGCTATAAACAACTAATTTTTACGTCACCAGTCGCGTGGTGACAGTGCTTCTAGCTGATATTTATCTTTCAACCTTCAGTTTTAGTTTAGCATGTTTTACCGGTTGTTCGATCAGATTTTTTGATTCTTAAGGAAACGTTGTTAGATGTTAGAGTTTCTACTAAAAGACCGCTCCTCGGGCTGATAGTCTCCCCCAGAGCAACCGGAAGCCCTGGCTGAGTCCGGCTCCTGATTTAGCGAATTTCACCAGCCAGCCAATCTCAGTCTAGAACTTTCTCTTCGCCAAAATATTGATACCACCGGCTGTCGGAATAGGCTATAATTAAGGAACAATGGCCCTTTTTAACGACGTATAATGTCGTTAAGAGTGCGTTTACTTGTGAAAAGGAGGAACCCGTTTCATGCAGGTCACGCTTCGCGAGATTACATTGGCATACGACCGTCAGCCCGCCATCCTCGAGCACTTTAATTGTACGCTGCCCGATGGCAAACTCGTGGCACTACTCGGCCCTAGTGGTAGCGGCAAGTCGACGATTTTAAATCTGTTAGCCGGCCTCTTGACGCCACAAACCGGTCAGATTTACTTTGACCAGACCGACGTCACCGCCCAGGACAGCCGCCAACGCAACATCGGCATGGTCTTCCAGGACTATGCGCTGTATCCGCATCTAACCGTCCGCGACAACATCGCTTTTCCTTTGAAAATGGCCCACGCCAAAAAAGCCGCGCGCTACCAACGGGTGGCTGAGTTGGCCGATTTGGTCCAATTGACCGACCAACTTGGGAAATTTCCCCAAGAACTTTCTGGCGGCCAGCAGCAACGCGTCGCCATTGCCCGCGCGCTGGCCAAACACCCAGCGCTGCTCCTACTCGACGAACCCCTATCCAGTCTCGACACCGCCCTGCGCGAAGAACTCCGCACGGTCATTCGCCACATCCAACGGCAGACCGGCGTGACCACGTTGCTTGTGACTCACGACCAAGAAGACGCGCTACAGATTGCTGACGAGATCATGGTGTTGGCCCACGGTCGCTTGCAACAGGGTGGCACGGGGCAAGCCCTCTATCAGTCGCCGCAAAACCTGACCGTGGCCCAATTCATTGGCCGCCCGCAGATCAACCTCTGTGCCGTCACCAAATTGCCCGCAACACTGCGGGCATTGCTCCCGGCGGCCCAGCTGGCTCAAGCCACGACCTTGGGAATCCGGAGCGAGGCCTTGCACGTGGCCACGACCCCTTCACTGCTGACCGCCACGCTCACCGCCCAAGTCCGCCTGGGCCGGGATACGCAATCTCATTTACATACCAGCTACGGCGACCTCATCAGTACCGCCATCGCGCCGACCACGGCGACCGCTTTGCCCCTCACGATTGACCGGCACGGCTGTTTGCTGTTTGACGCGCAAGGTGCTTGCCTGTGGTCAGGAGGTGACGACCATGCTTAATGCCAAACCAACCTTGAAGTCCACGCTCAAAGCGTTGTTGTACCTGGCACCCCTGCTGATCATCACACTACTTTTCACCGTGTGGCCCCTGATTCACGCCCTGCTCATGAGTAGCTACGTGCGCTACAACTACTTCACCAATCACGTGGGCGCGCTGGGCTGGGACAACTTCGTTTACCTCTGGCACGACCCGCTCTTTCACCTGGCCCTGCGCAACACGCTCTGGCTGGTACTCGTGGCGATGCCCGTGACCGTGGCCCTCGCGCTACTGATTGCCCTAGGGCTCAACCACATCCCCCGACTAGCCCGCTTCTTTCAGACCATCTATTTTCTGCCCTTCGTTACCGCCACGATTGCCACGGGATTGGTTTGGAACTGGATCTTTCGCCTGGACGGCGGCCTGCTAAATGTCAGCCTGCACCACCTGGGGATAGCCCCCATCGACTGGCTCAACGACCCGCACGTCGCCTTACTGGCCCTCATCGTGGTCTGCGTCTGGCAAGGGCTCGGCTTCAACGTCGTCTTGTTTCTCGCCGGACTCAACCGTATTGATGATAAATACGCGCGCGTGGCCCAACTCGATGGCGCCAACGCTTGGCAACGTTTCACCAACGTGACCTGGCCATTACTGTTGCCAATGACGGTCCTGATCGTCATCAACACGGCAGTCACCAATTTCAAAGTCTTCGACCAGGCTTTCGCGCTGTTTCACGGTGCCGCGGGACCTGGCAACGCTGCTTTGACGCTGATGTTTTACCTGTATCAAAAATTTTATGTCGACAACCAATTCACGGTAGCGGCGGCTAGCGGCGTGGTCCTGTTCTGCTTGGTCGGGCTACTGACCTTGCTGACTTACGGCTATTTCCGCTGGCAACGCCGCCGGTTAGGGGGGCGGTCCTAATGCGAGTGTTCACGACGCTTCTCTGGTATCTCCTCCTCATCTGTGGGGCTACTTTAATGCTACTGCCGTTTGCCTGGATGATTTTGACCAGCCTCCAACCGGCGGCGACCACCCTGACGATGCCGACCAACTGGCTTCCACGGACCTTGCAGTGGGTCAATTACCAACACGTCTGGCAGCTGGCGCCATTTACCCGATACTGGCTCAACTCACTACTGGTCACGACGACTACGACGCTGGGCCAACTCTTCAGTAGTCTGCTGGCCGCATTTGCCTTCACGCATCTCCAATTCTACGGTCGGCGCTTTTTATTCGGCCTGCTAGTGGCCTTGATGCTGGTCCCCGGCGAACTGCTGCTGATTCCCAACTTCGTGACGATTGCGCAACTCCACTGGGTCAACACCTACGCCGCGCTGATCATCCCCTGGCTCGCCAGCGTCTTCATGGTCGTCACGCTACACCAAGCCTTTCAATCACAACCGCGGTCGCTCTACTATGCGGCGCACATCGACGGCGCTAGTGATTGGCAATATCTCTGGCACATCCTGGTGCCGACCAACCGGCCCATCATTACGGCCGTGGCGGTCCTCCAGGTAATTGCTTCGTGGAACGCCTTCATGTGGCCCCTGATCATGACCAACAGTGATCAGCTCCGCACGCTACCGGTCGGCTTGATGGCCTTTACCAGTGAGCAGGGGACCAACTACCCACTCTTAATGGCGGCCTCGGTGTGCGTGATTTTGCCACTGCTGATTCTCTACCTCTGCTTGCAAAAATATCTGATGCTGGGAATCACCCAATCCCGGTGGAAAGGATCAACCCAATGAAAAAATTATCTCGCTATCTGCTAATCATGGCCGCCCTCGGCCTGGTGGGCGTGCTCGGTGCTTGTGGTCGCCAAACGACAGCGCCCGCGCCGACCAAACGGACCACGGTGACCTTCTGGCACGGTATGACCGGAACCAGCCAGCAGACGCTCAACGCCATGATTCGCGATTTCAACCATTCCCAGACCAAGTATCGCGTGGTCGCCAGCGGTCAGGGTAACTTTGCCAACGTCCAGCAAAAAATCACGGCCGCCGCCAAATCACAGACGCTACCAACGTTGGCGCAGACCACTTACACCAACGTTCCCGATTATTTGCACGGCAAATTTATCGTTCCGCTCAACGGCTACATTACCAAGCGCACGCTCAACCGCATTGATCCTACATTGCGCCAAGTCAGCCAATATCATGGGAAGACCTACGCCATGCCTTTTTCCAAGTCGATCGGTCTGCTCTTCTACAATCAAGACCTCTTGCGGCAGCTTCATTTGACCGTTCCGCGGACCTGGAACGACCTGGCGCGTGACGCGGCGAAGGCCCACGCCAACGGCTACACGGGACTCGCCCTCGACCAAACCTTCCGGCCACAGTGGAGCGCCTTAGCCTGTCAAGCCGGCACCCCACTGGTCGCCAAGCATCCTCAGCTGTCGAGTCCCCGGATGCTAGCAGCAACTGACGTGATCTACCAAATGATCAAACACCAAACGGCCGCCACCGCAGGAACGGATGGCTTCGGTAACGTCCGCTTCCTCAAGGGCAAGACGCTCTTTTACACGGGAACTTCCGCGGCCATCGGTATCATGCAGGCCAACACGCCTAAAGGGCTTCACTGGTCCGCCGCCAAGATGCCGAGTTTCCGGGGCAATCCGCGGGTCTACGCCGTACAAGGCAACGAGCTGGTCATGTTCAGCTCAGCGTCTCCGGCGCAACGTCGCGGGGCTGCGGCATTAATGAAATTCCTGTTGGCCGAAAAGCAGACGCTCAAATGGGCCAAGGCCACGGGCTACCTGCCACTGACCACCAAGGCCTTACGGAGCCAAGATTACCGCGACTACCTGGCCAAGAACCCAGCGGCCAAGGCTACCGTCAAGTCCCTGCCATACGGCAAACCCGACACCGCCTTCTACGGTTACAGTGAAACGCAAGACGCCGCTACCCAGGTCGCCGACGAGTTGGCAGCCTTGCAAACGACGCCCAAACAAGGATTGGCCCAGTTGCAGCGGAAGTTGACGGCTTTGCAGACGGATGGCGAATAGGCTTAATCAGCTGACGTGAAGTATCAAAAAGGACATCCTTACCAGCAATACGATTGCCGGTAGGGATGTCCTTTTGGTGTCTCTATCATCTTGAACTAGCGATCCGCACGGAAGACGTCTTCCAATGCCTCAATCGTGAGTCGGGAAACATCAATTTTTCGCTGGTCAACCATCTCGCTAAGGTACTGTGGCACTGCGATGGTTCGTCTGACCTTGCGCGCGTTTCTTCGCTGCCAAGCTGTTATGTCAACAGTCACGTAGATGATTGATTCATTGGCCTGCAGCGTCCATTTTCGTGGATCCTGAACTGCTGGATAGGACTCGCCATCTAACATCGTTGCAATGGCATCTTCTGCATTGATGACCAAGTCGACTAACGTTCCGCCATGGGTAACCACTCCCGGAAGATTCGGCGTGAACCCCACGAAGTAATGGCCATCCGCATCATCATTTTCTTGCGCGATGATGGGATAAACTAACTTTGTCTGCATTGCTTGTCTCTGCCAACGCCATTCTTTAATCTGTTCCTAGGCAATGGCAGCAACCCACCTTTCTGAGTATTAAAGATAGCAAATCGCCGTAGCCATTACCAGCAATATGATTGCTAGCCAACAACTTTATTAAAGAAGCCGTACGCCGTGTAGGAAGTAATCTTAATCCCCTTAAATGGTTTGGCGTTGATTTTATCAACCTTCTTTTTCGTGGCTTGCCGTAGGTATTTTTTCACCGTTGGATTCATCTTGCGGTAACCCTTTTGATTATTCAGCGCATCCTTACGCGTCGAAATGTTGATACCAAAGGGATTGGTGGCGAAAATATTCTTTTGTTGCTTGGCCTTTTTCGCCTTGGTGTAAATGATCAACTGATTGCCATGTTCCTGTTGATCATACCGAATCAGCACGGCCCGTCCGCCAATCTTTGTCCGTCGAATCGTGTTGATACCCATGCTGGTGACCAAATACATGGTGTGCTTGGGTTTGCTTAAAGTATATGGCATGAAGTACCGCTCGCTACTAGCAATAGCGTTGGTATCATGCTTCTTACGATAAGTCGATGGGCCAAATTTCTTGGCCGTTACCTTAAACTTATGACCTTTGTTGTACCATGTTCCCCGAAAAGTCTTCGGTAGCTTCGTCACCTTGTGCGTCTTGACCGCCGCTTGCGCTGACGTGAGCGTCGTCCCGGCCCCGCTGGCAAACAAGCCACACCCCGCCGCTACTAACAACGCGCTAACAAATTTAAGCATTTTCATATGTATGTGTCCTCCTTATTTGGCTTAGTCTCACTGCCAAGCACTGACTTGATTATACAAAATGGGGGTGCCACAATTTGGCGCTGGCTCTCTGTCCGACTAAAAAAGTCCCAAAAAAGGCCACGCCAATTGACGTGACCTTGACCTAACTGACTATTTAAATGTCTCCCACCTAATCATCATACTGATTGCGCGCAGCAGCCAGTGCATCGCGCACCCGGCGCACCAGTGAGACCGGCGACAGCACGCGCAGTCCGGCCCCTTGGCTCAAGAGCCACAGCATGGCCCCGTCTGTCTTGACGTAGGCTTCGATAACGCAGCTGCCATCGGCATTTTGCTTGATGATGCGCGACCCGGGAAAATGGTCTAGCGCCGTTTGCGGATAATTGCGGTATAGGAAGCGAATCTGCGTGAGTTCGCCGGTATCCAGCAAGTACGTGTAGTTGCGGTGCTCCTGGAGCGAAAAACGTTTGGCGTAGTCCAGCTTCTCACCGGGTAACTGCGCCAAGATCTCGACGATGCGATCGAGCCGATACAACCAGTAACCCCCGTGCTCTTCGCTCAGCATCGCCACGTAGAAGTAGTACGTTTCAAAGAACAAGGCAACTGGCTGAGCGTGATGGACTTGGGGCTTTTGATCATCACCACTACTGCCACGATACGTGAAGACTAACCGCTGCGTCTGCGCGATGCTTTCGGTCATTTCTTTTAACCGCTTCAACAATGGCTTGGCCCGTGACAGTGGCACATAACTGCCGCGCGACAACGTCAGCTGTTGACGCACGGCCGCTTGCATTTGCGGAGAGAGGCTACCCACCAAAAAGTCCAGCGTGCCGCTTAACTCGTCTTGATCCAAGGCCCGCGAGCCGATGAGAATGTTGCTGGTGGTCAGCGCCATTTCAAAGTCTGTCTCTTCGCTTTGCCGGGCCAGCCGGTAAGTGCCCTGCTCTTCCAGCAAATTTCCAGCGACGTACTCCGAGAGTGCGCGCCGAATATACGCAAAGTCCCGCTGGCAAGTTCGCCGACTGACGCCGTATTTGGCTTCCAAATCGCTTTGCTTGAGCGTTTCGCCGGACATTAGTCGGACCATCAACTCTGCAATTCGCTGATTACTCTGCATCTCTCTCACCTCGCTCACTGTGTCACTATGTTATTAGTTCATCACCGAATTAACCAAGACTATATCCACCATTATGAAGCGTTACTCTGTAAAAGTAAACCGCCGTTTCAAAATTTATGGCAAAACGAAAAAGACCAACCCACAAAATGAGTTGATCCTTTCCTGCGCCTGACGCGCGAAATGTTAAGTTAGTTGAATCGAAGAATTACTTCTTCAATGGGGTCCATGCCCACTTCGTGAATTCTTCAATATCATGACCTTCGTCACGGGTAACCTTGAAGTGCTTAGCTAAGATGTCATCCATCTTCTTGTCGAAGGCCTTTGCGGCAGCTTCGTCAATAACGCCCTTAGCAGCTAAGGTGTTCGCAGCATCCTTGGCTTGGTGGAACCGGTCAAGTTCGGAGTATACACGCATGTCGTAAGCAGTCGTGATATCACCGTCTTCACGGTAACCGTGAACGTGTAAGCCTAAGTGTTGACGTTCGTAGAAGAAGGATTCGATCAAGTCTTCGTAACCGTGGAAACCAAAGACAACAGGAGTCCCGGATTCGCCGAAGAGTGAACTGAATTCAGCATCGCTCAAAGCACGGTCGTCGTTTAAAGGCCCGTTCTTCTTTTGCAGACGTTCTAATTCAACCACGTTGACGTAACGCATCTTAACAGCTGGGAAGGCATCGTTGATCAAGTCAACAGCAGCCAGCGTTTCGATGGTTGGTTCAACACCAGCAGAAGCAAAGACGATATCAGCATCTTCGCCTTCAGCAACAGTAGAAGCCCAGTCGATCGTCTTCAAACCAGTCGTAGCCAGTTCTTCAGCTTCATCGATTGAGAACCATTGTTGACGAGGTTGCTTGGAAGCAACAATATGGTTAACCTTTTGACGGTCCTTGAAGGCCCGGTCAAAGACAGCCAATAACGTGTTCCCATCAGCTGGCAGGTATTGGCGGATGAAGTTAGACTTCTTTTCTGCCAAGTGAGTCAGCATACCTGGATCTTGGTGGGTGTAACCGTTGTGGTCTTGTTGGAACACAGTGGAAGTTGAGACCAAGTTCAGGGATGGGTAATCGTTACGCCATGGTTCTGCGGCGGCCTGACGGATCCACTTGAAGTGTTGCGTCGTCATTGAGTCGACAACCCGCAAGAATGATTCGTAAGACGTGAACACACCGGTACGACCAGTTAAGGTGTAACCTTCAAGCCAACCTTCAGCTTGGTGTTCTGATAATTGGGCATCCAAGATACGACCTTCAGGAGCTTCGTATTGGTCATTTGGTTCCTTGACCTTACTCATCCATTGACGGTTGGTAATCTTGAACATTTCCCAAAGACGGTTAGACATCGTTTCATCAGGTCCGAAGATCCGGAATGATGATGGGTTCTTCGTAGCAACGCCAGCGAAGAAGGTTGACAGAACGTTCATGTCCATGTTCTTGTTGCCATCTGGCAATTGCGTCCCACGGTTGTTTTCGTTGATGTCGTTAGCGTAGTCTTTCCAGTTAGGCAAGTCGAGCATGTCGGCCTTGGCACCGCGAACACGGCCACCGTTAGCAACTGGGTTAGCAGCCATCCGCTTGTCACCCTTAGGTGCAAAGTCAGCGACTTCTGCCTTCAATGAACCATCAGTGTTGAATAATTCAGCTGGCTTGTATGAGTTCATCCAAGCTTCGAATTGTGGTAATTCATCAAAGTTGTTTTGGCTCAAGCCAAGCGGAACTTGGTGAGCACGGAAGGAGCCTTCGATAGGTTCGCCGGCTGGGTTCTTTTGAGGACCGCCCCAACCTTTAGGCAAACGAGCGATAACAACTGGCCAAGCTGGGATAGTCCCATCTTCGTACTTGCCGTTTTCGCGGGCATCCTTTTGGATTTGTTGGATATCAGCGATGGCTTGGTCAAATAATTGCGCAGCCTTTTCGTGATAAGTCATGTAATCGTGGATATCGTCGTTTTCAAGGAAACGTGGTGACCAGCCTAAGCCTTCGAAGAACTTAGCAATCTTGTCATCGCTCATCCGTGAGAACAGCGTTGGGTTAGAAATCTTGAAGCCGTTTAAGTCAAGGATTGGTAAAACAGCACCGTCGTTCTTAGGGTTCAAGAACTTGATGGAGTTCCAAGCAGTCATGGCTGGGCCAGTTTCAACTTCCCCATCACCAACAACAGTGAAGGCGATTTGGTCTGGGTTGTCTAAGACAGCACCAGTTGCGTGGGAAAGAGAGTAACCAAGTTCCCCACCTTCGTGGAGTGAACCAGGCGTTTGGGCAGTCATGTGGGAACCGATACCACCAGGGAAGGAGAAGCGCTTGTATAAGCGAGACATCCCTTCAAGGTCTTGGGTGATTTCTGGATATGCATCCGTGTAAGTCCCATCCAAGTAAGAGTTCGTTACCATAACTTGGCCACCGTGACCGGGACCACCGATATAGAACATGTTCAAGCCGTACTTGTTGATCAAACGGTTGGCGTGGGCGTACAGGAACGTTTGTCCTGAGATCGTACCCCAGTGCCCGATAGGCTTCACCTTAACGTCATCTTTTTGGATTGGTGTGTTCGTTACTGAGAACAATGGGTTGCTCTTCAGGAAGATCATACCACCGGAAAGGTACGTCGTGGCACGCCACCAAGCGTCAACTTTTTCCAAGTAAGACTTGGAATCGTAATCTACTGCCATGAATTCTTACACTCCTTCGTTAGGTAACTTGCTTTGCAACAATTAACGTCAATCAGCCGTAGCTAATTTGTATTCTTTAATCATACTAAAGTTTTCCGAAAAGTCAACCTTTTTTATAATTGGGACGAACCAATTATAAAATTAATTGATTTTCACGAGCGCCAATTTGGAAAAATTACGGGGTGAATTCAGTCGTCTTTAGCAGGCACATCCTTCCTAGTAGTTGTCCTGACAAGCTTTCCTGAACCAAACACATTTCCGCTCATAGTATAGCAAATTTCTGAACCAACACGGCTTGGTTTGCTCATCAATCGGCAATTTTCGTTAAAATCCCGATGAAAAGTGACCTACTCGTGTGATTGATGGCCCGAGTATAGCAGAGTCGCTGGCAACATCCCCCTGATCTGGTAGATTTACGGCGAGCTTACAGATTTCTTTAGGTTTTCGCTGATTGAGGGCGCTAGCTATTCGTTAGAAAAAAGCCTGAGAACTCATCCCAGACTTACTCTTTGATATCCTCTACACATTACAATAATAGGATTAGTTGTCTCGAAGAGGAATAGAGACACGTGTCAAGTACTCCCGGGAAGTCGCCGAAAGCGTCTCATCAATTAAACTCTGTTCGTAACTAAAATCTCCCAGTTCGAAATGGTGTTGCTGTGCATAACGCTTTATTTCCATGTAAATCTTATACGTATCGCGATAATCTCCATGATAAAATCCCGTTAAATAAGTGCCCTGTGGCTTAATATAATTACTATCTTCCGCACGGACTTCGCAGTAATAATAATTGTAGATAGTTTTACCATTCAAGAAGTTATTCCTACTAACCATTGCTCCTAGCGCACTGCCAAACTGATTAGTTTGATATCGAAAATTTGATATCTTTGATATCTCCATTGCCTGCTCCTCTTGCGAAATATCCTTAAAACTCTTTGAACGAAATAAAAATTGAGCCGATTGATTTTCGATTCGAATTGATTGCGTATTAACTTCCTTAACGTCTCGAATTATTTCGATTCGTTGCTGAAGAGAATTGGCTAAATTTTCTTCGAGAGTGATTTCTGATTGAACTTTTTTAAGTTGTTGTGCAAAAATTTTTTGACTGGATTGTGGATTCCTATTTTGTAAGATGTTTTTTATTTCTTCCAGAGACATGCCAATGCTTTGAAAACTACGGATGACGCTAAAAAGATCAAATTGATTGAGCGTATAGTAACGATAGCCATTTGCTCCAACTTCAGCTGGACTGAACAATCCAATCTTGTCATACCATAACAGTGTTTGCTTCTTAACCCCTGTCAGACGGGCAAACTCACCTATTCGATACTGCTTTGTATTCATTTTAAAATCCCCTTTACTCTATTGTTACTGTAGGGTTTATCTTAACATTGTAAATGATATCACAAATCAGGAGGCAATCTTATGAATTTTCAATTTAATCATCAGACACGAATTATTTCTGGTGCTGGTGAATTAGATAATGTTGGTTCACTTGCAAAAACCCTTTCTGCAACCAGCGCTTTAATTGTTTGCGATCCATTCTTCAAAGATTCCAGTGTTATGAATCGGATTCAGAAGTCACTAAATACTTTGGAAATTAAGTCACAAGAATACGCTGATGTGCAACCCAATCCCAGAGATTACGACTGTGAAAACGGCGTCAAAGTTGCCCAAGCTCACAAAGTAAATTTAATTATTGCTCTAGGTGGAGGAAGCGCAATGGACGAAGGAAAAGCAATTGGCGCTTTAATGACAAATGGTGGGAAATGCTCTGACTGGGACGCTAAGCCATTAAATAAGCCTATGCTCCCAATGATTTGTATTCCAACTACCGCTGGGACAGGGAGTGAAGTCACCTTCTGCGCGGTAATTGATGATACCCAACGTCATTTTAAAATGGCGTTCCAAGATGAGGTAAATCTAATTCCAACAATTGCCTTGTTAGATCCTGAGTTAACAGTAACTTTACCTGCTAAAGCCACGGCCGGTCCTGGGATGGACGTTATGACCCACGCTATCGAAGCATATACGTGCAAAGTACATAATCCCATCTCAGATGCCTTAGCGCTACAAGCCATTCGGCTGGTTTATGAAAATTTACCAAAAGCTTTTAAAAATCCAAAGGATATTAATGCAAGAGAGAACATGCTTGTAGCTTCCTCTATTGCTGGAATGGCCTTTATCAACGCAAATGTTGGATCTGTACATGCCTTATCTGAAACAATTGGTGCGCTCCACGATTTCCCACACGGTTTGGTTAACGCACTTCTGTTAGTGCCTACAATTGAATACAACCTAGACTCCAATTGGAAGCGTTTTTCCGATATTGCTCAAGCCTTAGGCGTCACCCCTTTGGACTCAGTAGAAGAAACTGCACATGCCGGCGTAAGCGTTTTAAAAAAGTTAATCAGTTCGTTTGACTTACCGAATCTGCAAGAACTTGGTGGTCTCCATACTAATGAATTCTCCGATATTTCTAAAAAGGCTATGCAAAATGATTTAACTTTGGATAATTCAAAAACAATGACAGCATCCGCCTACAAAGAAATCATTGAAAAAGCTTACAGTCTCTAGCATGACGAAAGGAAGTAACAATTATGCATATCAAACAATTTGATGATCTTTCTTTAGACTTAAATGACGATACTCCAATTTACCCTGGCGATCCAGAACCTCATTTTGAAGTCGCTACAACTACAGAACACGATGGTTACAATTTATCAAGCATCCATTTAGGCTCTCAATCTGGATCTCACGTAGATGCACCATTTCATTTTCGCGATGCCGGTACTCGAGTAGACAACATGCCACTAGATCTTTTCTTTGGAAAGGCAATGCTGATTGATGTCACTGGAAAAAAAGAAAATGAAGCCATTACACTGGATGATGTGGCGCCATACCTGGAAGACGTAAAATCACATCCATTTGTCTTATTCAAAACCGGGTGGACAGATAAATATATCCATACCGAAACTTACTTCAAACACCCCTACGTGAATGGCGAAGTTGCTGAAGAGTTAGTGAATCATGGTATCAAGTTCTTAGGAATTGATACTATTAATGCTGACCAAACCGGTGGTACTGAATTTCCAGTACACGATTTATTTAGCAATCGTAACTTAATGATTGGAGAAAACTGGGGGCACTTTGACCGTATCCACAGCAAGAATTTCTATCTAGCTAGTTTTCCAATCCGTTGGCACTGTGATGGATCTCCCGTTCGGCCAGTGGCAATCGAGGTAGAAGATGATGACTAAAAATAAGATTGGCTACTACTTACGAAAATGCTTAGCTGTAGTCCCTTCTGTTCCGATTTGCGCTCTAGGTGTGGATTTCTTCGTTAAAGCAGGATGGGGTACCGATCCCCTAACAATGTGGGAATTGGCTTTATCCTCAACGTTTAACATCTCATTAGGAATGGCCTCACTAACTTTTGAAGGTGGTATCTTCGTCTTATTTTTCTTTCTCAATCGTAAGCTTGTTAATTTCGGTTCATTCGCTTATTGCTTTGGTATCGGTCCCTGTCTAGACTTAATGTCACCCGTAGTCAATGCTGTAATTCCAGGAAACCCATCGATTGCAGTTAAAATTCTTTGCATCATTATCGGGACCGCACTGGTATGCTTGGCGTTAGCCTACTATATTCCGATGAATTTCGGCTATCAAACTTCAGATATCTTAACCCTCTCACTAGGCGAAATCATTCATAAGGGCTATGGCATATCACTAACAATTGTCTATGCTATTTTGTTTAGCGCTGCATGGGCACTTGGTGGCGCCTGGGGAATTGGTACACTAGTCGCAATATTCGGATATGGCCCAATTGTCGATCAGTTAATGAAAATACTCACTCCTTTCTCGAAATGGGTTGCTGAAGGCAAAGCGAGTAAGTTAGAATCTGAAATCGTTAATAACTAATTACGTCTAATTCTAAATTTATATATGAGCATCTGGTTATCAACTTATCTGGCTGATAACCAGATGCTTTATTCTTTCCACTACAAATAATTTATTACATTCACATAAAAAATACCCAGTCAATGGACTAGGTATCCCACAACTCCTATTCACTTTGTTCCCGTTCATCCGCCGCAATAGCCGCGTCCAGCTTGCGTTCATACACGCCGGCTAGCCGCTTAACGTTGATGACTACCCGTTCATACGAGAAGGTCGCTAGCAACAGCAGACATGGCAAATACTGAATGATGTAGCGACTCCGGCCCCCTTCAAAGAGCAACAGGAACATGAAGCCGCCGACCATGGCTAGTCGGAGGATTTGAATCACATCTCGACGCGGGCCAAAGCCTAAGCCAATCATCAGCAGTAGTGCAATCCACCAGAGTTGCGCGGCAAACCGAAAATCGGCGATATGCCGACCATACAGGTAAATAAAATTTTTCAGTTTATTCGCAATGCCGTTATTATTAGGCTTTTGATTCTCACGGAAGAAATTCCCTTCCTTTAGCCAGCCAAAGGTCCCGTCAGCCGTGTTATTTCGCTGTTTTTTGACTAGAAATTCCAAGTACCCCAGCGGCCCTAATTTCTTCAGCCGCTTCTTAAACATCTTGATGGAATAATCAGATTTCTGCTTTGCCGTGGGCAACACCGCCATCATAATCGCTTGCTTTTCGCTATAGCCACCCTGACCATAGATACCCATGGCCATGAAGTGAATCGCTGGAATCGCCCGTGATTTATCTAGCTGAATATAGGTCTGACTTTCAACTTTGTGGTCGACGTAACGGTACGTCTCAAATCCACTACGGCCGATGAATAGCAGCATGGCAAAGGCAATAAAAGCCGCCTCTAACGTCACTCGTCGATGATTGATCAATAGGTTCAATAGCTCAATAATGGCAATCGCAATGACCGGAATGATCGACGAAGGTTTCATGAAATACGTCAGCATCACACTGATTCCAAAGCCATTGGCCGCCACTGCCCGAATCAGCGGGTGCACTGTGGCGCGGCGCATAATGAAGTAGCACAACAGGTAAAATGACACCAACGGCAAGCCCCATGCATCGGTATATGGCATGATAATGCTGGGAAACACGGCTAACCAAGCCGCGTGCAAATACATCGCGGTTCCCAGCGCCCGCCGCTGCACCAGCATGACGATCAGCAGATTTAAGACCGCCGACAAATCTACAAAGACTAGCGTTACGTAATCAAAAAACATCCACGACGTCTGCCCCGTTAACGTGACTAGCCAGTGCATGAACAGCATGATTGGCATGTTGTTTTGGTTGAGGCTGTAATACGAAGTGACCCCAACTTCCTGGACGTGCGTCACGTTAACGGCCGCATAGTGTAGCATGCCGGCATCAAACCCACTGACGGGATGGACAAAGTAGATAAAGATAATCTGACCAATCAAAACCAAACCTAGCAAAACCAGCCCAGTCCGAATCTGTTCAGTCACTAAGATGTTCACCAACCACGCATGCACCCGTGGATAAGCATAATTCATGACCAAAATCGCCACGATGCCAATCACTAAACCAGTGGTCAACAGGGTCGTGCTGGTCCCAAACGTAGGATTATCTCCGAGAATGATGTTCGGCGACGTCAGCGCAAAAAACAGCGTCAAGAAAAACAAAATCCGCCAGAAAAAATTAATGACGCTTTGGCTGAAATTATAAAACCTACGCATGGTCGTCCGCCTGGGGGGACTGCTTGCCCGTGGCTTGTTGCTGGGTGACTTCTGCTTCGGTCGGGAACTGCCGCTCCGTGATGTCGATACAATACGACCGGGTCGGCGAATCACTGACCTCGATACGTAAGAGTACCGCGTTATTTTGCCGCAGGATGCCGTCAATTTGATTAAAGAGGTATTCCGTGACGTTTTCGACGGTGGGATTGATCACCTTGAATTCTGGCAGGTCATTCAAGTATTTACCGGACAAGGCATCGATGGCCTTGTTCAGCGACTTTTCGATGTCAAAGAACGACACCATCCCCTCAAACACGTGCAGCTCACAGACGATTTCCCAGGTGTGATTGTGCTTCTTCCCAGTCCCGGACTTCCACCGGACCGCGTGACTGGCATTGACATATGATTTAATTTTATAGCTGCGTTGTTTTTGCATACTCATTTTCCTTTCCGATCACGCCGACGCTGCTCGCGAATCGTTTCCACGTCGTCGCGTAATACGGCCGTGATGCGGTGGTATTCCTCACCGACACCGCGCATGTGCCAGGTCGCCTGGGTGGTCATGGCGTTGATGATACCGACCAGCCGAATCCATGAATTGACGAACATATACAGCGGTAGCAGTAAGGTCACCCACCACAGATGGGAGTAGAAATGCTGCTCGCCCGGGTATTTGCGCAGAATCACGCAGACACTGGCGAAGTTGATAATGGCTACGAAGACGTAGAGCGCATAAATCAGGGCATACGACAAAATCAAGATCAACGGCGCATACCCGAACGCCACCAGGACAAAGCTGGCAAATGTCCAAATCATCCGCGGAAACGTGAAGGTGTGGTCAATAATCATCCGCCGCACCAGAAAGTTCTTGAAGAACCGCTTGAGGCTGGCGGTCTGCGACATATAGTTCTCAGTAACCTCCAACTCGCCACGTTGCCAGCGTTGCCGCTGCGTGTACAGCTCGGAAAAGCCCGAAATCGGCTCGACGTAGAAGATGGCGTCGGCACAGATGACGACCTTCTTACCCAGCCGCGTACGAATCTGAAAGGTCATGTCGGTATCCTCGCCAATCGTGTCGATGTCATAGAGAAACGTCTCCATCAAGACTTCCCGACGAAAGGCAGAAAAGGCCCCCGACATGGTAAACAGCTGGTCTTTAGACGACTCAATCGTCCGCCCCGACAGGAAGGCCTGGGCATATTCGTAGTATTCATTTTTCGCCAACATCTTATGCCAGAACCCTTTGACGTTTTGAACCATTTCCCGTTTGGGTAAAATGGCCCCGGTCATGGCAGCGATGCTATTATCATTTTCAAACCGCAACACCATGTTCTTCACGGCGTTTTTCTCCAGCAGGCCGTCACTATCAATGTTGATGACGTAGATGCCGATGCTTTCGTAAATGGCGGTGTTGAGCGCCCGGGCCTTCCCTTTGTCCGTGTTGACGTAACGTAAAATCAGTTCCGGAAAGGTGTTTTGCGCCCGGGCGTAGGCGCCGAAACTGTCGTCGGTGCTTTGGTTATTGGCCAGAACAATTTGCATGGCACTCTTGGGATAGGTCTGGTTATTGATCGAGCGGATACACTCAAATAAAGTATCCTCTGAGTTATAAACCGGGACGATAATCGTCACCCACGGCCATTTACCCGGCGGCGTCAGCTTGGGCTCATGGAGATGGAGCCGCATCAGCTTGATGGTCGAGATGATGGCCGGAATGATTTCCACCACAATGGGAATCAACGCCCAGGTAATCCAGAACCCCATCCGTGTCAATGCTAAATTGATCCAGTACATCAAAGTTTATCTTGCCTCCAATCGATGAACTCCCGATAAATGCCGTGCGCCAACTGTGAATAGGTAAAGACGTTGTAGTACAAGGCAATCACCAGCACGTAGAAGACCAGCCGCCCGATAATCGAGTGGGCAATGAAGAACGTTTGCCCGCCGCCAAAGTGGACGATGATAATCACGAGGCACAGGCGAATCACGTTGATGGCGTAAATGTAAACTAAGCCAAATAGCGCGTAGAACACCTTTTCCTTGCGGTGGTACATGGGGAAGAAGACGACCAGCGCCACGAAGGCACAAGTCTCAATGATACCCGAACACTCGTAGTCGATCGACATGATGACCGGATTGGCGCCATTGGTGATATAGACCAGTCCGGTATTGTACATGATCGTGCACCACCCCGTCAGGTCGCGAAATAGCGCGACGCCGTGAATGACTGCGTGGGTGAAGAACCAGACCCAGTACGGCCGACTGATGGCCGAGAGGATAAAGAAGAGTCCGGCGCTTCCCACAATAAAGAAGTAGGCAGACAACCGAGCTCGCTTTAAAACGGATAACGCATACAGCCACACGACCGTTCCCACTAGGATACTTATCTTCATTCGCACCAGTCCTATTAATTAACTTTGCTAACGTTGCTGACCACAGACTGCTGGCCACTAACGTTTACTTCCCGGTCGTTTGCTTCTCGCGGCGCTTCAGCTTGCCCGACTTGCGTAACCGCCAGTAGCCGAGACCAGCGATTCCCAGACCAATGCCGGAGATGACGTAAGGGCCGGTGGACCCACCGGCGACGGTGACCGCTTTATCACCGATACTGGAATTATCCATGGTAATCGTTTGACCAGTCATGCTCGATAGATTCAGCTTGCCGACATCGATTTCAAATTCGATAATATTCTTTCCATTGCTGTCACTGGAGACGTACCCCATCCCCACTTGACCATAATCAGCATTAGGATCGTAGTCTTGTTCAGTATTACCGCCATAGAAGTGGACAGCAACTGCTTCACCATGTTTCACCGGATTCGTCGGCACATCATTGGCCCAGACATAAATCGTCTTGCCATTAAAGTCAAACCGATACCCCGTGCGAGGAATCGTTTGATACTTCATTCGAGCATAAGCATAGACCTTGTCACCATCACTAACCAAGGCGGTGTAGCCACCATAACCTTCAGTCAACTTGATGTCCTTCCAGTCTTCATACTTCCCATCAATCTTAATATTGAGATTATCGTTATCGTTGCTGGCATTGGTATCAGTTGTGGTCGTGGCTTTGGAACTGCTGTCAGCCTTGCCATCAACAACACCGGAAGTGGCATTGGCATCGTCACTAGCGGACATATCGTCTACAGTGGTCTTCGCTGCATCGCTACCAATATTGGGATTGGTCATGGTGACCTGATCACCGTTGTCTGAGTCTTTTAGCCCAAACTTACTGAGATCGATTCGAAATTCTCCCAGATAATTGCTACCATCGTTCGTTGTATATCCGGCACCAACTGTACCATATTGCGTGCCATCAAAATCAGAACCACCGGTCACGGTAAACGACTTAACGCTCCCTTTGCTAGGCGTACCATCAATATCATTTGACCAGGCATGGTAAGTTTTCCCGCCTATTTTAAAAATGTAATCACCATGTCCTGGAACTGGACCGTTCTTCATTTTCACATACACATCAATATACTTACCATTACTCTTCAGAGCCGTGTACCCGTTATACCCCACGGTAAGACTGGTCCCGTCCCAATCCGAAAACTTGCCATCAATCGTGACGTTATCGCTCGCGTGAGCCGTCACCGGTGTCGCGCTCACGGTCGCTGCGCCAGCTAGTCCTAACGCAACCACACCTGCTATCATTAACTTCCACAACTTCATGAGGTCAAATCCTCCCTCCAAGAAGGCAAGCAGCCCGTTATCTAAACCGGCCGCTACCTGTGCAACTATCAAATGTTTCATCTATCGTTATACTATGCCATCATTGTCCATTAAGCAAGCTAACATTTTCATACAATATATAGTTTCTAATCGTTTGGTAATCCCTGGCTTAATGGCCATTTACGCACCCCACTCAGGCGTCATCATGACGGCCCTTAACCACCTCCATTGTACTAGGTTTTGGCGCCAGTAGCGAACTTTTCACGTCACTTTTTGTCGGGAAGAAAGCACGTGAAAATCACTCACAAATTTTAAGCTTACGATAAGCTTTCCTATTAAGGTCAAAATCAGTCATGCGCAACTAAGACTAAAAACGGCCAAACCATGTGGCGGTCTGACCGTTTGCACGTCTATTCTACTGACTTACTGTCGTTTAGTGTCGTCGCCACCAACGCAGACCAGCCCCGCCTAAGACCAGGAGGCAGACCGCGCCCAGCCACTGGATCCAACTGGTCACCAGTTCACCAGTTTGTGGTAACTGTGTAGCCGTGTTTATCATCATCAGAACTAAACATTGACCGTCCCATGCAAAAACGACTAATCCCATTAAACGAAATTAGTCGTTTTCATGATGGCCCTAAATTATCTGGCTGATTGCGTCAGCTGTTCTGACCCTTGCCCCCGCTACTGCATGCGATACTTGCCACCGCGCTTTTGGATGTCCATTTGCACGCCACTGGGCTTAACGCTTTGGCACCACTTGCGGTAATCGCGGTGCTTTTTGTGTAGCTCCCAGATTTGGTAACAAAACAGCACAATGCCGTAGGTCAAGAAAAACAAGCCCAACAGGGTCCCCAAATTTTCCAATAGTACTTGCAATGTCATTGTGATCTCCCCCTATCCCTTATCACAATTCTGTCTAAAGCCGATGCAGAAATATCGAATCCGTTTCCACTTCAGAGGCTAAAATTTCAGTCGCATTGGCGTGCTGAAGAATTCTCCGATACGAGGCACGGCTTTCACCCTCCGGTTGCCGCACCAATCCAACATCCGCCTGCCGAGCAAACGCCACGACGGTATACGCCGACTCACTCTTTTGCTGGACATCGCGATTCACACACCAAATCCGTTTGACCGTCGTCAATCCCCGAAATGGCGAAACCATTTTCTCGACTCGTTGTTCAAACTTCTCCGCCTGAAAAGTTGTGCTGAGCACTAACTCTCGCCTATTCATAACCATTCCCCCAAAATTTAAAGCATCAACGTTACCTCTTGGCCTAAATCTATCACAATATGGACGATTTATTCAAAACATCGCAGTTGATTAACAATTCTGACTTACAATCTTTTAACAGTAATCAAGTCCACCCGTCGTTTTAGTCTGCTCACTTCAATTAAACCAAAACAGAACCAATCTTTAAGCGGCTAACTTGCTTATAGAATTCGCCAAAAATAACTGTTGGTACCATCTAAAGAATGACCCCAGATTGTACGGCGTATCCGGGCTCAGCCTAACCGCTTTAACCCTACGCGAATTTTCCGTCAGAAGTACCCCTCCTCAGCATTCATAGCCTTCTCAGCCGTCTTCCAATGTGCCAGCAAATGATTCACTGCCGACCGGTTGTAACGGTCACCCTGGCCTTCGTCACTCATTCCCCGCGCATCTTCCAAGCGGTTAGCACCGGAACCCCGCACGCAACTGGGCAGCTGCCGCCCCGCCAGTTGGGGTGCCGTTAAGACGTGCTTTAAGGTAATCACGTGCTCCCAGCTATCGCCGAAGTCGTATTCGTAAATCACCGGTCCGACCGCGACATCGGTGTACAGATGCCCCTGGGACGCGGGAATGTCCCCCAAGCCACCCCACTCATCGACTGATTGCACGTACATCTGGTCGCTGTGTCTCTTGGGCCAGAAGCCGTAGAGGTGCTCATTTTCCCAGCCAAACGCTAGCTGTAACAGCACGTGTAGCTGATCGTAGCGAATGTCAATGGGGACCAACAACGTCCGCCACGTCGCCAGGCGAACATCCTTCAATTTAATCGTGATTTCCATCGCAACGGGTTTCTCTTGCATGATAATCTTTCCTCTTTTTTTAAAAGTAAACGTTGAGCTCAGCCATCATGGCCGAGCGCCGGCGGTAACGCTGCCGCCAATCTCTTACCACCCGATTGGCAACCAGTCGGCCACCGGGCAACTTGACTAGGTCAGTCAACCAGGCGACCAACTGGTGATACTGGGTACGTGACTTCGCCGACTGGGCCGCCTGATGCAGCTCCCGCACGTATTTTTCAACCAGCTGTGGGGCAAATTGCGGCAACAAGAGCCGTTGATAGTCCTGCACCGCCTGTAATCCTGGTCGGGCCAGGACTCCTGCTAGCAAGTCGGGGTATGCCTGGTCCACGGCCAACAAGGGCAGCTGATCCGTATTTTGGGGTAACCCAGCTAACAGGTATTGACGCCACTGGAGCCATTGTTCGGGCGCACACTGCCGCTTCAAGACCTGGTAGAAGTCCAGGTCTCCAAGGCCGTAGCTCAGGACAAATAGAGACCGCTGCAGTTCCGGGGTGGCGGTCTGGGCCAACTGACGATACAGCTGGCGCAGTTGGTCGCTAAAGTCCGCTTTGTCCCATGACGGGGCGGCCTGTTGGCCCAGAATCAGTTGGCGCACGGCCGTTGCGTAATCCTGCTGGTCCAGTCGCAACGCCACGTACGCCAATCGCGCCTGCTTGGTGCTGAGATAGCCCACACAGAACCGTTCAATTTCGGCCGGTGGCAGTTCAAGCTGTTGCATGGTCAGTAAATGCAACTTCACCCAGCGATTGCGCTGCCGCTGGCGTTCCTGCCGCTCCCGAATCTGGGGCACGATGGCCAACTGATGTGCGGTCCAGGCGGCTTTTTTCTGAAGAAAGTCCGGCTCTAGAAAGGTATCAAACATCACGGTCAGCGCATCCGTTTCGACTACTCCCAGCCGTAACGCATTCGCTAAAAACCAGTCCAACGCGAATTCTTTCACCCGGTAATCGGCCGGTTTAAGCACCTGTCGCCAAGCGTGCGCGCACGCATCGACCAGCCACATGGTCTCGTCTTCCAGACCGTCATCGAATTCCAACTTGGCGACGTTCAGGGCCACCTGGTTAACTACCTCAACGGCCAGCTTCATCTGTTCCGCCGCCAGCAATCGCCGCACCGTTTGCGCTAAGAAGTCGCCGATGGCCGTGGTGAGAGCATCACCCTGGGGATAGTCAACGAAGTAGGTGCCGTCCGTGTACTTTTGCATGATTTGGTCCAGCTGGTGTTGATAGTCGCTCAGGTCCATGCCCGGCTTGTGGGTATCACGGTCCAATTGCTGCGCAAACCGAGTCACCAATCCGGGATCGACCTGCATCATTTGGGCCAAGAAGTCGCGCACCTGCTGATTTGTCGCGCGCTTCAGGAGGTTGGCGACGGTCGTTTCGTCAGGCTTGCCAGCATCCACGTCATCGGCCATGAACAAGACCGCGGCCATGTGCTTACAATAGCGGTCCTCAGCGGCATACGGACAGGTACAACTGCCCGCCAGTAGCCGTTCACCATCCACGGCGAGCGTGACTTGATAGCGCTTGCTCCCCAACACCGTCGCTGTGATCTGCCCGTCACGGTTACGAAAATTTCTCACCAGACCCTGCTGATAATAATCCCAGCCCCGCTTAATGATTTGCGGCTCAAATAACGTTTCCCAGTCCATTGGCCTATCCCTCCCAAACATGTGTCTTTACTATACCAGCTCAGCGTCAGAAACACACGACCTTCTAGCCTTACTTCACCCACCCCTTCTTCTCCCGCGAGAATTCCACAAAGGCCGTCGCCGCCCGCGAGTGAACCTGTTGGGCGCGCCAGACCAAGGCGGAGCGGAGTTCTAGCTTCGGGGCTAGCGGAATGAACTTCAAATGGTCAAAGTGTTGATTCAGCTTCAGGCACACCACAACGCCGTGATTGTGTTGGGCCAGCCTGGACCGGCGACCCTCCTACGCCAACTTGGCTTGGACCTACGTGACTCCCGCCTTCAATTACGACGCGACTGGGGCCGCCACCGGCCACTACCACGTCGACGGTGAAGACTACCTGGCGACCAACGATGCCGACAGCTACATTAGCTACGCCGACTATGCGACCGGCATGCTTGACTTGTTGGAAAGCGGCCAGTACGTACGCCAACGAATCACGTTGGTGGGTGGCGAGCGGTAATTTAATAGACACTAAAGGCTGACCAGCCGGGAAATTTCTCCCAGCACTGGTCAGCCTTTTTAGCTACTTTTTTTACGCCTCGTCAGCTTCATCAGCTACCGTATCATAGGCGCGATAATCAGCCGCCGTATTGACCGGCCTGTCGCTGCTAGGAGTAGAACCCGAGACCCACTAGTCTTGCCCGGTCAAATACAACTGCGGTAGCGCCGCCAAAAACTGTTCACGTACGGCGTCTGTCGTGGTGTTGGCTTCTCCCAAATGAATCCAGTTGGTGCGCTGTGGGTCGATACCAATGTCGGCGAAGACGCGGTTGATCAGATTACCCTGAATGGGGTCGCCAGCTTGCGTGCGTAAATAATCCTTGGTCACCGTCGCCGTCGTGATGACCGTGGCCTTTTGGATATCGGTCAACAAGCCCTGCCATGCTGGGTCCTCTTCGTAAGCGAACCCTTTTAACATGACCTTGTCAAAGAATCCCTTGAGCTCAGCGGGCAACTGGAACCACCAAATCGGTGTGATGATCACCAATTCCGTGGACCGACTAATGAGTTGCTGGTAGTGTTTGACCAACGGGTACGGCGTCTCACCTCGGCTGAACAAGCGCAGTTCTTCCGGTGAATACCGCGGGTCGAAGCCATCTTGATACAAGTCGATGACCTGAAAGTCCTGTTGGGTTTGGGTAAAATAGTCCGTGAGTCGCGTCAAGATACCGTGGTTGAGGCTACCGGCATAGGGATGCGCATATACAATGGTCTTCATTGAGGCGTCCTCCTTCAAGTTGTTGCTTAAAGTCTATGCTATACTCAGTAGACAAACAAGTACGCAAATTAAAGTGCGGTACTTACCCAAAGGAGAGTGTTCATGGCTGACATTGACTACATCAAAGAGAATCGATTGGAAGATACCGGCTTTGCCTACACCTTGCGACTCATCGGTGGTAAATACAAGATGCAGACACTTTACGCCCTGCATCTCAACCACGCCCCGTTGCGCTACAACGCCTTGAAACGACTGCTAGTCCCGATTTCCTTTAAAACGCTGACCAACACGCTGCGTGAGCTCGAAGTAGATGGCCTCATCCACCGCCAGGAATATCCGCAGATTCCGCCCAAGGTCGAATACAGTTTGACGGCTCTGGGGCAATCACTCATCCCCGTCATGGATGACCTCTGCAATTGGGGTGAACGGCAACAAACAAAAGGTTCGCAACGCTAAACCAGCGCGGCGGACCTTTCGTTTACACAGGATTAAGCCATCGGTGCTTCCCAGGACCCCTTGGTGTCCACGTGAGTTGCGGCGGCTAGCGTTTCCAATTCAATGATGTCAACTGGCGTGAGGTCTAGGCTCGCCGCCTTCATTTCACTGGCGATGTACTTGGGCTTGGTGACCCCGATGATCGGCGTCGTGCCCTTGGCCAAGGCGTAGGCAGTGGCCACTTCTGCGGCTGAAGCGTCGTACTTGGCGCCAATCTTGGTCAGGCCCGCGGTCAGGTCTTCGACTTGCGGCAGCACTTGGTTGTAGACCTGAGCGCGCATGCTCCCGGCTGGCAGCGGGTGCTGGACGTCGTAACGCCCGGATAACACGCCTTGTTCCAAGACCATGTAGGCGAAGAAGTCAATATCGTGGTCACGGCAGTAATCCAGGATGCCCGCCTCTTCGGAAGACCGGTAGAGCAAGCTGAAATGGTTCTGTACGGCAGATACGTGGAAACCCGCCGTGGCTAAGATTTCATCGGCACGCTTGATCTGGGCTAAATTGTGGTTGGACACGCCAACGCGTTTGACCTTGCCACTTTGCAGGAGTGGAATCAGAGCTGGCGTCCATTTTTCCACGTCGGCCGGGTTGTGAATCCAGTAAATGTCAATGAAATCCGTGTGCAGGCGCTGCAAGCTACCGGCCAGCATGTCGGCGACTTCGTTATCGCCGGTCCCTGCCATCTGCGGCGTGAACTTGGTCGAGAGTTGGTAGCTGTCCCGCGGATATTTCTGTAAGAGTGTCCCCAACATTTTTTCGGATTCGCCGGAACCGTAAGCATAGGCGGTGTCCCAGACGTTCAGGCCAGCGGCCATGGCGTCGGCCACGACGGGTTGAAGGTCTTCAGCAGTCAGGTGGTCGCCGAAGACTTGCCCATCACTGGTGTCGCCCCAGGCCCAGGTACCCAGTGCAATTTTAGCGGTTGTGTTTTTCATGAATAAAAGCTCCTTTTCCTTGCCGCGTAACGTGGCAGTTGTCTTTGCTTGGTCCTAGCATAGGCGTCGGCGGTGGGGATGTCCAATGCTTGTTTGTGATTGGTAGCTATGCTTTTGGCGTATGGTGGTGGGGCGCAAAAAGACAAGGTGCTGGGCACCTTGCCTTTGCGAAACAATTTAGCCAACCTAGTTGGGTAACAGGATGAACCACACCGTGCCGTGGTCATTAAACCAGTAAATCCCAATCTTGGTCGTTGCCGCCTTTAAAACCGTTTGGGTATAGTCCGGTTGATTGCGACCCGTAATCATGTAAAAATCAATCGTTGCTTGGCTTAACCGTTGGCTGTTCTTCAGGTCGGCCTTGCTGCTGGTGGACCCAATTTCCATCACAGCACTATCGGCGGGAAGCCCGAACTTAGCAGCCTCCTGATTATAAGCATCCCAGTCAATTTTTGTTCTAGGGTACTTCCCGAACGTGAGCCAACTAGCATGCGTCTTCAAGACGTTCACTCGCGCTGCGTCCAAGCTCAGTGGCGCAATCCCCTTGGCCGCACGGTAAGTATTGGCCTGTTTCACGAAGCGCTTTGCCATGGCCGCATTCATTGAAGCCACGGAAGGCGTTGCTTTGCCAAACTTGAGGTCCCCACGCCAAAGCCAGCCTTTGACCTTGCTCGTATTGATGTAGTAATAAATTTTCTTCTTGCCATTCTGCTTGATGGTCGCGTGCTTGGTCACGTACAGCGTCACGTGTTGATAGGCTTGGGCCTTCCCCCGCACCTTGTTCAGTTTCTTTGACGTGTAAATGGTTCCCTTAGTTGCATGATAAGCGGCCCGCTTTACCTTGGTGACCTTGACCGTCTTCGTCCCGGCTTGCGCTGGCAGCGCCGGGAGCACACCTAATCCTAGAATACCCACGCTCGCCAGTACCAGTAAACTTTTTCCAACTTTTTTCATTAGTAGAACGCTCCATTAACTTTTAAATCAAATAGCCGGGTCGTGTACGAAATATCTGACTGATCTTCGACGCCAGAAACCTCAACCTTATAGGCATGGTTGACTTTAAGCTGACTCTTCTTGGGTAAGAAGTAAACTGTGGTCCCGAAAAAGCCATAACCGGCCTGACTGGCATTGACGTGTGTCACTTTCACAGCTTTCTTAGCAGTCTTATCATAAACACTCACTTGGGGGCTTGAGCTACTGTCGCCAGTGTATTCATCAGGCCAAGAGACCGACCATGGTGCTCCCTGACTGACTAGTGCATATGGCATAAGACCTGCTCGTGGGAAGGCAGTCTTCTTAACAGGCGTTGTTGCTCCATAGCTATTATCAGCAAAAACTCTTAAATCGTTATAACCATCAGCCTGACCGACACCAACTCGATCGATGCCCCCCAGGATCCACAACCGGTGACCTGGTTCTAAGCCACTAAGATCATTGTCATCACTGAGGTATCCCGTAACAATGTCATAAGGTCCAGTCACCTCTCGAGAAAGATTACTCTGATTGGTTGCGTCCGCCCCTTTCTGCCAATCAGCCTTAGAAACAAAGCTAGGCCGTTTGATGCCAACCAAACCGTGGGACAGGCCCTTATCGGCAGCGGCTAACGTGGCCGCACCATACTGAGCCGAGGTGTTCCAGTCACTATCGGCCTGCACCTTACTCAGGCCAAACATGGTCCGGTAGAAATTGATCCAATTGACGGTTCGATTGATATAGCTGGCACTCAGCTTGCCGGGACGAAATGACTTCTTCAACCGCGGCTTCTGCGCGTACATACCCTTGGTCGTTACGCCAATCTTCTTGGCCTGTTTGCGGTAATGCAAGACCTGGGACCACTGTTTAGCCGTGTAGTATTTCTTTTCCTTGGCAGTCTTTTTAGCTTTGCTCTTTTTGGCTTTACTCTTTTTAGCTTTAGTCTTTTTGGCCTTAGTCTTCTTAGCCTTCTTGGCTTTGGCCTTCTTCGCCGCCTGAACGGTCGACTGTGGTGTCACGGTCTCAACGACCCCACCACCGACCAGAACGGTCAACGCACTGACGGCCAGTAGCCGCGTTAGTTTTTTCACGAGATTTCCTCCTTTATGCGCCTTAATTTGGGTAGTCCTCAGTCAAGCCGTTTGGATTAAACGCCTTAGCCTGGGCTTTGGTCTTGTAGTAATGTCGGAGATGGACTTCGCCGTTGCTAGCATTATATTGGATGTCCATAGCTAATGACTGAATCATTTTTCCTTTATACTTCCGAGACACAATCTTATAGGCTTCTGTACCTGGCGTTTCAAAGCCAGACCATTTATGATGTTGGTCACGTCCTTGGTCAATCAACCAGCCCTTACTCATGAAAAGCAGTGTATCATACTTACCTTTTGTAGCGTTATGCGTATCTTTGTTTAAGTTAACCACTTTAACTGGACTGTGACCCGTATGCCACTTTTTACTGAAGAAGTTCCGATACGAAGTCTGCTTGGCCTTGATCGTATACCGGTTGTAGTGGCCCTTTTGGTAGTAGTACCAGGTCCCTTGAAATTTCTTCGGGAAGCTAGCCATACTCATTTTGGTGCTGGCTTGTGCATCCGTCGTTGGTGTCGTCACGGCTAAGGCCGCGCCAAAGCTGACGGTGGCTAACAATGCACCCATCATATTTGTGAATTTCATTGATTTCATCCTCCTTGCTTACTTGTGCAGCGCGCCAACTGGATTGAAGTACTTGGCCTGAGCCTTCGTTTGATAGAAATGGTCTTTGACCTTAAAGTGATCATCGTTCAAGTTGTTATACAACACTTTTACGGATTTACCTTTATAAGTTTTATGAATAACTTTATACTTGCCCAACCCGTCAGTAGCGAGAAAGCCATAAGGTGTTACTTGGGTATAGCTCCCGTTGGCGGCAAAGGCACTCACTAGGTGTTGCTTAAATTTCTTGTTGCTTAACCCTTGCCGATAATTCAGAGAGCTCTTAGCCGCATGTAGCGTCATCACTCGCTTAGATTTTTTCCTACCATAAGCATCGAAATAGTTCTTCACGGTCAGCTTCTTGGCACTAAATTTCATACTCTTGTAGTAGTAGCCTTTGGGGCACTCAGCGTCGTACCGCCGATGCCAATCGTGGTCGCCACTAAGAGGGCGCCTAAAATATGATTCACTCGCATGATCTGTTCCTCCTCATTAAGTTCTGTTGGTGGTCGTTTACGCCATTTGCTTATGTATCCCACCAACTAAATCTCATTATAGCGGTTGGGGGTGTCACAACTTGTCATTTCAAATGATTCATGGCGAAAAAGGCCATCGACCGGTAATTGCCAGTCGATGGCCTTTTCTACGCGATTAGACAGATTTAAGGCCTAAAGCCTAGCAATCAATCCTCATATTACTTGGCTCGAAAAGCAGTTTGACCTGCGCTCGCAACCAAGGACAATCATGCTTAATCCAGATAGTCTTCCGCCAAGCCGGTTGGGTTAAACGCCTTAGCCTGGGCTTTGGTCTTGTAGTAGTGTTGCTGATGGATTTCGCCGTTGCTAAGAGACCACATGCTGCTAACGACTAGTGATTTAACCTTTTTACCCTGGTAATGACGCGTCACAATCTTATAGCCCTCTGTTCCTGGGTCTTGGAACTTAATGCCCTTGGAGTAGTTTTCCCAGGGATGATCCATCAACCAGCCCTTGCTCATGAACAGAACCGTATACCCCTGATATTTCTTCACATTTTTAGTCTTCTTGTTCAGTGGTGTTACCTTAACTGGACTCTGCCCCGTACGCCACTTCTTACCGCTGAAGTTCCGATACGAAGTCTGCTTGGCCTTGATCGTATACCGGTTGTAGTGACCCTTTTGGTAGTAGTACCAGGTCTCTTGAAATTTCTTCGGGAAGCTAGCCATGGTCATCTTAGTACTGGCTTGTGCATCCGTCGTTGGCATTGTCACAGCTAAGGCCGCGCCAAAGCTAACGGTCGCTAGTAATGCGCCTACCATATTTGTGAATTTCATTGATTTCGTCCTCCTTGCTTATTTGTGCAGCGCGCCAACTGGATTGAAGTGCTTAGCCTGCGCCTTGGTTTGGTAGAAATGATCCGTGATTTTACCCATGTTATCAGCCTTCTTATATAACACCTTCACTGACTTACCTTTGTAATTTTTGTGAATCACCTTGTAAGTTCCATTACCGTCTGTGACCATTAGACCACCCGACACCAACTTGGTGTAGCCACTCTTGGCCGCAAACGCACTGACACGATTACGACGCTTACTCGTGAAGTTGTAAGTTTCTTCAAGACTAGTAGGGCTCTTTGCCTTAACATATTTTAATGTCCGCTTAGCCGTAAAACCGCCGCCGGAATAGCCAAAGTAGTTCCGCAAAACCAGCTTCTTCGTCGTAAACTTCATACTCTTGTAGTAATACCCATTGTTCTCCTCATAGTGGTACCAAGTCCCCCGCATGTTCTTGGGAAAGGTCGTCAAACTACTCTTCGCCTTGGCCTGAGCCGTGGTCGGGGCACTCAGCGTCGTACCGCCGATGCCAATCGTGGTCGCCACTAAGAGGGCGCCTAAAATATGATTCACTCGCATGATCTGTTCCTCCTCATTAAGTTCTGTTGGTGGTCGTTTACGCCATTTGCTTATGTATCCCACCAACTAAATTTCATTATAGCGGTTGGGGGTGTCACAACTTGTCATTTCAAATGATTCATGGCGAAAAAGGCCATCGACCGGTAATTTCCAGTCGATGGCCTTTCTCATTCTCGTCAATTTGCTAAAATCAAGTCCGCTAAGCGTTGACCACGAACTTCGGCGCTTGGCCTTGGTCCAGCAAAACCACGTTGTGGGCCACGATATTAGCCATGGCATTCCGTGCTTCCACGGTGGCGTTACCAATGTGTGGCACCAAAATCACGTTGTCTAAGGCCTTGAAGCCGTCGTCAACTTCGGGCTCGTTTTCGTAAACGTCCAAAGCGGCCCCGGCCAACTTTCCCGCCTTCAATGCTGGCAGTAAAGCGGCCTCGTCAACGATTGGACCCCGCCCAACGTTGATCAAATAAGCCGTGTCCTTCATGTTGTCAAAGGCAGCTGCGTCAAACATGTGATGCGTTTGCGGCGTGCCCGGTGCGTTGATACTGATGAAGTCACTGGTCTTGATCAGTTCTTCCAGCGGCAGGTAGTGAACGTTCAACCGTTTGGCGTCTTCAGCGGCCAGTGGATGTGGGCCGTAGTAAGTCACAGACATCCCCATAGCGTTCGCGCGATTGGCCACTTCCTTACCAATGCTGCCGAGACCCACGATTCCCAATTGCTTGCCCGCAATCTCGTGGCCCAAGAAAAACAGTGGGGCCCAGCCGGCAAAGCCTTTGGTCCGCATCAGCTTGTCGCCTTCGACCATCCGGTGGCTCAATGCCAGCATCAAGCCCATGGTCACTTCCGTCACGGAATTCGTGGAGACCGCCGGCGTATTGGTGACTTGGATGCCCTTAGTCTTAGCGTAGGCGGTATCGATATTGTTGAAGCCCGCTCCAAAGTTGGCAATCAGCTTGAGCTTGGGCGCCGCGTCGATGATCTCCTGGTCGACCTGCGTGGACAGCGTGGTGATCAGGTAATCCACGTCAGCTACTTGACGCAATAACTCTGCATGTGAAATCAAGCCCTCACCCGTATAGCTGGCGAACTCTAGATTGTTTTGGCGCAATTCATCAAGCGCAACTTGGGGAAACTGGGCGGATAAATAGACTTTTTTCATAATTTGCCTCCTAAAGATTTGATACTCTTAGTATAATGGAAACGGATACATTCTCAATAACGCACTTTTTAGTTACCCAATCTACAAGGAGGAAATCACATGACTGATTCAGTTCGCAAACTCGTCCAACAACGGCTCCGTGACGGCGATTACACCTGCCGCAAGGAGTTCACTTTGGCCATGTTCAATGGCAAATGGAAAGTCAATATTATTTATCACCTGGGCCACGAGGGCAGCTACTACTTTCACGAGCTCCAGGCGCTGTTGCCCCACGCTTCACACAAGGAGCTGGCCAAGAAGCTCAAGGAACTCCAAGAAGACAGCCTGATCGACCGCGAAATTGAGGACAACGGCCCCCGTGTCAAGGTCGCCTATTCCCTGACGCCGCTGGGGCGCTCGCTACTCCCCATCATCGACGCCATGTACGACTGGGGTGACAAGCGCCTACGCGAGCTGAACGTCCACGATGTCCAGTTCGGGTTGGGGAAAGTTAAACAGTAAACGAAACGAGCTTGGGCCCAAACCGCCCAAACTCGTTTTTTGTCCACCAGAACTAGTGAAACCAGATGCCTGCGTCAGCCAGGGTTCCGCCTGCTATGGGGAACACCTCCAGCCTGAGGAGCGGTCTTCCGGCTCAAAGCGAGGCGTCGAGACCGGCCTTTGGCTCGACCCGTCCGTCCACCGCGTTCCACCCCATAGTTGGCGGACGGTAGGCGGCCATTCCTCACTATGAAGCTGTAAACGACTAATCTTTATGCCATCAGTCGCGTGGTGCCAATGTTTCTAGCTAACTTTCAGCTCTCAACCTTTAGCTGATAACCGCCTATCTCAACCCACTAATCAAACAAAATCGTCCGGTGAATCAGCCGGGCAATCGCGTTGACTTGTCCCTCTTTCAGCTCCAGCTGATGAGGCAACCGTTCATGGACAGCCTCGTAGAATTCCCGGAAGTGCTGCGGCTTGGTAAAGCCCTCACCCCAGTCATCGTAGTTATTGCTATATGGCCGGTTCAACACGCCGTTAGGGTCCACGACCTGGTCGTCTTCGGCCCGGCTGACGTAATTGTAGAACACAAACTCATGAATATAGGGCTTGATGCCTAACTCGTTTAATTTATCTTGAATCAAACTGTTCAGACTGAGCCCGGACAGTTCCACCTGGCGAATCGGGTTCTCATCCCCGGCATACACCTGGATATTCTCTGGACTTTTAATACACATCGTAAAACTCTGGTTGCCCTGGTCCATGACCTCTTGCGGTAACAGCCGCGATAACAGGGTTTTGCCCGCTTCGTTGCCGCCGACCATTTTTAATAGATCTCGTAGCCGCACGTCATGGTAGACCGTCCCCGTCCAATATTTGGTCTCAATCATGAAGATGCCCTTGCGACAAATCACCAGGTGATCGACTTGCCGGTTGGGAAAGCGACTGTCATCTGAATCTAGATATAAATTGGCAAATATATGAAATTTATCCTCTGGATATTTATTGCTTAATTCTTTTAATAATTTATAAGTTCGGTACTCGCCACGATTGGTATAATTGACCGCCATGCATATCATCCTCCGTATCTCTAAGTATAGGAAAAAACGCTGACGAGTACCAGCAGATTTTGATCAGGTACGACAGAAAACGTCTTGACCACCTTACCAGTTAGGCAGACCACCTACCCAAGTTGTGAGTCCCACCGATCAACGCAAAAAAACTGTGTGGTCTGGTTACCCCGCAGTTTTTTCAATAAACCCCTTCAGTTACGGTCATACGCCCACACCGCTAGCGGCGCAAAGACCAGCACGATGATCACCCCGGCGACCAGCACCAGCAGTGATTCGCGAGTCCAGCCACCCGTGGCTAAGATTTGGCGAATCGCGGTAATCACGTAGGTCACGGGATTCAGCTCCGCCAGCACACGCAATGGCTTACTCAGCGATTTGAGCGGCACGAAGGCATTGGATACGAACGACAGGACCAGCATGGTGATCAGCGAAAAGCTCTGGACGGTCGTCGCTTGCTTGGCCAACAGTCCCAACAAGGCAAAGACCCAGGACAGCGCCCAGCCGGTGAAAATCGCCAGCAGGCCACAGACTAAGACCCAGCCGAACCCTGCGGCTGGCCGCCAGCCCATCAAGAAGCCGGTGGTCAGCGAGGTGATGGCCGCAATCACTAGCCGTAGACTGTCGGCGAACAGTTGCCCGGCTAGTGGGGCGATATGGGCCATCGGCAAGGACTTGAACCGGTCAAAGATACCGGAATCCAGGTCTTCACGCAACTGGGATCCCGATCCAGACGCCGCTGACAACATCGTTTGCGCCAAGATGCCGGGCACGATTGTCGGCAAATACGCCTGCACGTTGCCGGCAATCGCGCCGCCGAACAGGTAGCCGAACATCATCATGAACAAGATGGGTTGGATGATCACATCCATGAACCGGTCCGGGTTGTGCACCGTCTTTAATAAATTCCGATAAGCCATCGTGGCCGTATTCATGACCACGTTGCCGCTGTGTGTTTGTACATCCATTCTCAAGACCTCCTAATTCTGCCCCACGGTCAACGCCATAAAGGCATCGTCCAGTGAGGGTTCATTGACCGTTAAATGACTGATGGCCACTTGGGCCTGCGCCAGCTTTTCCAAGATCGACGTTAACTGGGCTGGCCGGGCCAACGTGACGCTAAGCTGTGAGCCGGTCAGTTGGCCGGTCCCGACCCCCTGTTGGGCCAGGACGGTCTGGGCCGCTTTAACTTGTTCGGCCTGGTTCACGGTGAAAGTCAGTACCGTGCCGCCGACCTGTCGTTTGAGCTCTGCGGGCGTGCCCATCTTGACTAACTTACCGTGGTCAATCACGGCCAGCCGGTCGGCCAACTGGTCGGCTTCTTCCAAATACTGCGTCGTCAGCACGATGGTCGACCCCTGCGCCACCAAGCCGCGAATCGTGGTCCACATCTGGGTGCGCGTCCGCGGGTCCAACCCCGTCGTCGGTTCATCCAGGAAAATCAACGCCGGCCGCGTGATCAAGCTGACGGCCAAATCCAAACGCCGGCGCATCCCCCCGGAAAAATGCTTCAACGCCTTATCCGCCGAATGTTCCAGCGAGAACTCGGCTAATAACTCCGCCGTCCGCGCCTTGGCATCTGCGCGCGACAGGCCATTTAACCGCGCAAAGATCATCAGGTTTTCCCGGGCCGAAATGTCTTCGTCTACTGAGGCATATTGCCCGGTCAACCCAAACAAGGACCGAGCCAATCGCCCCTCAGTCGCGGTGTCGTGGCCAAAAATCTTGACCTGCCCGGCATCCGGCTTGAGTAACGTGGTGATCATCCGCAGCGTCGTGGTCTTCCCGGCACCATTGGGCCCCAGCAGGCCAAACACCTCACCTTGATGGACATCAAACGAGACATCGGCGACCGCCAGATTCGTCCCAAACCGTTTCGTTAAATGACGTACTTCAATGGCATTTTCTTGTGACATGTTCATTCCCTCTTAGCTGTTCGATTAATCAGGTCCCCCTGACTAAAATTATAATAAGGCCCCCTGATGAAATTGTCAACAATTTTGCCACAACTTCCGCTGGCCTCGTCGCCGATGTCAGGTATAATGACTGTATGGAGGGCGATAACATGCCTAATTTAACGAAGAAAAGAAACGCGGCCGGTAAGCTGATTGAGTACGGCATGGTCCAGCACATGGCCGATGACCTCGCCCACCGCCGCCACGCCAATAAGGGCGACCAGCAATCGCCATTTCAGGGCCAGGGAAAAATCCTGCTAGCCCTGTCGCAAACGGACGGCCTCTCCCAAAAGGAACTGGCCAACCGGCTGAACATGACGGCCCAGTCCACGGCCGAATTCGTCAATAAACTGGTCAAGAAACACCTGGTCTCTAAGGAAAAATCCACGGTCGACCGGCGTAAGACCATCATTCGGCTGACCGACCACGGCCGCCAAACCGCCAGCAAGGAATCCGCGAAGATTCCCGCCTACCTAGACGACTTGACGGATACCGAACTGGACCAGCTGATTGCGATTTTAACCAAGATCAACAATAGCCTGTACGACGAGATCCACACGGAGAATCCCCACTGGTTTGAGAATTTCCAGCGGTCGGTGGCGGATCATTTGCGGGATTGGTTTTTGTAGCGTGCGTTGCTCGGCTGGCACCAGCGCCCAATCCTCGAACCGACACCGCTCAACACCGGCTATTTCAGGGGTGACTGCGTGCCTTAATTTTTAAATCGCCCTGATGTCGGCTCAGCGGCGGTTGTTTTTTCAGCTTGGGCTAGTATACTTTGAGTAAGTGATGGGTTTTTGATTTCAAAGGAGGAACAACATGACCGAGTACTTTCTGGTGAATCAACAGGACTACTTCGCAGCGGGCTTTACCGTCAATCATGGCAACGCCTACGTCGACACAGCCGCGGGGTTGGATGTCGCCGCCGCCGTTAAAAGCGCGACCCCAACGGACGCCAAAGCCGCGCTATACCAACAGGTCTTAACGCATCCCGCGGTCGGTAGCGAGCGTTCCCAACTGAGCGAGCAGGAACAGGCGCAATTGACGGAAAAGCTCGACGCCCGCTTTGAAATCATCAGTACCGATAACTTGGAAAGCTGCTAACGAACTGAATAGGAGACGATGACGATGGCTGAAAATTCCAAACAGAACAATCCGAAAACTGACGACAATCCCTTCTGCCACGCGGGGATGACCTGCGCCCCCGGCTGCGGCTGTGCCAGTGCCGATGGTATTTGCCACTGCCCCATGATTTCTGATCGCAAGTGCGCTTGTGACGGCTTCTGCGGCACCCCGAAGCATTAGTAAAAAATCCGGTCAGACCCTTGAACAGGGCCTGACCGGATTTTTATTTAGCTAGCTGCTGAAGGTTGAAAGATGAGTTAGCTAATCTCGTTTCTTCCGCCGTTTAAACAATGAGAGACTCGCCAAGGCCAGCAGCCAGCTACCAAACCAGGCTGCCAGGCCGGACTGTTGCTCATCGGTTTGCGACAAGGTGGTGGCTGCGGAATCGCCGGTTTTCGCTGCGTTTAAATCAACCGCTCCGGAATCACTGGTTTTTGTTATGATTAAATCACCAGACGCAATTGTTACTCAAAATACGGCTAGGCTAATGGTCAAAGCCTGGCTTGACTCCCGCAAACCAACTTACTTCACCTTGAGAACCAATCGCTTAGCCGCCGAAACATATTGACCGTTCGTCAGTTGGTAACGCGCTGTCAGCTTGCATTTGACCAAACGCTTTACTCGCAGAATCTGACCTTTCTTGTAGTGGGCTTGTTTGCCCAAATGGTCTGTTGTCCGATAACCATTTAGTCCCTTAAGAACCTTGATCTGCTTGGCAGTCGTTTGGTAATAGGCCTGGTCGACAAAGGCTTTTCTAGCGGTAATGTACCCCTGGCGTCCGGCAGCCCCCGGTGTGACCTCACGTACTCGGTAGCGCAACACACCATGCTTAGAACGGGCGTACCCGATCACCTTGAACATGGGCCGCTTGATCCGTGGCTGTTTCTGGTACCAACGCAGGCGATTCTTGACTGTAAAGGTTGGTCGCCGATACAAGCCAATCTTTCGCGTGGACCAGACCAACTTCTGCTTCACCTTGGCCGGTCGCGTGGCTACAGCATCTGGTTGTGGGGCTACAGTGTCCGACTGAGACGAGTCAGTTTCTCCTGAAGTCCCGTGATTGCCGGTCGTCGTTGCCCGGGGAATGGGAATGTTGTACGTCTGAGCGTACGGCAAAATACTGCTAAGTGGTGAATTGGAAATCGGCACCGCAAAAGACATTACGCGAATCTTAACCGACGTACTATCAGCTGGTACATTGGTGATTCGCAAGATATTTTGGTCGGGCAACTCCCCTTTAAAGTACTCCGGAACTTCCTGTACCAGCTCTTTCAATTCGGCCAAATCGTCGGTACTTAACCGCGTCGCATACTTGGTCAACCGCTGCTGCGCATCCAACTGATTCACTCGTGTCAGGTCATTGCTACCTAGTTTGTCACTTAATTGATCCAGAGCGATGAACGGCCCATATGAATTTTTAAAACCAGCCGTATCCTGATCCTGATCGACCCCTTCTTGGCTCTGCTGCTTTGGGTTAGCGCTGACATGCGTTTGCACGTTTTGTGGGTCGTCAAAGTAATCCGGCTCGCCATGGTCCATCCGATAACCGATCACCATTGGTATTTCCTTTTTGGCATCTTGTAACGTCTGAATTTTATTTTCGGGGAATGCCGAAAATGGTACCGTGAGTGTGTTCCCGTCTAGCTTCACGTCACTGGTATCAGGGAGTTTGATACTTCCGTGCGCCTGCTGAAAGGGGGCCGAAAGAGTCAAACCTGAGGCTGAAAAACGCTGATTCTCCGATTCACTTTTAAGTAGCGCTTGCTTATAAGCTAAGTACGGACCAAAGTCAGTCACCCGATTTTGAGCAAATCCTAATCTGACTGGTGGTCGAGAAGCCGCCAAGTCAACATTCGCCCGAACCGCTTTAACAAAGGCCGAAAATTCTGAATTACCTAAGTTATGTCTAGAAAAATCAATCACCGCCGGATAGGAAGCAATCTCTCCCCTAGAACTTGTCAGACGATTGTTCAGCATTGCATTGGTGATCGCGGTAATGTCCGTCGACTTGAGTGCCGTTTGATTGTAGAGATGTAGTCCGGTCAGGCCCCTCGCAACTCGCAATAACGGCGTGTAGTCGGTCATCGGCTGGTCAATGTAGATTTGTGTACCCATGGTTTGGAAGGAGTCCCAACTGCTGACCAGACATAGTGAGGTAACGCGGTTCATTATTGATAGTATTGGTACGTATGTTATATCGTTCCAAAGCCGCTCGCACAATATCAGCGTTAGGGTCGCCTGGAGGTAAGAGATCATCCAGATTGTCCAAAAAAGTAATTGGCTTTTGAGTTACCGGATTGATATCCGCAGCAGTGTCCGCACGTCCCACTGCAGTTGGACAGATTAGCAAAACAGTCACTGCTAGCATAACTACTATTAAGCCGGCCTGTAAGTGTGTAATAAGTCTTCGTTTCAAGAGCTTCTCCTCCCTAAAACAAGTTAAAATCGTTATTATGACACTTTCAGTTTATCATATTTGGTACATTATTTTAACCAAAAATGTAATTAACTTTATTACACATGCTTCATTTCATAGCTTGATGGTTCATGCTAATAATCTATGACGTGAATCGTCGCATCAGTCTATTGGCAACCTGTTTTAACCGCGCCCCAATTGCCCTAAATTTTGCGTGTTCACCACAAGCGCCGCGTTGCTTATCACTGAAATAATGATAGTTTGGCTGGAGAGCCCGTACACCAGGGGGCCAAGGGCAAAGAAGCTTATCGAAAAAAAGTACGACTAGGCCCCCAACAGAGCCTAACCGTATTCTAGTGGTTCATTCAACTCTAGCTAGCGTCCGCGTCTTCCTGTACAAACGTAGGCTTGTCATCCAACACATACTGGAAAGCCACGGCATTCAACATCAGGCTTGCCCGGAACAACGCCTTGATGCCTGAGGTTGCCTTCACTCGCCCTCGCAAATGAAACAACTGGGAGTTACACGAACACAATCATATTCTTATCGTTAGATGACTTTGATTCGGTTCGAATCTTCCTAGCATGAACCATCAATCATAACCAAATTTTCCAGTTTCCCGGTATCTCCCGGCCAATTTTTATTTATTGAGAATTTGTTGCACCAGCACGTATCTTGTCGTGGGACCCGCACCAACCTTTTTCAAAACGTTAGAGTCGACCAGCTGCTTTAAATATTTATTTACCTGAGTGGTCCTCGTATAAGTTAGCTTATCGTAAAAGAATACGGCTAGGCCCCCAACAGAGCCTAACCGTATTCTAGTGGTTCATTCTACCCTAGCTAGCGTCCGCGTCTTCCTGCACAAACGTATGCTTGTCATCCAACACATACTGGAAGGCCACGGAATTCAACATCAGGCTTGCCCGGAACAACGCCTTGATGCCTTGCTCATTACTCATCACCACGAAGAACTCCCGGTCAGTGCCGCTGACGCGTTGGAAGTCTTCGTATTCACCCTTGAACCCTTCTTTGCGGAATAAGGCGATAATCTTCATCATTTCAATCTGTGATACTTCTTTGTCTGCCAATTCAATCTCTTTTCTCTTATCTAAATTTTCGGTCACTAGCGGCCCCTCTAGTGACCTCTAGTGACATTTTTTCCCACGAAAAAGCCGCCCCCACAAACGAGGCGGCTTCGAGTCAGTTGAGAATTACTTGCCCAACTTCGTCTTGTTAGTCATGTTTAACTTGTCATCGAAGTCGTAGACAACTGGTTCGCCGGTTGCCATTTCAAGGTTCATGATGTCATCATCACTGATCCGTTCGATGTACTTGGAAAGGGCACGCAGTGAGTTACCGTGGGCGGCGATGATCACGTTCTTGCCGTCAAGCAGCTTTGGTGCGATTTGGTCTTCCCAGAATGGCATTACACGTTCCAGGGTAACCTTTAAGTTTTCCCCACCAGGCACGATGTTTGGGTCCAAGTTAGCGTAACGAGGATCCTTGACAGCTGAGCCTTCAGCGTCTGCGTCCAAGAGTGGTGGCAAGACATCGTAAGAACGACGCCAGATGTGGACTTGGTCGTCACCGTACTTTTCAGCGGTTTCCTTCTTGTTCAAGCCTTGTAAAGCACCGTAGTGACGTTCGTTCAAACGCCAAGTCTTGGTTTCTGGAATCCAAAGTTGGTCAGATTCTTCCAAAACGTAGTGCAACGTCTTGATGGCCCGCTTCAGAACTGACGTGTAAGCGTAGTCGAACTTCAAGCCAGATTCCTTGATCTTTTGACCAGCGGACTTAGCTTCTTCAACACCCTTTTCGCTTAAATCAACGTCAACCCAACCAGTGAACTTGTTAGCCAAGTTCCATTCGCTTTGGCCGTGGCGAATCAATACTAATTTTGCCATCACTTATAACCTCTTTCTGTCGTAGAATACCTTGTCATTTTACACCATCTAGCCGCGGATTTCAGCTAAATTGTGCGCTTCTTTGCATGTAATCGTTTTCTTCTGTGAGAATCCTGTGAAGTAAAACGGCCATCCCCATTTCTCGGGACGACCGTTAAGTGCTACCAATTATTTTTCATTATTTTGATTATGGTTGCGGCGAATCTCGCGCAATTTTTTCACGTCGACGTGTGGCGCCGGATGTAAACCGTGGACCGGCCGCACCCCTAGGATATCTAAGAAGAACGTGAAAATTGGGACCCCGACGATCAGCCCCCAGACGCCGAACAGCTGCTCACCGGCGAGGAGGACCACAAACGTGTAGAAGATGGGCAATTCAGTCCGGCTCGACATGAACTTAGGGTTCAGCACGTAGGCTTCCAGCGCATGGACCACCACGATCATCACTAGGATATAAATGACGTAGCGGAAGCCGCCCACGGAGTAGCCCAGAATCGTCAGCGGTACGATGGACACGATGACCCCGGCCACTGGAATCAGGCTTAAAATAAAAATCATAATCGCCAGCGTCGGCAGTTGCGGCATCCCCATGATAGCCAGCACAATCGTGGTAATCACGGTATTGCACAGGGCAATGAAGAATTGCGCCTCCAAGACGACCCCAAAGGTGTTTACAAATTTCGTGGCAAAAAAGTTAATGTCTTGAAAGAACCATCCGTAGGTACTGGTCAAGAAGCGCTGAGAGAACTCACCCATTTGCTTGCTTTCAATCGTGAAGAAGAAACTCAAGATCATGGACATGAACAGCGTGGCCCCAAACGATCCAATCGTCGACACGTACGTCAGCACCAATTTAGCCCCGTTCTGCAGCTGGTTGACGATGTCCGACGTCTGAATATAATTCGTGACATAACTGATAATCTCATTACTGTTATTTTTCGGATTTTGATAAAACTGGTACAGGTTCTCAATCCCGTGAATCGAGGAATTCAGAATCTGCGGGAGATACGTGGTCACCGCCCAGTAGAGCGCCCCAATCACGACGACGTAGGTGACCGTCACGATCAGCGCTGGCGGTAGCTTGACGACCTTGCGAATCGCCTTAACCAATTGCAGGACTAAAAACGTGAAAATAAACGTCAGCAGAATCATGTTCATTTCCGCGCGAATTAGCCAGAGCACAAAGATAATCAGCGCCAGCACGGTAAAGCGTCGGAGCCGAACATTTTCAACGAAGCGTTGCCATAAACTCAATGATAAATTCCTCCATCCCGTAATAGTTTTATTATACCGTATCTCGGCTAAATCCCTAATAGTTTCGGTGAATCTTGGTCAAAATTCGAAATGGCCGGCTCCAGCTACCTACCAGTGCGTGAAATCCAGGCCAGCAGGCTGGGGTTATCGCTACCGGCCGTGAACTATGTGGCTGGCACGCGGTGGGCGGCCGGCTAAGCACCTTTGGCCCCACTCGAAACAAAAAAAGCCCAGGCACCATGCCCGGGCTTCCATCCAAAGTGTTTACGATTCAACTTCCTCTAAAACTGCCGACCGTTGATTGCCAAACGTCAATTGCAAGTCATCCAAGGCCAAGGCCCGGTGAATGATGGCGGAAGCCCCACCCATCAGGGATGCTTCCTTAGAGTTCTTGGTCAGAAGTAACGGCGCCTTGCGGCAAATATCCAGCTGGCCAACGTACTCGCGGACCTGATCCATTAATTCCGGTAACAGCTCCAAGATTGGCGCGTTGACCACGATGGCATCGGGGGCAAAGGTACTGGACAGGTTGCCCAGCACTTTCCCTAGGTAGTAAGCAAATTCATCCAAAATGCTCAACAGTTCTGGCCGGTGACCTAAGTAGTCCCGCCGAATGCGGTTCACGTCTACCCGGTCTAGGTGTTGATAGGCCATGATGCGTTGTAAGACATTACCCTCAGCGACGTAGTGGTTGACCGTTTCCATATTATCTTCTTGATAGCGGTCTGCCAATGGGCAACAGCCAATATTGCCGGCCTCGCCGTTGTGGCCACGGTACAGGTGGCCTTCCGCCACGATTCCCGCAGCGACCTGGTCACGAATGGTCACGGAGATCAGGTTACGGTAGACCCCTTCACCTGCGAAGTCTCGTTCGTAAATAGCGGATTCGTTGGCTAAGTTTTCCAAAACAACTGGGACCTGAAATTTATCACTAAAGTATTTCGCCAAATCAAAGTTCTTAAAGCCTTTCAATGAGGCGTCCAAGATTTGGTTTTCGTAAATCGTGCCGTCCAGACCAAAGGCAATCCCGAGCAGCCGCGTTTCACTAGCCGCCACGGTGTGATTGATGCGTTCATCAATCATATCCAGGACCGAGGTCAAGTCCACATCCCGCGTCGAGACGCTCTCATAATTCTCAGATCGCCCGTCCAACCGGCAAGTGATCATCGAGAAGCGTGACCGCAAGATGTTAATGCTGATGACATAGCCATACCCCACGTTTAGCAATGCCATCACTGGTTTCCGTCCACCATTCCGGGTGCTGACACCGTGACCAACCTCACGGATCAACCCTTCATGAAGTAACTGACTATAAATATCCGAGACCGTCACCTTATTCAGACTAAGATTTCGTGATATCTGACTCCGAGAAATCGGGCCAGCATTCACAATCTGCTGCAAAACCTGTTTTTCATTGGTGGTGCGCATAATGTGTTTGTTGATAATCATAATTTTCTTGGTAACACTACTCCCCCAATAGCTTACGGTGATTCGGGAATCAAATCAGTTTAGGTTGCCCCATCCCCCAAGGTTGGTGCTCACCTGCTTATTGTGGGGGCCGTGTTACCTAACCCCCCTTGTAGATTCTGATTCTAACTATATAGTAATTCCTCTTTACAAATAGTGCTTGGATTATGACTCGCGAATTTTCTCCTGGTTTTTAACGGGAATTTTCGGAAAAATGCCGTTGCGGCCCGGTCTGACGGCGTTAATTTCTTAAATACGTCAGTAATTTACCCGTTCAGTTGATTAACCAATTTGTTTACTAACCTACCTTACATGTCAAGTTATTACCTCAAAAGGTTGGGAAAGGTAAGGTTTCTTACTTAATCGACTGAACTCTTTAACGGGCAACCTAATTTCACGGTCGGGGGATGTGGCCCCTTCATCACCGGTTAAAGGCGCGCCAATCAAGGGATTTAGATTTCCGCCGTCGCAATTTCTACGTCCCATAACCTGAACTCACTGTCCAGGCGCAGGGGCCTCCCAAAATACAAGCCATTTCGTCAAAAAATGAGCAATAAAAAAGCAGGCGTGCCTAACCCATGAGGGGCTAACCACGTCTGCGCGGTGAGTCGTTTCGCTGATTGGCGAACCAACCGACCTATTTGAGGTATTGTTTCGTGTATTGTGTCAATGACATGTTCTTCTTGCTAGCGGTCTGTAAGGCGACCCGCACGTCTTGATCACTCATGGCATCGGCTTGACCGCCCGCCGCATTGATGGTCTTACGGGCACTGTCGATCTGGCCGGCCGTGATGGTCTTGCCGTTGAGTTCCTTTTGCTTCTGGGTCACGGTGTATTCGTTGCTCCCGGAATAATTGTTGGCCGCTGCCTGTTCAGAAGACGTCAACGAGGCACTAGAACTGCCCGTTGAGGTGCTACTGCTAGAGGAACTAGCCGCCGCACTACTGCTGCTACTGGTGCTGCTAGCGCTCGACGTTGCCGCCGATTGACCAGCATTGTTGGCCTTGCGTAAGGCTAAGGCTTGGTCATACAAGTCCTTGTAGTACTTCTGCCGGAACTTGGCATTGTTGAAGAGTTCGTCTAACGTGGTGTTGGATTGGCCATAGTTCAGCGCCAGGTTTTGCCCGCTAGCCGTCTTCAGAATCTTCTTAAATTGCTTAACGTTGGCGCGAATGTCCTTGACCTGTTTGACCTTGGCCTTGGCTCTCGTCACCAGCACGTTAGATGCATTGGTGGTATTCACGACCGCCGTGTAGTGGCTCTCGGCGCTCGCAAACTTCAGGTCGCTCAACGCATTTTCCGCTGACACGAACCGTTGGGTCTGCGTCAGGTAGCGTTGGGCTGGCTTGTCGTTTAGCCGCCGTTTCAAGGCGTTTTGGAAATAACTTTCCGCTTGCGTATAATGTTTCGCTTGGATGGCAGTCCGTCCGTTGGCCATTGCCGCTTGGTACTCCTTGGCTGTCGCGTGGTGATTGGAATACGCGTACCCGCCAATCAGCAGTGCCACAACGATTGTTGCCACGACCCATACCCATTTTTTCAAATGAAAGACCTCCGCTGGTTAATTGTAAGTCCATTATACCATGCTCCATTTAAGAATCCGTCATTTTTGCCACGCCCTCATGGCAAATTAATGTTAAGCGGTTACACGAAGTCGCCCCTTACCCTTTCTCCCATTAAAGGCGTATAATGGCTAAGTAAATTTCGTTTTCTTGTGTCCAAATCTAAGAGAAAACCGGAAAGGACTCCTGACATGCTTGAAAAAACATTCTACAAAACATTTCTCAGCCACACCTTTAACATCCCCGTCCGCGTAAACTACTGGGACGGCACCACCGATGTTTATGGGACTGGCACTCCCGACATCACGATTACCATTCACGAGGCCATTCCGGTCAAGGAAATCTCCCGCAACGCCTCCATCGCGTTGGGGGAAGCCATCATGGATGGGACGATTGAAATTGACGGTAGTATCGAAGACCTGCTGACCGCAGCCTACGAGAACGCCGATAGCTTCTTCCACAACAAGAAGTTCATTCATTTCTTACCAAAACAAAAGCACACGGAAAAGGAAAGCAAGGCCGACGTCCAGAACCACTACGACATCGGTAATAACTTCTACAAGCTCTGGTTGGACGACACCATGACTTACTCCTGTGCCTACTTTGAAACGCCGGACGACAGCCTCTACACGGCGCAAATGAACAAGGTCCACCACATCATCAAGAAGCTCAACCCACAACCCGGCAAGACCTTGCTGGACATTGGTTGTGGCTGGGGCACTTTGATGCTCACGGCGGCCAAAGACTACGGCCTGCACGTTACCGGGATCACGCTGAGCCAGGAACAATACGACTACGTGAACCAACGCATCCAAGACGAAGGCCTCCAAGACGTCGCCGAAGTTCGCTTGGAAGACTACCGCGAATTGGGCAACGAACAGTGGGACTACATCACCTCTGTCGGCATGTTCGAACACGTTGGCCAAGAAAACTTGGGCCAATACTTCGACTGCGTCCAAAAGTACCTGATGAACGACGGGGTCGCTTTGATTCACGGGATTACCCGGCAACAAGGTGGCGCCAACAACGGTTGGTTGAACAAGTGGATCTTCCCTGGTGGCTACGTGCCCGGCTTGATTGAAAACACGACCCACATCATTGAAAACGGCCTACAGATCGACGACATGGAACCCCTACGTCGTCACTACCAAAAGACCGTGGAGATCTGGGATCAGAACTTCAACCAACACCGCGACGAGGTTGCCGAGATGTTTGACGAAAACTTCGTTCGCATGTGGGATCTTTACCTCCAAGCTTGCGCAGCTTCCTTCAAGTCTGGTAATATTGACGTGATTCAGTATTTGATTTCCAAGGGCCCGTCTGCCCGGATGTTACCAATGACGCGGGATTACATGTATGATGAGACCCACGCCAAGGTAGCGGATTAATTCAAATCAGTCGAGTGACCGCGGATCACTCACTAAAAAACACCCAGCTAGCGGATTGATCACCGGTAGTTGGGTGTTTTTGTGTGCCTGCGGTTAGCTAGTCTTAATGACCAGCTGTCTTGAAGCTTGTAGCGAGTCGTGCGGAGGCTAAGCCAGGGGTGGTCTAGTTGGTGATGGTTGATTTTTCACAATCTTATTTATATTCGGTTGTGAATTTTGATATTTGTGTAACCGTTGTCTTTCCTATTGATACGCAATTTAATTGGCGCGAGGAATTGTGAACTGTTGCCCCTCAATCTTTATTTGTGATTTTCATCTCTGCTTTTTTTCTGAAATGGTTCATGTTAGACTGATGGTACGCAATTAAATTGTGTTAGCAAAAAGAATGGGGAGAAAAATTTCATCATGAGTATGGGGATTAAACCAGCATTACTGGTCGCAGCGGCGTTAACGGTGGCTTTCGGGGGCGAAGTCAACGCGATGGCTAAGAGCCACACGATTGGTAAGCTCACGCAGGTCAAGCTGTCCAAGCACCGCCTGACCGGTAAGACCACCAAGTACGCCCGCATCAAGTTAGTGAACGCTCAGGGGAAGTCGTTTGCTAGCGGTAAGGCCAACCGGGTCGGCAAGTTTAAGATCACGGTGAAGAAACAAAATCTGACGAAATTGTCGTTCAAACTCGCGGCGTCCAAGCCCGGCTTCAAGTCCCGGACGTTCTCGAATAAGCAGATCAAACGGGCACAGGCAAAACCGGCCAAGCCAACCACCACGCCGAACGTGACGGTACCCAGTCAACCGGATAAGCCGAATAAACCGGTGAAACCGACGACGCCCGCCAAGCCGGTGAAACCGTCAAAACCAGTGAAACCGACGAAACCGGTAAAACCAAGTAAGCCAACCAAGCCGTCCGGTCCAGCGAGTCCGGCAAACCCTGGCAAGCCAACAACGCCGAGTCGGCCAGGAAACAACCTGTCGGCTAAGGACCGCCAAATTGCGGCGAAGAAGGCCCAGATTGAGGCCGCTAAGCAGAACTACTACCAGGTGAAGAAACAGTTACAGCCGATTTCGGATCAGATTGAGGCTTTGACCACTGAGATTCACAAACAATTGAATAACTTACGGGTCATTCAGGCGGATTTGAAGGTGGCCACCGATAACCACGATACGCAAAAAATGGCGACACTGACGGAACAAGCAAAAATAATCAGTGACATTATCGCGGCTAAGCAGGACCAGCGTGCCGACCTTTATCCCAAGCTGTTGCCCCTGGAAGATGCGCGGACCAAGGTCAGTTCCCTGATGGACGAGCTGTGGGTCTTGGATAACAGTTACATTCCAGAAGAATTAAATTAAGCGACTTGCAAGTGAAATCAGGAGTTGGGGCGGTTGTCCCGGCTCCTTTTTTCGTCCCCTACTCACTGCCGCTGGCTCGCCGAAAAGTAGCGATTTCTCGTATTACTAAATTTATGGATAAATGGTGGTGCCCCAGAATCACCGTCAGCATAGGCGATTAACGCTGTATATGATATGAACCTTTGTGACTGATTGGCATCTCTTCTTTTGCTGGGGTGGCCAACATGATATAGTGATTTTACCGACAGAGATGTTGGTACACCAACTTATAAAGGGGATTATATTTGTTATGGACATGAAAAAGATTGTTATGGCCGCAACGTTGCTCTCAATTGTTACCGGTGGAGAAGTCAGTGCCTTAGCGGCCAAGACCACGCACCAGTCAGTTGCCAAAATCACCCACGTCAAAGTCACCAAGCACAAAGTCACCGGTTACACCACGGCCAAAGTTGATGAAGCTGAAGCACGGGGAAAAGGCTTCAGCTACGGCCAACAAGAAAGGCAAGTTCACGGTCAAGGTCAAGAACAATAACTTAACCAAGCTGAAGTTCAAGATCAAAGCAACTAAGCCCGGCATGAAGGCCCGGACTTACACCCACAAGGTGAAGAAAGCCGTGCAAGCGATTGATAACAGTGTGACTACTGAAACGCCTGCTTCGACTACCCCTGTTAAGCCTGATGAGGGGAAGAAACCTGCGGATAAGGAAAAGCCACAGAGCAAACCTAGTGTCAGTGTTGTTCACGTAACTGATACTCAGACTGCTCAAGATAAGATCACAAAAGCACACGAAAAGTTAGTTACTGCCAAGACAGAGCTTGAGCGAATTTCTAACTTTTCATACAACAAAGACACTTTTGATTCATTCGTTAAGTATGCCAAGGCTCAACACAAGACTTTAACTGGTAAGCAGGCAGACAAAGATGCATTTGTAGCTTTACAGGGTAAAACTCCTTACAAGGCAGGAAATAGTGATGCTAAGACATCCTTTGCTAACTTTATCGATGGACTTCCCCAAAATCCCGCTGCTTATAAAGCTGTAATTGACTATGGTAACGTATTAGACAATTGGAACGAAATTTCTACGGTTGTTACAACCATGCCTGGACTAACTCCAACTGCAGCTCCAGCACATGCTTAACACGTTCCCCCCTGCTAATTATTTTTTTCAAAAAAGGGCGAAGCCAAAAACCGGCTCCGCCCTACATAGTCTCATTCAATTAAATTCACTCACGCAATAAACATAGACAACAGGAAAACAGCTATCAATCCTGTAATCACCGAAATGGCCATGGATCGCGTGCGATAAGCAATGACGACGACAATCACGGCCGCAATCATTTCGGAAAAATGGGTAAAGATGATTTGGTACGTGGCACTGTCGATGAAGACATCCTTCACGACCAGCGCCGTAAATAGCGATACCGGCACAAACTTCATCCATTCGTTGAACCATTCCGGAATGGCCCGCTTGGTGAATAACATCAAGGGAAGGAAGCGCGGCACGAAGGCAACGCAAAAACCAAGAATGATCAACCAAAAGTGTTGCGTACTGTTCCACGTATTAACTGCACTCATATAGCGTCTCCTGTATCCTAATTAGCATCCGATTCGCTTTCCACGGTCGACTTCTTGGCACCCGGGCTACGTAACTTCCACAGCCAATGACTCGCCGGCAAGTGTTTCCGCAGCGTGGTTTCCAAGAAGAACCCAATCAATGAAGCGATAATCGTCGAAATAACTAGCCCTAATGTACTCTTGGTGAGCATCATGCAGACCGCCGCCAAGACGCCTGAGACCAGACAAATCACAATGGTCAGACGGTTCTTGATCTGCATCACGATCATGTACAAGAACAAGGCTGTTAACGCAAAGTTTACGACACCCAGGTCAATCTTCAGCGCGCTACCGATCAGACTGCCGATAACGTTGCTGACGGCCCAGAACAGCAAGGAATAATGCTCCACCATCAGGGCTTCCTTACCCGTCCACTTTTTATCCGTGGCGAATTTTAAGTAATTAATGGCGTAATTTTCATCGTTTAGAGAAATCGCAAACGCAAATAAGAAGCGATTGGACTGGCCTTTTAAGTAAGGCGATAGACTCGAACTTAGTAATGCATACCGTAATTCCAAAAAGAACAACATCAAAACAATTGAAAGTAGTGGGGAATTAATGGTCAACATCGTGGCAATTAAAAATTGTGCCCCACCAGAAAAGATCAAGATTGAAACTAATCCAGTCAGTAAGGTATTGAACCCTGCCGCGTGTAGCAAAATCCCACAAGCCAGCCCAATCGGAATGTAACTCAAATTAAGGGGCATGGCTACCCGCAGTGTCGACCGCCATAAGGGTTCATTGGGGTCCGGCACCTGCTTGGGGTTTGGCCGTCGTTTATTCAAGAATGTTTGCCTCCGTCGAATACTCTGAGATATGAAGCAAGTTAATGGGTTTACATGAGAAAACCACACGATGATATTTTAACATGTTTCACGCTATTTTCATATAACACTTCTGATATTTAGCAAAGAGAATCCGCAATCTACCCTGGTTTGATTAAAAGTTTGTGAAAAAAACCAGCGAATTTTCATCCCCCACGGCCACCTAGAAATGCTTGCCGTAGACTTCCAAATCAGCGCTAAAGCCCTGCATGTCGGCGATTGCTGGCAAATGTCCCCAGTGTTCATAGCCGTGTTTTTCAAATAAATGGCGACTTGCCTGATTGTGTCCAAAAATTCGCGAAATAATGGCGTGCAGTCCCAGCTGTTTTCCGGCGTTCTCAGCCCACTGAATGGCCTGGCCACCCAAGTGATGGCCCTGGGCCTCGGAAGCCAAATACAGGGCAATTTCGGCCGTTTGCGCGTAAGCTACGCGATCACTGTACGGTTCCAAGCCGACATAACCGACTACCTGGCCGTCATTTTCAATCACCCATAACGGAAAATGGTCGGCAGAAAATTCAGCGAACCACGGTTGGCGTTGCGCAACGGTGGTCAATGCCAGGTCGGCGGTACTCCCCTTGGTGGCGATGGCTTGGTTATAAATCTCGACGATACGCGGCTGGTCCGCGGTGGTGGCTAGACGAAAACTAACTGACATTTTTAAGTTCCTCTCTTCTCTCAATGAATCTCATTATACGCAAAAAACGCCGCAAAACCAGTGGCTTCACGACGCTTTCGTTATTTTATGAGTGTGAATTGGAAGTTGGATCTTCCACTGCTTGGAGTTTCTGATTATCATCCAATTGTGACTTGCCCATGAGATGCTTCTTCTGGAGCCAAACCATGGTTGGCCATAACAGAGCTAAACCAATAACGGTAAAGAGTGCTAAGACCCACAGTGCTTGACCGACCATGCCCTGCATCCCTGACGTAATGGCTTGCCGGAATCCGAGGATTGAGTAAGTCATTGGTAGGAATGGGTGCACGACGTTGTAGAAGTGGTTGGTCACTTCCATTGGGAACGTCCCACCGGAACCACCAAGTTGTAGCATCAGGAGAACCATGGCGATGAATCGACCAGGGTTGTCCAGTAACATTGACAAGAACATGACGATAAACATCGACGCTTCCGCGAAGAAAATCGAAATCAGAATCATTTGACCTGGGTGATCAACACTCAAGCCACCTAACATCATCAAGACTGGTTCGATCAGACCCATGGCCAGTGCTTCCACTGCTCCGATGGAAATCTTACTCAAGTACCAGCCCGTAGCGGTGCCGTCTTCACGTGAGACCTTCCGAATTGGGAAGGCAAAGTTGAAGACCAAGGCCCCAACGTACAAGGCAACGGACAGCACGTAAGGTGCCAGGGCGTGGCCGTAGTTTGGCACGTAGCTGTAGCTTTCGTGCTTCAATTGTGTTGGTGCCGCGAACATGTCGGCCGTCTTGCTGGACAGTGGTTGGTTCTGAATCTGATCAGCCCCACTCTTCAGTGACTTGGCTAACGTGCCGTTCCCGTTCTTCAGCTTGTTGGCCCCTTGCATGAGCTTGTTGCTGTTGTTGTCCAGTTTTTGTGACCCGTCGGCCAGTTGGTTGACCCCACTGGTCAGCGTTGGAATCTTGCCATTCAAGGTGTTCAAACCAGAAGACAGCTGGCCAGCACCGTTGTTCAGTTGACTGGAAGCGCTCATCAACTTGTTACCAGCGGCGGTTAACTTCGGCGTGTTGGCGTTGAGCTTGTTGCCAGCAGCCGTTAACTTCGGCGTATTGGCGTTAAGCTTGTTGCCAGCGGCCGTCAGCTTACCCGTGTTGGCGTTCAGTTGGTTAACACCCGAAGCAGCGGTCTTCAAGCCAGAGTTCAACTGGTTAGCACCAGCAGCGACTTGCTTAGATCCACTCTTCAATGTGCCACCATTCTTAGCTAACTTGGCAGTTCCGTTCATGATCTGGGTTACCCCGTTGGTTAAGGTCGGCACTTGGCTGTTAAGTTGTGACAAGCCATTGTTTAAGGTCGTTGACCCGGCGAAGGCTTGGTCTACACCGGACGTGTACTGAGTCACACCTGAAGCCAGCTGGTTAACACCAGCGACTAAACTGGTTCCCTCTGTTGGATTAACCGCCGCGTTCAACTCAACTACTTTGGACATAAAAGTTTGTAGTCCTTGAATTTGACTAGTCAGTCCCGAAGTATCAGGTAGTGACAACTTGCTAAGTGAAGCATTGATTGTAGAAATCCCATCAGTCATTCCCTTAGTGGCTTTTTGAATAACAGTCACATCCGCTTTAATTGTCGTTGCATTGGAGGAATCATTACTGGTTCCTCCGGTAGCTTTAATATTTGATACTGCTGTCTTAGCAGTATCCATATTATTAACAGCTTCCTTAGCAAGCTTCTTTGCGTCATCAACACTGGTTGCTTCATCTATCGCTGAGGCAGCATCTCGGGCATTGTTAATAGCGGTTTGGGCACCGTCTTGCCCAGTAACCGTAGCACTCCCGTTATCTCCATTTCCCGAAGTTGCAAGTTTATTGATCTCACTACTCTTATCATCAATAAGTTTGATTGCCCTAGAAAAATCAGTTAATCCATTACTTAAACCCTCAATGGCACTAGACGCACCAGAAATCCCCGACAAGGAAGGGGACATCGCATCTAATTGTCCAGAAATCTCCTGAGCCGCTTCACTTAACAATGCGATATTTGATGAGAGCGTAGAAGCTTGCGATGACAATGTATTGGCCCCACTGTTCAGTTCACTAGACTTCCCACTCAAAGTACTCAACCCAGAGTTCAAAGTCTTACTCCCGTCAGCCAGCTTCGTAACGCCGCTAGCCAAAGAAGTCGAACCCGCGCCCAAGGTCTTCACACCAGAATTCAGCGTATAAACGCCATCCACGTACTTGTAGGTCCCGCTCTTCAACGAGTTGGCCCCACTAGCCAGTTGTGACGTGCCGGCGGTCAGTTTTGGCATCCCCGCACTCAGCTTGGAGACCCCGCCAGTGAACTGGTTGACACCATTCGTGTATTGACCAACGCCACTCGTATAAGTGTTGACACCATTCGTGTATTGACCGACCCCGCTCGTGTAGGTATCCACCCCACTAGCGAATTGCCCGACACCAGACGTGTAAGTCGACAGCCCACTCTGTAGGGTCGAAGCCCCACTGGTCAGCTTTTGAATTCCGTTAGCCAATGGCGTCACGGACGTCTTCATTTCTTGCAGGCCGTTGTTCAACGTGTGAACCCCAGTCGTGTAGGTGTTCAGGCCATCCGTCAAGGTCACGGTCCCATCTTTCAACTTCGCGGACCCCTTGGCAGCCTTGTCCATCCCCTTACCGACAGCGTAGATCTGCTTAAATGTGGCTTGGGCGTAGGCCTTCGTCACCTTAGCGCGGATCTGGCTATCCAGCTTGGAAGAACCAACTTCACTCATAACTTGCGCGATGTAGTTGGCTGAACCATTCGTCTTGTAGGTAAACGTCATCTTCTTCGGATGGGCATCCAGCGCGGTCGCCGCGTTGGCCGAGAAGTTCTTCGGAATCGTAATGACGGTGTAGTACTTGTGGTGCTTTAAGCCGTCTGCCGCCGTTTTGGCGGAGACAAATTTCCAACCCAATTGGTGATTCTTCTTTAAGTTGGTGATGGTTTGGTCCCCAACGTTTAGCTTCTGTCCCTGGTACGTGACCGGCTTATCCTGGTTCACGACCGCTACGGGCAGTTCGCCGGTCTCCCCATACGGGTCCCAGACCGACTTCAGAAAGAAGATACTGTAGAGGAATGGAATAAACATAATGGCTAGTACGGAGATCAAGATCAACCGATTGTGCCGGATGTAATTCCATTCGCCTTTAATCATGTTCACGAATGCCAACTCCCTTTTTCCTCAAAATAATCTTAAAATTGCGCGTTCTCAGCTAATATTAAAAGTATCTTCGCACATTAATACTTGACTTGTCAAAATAACAACAGGCCATCAATCAATTCACAAAATCGCTACCAATCGCAATACGACGGCGTTTGGACGCTGATTAATTAAATAAATTAATTTTCCAGATTCGCTAAAGTCAGGTCCTGACAACATCATCTAGCTTATCATTGCCGGTCAGCGGGGGCCTTGATTCAAATCAATGGCGACAAAAAAAGCCCGAGCACTTGGCCCGGACTTTTGGCATCGTTAAATTAGAATAACGCGACGATCGACCGCCAGATACGAACGAAGACATTGGCCTTCTCCACGGTCTGGGTGACCTTCAATGGTACCGTCGTGGTCTTGGTGTTCCCCAAGAACCCGAGCTGGTCACCCTTCAAGGAAATGTTGGCCGTCCCCACTTGGGTATTCTTGGCAACTGGGGCTTCCAGCGCCTTGTTCTTGGTCAGCTTGTGCTTCAGCGTCGTCGTGGATTGGACATTGCTAGCGACTTGGTCGTTGCGGATCCACAGCTTCAAACCATCAGTCAAGACCGTCTTGGCAGTTGGTTGCTTGGCGTCATTAGTTTTGACCGTCTTACTGCCAGCGACTTGGCTACCGGCCTTCAGGTTCACCGTCTTGAAGTTGTTGTAGACGTAAGACATCATCTTTTGGGTCTGTTGGAAACGTGAGGGGTCAGTCTCTGACTTGTGAGCCGCGTGGAGCACGACCGTCACGATGCGGTTACCATCGTTGTTAGCAGTCCCGGTAAAGTTGGCACCGGCCGCATCAGAGGTCCCGGTCTTCAGGCCGTCCACGTGTAATTTCGAATAGGAAGCGGACAAGCCCTTGAGCATCCAGTTCCAGTTCTCCATCTTGGTAGCGTCCGCCTTGCCCTTTTCAAACCACATCTTCTTGATGCTGGTGGTCTTCAGGACTTCGGGGTACTTGTCGAGCAACGCCACGGCTAATTTTGCTTGGTCAGCGGCGGACCATTCGTTTTCCGCCGAACCGGCCTCGTTACTGTAACCCAGCTTACCGACCTGCTTGTTAGTCAAGCCACAGGCGTTGTAAATCTTGGCGTTGGTCATCCCCAGCTTCTTGGCTTGGGCACGCATCATCGTCACGAAGGCGTGAGGCGAACCGGCCACCGCCGTCCCCAGCGCTTCGATGGCGCCGTTAGCGGAGTAGATCAGGGACGCTTGGTACAAGGACTTGACCGTGTACTGGTGACCCGCCCGCAGTGGCACGTTGGACAAGTTCGTGTCTTGGGCGACCTTGGCCGTGGCCTTATTGATGGTGATCTTTTGGTCCCACTTTAATTTGCCACTGTGGACCGCATCCAAGACCAGGTAAATCGACAACAGCTTGGTCATCGAAGCCACCGGCAGGACTTTATCACTATTTTTATCGTAGAGAATCTGGCCCGTCTTGGCGTCGACCGCGATACCGGCTTTGGCCTTCAGGTTGACCGTGGTGCTGGCGTTGGTGGTGGCCGCCTGAGCCGTTACCGGCGCGCTGAAGCCACTGAGGCTCCCGGCAAACAGCGTCATCGCCGTTACCAGGCCCATCACAACTTGCTTTAAACGTTTCATTTCATCAAAACTCCTCTATCTTATGTAGTTGCCGGTCGCCCGGCAGCGTTACTTGAGCGTTCCCGCCGTTTTTAACCGTTGGGGAATCGCCAAAGGGTGGTCGTGTTTTACGGGTAAATGAATCACAAAACTGGTCAGGTCGTCGTCGGATTCGACGTAGATGTAGCCACCGTGCAGGGCGACGATGCTTTGGGCAATCGCCAACCCCAGCCCGGTGCCGCCGGTCTCCTTGGAGCGTGACTCCTCGACGCGGTAGAACCGCTCGAAGATGAGGGCCAGCGACTCTTGTGGAATCTTCGGCCCGTCATTGGTCACGCGGACCTCCAGCTCATTGGCCGTGACGCGTTTGGCAATCAAATTGATTTCCTTCCCGCCGTCACCGTACTTCAGGGCGTTAGCTACCAAATTGTTGAAGACACGGACCAATTTTTCGGGGTCGGCCTCCATCATCAAGCTGGCCGGGTCGCTGGACGCGCCGATGGTCATGCCCTTCTTTTGGGCCTCCAACTCAAAGCTGGCACCTAATTGTTCCAGCATGGCGGCCAAATCAATGGTGGTCAGGCTCAGCGGCGTATCCGTCTGCCGGACCTTGGTGTATTCGAACAGGTCGTCCACCAAGGATTTCATCTGTTTAGACTTCAAAAATGCCGTGTGCGTGTACTTTAACAAGTCGTCCTCACTGTGATACTGCTGGTCTTCAATCAGCCCCAGATAGCCAATGATGGACGTTAACGGCGTCCGGATATCGTGGCTGACGTTGGTGATCAGCTCGTCTTTGGACTTCTCGATGGCCCGCTCCTCATCCATCGAGTGGATGACGGAATCGACCAGCGCGTTGACCGAGTCCACGACCCGTTGTACGTCGCCGCTGACCCGAAACGGAATGCGGTGGTCAAAATGGCCGTTGGCAATGTAGTGCAGCTCTTCAATGATGTGGTGCAGCTGCATTTGCCGGTAACGCCGAATCAGCCGCCACCAAACGACCACGGCGTCCGCAATCACCATGAAGCCAATGAAGACATTTTCCCAGCTCCACAGCTGAAAGTGATTCGGCCCAAACACTACGGACCGTTTGATGATAAAAATACCGTCCCGCAGACCGGGGTTGCTTTCGATGGCTTGGCTGATCAATACCAGCAGCGCCAAGTTCAGCATCAACAGTAAGATGACGGTGACGACACCCTCCATGAACAACGCGCTTTTTTCTCGGGTGGTCAGCTTCATGCTCGGGCCCCCTGGCGGCGTTGTGCTGGGGATTTTTTTGTTTTAACCATATAATTCCCTCTCTAGATTGGTTCTTGACTGGCTGGCCGCCGAATGCCTTAGTGCGATTCGATCTTGTAGCCCACGCCCCAGACGGTTTGAATGACCTTTTCGCCGTTGGTGGCGTCTTCGATCTTATCCCGCAAGTGGCTCACGTGGACCATGACCGTCTTGGCCGAGACGATGCTTTCCTGCCGCCAAACGCGCTCGAAAATCTCGTCTGCGGAGAAGACCCGGTTGGGGTGACTCGCCAGCAGGTACAAAATCCCGAACTCTAAGGCCGTCAACGACACCGTCTTACCGGCAATCGTCTTGACTTCGTGGGAATCCTTATTGATGGTCAACGTCCCGATGTCCAGGATATCGGGGCTATCATCAGTCACTTGGTCTTGGCTCCGCCGCAACAGTGACTTGACCCGGGCCATGACCTCTAAGGGGTTAAATGGCTTGGTAACGTAATCGTCGGCCCCAGTGATCAATCCCTGAATTTTATCCATGTCACCCGTCTTGGCTGACAGAATCAAAATCGGAATTTGTGAGTCCTTCCGTACTTCCTTGACGACTTCAATCCCACTCATTTCGGGCATCATGATGTCCAAAATCATCAGGGCAATATCCGGCGTCGTGTGTAATTTGGTCAAGGCTTCCTTCCCGTTGTAAGCGGTCAAGGGTTCGTAGCCTTCATTTTTAATGTAGATTTCAAGTAATTGCGCAATTTCTTTATCATCATCGACAACTAGAATTTTCATAACGTGCAAATCTCCTTTTACCAGCTAGATTACTTCACTAGCGGTCTTCCCCGTAGGTTTACGTCTATTTTAGCAAATAAATCCCGCAGCGTGACCGGAAAACCCGAACCTTTAGTCGGGCGTAAGGCACTTTACCATTCCTTAATCTTACACTATTTGTGGGCCCGTCGCCAACCTAGCGTTTAAGCTGGGGTTAAATATCGTTGCTGGCTGACGAGATTGAGGGGAACTCCGCCTACCGTCCGCCAACTATGGGTTGGAACGCGGTGGGCGGACCGGACCGAGCCTGAGAACCGGTCTCGGCCCTCGCTTTGAGCCGGAAGCCCGCGTCTCAAAGACGCCAGTTGTCTAAGCGGCATGAATCGCGCCGCTAAGACAACTCCCACGGCTGAACCCATAGTTGGCGGACTCACGGCTACTGTGGCCGATGCCAGCAACAATGATTTAGACCGCTTGCACCACTCGTCTACGATAGCAATCGTTACAAGCCGATACCAGCAACTTTGACAATATCACATTCTTTTAGCTTCATGAAAAAAGACCATTCCCCCCAGCTACAGCCAGGTAAATGGTCTTCATCATAATTTTTCTAAAGTTAGTAGACACTACCAGTCAAGACAGCACTGACGCAGGCACTTGGCCTCACGCTTGTTTACTTGTAGTTAGGTGCCGCCTTGGTGATCTGCACATCATGTGGATGTGATTCGATCAAGCCGGCGTTGGAAATCCGCACGAATTGGGCATCGTTGATCAAGTCTTGAATCGTGCCGCAACCCGTGTAACCCATGCCGGAACGTAGGCCACCGACCATTTGGAAGATGATGTCGTTGACGCTACCCTTATATTCCACACGGGCTTCGATACCTTCTGGCACCAGCTTGTCGGCTTCGTTCACACCACCTTGGAAGTAACGGTCAGCCGACCCGTGAGACATGGAAGCCAAGCTCCCCATCCCGCGGTAAGTCTTGTATTTCTTACCGTTGTCTTCGATGACGTCACCAGGGGCTTCGTCGGTCCCGGAGAACATCGAACCGAACATCACGGCGTTACCACCCGCGGCCAAGGCCTTGACGATGTCGCCGGAGTATTTCATCCCGCCATCAGCGATGATGGGCTTGCCAAATTCACGGGCAACCTGCGCTGAATCGTAAATGGCCGTCAACTGCGGCACACCGACACCGGCCACCACCCGCGTCGTGCAGATGGAACCAGGGCCGATACCCACTTTGACCACGTCAACACCGGCTTCAAACAGCGCCCGGGTACCTTCACCCGTAGCCACGTTCCCCGCAATCAGCGTTGCGTCTGGCAATTGTTGGCGAATCTCAGCGACCTTGCGCAGCACCCCAGCGGAGTGACCGTGCGCCGTGTCGATGATGATGGCGTCGGCACCAGCCTTAAGTAAGGCACTGGCTCGATCAAACGTGTCAGAGGTGACCCCCACGGCGGCGGCAACTAACAAATGATTGTTGTCATCAACCGCGGCGTTAGGGAACTGGCTGGCATCATTTTCAATGGCCTTCACATCAGCCACCATTTGGGCTTGACTGTCGGCGCTCATGTTCTTGTGGATGACCCCGAGGCCCCCATTACGAGCCATGGCCGTGGCCATCTTGGTCTCAGTGACCGTGTCCATTGAGGCGCTTAAAAACGGAACGTTCAGCTTTAGGTTCGGTGCTAATTGGGTACTCAAGTCAACTTCATTCGGCAAAACGTGGCTTTCAGCGGGTATTAACAAAACATCATCAAACGTGAATCCTTCTTTAGCAAACTTCGTGTCCCAATTAGACATAGTTGATATCGCTCCTCTTGATTTTAGTCTCAGGCTCGGTTAGGAATCCTGGGAGATATTGTTTCTTAATTTACCAGTCTAGGCCATTCAGGTCAAGGTTTCTCATGGAACTATCATGGTTTAATTATTCACAGTGGCTAAAATGATTATTCAAAAAACTAATTTGTCTGGTGATGGTTACGCCAGTTTCGGCGCCATTTTTGCCCGCAGAAGATCACTAACCCCAGCCAAGCCAGCGCTGAAATCCAGGCACTGACCCGCTGAATCCCCGTAGCCTGATAAGCCACCTGAATGTGGTTGTGGCCCGCTTTGAGCCGCGCCTGTAAAATGGCCATGCCATTGTGCCGGACGCGTTGACGCTGGCCGTTGACCGTCACCCGATAGCCCGGGTAATAGAGATGGGGCAACTTGACCGTTTGCGCGCGGGGGCTGTGGACCAGGTATCTGAACTGGTCCGAACTCACGCGACGACTCAACTGACGCAAGCCGTGGCCGGGATTCATGACCGCCACCGAATGCGCCCGCAAAGCCGGCATAGCCACCAACGACTGGGGCCGCACGTAATCGGTACTGGTACTGGTGGTGGCCACTCGGTGATAATCGGCCTGGGTAATGGCGTTTCCATAAGGATTTTGATAAAAGGCAATGTAGCTGGTCGTATTCAGAACAACGCCAAAGACGGCCACTATCGTCAGGATTCCCCACTGACCACGTCGCGTCAGCCGGGGGAGGACTAGCGTCAAGGCCCGTGCCCCCACCAAGGCAATCAGCAAGCTGGCAATCGCGAGAAAGCGCCAGGGAAATTGGATCATCCCTAACACACGCTGAAACACCGCCCACGGAAACCAGGTGGTCACTAGCCACACGAAGACCACCGCCAGCACTAACCAGTAGCGTAGCACGGGCGTCAGTCGCCGCCACATCACCAGCGACAGCAGCAAGAGCATCAACATCAGCCATCCCAGGTTGATCTGCCCCGACCACATCTGATTGACCGCCGAGTTTACCAAGAACGTTCCCATGGGCACGGCACTTTGGGTCAACTTAAACTGCAGGATACTCAGCGCAGACAGGCTACGGAGCTGTTCGGCCAGCGGCGCAAGAAAGGTCAGCGTCAACAAGACGGTCGCCCCAATCACCAGGCCGAGTGCACCCAGGCGTCGTTTGAAATCTGTCCGGTGCAGGAAAAACAAGCCTAACGTCAGCAAGACTAGCACGGATGCCAGCAATAAGGAAACGACGTGGGTCAGGCCAATCAGGGCCATCCCCACCACCAGCCAATAACTCTGATGAACGTCGCCAATCGCCAGCTCATAGGTCCCGTACAGCACCAATGGCAGGAAGGCAAAGACGATGCCCTCCGCCAAAGCACCGCGGGCAAAGAAATCCAGGATGCGGTACTGCGAAAAGCTGTAAAGAATCGCCATCAAGACCCCTTGGAAGTAGCTGCCCAACAGGCGCTGCCCCACAAAGCGGGTCACGTACAGCGTTAGTAGCGTCACCAAAAATAAAAATACCGTATAGGCCCGGACGCCGCCCAACCAGACCTGGAGCATGGCCAGCGGCACCAAAGTATAGGCCGGATAAAACAAATTGATGGGATATCCCCATCCGCTAAAGGTGGTCGTGGCGATGTGGCCCAAGCTCCAATGCCCCGTGACCAGCTGTTGGACGAGTCCCTGGACGCGGTTCAAATGAAAGCTCAAGTCGTCGCCCATGTAAATTTTCCCCTGGCTGGCCCACAGGAACAACCAAAACACACTCAACGCACTGAAGAGCAACAGTTCCCAGAACCAGCGATACCGCGTCAGCCAGTCCGGCGCGCCTTGCTTATTTTTCACGTGTGGTTACCCCTTCCGCTCAAACAACCAGTACTTGACGTCGACCTGTTCAAACATCTGCCGGTGGACCTTGACCACGCGGTAGTTGCGATACAGCGCCGACGCTAATTTGGCCGTCCCCGGGTTCAGGTTGCCACTGGTGATGCGGCCCGGCGTATCGCTATCGCCGTCCCATTCCCGCACGGACTGTTTTGCCGGCGTGTTGAGGACGACCCATTGGACCTGGTGCCGCTGGATCAGCTTGCGTTGGGACCGCAAGATCTGTGGCGCCGCCTTTTCGGGGATATTATAATTTTGGAAATAATAAGTCGGCGGCAGGGCGTCAGCCGCGGTGTAAAAGCCCATGTCGATTGACCCATAATTCAGTAGCGTCGGGTGGGAACTGTGGCGGTTCATGATCCGGGCAAATTCCACTTGAGCCGGCTGTTGCGGCTTGGTCGTGTTGCGTTTGGTAATCGCCTGGTTGTTCGGAAATAGCCGCGAACTGACCACGTTGTTGTTGACCCCGAGAACTAAGAACACGCTTAAGACCAAGGTACCCAGAATCACAAACGGGTCGTCGCCAGCGGGGAGATGCACCCATTTGAAAAAGCGGTCGAGCAGGAAAATGAACGGCACCACGAAGAAAGCGAAGTACACCAGCTGATAATACTGGTACAGCGACCCGGTCTGGTAGCCGTACAGCGCCAACAGGTCACTGCCCAAAAAAGCCGCCAGATAGAGCGCTCGGGCGAAGTTGCTGGTCAAAATCGTGCGCTGGAACATGATCAGCAGCGTGCCGCCCACCCCGAGAATGAAGAACAGCACATCGCTCAGGTAAAAATGCCCCAGCAAGATGGCCGACTGAATCAGGTTTGAGAAAAACGAGACCGATGACGTCATGTAGACCTTGGTATTAAATAAAATATAAACCCGGACGAAGTCGCCTAACGACCCGGTCGCCAGGAAATAAATCAGCCACGGCAACGTCGCTAACAAGAAGCCTAGCCCACTCCACCAAACGAGTCGGCCCAGTTCACGCCACTGTTTCTTAACCAGCAGGTAGATGCCGTAAGCCAGATAAAAGGCGATCCAGCCGCCCAGTAGCGTGTACTTGGACAGGAAGACGACGCCCACGAACAGGCCTTGAGTGAAATATCACCAGTGACTGACGGTGCGGTGCTGGTCTAACAAGAAGATCAGGTCAATCAGCGACAACAATAGTGGCAGCGTAAAGAACTCCACCGTATCGCCGTAGTTGTAGTAGGGATGGTAGAGAAATAACATGGGCGACAGCATAGCCGCCAAAAAGGCCGGTAGCTCAGTTAACTTGAGCAGGCGTGCGATTTTATACGTCAAAATCATGGCCGCAATCAGCACGGCAATTTCTGAAATAAAAATCAACAGAAAACTGCGGTGACTGACCAAATAGGCCAATCCATGCCACAGGTAGACGTACGGCCCCTTCTGTTCAAAAATATCTTTGTAGGGGGTGATGCCGTGCATCATGGCCTTGCCGACCGTGAAGAAGGCGTTGTTGTCGGGCGACGTGTCAAAATAAAATGCCGGCGAGGTGTATGAACAAAACGCCATCATAAAAACCCCAATAATGGCGAGTAACACAAAGTACTGAGCTTCGTGGCTTTGCAATTTTTCCTTGATTCGTAAGTACACGGGACCCTGCTCCTTTTCCTAAAAAACTCAAAAAGAAAAGACGTGGTTCAGCCACGTCCTTTCTGTTACGTTAAAATTAACCCTTACTTCTTGATGGTAACCTTAACCGTGTAAGCTTTGTAGCCCTTCTTGGTAACAGTCATCTTGAACTTCTTACCCTTGTTGAGCTTCTTAGCTTGCTTCTTGCTGAACTTAACAGTCTTCTTGCCGGCCTTCTTGACAGAAACCTTCTTGACAGACTTGTTCTTGCTGTTCTTGAAGTTGATCTTGGAGCCCTTCATGGCCTTCTTGATGTAGACCTTACGTGCGTTCTTCTTGTACTTCTTGCTTAACTTAACACGCTTTGACTTCTTGACCGTCTTCTTAACAGCTTTCTTAGCTTTCTTCGTAGCTTTCTTGGAGCTGCTGGAAGCAACAACACTGCTAGAAACACCGCTACCACTAGTGGCAGTTGCACTGCTACCAGCAGCGTTAGCAGTCGTGGCGATAACCCCGGCAAACGTCAAGGCAGCCAGTAAACTTAAGACATAACCAAATACTTTCTTCATGAAAAATACCCTCCCAGATATGTAAGTCTAATAAAACTATAAAATAATTTTATTACTAAATAATCGTAGTTCTTTCCCCCTCATCCGTCAAGGGGCATTTTCACTGATAGTGACAATTGTTGTAAGCGTTAGCTGATGGGGCCATAAAAGGGTAACGGCATCCGACAAATACCTATTCGTTGACTCCTTGTTTCATTCCGAATTTGAGTCGTTTTGACATTAAATTTCCTGGGTGTACCAACCAAACCACACCACTCATCGTTAACAAAATCATTGCAATAAAAATGATAGTTTCATTATATGAGACTTTAATAACATGTCTTCCTGCTGAAACATCGTTAATCGTTAATAACTGCTGCCTATTCAAGACAGGTGCAACTCCTCGACCATCTACTGAAACAGAATAGTTCTTATTGTAGAGAATAAATGGCAAAGTGAGATACTTACGCATTCTCTTGGTTCTCAAGATAAAGATCTTTCCATCAGGAAGACTTTTTGTTGTAGTGATAACGTCTCTCTTTTTTCCATTAATGCGTGCTTTATCTTCTGAAATCCAAGCTGATAGATGCATTGTTTTCTGTGGGTAGTAATCATATGTTCCGTTAAATTTCATCAAATTTTGATATTCACGTTTATTCGTTATCTTATCCCACACTTCACTCCTGCGTACAACAAAACTGTGTGTAGGTGTCACAGGATGTTTAAACTCTGGAGAAGGTAGTTCAAAAGACACATAGCGTGCTTGTAGGTTCACTGCCAATCCCACAGTAATGATTGTCACCGCCATAACACACAATATAACACTAAATTTTTTGCTTAAACTAGAGAGAAATGTAATTAACCCAATACTGAATAAAACACTAAAACCCAGCTGGGAAATACCAATAAACCGCCAAGGAAATTGGATTATCCAAAGTGGCGTATGCTGAAAAATTTTCCAAGGAATTAGTGAGCTGCTAAGAATTACATAACTTATAGAAACCCAATAAATCTGTTTAAACGGTTTGTATAACTGTTTATAGCCTACTGTCCCAAGTACAAATCCTAAGAATGCAATAATTGAAAATCCAAATGTAACATTATTGGTCAGCGCATCCTTCACAAATTGGCTTAAGTCCATCCCCCCCAAAGAGAATACTTGCGGTGGATTAATACGAGTAGTAAAACTAATAACCATCGCTGGTAACCAATACGTACTAGTCAATAACACGGTTGCCACAACGGCCTTACTTAAACTAAGTATTTTTTTCTTACTGATTTTTTTAATATTTATTATGGTAAAAATAATCAATGTCAAAATCAAGAAAATAAAAGTCAACACATGGCAAAGCAATACTAGTGTGATTCCTATCGCCATCATCCGATAACGCCCACTAGAAATCCAGTGATAAAATCCTGAAAAGGCCAATGGTAAAACCAAAAGTGCTGACACAACTCCAAGATCTGCTATTCGATACTGATAAGAAACTAGGACAGAAGACAGTCCATATGTGATGGAAAAAATAAATGCCATCACTTTTTCTTTAGGCATAACCGACAAAAAGCTGAAATACCCGATCAATAATCCTATCCAAACCATCACAGCATTTCCGACATAATAACTGAGAATGGGATTTCTTAACAAGACTCTCACGAAAACATATACATATAGTGGCAATTTAGGGTACATCGACATTACAGCTGAACCTACTTGGTTAAAGTGGTACGTCGCTAATAACGGAAAGAAGTGAAGGCTCAAAACATTTTGGTATAGTTCATCAATTCTTTGTAAATGGAATTGTAAATCTGGTGCGCCAAAAAGCCAATTAAACTTCAAAAAAACGCTAATATCAATCATACTGATAACAGCAAAAATTAAGAGAGCGTAAAATATCTTGTGTAAACGCACAAAAGATTTCTAAATTGTATAGAAATAGGGAATGCCTTCCCTTATGATATTTAGTAACCACAGAAAACATCACAGGAGGCATTCCCCATGAATGAACTTACCACAGAAATTATCGCTG
>NZ_RHOB01000007.1 GCF_003946085.1 Levilactobacillus angrenensis | reverse complement strand
TCTTTCTCTTGAAATGTGGTAGTGGATGGACATAGATCTGCGACTATATCCCTTTTTTGTACCCATTTTTACTCTATACAGTATACAAAAATATCCGCTGCCAGTAACCAATTAAGTTGATTACCAACAACAGATATTTTAGAACCAAATTTATCTGTTGATTGCCTTAGCAACTGCGCAAAAAGGGCCTGGAACGAACTCTTCCAGACCCTCACGTTAATTTTTATTTGACCAATTAGATTGGCCGTCACGCCTAACCTAAGCTTCATCACTGTTCAGCGACATCACTAGCACATTTTCCGAATAGTTCACGTACTGACGCAAGTGTGATGCCATGTTCCAGGTGATGTTCCCTGCTTCTAGTAGCGACTGAATCCCGGTTCGTTCAGCCCCCAGCGCCCGCACCCGCAGCTTGTTGATCTGGTGTTGGTAGAGCTCCTCGTGATCCGGTGCCGTTTCCGCCTTCGCTCGCTCAATCCGGTTTCGGTATTGAACCAGCAAGTGGTAAACGGCTTGGTTATCGAATTGCGTTTCATCCACGTCGGAACTAGCCAGATACTGCGACAACGACTTGATGGCGGCCTTGGCCGTTTCACGCTCAATCAGATTATTCTCTGCGTGCAAACGGTCCGTGTCTTCAGAATGTAGCCAGTAGGCCGCGTTTCGAAACATATGCTTGAAGAAGACGCGCCAGTAACGCAATACGCTCGGCATGGTGTGGCCTGCCACTTGAGTCAGCCGGCTTTCCAAGTTTTCGATGCGCCGAATGGCCCCCACGTAGCTGGTCTGCGTGATCTTTTCGCCCTTCCGCAGCTCCTTCAATGAGGCGCGTTCGCCTGCCAACGTGACTTCACGTAACTTGATCTCATCTTCTAAGACCTTTTGCATCGCCGTATCCGCTCGGTAGTTCATTTCCAAGCGGCGAATGACGAACTGATAATCCAAAATCAAATCGTAGGCCGCCCGCTGATTATTGGGTCGTCGCAACTCTTCGATCTTTGAAATCGCCAGCCGCATGATGTACGCGCGCGCCTCGTCTTCACTGATTTGGCGCACGGTGTCACTCGGAATCTCCTCGCCATCCGCGTCCAAATCAATCTCGTTGGCACTCTCATCACTGGCACTCGCCCGCGTCTGCAGGGGTTGCCGGGAGGTGGAAATCAGTGGCAGCGTCACCGTAGCCGCCACCAGACTGATAATGATGACGCCCGATGCCACGAACAACATCAACGACCGGGTCGGGAAACCCGCTCCTGACGCGATCGTCATTGGCACGGATAAGACCCCGGCCATGGTCACGGCCCCCCGCACACCAGATAGACCGGATAGAATCGACATGCGCAGTCCCGGCTTATCCGCTTGTTGCTTATGGTTGAGTCGTTCAAATAAGACGTACCCGTAAGTCCAGGCCGTCCGAATCACCACGATGATGACCCAGGTCATAAAGGCAAAGAATAGGGCTTGCCAAGTGTTGAATTGCCCACCCTTGATGACCTTAGACGTGGCCACGGGCAACTCGATACCCAGGATGACGAACACGATACCGTTTAACGAATAGATAATAATATCCCAAACTTTTTCGGTAACTAATTTCAATTCTGGTGAGTCTTCCACGATCCGGTTTTCCCGCGCGTGATAGAGCACGCCGGCCGTCACCACGGCAATTACCCCCGAAGCGTGCGTAATCTCTTCGGTGACCAGATAGACCACGAACGGCGTGGCAATTTGCAAAACCGTGTTGAAAATCACGTCGTCAATCCCTTGGCGTCGTAAGATATCCATCAGTAGTTGGATGGCCGTCATAAAGATGAGGCCAGACAAGAAGCCGACGATACTGATGTAGAAGAAGTCGCCGACCGCGGTTCCCAGGGAGAAAGCCCCCGTCACCGTGGCCGCAATCGCGTATTTAAAGGCGATCAGGCCACTGGCATCGTTGATGAGACTTTCCCCACTGACTAAGTGTAACAGGCTGTCCGGTAGCTTGGCCTGTTTAGAAATCGATTGCACGGCCACCGGGTCGGTTGGCGACAAAATCGCTGCCAACGCCAGTGCCACCGTAAACGGCATTTTGGGAATCAATTCATAAATCAAGAAGCCACCCAAAATCGTGGTCAAGAAGACCAGCCAGATGGCGTTAGCAAAAATCGGTCCGCGCAATCGCCAGAGCTCGCGCCTGGGAAAGCGCCGCCCATCGTTATACAGTAACGGGGCGATGAACAAAAGCAAAAACCAGTCGGTCTCGAGTGGCACTTCAAATTGCCAAACCAAGGCAACTATCAGCCCTAGGGCAATTTGAATCAAACTGACTGGAATAAACGTGAGGTAGTGACTGATAATATTAGAGAATAAAACTAACACGATCAACAGGATCACTGCTTCAACTATAGGCACATAAGGTTCCCCCTTTAAATTCTGTGATTATGGGTGTGGCGCCACTGGCGCTTCCCCAATGATCCGCACTTCTGTTTCTAGCTTAACTTGGTCCTTTTCCCAAATCACCGCTTGGATGTGGTGAATCAGTTCTAGGTAATCGGTCGCTGTGGCGTGGTCGATGTTGACGATGAAGCCAGCGTGTTTCGTGGACACTTGCGCGCCACCCCACTTGAGGCCTTGCAACCCTGCCTCTTGGATCAATTGGCCGGTGTAGTGGCCAGTTGGGCGTTTAAATACACTCCCACAAGATGGCAATTCCAGTGGCTGCTTAGCGGCCCGGCGTGCGTTCAAGTCGTCCATCTTGGCTTGAATTGCCTGGCCATCCCCCGGCTTCAAGGCAAAGGTCGCCGTCAACACGATATCGTTGTAGTCTTGAATCGAGCTGTGCCGGTAGCCGAAATCAAATTCATCTTGGTTCAGCGTCCGAATCTCGCCGTCAGTCGTCAAAACTTCCGCCGAAAAGGCCACCTCACTGATTTCACCGCCATAAGCGCCGGCGTTCATGAAGACCGCCCCCCCAACACTTCCGGGAATCCCAGCCGCAAATTCGAAGCCGGTCAAGGACTGGCTTTGAGCGACTTGGGTGGTCTTGATCAATGACGCCCCCGCCTCGGCCGTAACGGTTTGGCCGTCCGTGGTAATCTTGTTCATCTTAGTCAAAATCATGACCAACCCGCGGATGCCGCCATCCCGGACGATTAGGTTGCTGGCATTGCCCACCACCGTTACGGGTAAATCAGATTCATTGGCATAAGCCAGTAAGGACTTGGTTTCTTGAATATTGGTCGGGAATGCCAGGTAGTCGGCTGGTCCCCCCGTTTTGGTATGCGTGTAATGTGCTAACGGCTCATGCCGTAAAATCTCGATTGCTGGAAAAGCCGTTGCGATATCTGCCATCATCATGTTATCCTCTCGTTCCACAAAAAAATTTAACCACGCCACGGTCAGCTTCACCGCTAGCGGGCTTTTCGTTACTGGGCGATGTCTAACCACCCTCCCAGCAACGTTGTTTGTGACCCCAATCAGGTTCAGCGACTGAGTTGATAGACTGTCCTCAGTGGCCCAGAGTTCCCGGGCGCTTGGCCGCCGTTAGGTCAATAGTCCTATTTTACCATGAATCCGCCAGTAACCGGCAATGAACGCATCAATCAAAGAAAAATCTAACATTTCTGGTATACTAAAACCAGTTAGTGGAGGTGCGAAAATTGAAATTTATTTCTTGGAACGTGAATGGGTTACGGGCAATCGTGAAAAAGAACTTTGGTGAGACCTTTAAGGACCTTGACGCCGACTTCTTCGGGGTGCAAGAGACCAAGCTACAAGAAGGCCAAATCGACTTAGACCTGCCCGGCTACTATCAGTATTGGAACTATGCCGAACGCAAGGGCTACTCTGGCACAGCGCTGTTTACCAAGCACAAGCCGTTAAACGTCATCTACGGCATTGATGCCCCCGACTTCGATCATGAGGGCCGAGCCATTACACTGGAATATCCGGACTTCTATGTGTTAACCTGTTATACACCGAATTCCGGCAGTGGCTTGAAGCGACTCGACTTTCGGATGGGGTGGGAAGCAGCCTTTTTGGCCTTTATCCAAAAACTAGACGCCAAGAAGCCAATCATTTTCTGCGGTGACCTGAACGTGGCCCACACGGAGATCGACCTGCGTAATCCCAAGACCAATCACAAGAACGCCGGCTTTACCGACGACGAACGGGAAAAAATGACGCACCTCTTAGCTTCGGGCTTCACGGATACTTTCCGTTACTTCAATCCGGACGCCACCGACCGGTATTCCTGGTGGAGCTACCGGTTCCACGCCCGCGACAACAACGCCGGCTGGCGCATTGATTACTTCATCACCAGTGACCGCCTACAGCCGCAATTACAGCAAGCAAAAATTTTAGACCAAATCATGGGGTCGGACCACTGTCCCGTTGAACTCGACGTGGACGGACTGACCGTTTAACCCCGCATCAAGAGAGGAAGATGTTTCAGTGAACTTTGTTGCCATGGATTTTGAAACCGCGAGTGGCAAACGCTACAGTGCCTGCTCGTTGGCCCTGACCATCGTCCGCGACAGTCAAGTCGTCGATGAGTTCTATTCATTGATCAAACCGGACACGGACTTTTTCTGGCGTAACGTCCAGATCCACGGCATCCACGAACGGGATGTCGCCAATGCGCCCACGTTCCCCGAAGTTTGGGAGCACGTGGCGCCGTTCTTTCAACGCGACCGCCTGGTAATCGCGCACAACGCCCCATTTGATAACGGCGTCCTGCGTAGTAGTCTAGAACACTACAATCTACCACCGGCTCGCTACCTGACCTTAGACACGGTCAAGACCAGTCGCAAGTTCTTCCCAGAATTTCCGAACCACAAATTGGACACGGTCTGTGATGAACTCAACATCGACTTACACCATCACCACAACGCGTTGGATGACAGTCTGGCTTGTGCCAATATTCTGTTGTACGAAGCCAACCACTTTGGCACCCAGCCGCTGAAATCATTTGTGAAGGTCACGGCTTAACCTGAGATACTCAAAGATTGGGCAGATAAGGATTAGCTAGAAACGTTGTCACCACGCGACTGATGGCGTAAAATTAGTCGTTCACGGCTTCGTAGTGTGGACTGGCCGCCTACCGTCCGCCAACTATGGGTTGGAACGCGGTGGGCGGAATCCTGGCTGACGCAGGCCCCTGGTTTCACTAGTTTTAGTGGGTAAACCGTTGTCGTTTCTGGAATTATCACGCAAATGTTACTTTCTTTAGTTAGATGCATAAAACCCGTAACTCAGCAGCAATCAATACTGTTGGGTTACGGGTTTTTCTGATGGCTTAAAATTGGTGGTCCCTTCAACACAGAGGCCAGTCTCCGTTTAAACGTTAATCCTTGGCCGACCAGTCGATTGGCGCTTGAGCGGCCAAAATATCATCAATGGCTTGAAGTTCTTCTGCACTGAACTTCAGATTCTGCAACGCTGCCACGTTGGCGACGACTTGTTCCGGCCGGCTAGCGCCAATCAAGACACTGGCAATGGCCGGTTGACGTAAGTTCCACGCCAAGGCCATTTGCGCTAGGCTCTGATGCCGATTGGCTGCCACGTCGTTGAGTCGTTTGATGGTCCCCAGCGTCTGCTCGACTTGCGCGGGATGCAGGAACGGAATCGTGGCTTTCATCGCCCGCGAATCAGTCGGAATGCCGTGCAGGTATTTAGCCGTCAACAATCCCTGACACAGCGAGCTGAAGCTGACGGCCGCCTTCTGTTCCGCTGCCAGTTCTGGCAAGACGTCCGTTTCAATTTGCCGGTTCAACAGATTGTAGCGGGGTTGGTCGATGATAAATGGCGTATGTAAGTCCTTGAAAATGCCCGCCATCACCTTGATCTGGGCGCCACTGTAGTTGGATAAGCCGACGTACAGCGTCTTGCCTGACCGTACCAGCTGATCCAGTGCTAGTGCTGTTTCCTCAGGGTTGGTCTGCGGGTCGGCCCGGTGACTGTAGAAAATGTCAAAGTAGTCCAGTCCGGTACGCCGCAAACTCTGGTCGGCGCTGGCAATGATGCTCTTGCGTGACCCCCAATTGCCATATGGCCCCGGCCACATCACGTAACCCGCCTTGCTGGCGATGACCAATTCGTCCCGATACGGTTTCAAATCCGTCGCCAACATTTTACCGAAATTGGTTTCGGCGCTACCTGGTTCCGGCCCATAATTGTTGGCCAAGTCAAAATAAGTAATCCCCAAATCAAATGCCTGGTGGACGATGGCCTTTTGGGTGGCGTAGGCATCAACACTGCCAAAATTATTCCACAGGCCTAGCCCGATGGCAGAAAGCTTGAGGCCACTGTCACCGACCCGGTTATAAACCATTTTTTGATAACGCTGTTCATTTGCTTGATACATTTCGTATCCTCCTCAAAGCGAATCGCTTTAAATTAAGGATACCGCTTTCACGACTGCAAAAAAAGCCCGGTCCTCACCGAGCTCACTTCTGTTCTGCAATTTGGTAGACCATCTCGACCGCCGTGACCTGTTCACCGTCATCATCGGTAACCAGCTTGGGCGGCGTCGCAGTTCGGGTGAAACCTAGCTTCTGGTACAGCTTCATCGCCGCCACGTTGCGGGTCTGCACGATGAGACCGATGGCTTGCAGCGCGCTGGCCGTGTCCGCCCAGTAAAGCGCCTCGTCGACCAAGGCCGTGCCAATGCCCATGTGCCAATATTTTTTCTCCACGGCAATCCCCAATTCACCGACATTGCCCTGAGGCGTTGGCGAAATGGAACAAACCCCTAACAGTTCAGTCCCCAAGCTCGCCACCAGTAACAGGTGCCGCGGACTTTGAGTGATTTGCGTCAGCTGATCAGCCTCTTGGGCCGGACTGATGGGGTCATCAGCGTCAGCCAGGGTAAACGTATCGCTCTCTTGCTGCAGCCGGTCGAGTAACGCCAACAATTGCTGGGCATCGGCGGGATTGGGTAAGCGAATTGCGACTTCTTCACTCATTTTTGGCTGTCCTCCAACTGTTGCACTAATTTTTCAAAACGGGCGCCGACGGGTTCGAACGTCAATTTCCGCTGATTTTCCCCGGCCGCATCGTCTCGTTTAAAGACGATCCGCAGATACTGTGCGGGTAATTCATCGGCAATAAACTGCGACCATTCGATAACGTTCACGCCATCCCCGTTGAAGTACTCATCGAGGCCCAGCTCATCGCCACTGCCGTCTTCCAGCCGATAAACGTCCATGTGGTACAGCGGAATCCGCCCACTCTGGTATTCCCGAATAATCGTAAAGGTCGGGCTCTTCACGTTGCGCTTGATGCCCAAACCGAGGGCCAGTCCCTTGGTAAAGGTGGTCTTGCCAGCTCCCAAATCACCGTCAAGCAAAATCACGTCGCGCGGTTGTAATGCGGGCGCCAATGCTTGGCCTAGCGCCATGGTTTGTTCTGGACTCGTTACGGTCGTTTCAAACATACTTGCTTTCCCCTTTTTAACAAATTTCTGTGATGCCTTTTAAGTTAATTGTAAACAATTTTGATGAACATTGATTAATCCAGTTGCTTGTTGGCACACGTTCCAACCCATATTTGGCGGACGGTAGGCGACCAGTACACACCACGAAGCTGTAAACGACTAATCTTTATGCCATGAGTTGCGTGATGCCAATTTTCCTAACAGGATAAATAATACCCGGACTGCTGATAAATAGCAATCCGGGTATCTTTTATTTTAGCAATTCATTTGTGTCCGGTAAATGAACCTTAGAGTGACTGGGCTGCAGTAATGATGGCAACCTTGTAAACGTCTTCTTCGTTGCAACCACGAGACAAGTCAGAAACTGGCTTGTTCAGGCCTTGCAGGATTGGGCCGATGGCTTCGAAGCCGCCAAAGCGTTGCGCAATCTTGTAGCCAATGTTCCCGGATTGTAATTCTGGGAAGACAAAGACGTTAGCATGTCCGGCAACCTTGGAGTCTGGCGCTTTTTGGGCACCAACACTTGGGACGAAGGCGGCATCAAATTGTAATTCACCATCTAATGGCAAATCAGGCGCCGTTTCGTGAGCAATCTTCGTGGCTTCTTGAACCTTGGTGACCATGTCCCCCTTGGCAGAGCCCTTGGTGGAGAAGCTTAACAAAGCAACCTTCGGGTCAATGTCAAAGACTTTGGCCGTGTGGGCACTTTCGATGGCCACTTCAGCCATGCCGGGTGCGTCCAATTCAATGTTGATTGCGCAATCAGCAAAGACGAAGCGTTGGTCGCCCTTTTGCATGATGAAGGCCCCACTGATCCGGTGAACGCCTTCCTTAGTCTTAATGATTTGCAAAGCTGGCCGCACCGTATCACCAGTTGCGTGAACGGCACCAGAAACCATGCCGTCTGCTTGGTCCATGTAGACCATCATAGTCCCGATGTAGTTCGGGTCCTTTAACATTTCAGCAGCTTGTTCTGGGGTATTCTTCCCCTTCCGCCGAGCGACCAAGGCGTCTAACATGGCCTTGTGTTGGTCAGCTGGAATGGCTTCAGGGTCCAGTAAGGTCACTGGGCTCAGGTCAATGTTGTTGTCCTTGGCAGTGGCTTCAATTTCGCTTTGCTTACCCAGCACCACGGACTTGATCAAACCGTCAGCGGCTAACCGACTAGCGGCGCCTAAGACCCGAGCATCTTCTCCTTCAGGGAAAACGATGGTTTTGTTTTGTCCATTGATTTTTTGCTTAAGACTATCAAAAAGTTCCATAGATAATGACCTCCATAAAATATCCCACGAATCAATTCTCTTTCAACCTATGCTTGGTTAGATGCTGAGTGCGGCCCTTCGTCGACGGAAACGTGCTCTGGGAGCTGCCAGTCGATGGGCGTTTCACCCAATGATGTCAGTGCGATGTTGGTTTTGGAAAATGGTTTGGACCCAAAGAAGCCGCGGTAAGCGGACAACGGACTTGGATGAGGCGCCTGTAGAACGATATTGGTTTGCGTATCGATCAAACTGATTTTCGACCGGGCGGCGCTACCCCACAGGATAAACACCACCGGTTCTGGCCGTGCCGATAATTTGGCAATGGCCGCGTCAGTCAGGCGTTCCCAGCCCTTCCCTTGATGGGAGAAGGCCTTGCCGTCACGCACGGTTAACACGGAGTTCAGTAGTAAGACACCCTGCTTGGCCCAGCTTTCTAAATAACCATGATGGACGGGCTTGATGCCCAGGTCGCTTTCGAGTTCCTTATAAATGTTCTGTAATGATGGCGGAATCGGTGTCCCCGGTAAAACCGAGAAGCTACAGCCGTGTGCCTGGCCAGGATTGTGGTACGGGTCTTGACCCAAGATAACCACCTTGACCTGGCTAAACGGCGTCCACTCGAACGCGGTAAAAATATGATACATGTCCGGGTCGATGCGGTAGTGCTGATACTCTTCCACCAGAAATTGGCGCAACTGTTGATAATAAGTTTGCTCAAATTCGGGCTCGAGCACCGGCCACCAGTCATTATGAATAAACGGTTTCATTCCCAACACCTCGCCTTTTATTCTATCATAATGCTTGGCTAAATGATATTATCGAACAGCTTCTTGTGAAACATGTTAGAATGGAGCTAATAAGATTTGTCGATCAGACTAAAAAGGAGGGTCCCCATGCGTACACTGTATCTAAACCAGGCCGCGCTATCGGCGAAGGCCACGACCGTGATTCGGGATACGAATAACCAATCACGCTATCTGTTAGTTGGTAAATGGGGACTGCGCGCCGACGTATTGTCGGTCTACACGATTGCGGGGGCACTCGAGGCTGAAGTCAAACAAGAATCATTGGGCCTCCTCCCCCGCTTTCGCCTGATCTATCACCGGCAAACGGTCGGCCGCGTCGCCAAGACCTTCGGCGTGATTCGCGAAGTCCTGTTCGTCCGGGGGTTAAACTGGATCATCATGGGCAACCTGAACAGCGGGCATTTTAAAATTTACCACGGCCGCGACCTGATTGCGACCATCGATCAAGTCAGTCAATCGGGCGGCGGCACCACTGCTTTAGCCATTGATCAGCCGGATCATGAAGCGTTGGTCATTTGCCTCGCCGCCATTCTCGACCGTTGGGCCAAGCACCAATCCAAGGCCTTTAATCCCTTGCATAATCACGTTTGGGCGCCCGCGGCCGGTAACGTGGCCCAGTTTCGGACTAAGGATAAATCGGATTAACTTGTGGCAAACAAATAGCCAACCAACCAGACCTAACGTCTAGCTGGTTGGCTATTTTTAATTGACACAGGCTTTAGGGTACAATGACTAATTTCTTATTAGCAGAAACGTACTGGCCGTTGGTCAACTGGAACCGTGTAGTCTTGTTGTAAGCCACGATTTTCTTGACCTTGAGGACTTGGCCCTTGCGATAGTGCTTGACCTTGGTCTTCAGCGCTTTTTGTCGATAGCCGTTGAGGCCCGTTGCCAACACCTTGATCTTGGCTTGCTTCTTGGCGTAGTAGACGGGGGCAACGTAGCTGGCCTTGGCCGTGATATACCCGGTCTTACCCGCTGTCTTCGACTGATGGTTCACGTCACGGACCTTGTAGCGTAAATTGCCTTGCTTAGATTCACTGATTCCCGTGACCACAAACATCGGTCGCTTGGTGCGCTTTTGCTTGCTGTACCAGTGTTTAACGGTCTTCTTGCTAAAGTTCTTGCCGGCGTACAGACCAATCTTTTTGGTGGCGTAAACCACGCTGGCCATCGGCGCAATGCCGGCCGCATCCCCACCGGATTGGAGGCTCCGTTGATAATGGAAGGTCACCGTCTGGGCTTGGTCGGTAAAGGTCCCGCTGGTCTGGCCGTCCGTCTTGCTTAACCGGTAGCCCGCAAAGGACAACTGGTCAGCTTGATAGCTGGCGCCCAACTCACCGGTCAGGACCTGGTCATTGGCCAGTTGCTTGCCCTGTTCATCCAGATAACGGACCGTCACTGGTTGTGCTTGACTGACCGCCGGCGGTGTTACTGGTGGTATGATCGGTTCAATAACCCGATTAACTGGTTGCCAAACATAGGTCTCGACGCCGGTTGGATTGTCTTTGCCATTGTATAAGTCAGTGATGGCCTTACCTGTCGTGAACTCCTGGCCTAATGGATTCTGGCGAGTTCCCGAACCGACTGCTTGCCATAAGCCGGTGAATTCGCCTGGAATTTCCTGGGCAGCATTTAAATTTGAACTAGACGCAAAATTAGCTTGAGGTCCGAAGGTAATTTGTTGAATATTGTTTGAATAATTAAAAATATCAGCACTCAATTTCGCCGTCGAGGCAACACTCCTCAAATTGATTACTGAAACGCCAGAGCGACCAAACATATACATCGTGCTACTTAGTTTGCTAAACGTTCCATTTTCAAAATTAATTTCATTTAAACTTTTTGTTCCCGCAAACATCGTGTTAGCGCTGTCAACATTATCTGTATTAAAATTAGATACGTCCAGATTTGCTAATGATGACGCTTCACCGAACATCCCAAACATTTGCGTTACATGACTCGTATCAAAGTGAGAGACATCCAGGCTGGTCACTGCACTATCCTGATAAAACATACTGTGCATATCCGTCGCCGCGGAAGTATTCAGCTGATTCAAGTTTACAAATTCTTGGACATTCGGCATCTGACTAAAGAGAGCACCAGCATTGGCCACGGTCTTCACTGTCCCATCTAGAATCACCCGCTTGACTAACTTTCCAGCTGCTTTGATCTCCGTCTCAGTAGGACTAGTCTCTTGTTGCAACGCAATTTGGGTATTGAACTGCCCAATATTATTGGTATTCACCGGTGTCTCTGCCAAAGTCCCTGCCCCTAAATGCAGGTCCCCCGCCGTCGTCAAATACCAGTGAACGCTGCCATAGTCGCCTTGGTACTGAATCTCATCGGTCGTTGCTGCTCTGGCGGTGATGACAGCCGGTTGGTGCGGCGTGATCACCTGACTGACTGGTTGTCCCATCCCAATTGTTAAACCTAAAAGTAGTGTTGCTGCTTGCCATTTCATAGTTAGCCCCCCTCAACGTGTAGCGATTTACCTTGCAGCGTCTCACCGTGACAGTAAGCGCTTTAAAAAAAGTGGATGTTCGCAGCGGCGTCGACCTAGTCAATGTCCGGCAACCGTCTTCTATTCTGCCAGTACTAGTCCCAAATCACGCATCAATTTGACAACTGTCAGCTATCTCAATTGATAAAAGTTAATCTGTATACTAGTTACCATATTCACCTATCACATAGTAGCACGATTCATTAACAATTCCAACTACTTTTACTCACAATTTTTATCAAGTGATAATATTGAGGCCGACTAGTAGCCAGCATCCCCGCCACCAGTACGTTTACCGGTTTTTCCGGTTAACTAAAAAAACACGCCCGGAATTATTATCCCAGACGTGCCCATACCACAGATTCACTTACCTGCAGCAAGTGTTCTACACGTTCAACACTTTATTCAAAAATTCTTGGGTCCGCGGATTTTGCGGATGGTCGAATACTTCACTGGGGGTCCCGGCCTCTTGGATGATGCCATCGTCCATGAAGGCGACTCGGTCGGCCACGTTCTTGGCAAAACCCATTTCGTGGGTCACGACGACCATCGTCATCCCCCCTTCGGCTAGGTCCTGCATGACTTGCAAGACATCCCCGACCATTTCCGGATCCAATGCCGACGTGGGTTCGTCAAACAACATGATCTCCGGTTCCATGGCCAACGCCCGGGCAATGGCCACCCGTTGTTGCTGGCCACCGGACAAGGCGTGTGGCATCGCGTTGGCCTTATCCGCTAAGCCCACCTGCGTAAGCAATTTTTCGGCCCGCACCTTGGCGTCTGCCTTGCTCAAGCCCTTCAACTGCACGGGGCCCAGCGTGACGTTTTGGAGCACGGAGAGATGGGGAAAGAGATTGAAATGTTGAAAGACCATGCCGATGTTTTCCCGAATCCGGTTCAAATCGACCTTGGGGTCACCAACCCGTTGGCCTTCCACCAGCACCTCACCGCTAGTCACTTTTTCCAAGCCATTTAAGCAGCGCAAAAAGGTACTCTTCCCAGAACCAGACGGCCCAATCAGACACAAAACTTCTTGGGGTTGCACACTGAGATCAATGCCTTTTAACACCTCGTTGTCGCCAAATGCCTTGTGCAGGTCCGTCACCTGAATTTTTGGTGTCGTTGTCATCCTATTAACCTCCCAAAATACCAATACCTATTTTTATGTAAAAGAGGACAGCCGAACCAACCAAGTTCAGCTATCCCCTTTTGTTTTAACTAGTAACGTTTCATGACCCGCGCAATTTGCCGGTCTTGTTCTCGCCGCTTGATGGTTTCACGCTTATCATACTCGCGCTTCCCATGGGCCACGCCGATCAACACTTTTGCAAAGCCGTGCTTCAGGTACATCCGCAACGGAATCAGGGTGACCCCTTTATCCATCGTGGCCTGACCTAAGCGCCGAATTTCCTTCTTGTGTAAGAGCAGCTTCCGGTTCCGCAGGGGATCGTGATTGAACCGGTTTCCCTGAACGTATTCACTGATGTGCACGTTCATCAACCACGCCTCATTGTTGCGCACCTGGGCGAAGCCGTCTTGCAGGTTAACCCGTCGAGCGCGCAATGACTTGATTTCGGTCCCGGTCAAGACGATCCCCGCCTCAATCGTATCCGTGACCGCATAATCATGCCGGGCCTTACGGTTTTGCGCTAAAACGTTATCTGGTGTTTTCTTGGTCTTTTTCTTAGCCAAGTTCAGTCACCTCGCTTAGTGCCGATCACCTTGTGAATTGTTGCGGTGTTGTCCACCACCGTGGTTGTTCCCCCGGTGCTGGCTATTATTGCCGCCGCGTGAATTCGTTGATCGTTGATTCCCATTGCGGTGATTGCCACCGTTCCGGTTACCCCCACCATGGTTGTTGTTCCCATGGTTATTGTTATTCCGTCCGTGGAAATTGCCCCCACGTGACCGGTGTTCCCGGTGTGGCAGTAAGTCACTGGTTGGGGCACTTTCTGGATTTAATAAATCAAAGTCGATTTCACTTTGTTCCTTGTCGACGTGGACGACCTTGACCCGAATCTCTTGACCGATTCGGTACGTCCGCCGCGTGTTGCGACCGACTAAGGCCAAGTACTTTTCGACGTATTCGTAGTAGTCATCCTTCATCCGACTGATGTGAATCAGCCCTTCGATGGTGTTCGGCAATTCGACGAACATCCCGAACTTCATGACGGAACTAACTACGGCGTCAAATTCTTCGCCGACGTGATCAGCCATGTATTCGGCCATCTTCATGTCGTTGGTATCCCGCTCAGCATCGATGGAGCGCCGTTCCATTTCGGACGTGTGGACCCCGATTTCTTCCAGGATTGGGGCAAACTTTTCCTTGCTTGCCTGACCGGTACCGTGGTCTTCGTAGTAATGGATCATCCGGTGCACCATGGTATCTGGGTACCGCCGAATTGGTGACGTGAAGTGGGTGTAGAATTCCGCGCCCAACCCGAAGTGACCCAGGGATTGGTCAGCGTAACGCGCCTGCTTCAAGCTCCGTAACATCATCACGGAAACCATGGCTTCTTCTGGCTTGCCGGCAACTTGCTTTAAGATGCCTTGTAACATCTTTGGCCGCAAGTGGTTCGGGTCACCCTTAACGTTGATTCCGAAGGCCGTTAAGAATTCGAAGAAGCTCCGGACCCGGTCGCCATCTGGCGTTTCGTGGACCCGGTATAAGAATGGCACCTTGGCGCGGAAGTAGTGTTCCGCAACCGTTTCGTTGGCAGCCAACATGAAGGATTCAATCAGCCGTTCTGCCACACCACGAGTCCGCAATTTCACGTCAATGGCGTGACCCTTGTCGTCGACGATGATTTCAGCTTCGCGGTCGTCAAAATCAATGGCCCCCCGCCGCTTCCGGTGCTTGACCAAGATTTTGTGCAATTCGCCCATGGCTTCAAACATTGGCACGAGTTCCTTGTAACGGTCCATCGTGACTGGGTCGTGAGCTTCCAAAATTTGGTTGACGGCCGTGTAGGTCATCCGAGCCTTTGAGCGCATTACGGATGGGTGAATCCGGTGCTTAACCACGTTCCCGGATTCATCGATTTCCATGTCACAGCTCATGCACAACCGTAATTCGCCCTCGTTTAACGAGCAAATTCCGTTGGACAGGCGCCGTGGCAACATTGGAATGACCCGGTCGGTCAAGTAAACACTGGTCCCCCGCTTGTAAGCTTCCTTGTCCAGAATAGAATCTTCCTTGACGTAGTGGGAAACGTCCGCGATGTGGACCCCTAAGTGGTAATTGCCATTTGGTAATTTCCAAACCGTCACGGCATCATCCAAGTCTTTGGAAGACTCGCCATCAATGGTGACCAGGTCTTGGTTGGTGATGTCTTCACGACCGGCCATTTCTTCTGGCAAGACGTGATCTGGAATCTCATCAGCGGCCTGCATGACCTCTTCAGGGAATTCAGACGGAATGTTGTGTTGGTACACGATTTGTAAAATATCGATACCGGGGTCATCAACGCTCCCGATGACCTGCTTGGCAATCCCCACCATCGCGTCGGGATGCTCAGCACTCGGGTATTCAGTGATTTCCGCGGTCACAACTTCACCCGGCGTCGGGTTCAAGCCGACAGCGGTCACGTAGAACTTGTACTTCATGACCTTCTTGTCGGTTAACCGCACTTGGCCCAAATAGCCGTTGTCATCGTCAGTCTTGAAGAATTCACCGACGACTTGTTCGTAGTGGTGTTCAACAATTTCGGTGACCTTACCTTCAGGCCCCTTGCCACTACGCGGATCGCCCGCGCGAATGATTTCAATCTTAACGGTATCGCCATTCAATGCCCGCAACGTATTGTTGGGTGCAATATAAGCGTCCGGTTCGACCTTATTTTCATCATATGCCACGAAACCAAAGCCCTTGTCATTGCCGTGGAAAATCCCGGTCAATGTCCGTTGGCTTGGGTCCAGTTGGAAATGGCCGTGGTCGGTCACTTGAACCAACCCGTCGCGTTCCAATTGCGCTAGCTCCTGCACGATCAGCTTGAAAGCCGCTGAACCGTGGTAATGGAGTGCGTCAGAAATGTCTTCTACTGTGTAGCTTTGTTCCGAATGTGCCCGGAAGAAAGCTGTTAAGTCTGTTTTTAATGTATTATCTTGCACTATCGATTCCTCGTTATTTAAAAGATTGTTTGGAGATAAGCTAAAATGTCCGTTTCTAAGGCATGGTGGGCCGAGTTGACGGTCAACACGTGGCCGGCCCCCGGGTACTCATGAAAATCTGTTTGATTGGCTGGATAGGCGTCCGCTAACCATTGGCCCGACCGCGGATCGATCATTTGATCGTGATCCCCTTGGGCAATGAAGACGCGCTGCTTGATCCGGTCTAAATGTGTCGCTGTCGTGTCCGTAAACGCTTGGATCGCCGTCAATTGAGCATCCAAGTGGTCCTTTAACCAGGCCACGCGTTGCGCTTGATCAGCGCCAGTAATGTTTTGCTCCCGGTAAGTCGCCTGCGCCATTTGGATGAACGACGCGGGCACATTGGTCTGTCCCCGGAAGATGACGGGGGAGGCAATCGTCCCACCACCCAGCAGCTCTGGGTATTCCTGCAGTGCCCGGGTCGCGAACAGCCCGCCGAGTGACAAACCAAAGATAGCGATCCGTTGATAGCCACTTTGCCGTAACTTGGCAATAGCGTCTTGCGTATCCTGCCACCATTGCTTGGGCGACCCTAACCGCAAAATGTCGGCGGGGTCACCAGTGGCGTGACCGGTAAAAATCGGTGCCAGCACGGTATACTTTTCGCTTTGTAAGCGCCGTGCTAAGATCCGCATATCATTGGAACTTCCGGAATAAGCGTGCAGTAAGATTACTGCGTTAGGCCCCTCTTCAAAGAAGAGCGGGGCTGGTTTTCGAATCATGTAAAACCACCACTTTCCGCAATATTAACATTATTCTGTAAAAAAGCCCCCTGTAACGAAAAACAGGAGGGCCTACATTTTACTCTAGTGTGAAGATAAATAAACTAAAGCCATTGCCAGCCCAAAGAATAGGGCGCCTAAAACGACTGTGACCTTTTGCATGAAAGCTTCAAACCCACGGGGCTTAGCCTTTGCAAATAAATCATCCGCACCACCAGATAAAGCGGATAATGCGTCATTAGTCTTGGCTGGTTGCATCATGACTGCGATGATGATCAACACAGCGACAATTAAGATACAGGTCATTAAAAAGTTATACACGAATTTGCCTCCTACCTATCGAATAGGTCTAATAGGTCTAACTATACCTTACCAATTTATCATAGTCGGCCACTTTTTACCAGCCCCCCGCTCACCTAATCGGGCAATTGCTTCGAAGAATCGTTTAAGTGGGTAAGCTGTTGTCGGACGTAAGCACGATTATTTTGGTAGGTAAAAATCACCAAACTGTCGCCCGCGCGCAAGATGGTATCGCCGTGCGGAATCACTGACCGTTCTCCGCGGCGAACGCTGACCAACAACGAGCCAGTGGGCCACACGATGTCGCGCACCTGCTGACCAACTAAGACGGTACCCTCGTTGACCGCAAATTCCAGTCGGTCAGTTGGCCCCACGTCTTTCGCCTCGGCAGGTTTGACCATCTGTTCCAGCATGGCTTCGTAAATAGGTGCTCCACCCAAGACATCGACCGTGATGTAGGCTACGATGGCCACCACTGCCAGCGGCATGAGGTGATGCAAGGTCCCGACCATTTCGGTGATCAGTAAAATCGCGGTAAATGGCGCCTTAGAGATGCCGGCAAAGTACCCGGCCATGGCATAAATAATCAAGTTAGCCACGTAGATCGACGGTAACCACCCCACGGCCACAAAAATGCGCGCGCCAATCGCGCCCAGTAAGGCCCCTAATGCCAGAATAGGCAAGAAGATGCCGCCGGGAAGCCCGGAACTGTAGCTAATGGTCGAGAAGCAAAACCGCAAGATAAAGTAGCCAATCAGCGGAATCAGTAGCGGCGTGTGTTTGGCAAACAGGACGATCATCCCGTTTCCCCCACCCAAGGCGACCGGCCACAATAAGCCAATCGGAATCACCAAGAGAAAGGGAATAATGCCGTCTAAATGTTGCGGTAACCACCGTAATTTGGCGTACCAACTCGCACCACGCAGCGTCACCCATTGGTAGGCATACCCCAACAGGCCTAACCCCACGCCCAAGAGCAATAGCAGCCCGTAATAGCGCAGTGGTAGCGCGTGTTGGTAATTAATGTGTAGCACTGGGGTCAGCCCGAAAACTTCGTTAGACACGAAATTAGCCACCACAGCGCTAGTCAGTGACGTCAACCAAACCAGCGTCGAGAAGTTGTGATACACTTCTTCCAAAATGAAGAGTGTCGAGGCGATGGGCGCGTTAAAGGCCGCTGATAGCCCGGCAGCAGCCCCGCCAGCAATCAATAGGCGACGCTGGCTACCCTTGAACCGAAAGCCTTCAGCGACCCCCTGAGCCACGGTCCCGCCTAATTGAATCGACGGGCCTTCCCGACCGAGGAATAGACCGGAACCAATGCCTAAAATCCCACTGACAAACTTCTTCCAGAGGACGGGCCACCACGCGTAGTCCATCTCACCGGCCAACTGGCCTTCAACTTGGGGAATCCCCGACCCTTTGATCATGGGCGTTTGCTTGGTCCAATGGCCAATCAGAACTGCCACGGCGACCAACAATAAAGCCCAGGGAATCAGCCACACTGGATTCTGGCCAAACCAACCGTACAGGCTTTGCATGAGTTTAAGTAAATGTTCAATAGCTAACCGAAACGTGCTTACGACGGCCCCGGCCAATAACCCCACGATACTTCCGAAGAAGATGGCGTTGAGTCGGGTAAAATCATGTTGGGTCCGTTGCTTTCGTTTCATTAGGCGATTCCTCCACAGTTTTTAAAGTCTAAATACCAGTTTAGCACAGATTGGCACAGACCTACTGATGAATTCGCCGGTTACGCCAAATTCCGGTAAAACTGAGGAGCAGACTGCCGATGGCGATGGCTAGCCCGTTGGGACGGTCGTTGGTTTGGGGCAGACGTTTGGCTGCTGACGGTGTTTTTGCCGGCGACTTAGCCGGGGCCGACGCCGCTGAGGGTTGATTAGCCGCATGGGCTGCCTGATGATGATTACTGGTCACTGGGCTAGTATGCGGATGGTCAGTCGCCTGAGACGGTGTGGTGGCCGTGTCAGCTGCGGTATCGGGTGCCGCTTCCCACAGGTCTACCGCCGAATGATGCGCCCACGGCCGCGGTTTGGTAGCCGCTGGCAGGTTAGTGGTTAGTGAATGGTGCGTTGGATTTGCTGGTAGTGCTGGATGTAAGACGACCGGTTGGGTTGGTAGCGTTGCCGGTTGCGGCTGGGGTGTTGGTGAAGTTGGCAGTGTCGGCGCCGTAGGTTTGCTAGGTTGTGGCTTTGCTGGGTTCGGCACTGGCTGTGGCTTAGGAATTTCCGGTGTTGGATCTACCGGTTGTGGTTTGGTGCTTGGTGCGGGATTTATCTTATCCGGTTGTGGTTGAGGCAAGTCTGGCTTCGAATTTGCATCTAAATTTGGCTTGGAATCTGGTTTCGCCAATTGATTAGAATTATTTCCATCTGCAGAGGTCCCTGACCCACTAACTGATTGAACCGAAATATGCCATTCTTCATGCTTGGCAAGAACAATTCGACTCACATCTTCTGAATGAACTAGCTTATATCCTGACGGCGGAAGTAGATTTACTTTACCACCAAGTGTTAATGCCCCCTGGGCTTCCCGCTCATTAATCACTTTGTCTTTTGTATCGACAAACATCAACATCACCGTAGCCGGTACCCGACCGCCTTCATAACGTCGTGAAATCTTTTTGGTAGCCAAATGTGCTTTGCCAACTATAAAACCAGGCGAGTAAAAACCAGAAAACTGAGGAATTTTCTCCACCTGTTCTTTCACTTTAGCCCGCTGCGTATGGACTATCTCAATTCTATTTTCTCCGCCATCTTCATTTATTCCAGTAATTATATGTGTAATCTCAAAATCATAATCCGTCTCCCAAGGTTCTGCAGCCAAAGCCGAAACCGACCCCAGCCCCAAAGAAACGCCCGTCACGACCAACACAATGATTCCCATGCTTTTCAAAATTTTCATCGTCAATTCCCCCTCGTTAAAGTTAACTCCGTAGAAAATGGCCGAAAATTTTTATTTTTCCGAAAAAAAAGAAGCAAGCCCATCACTGGACCTGCTTCTCAGTATTCACATTTAATTACTTGTTGACGATGGCTAAACGCGCATCTTCGTTCAAGTTGTAGAAGGAGTGAATCCCCTTGTATTCGGAAGTCTTACCTAATTGGTCTTCGATCCGCATTAATTGGTTGTACTTAGCGATACGTTCGCCACGGCTCATAGAACCAGTCTTGATTTGGCCAGCGTTTAAGGCCACAACCAAGTCAGCGATAGTCGTATCTTCAGTTTCACCAGAACGGTGAGAGATAACAGCCGTGTAACCAGCTTGCTTAGCCATTTCAACGGCTTCAACAGTTTCAGTCAAAGTCCCGATTTGGTTCAGCTTGATTAAGATAGAGTTGGCAACGCCCATCTTGATACCCTTAGCCAAGTAGTCCGTGTTCGTAACGAATAAGTCATCACCAACGATTTGAACCTTCTTGCCCAAGCGTTCAGTAGCCATTTGCCAGTCTTCCCATTCGTTTTCGTCCAGAGGATCTTCGATGGAAACAACTGGGTACTTGTCAACGATGCTTTCCAGCAAGCTAACAAATTCTTCGGCAGTGTATTCCTTACCGTCACCCTTAAGTTCGTACTTCTTGGTGTCGGCATTGTAGAATTCTGATGAGGCACAGTCAAAGGCGATAGCAACGTCCTTACCAGGTACGTAGCCGGCGTTCTTGATAGCTTCAACTAAGATTTCGAATGGTTCTTCGTTGTTCTTCAGGTCAGGTGCAAACCCACCTTCATCACCAACGGCCGTGGAGTAGCCCTTTTCGTTCAACAAGTTCTTCAAGTTGTGGAACGTTTCTGAACCCATCCGGATAGCTTCCTTGACAGTCTTGGCACCAACAGGCATAATCATGAATTCTTGGAAATCAACCTTGTTGTTGGCGTGCTTCCCACCGTTGATAACGTTCATCATTGGCGTAGGAAGGACGTGGCCGTTGAAGCCGCCTAAGTAGTTGTACAGAGGTTGGCCTAATTCGTCAGCAGCAGCCCGGGCAGCAGCTAAGGAAACACCTAAGATAGCGTTAGCACCTAACTTACCCTTGTTTGGCGTACCGTCCAAGTCGATCATGGCTTGGTCAATGGCCCGTTGGTCGGTAACATCGTAGCCAACGATTTCCTTGGCGATGATGTTGTTTACGTTGTCAACAGCCTTAGTAACACCCTTACCCATGAAACGACTCTTGTCGCCATCACGAAGTTCAACGGCTTCGTGTTCACCGGTTGAGGCACCAGAAGGAACGATTCCCCTGCCCATAGCACCGGCTTCAGTGTAAAGTTCAACTTCAACAGTTGGGTTACCACGAGAATCTAAGACTTCGCGTGCGTAAATATCAGAAATAATAGACATTTTTTGTATTCTCTCCTTATGAGTGTTTGGCTTCACGGGAACAAACAACAATCCCATGCTTTATTCTATAAGTTTAACATTGAACTTTCAATTATATTTTGCCCGAATTACAAATTTTGATAGTTCGCGAGCTGAATGAAAGAGTTTTCATCCAAACTAGACCCGCCAGCGAGCACCCCATCAACGTTGTCCTTGGCCATTAAGCCGGCAATATTGTCAGGTTTCACGCTACCACCATACAAAATCCGGACGCCGTTAGCCAATTCATCTGAATAGATATCAGCTAACGTCTGGCGGATCAGGTAACAGCCCTCTTCGGCTTGGTCCGTCGATGCCGACGTGCCACTGCCAATCGCCCAGCTGGGTTCATAGGCAATCACAATCTTGGCCGCATCGGCTGAACTAACGCCCTTAAGCGCTGCTGAAACTTGGTTGACGACCCAGTGAATTTTTTCACCGGATTCACGCCGCCCCATGGTTTCGTCACAACAAACGATGGGCGTCATGCCATTGCGGAAAACCGCTTGGACTTTCCGGTTAATGACATCGTCCGTTTCGTTGAAGTAACGCCGCCGTTCGGAGTGGCCCACGATGGTGTAAGGAATCCCCATCGCATGAAGGGCCTTGGGGCTGGTCTCGCCCGTGTAAGCTCCTTCATCTTCGTAGTAACAAGCCTCTGCGCCAATTCTCAGGACATTTTCCTGGTTGGCATCCAACATGGTCTGTAAAAATAACGCTGGCGCGGCAATCGCCGTTTCCACGACGTCCGCAGCCGGTAACTTGCCCTGCACAGCTTCCACGAAACTACGCGCTTCCGTTACCGTTTTGTTCATTTTCCAGTTACCAGCAATGAGTGGTATCCGCAACCTAATCCACCCTTTCTAAAAATAAATTGACTACGCTCATCATCTTACCGAATTCCCACTAGATTAGCCAGCGAAAACCCTTACCGATTGACGAGCTTAAGCATAAAAAGCTGTGATGACGACCACCACAGCTCTTTACAAATTTACTTATCAGAAATTGCGGCAATTCCTGGTAAGGTCTTCCCTTCAAGGTATTCAAGAGAAGCACCACCACCAGTAGAAATGTGGGACAATTTGTCAGCCACACCCAGTTGTTGGACAGCGGCAGTTGAGTCACCACCACCGACAATCGTCTTGGCTTCAGTCAAAGTTCCTAAGAACTTACCGATTTCCAAGGTACCTTCGGCGTAGTTGCTCATTTCAAAGACACCCATTGGGCCGTTCCAAACAACCGTCTTAGCAGACTTCAAAACGTCTTCAAATTCGGCAATGGACTTTGGTCCGATATCTAAGGCCATGTAGCCATCAGGAACGTCGCCTTCGACCGTCTTGTGAGGGGCATCATTGTCAAACTTTTCAGCAACAACGGAGTCCACTGGCAAGACTAACTTGTCGCCGGCCTTGTCCAAGATTTCCTTGGCTAAGTCGATCTTGTCTTTTTCGACCAGGGAGTTCCCAATCTTGATGCCCTTAGCAGCGTAGAACGTGTAAGTCATCCCACCACCGATAAGGATCTTGTCAGCCTTGGCTAACAGGTTATCGATCACACCGATCTTGTCAGAAACCTTAGCACCACCCAAGATAGCAACGAATGGGTGTTCAGGGTTGTCAACGGCACCCCCGATGAACTTGATTTCCTTTTCCATCAAGAAGCCAGCAGCCGTTTGGGCCATGTTGGCAGCGATTCCGGCGTTAGATGCGTGAGAACGGTGAGCCGTCCCGAAGGCATCGTTAACGAAGACATCACCCAATGAAGCCCAGTACTTGCCCAATTCAGGGTCGTTACCGGATTCACGCTTAACGTATTCGCCGTCTTTAACATCTTCGTAACGGGTGTTTTCCATTACCAAGACATCGCCGTCGTTCAAGCCATCAATGGCATCTTCAAGCTGCTTGCCTTCAGTGGTTGGAACGAATGTAACTGGCTTGTTTAACAAGTTGGACAGACGTTCTGCGACTGGGCGCATGGACAAACCTGGCTTGTCGTCTTCCTTCTTGATCCGACCTAAGTGAGATAAGAGGATGGCCTTGCCACCATGTTCGATTACGTACTTGATCGTTGGTAATGCCGCAACGATACGGTTATCGTTACCAATCACACCGTCTTTGATTGGGACGTTAAAGTCGACCCGCATCAGGACTTTTTTGCCCTTTAAGTCTAAATCAGAAACTGTTAATTTAGCCAATTCTGAAATCCTCCTTGAGTAATATCTATTAAAAGATTACTTTCACAATATACAGCACTTACCTCTGAATTTCAAAGGACTTATGCAATTTTTTACAAAAAACGCAGCGAAGAAATTCCTCCCTCCGCCGCGTTCGTGAGTCTATTTAAAAGCTTGTGGCAACTGTCGGATTAAAGAGTTGCGAAGTGCAATAACGTCCGAACCATGTTGCAAGTGAAGCCCCATTCGTTGTCGTACCAAGCAACAGTCTTGACAAGTTGGGTGTCACCGTTAGTCGTAACTTCAGTTTGGGTTGGGTCAAAGACAGAACCGTGATCATCATCGATGATGTCTGAAGAAACGATTTCGTCGGCGTTGTAACCGAAGGCTTCGTTACCTTCAGTGTGCTTCTTCATAGCGTCGTTGATTTCGTCAGCAGTAACCTTCTTGTCCAGAACAGTCACTAATTCAGTTAAAGAACCGTCAGTCAAAGGAACACGTTGTGCGTGGCCTTGTAACTTACCCTTCAAGTCAGGGATAACTAAACCGATAGCCTTAGCGGCACCAGTTGAGTGAGGAATCGTGTTAACACTGGCAGTACGGTTGTTCCGCATCTTCTTGCCACGAGGGCCATCCAAGATTTGTTGGGTAGCAGTGAAGGCATGAATAGTGGTCATCGTACCAGCCTTGATACCGAATTCCTTGTTCATGAAGTAAGCCATTGGTGCCAAGCAGTTCGTGGTGCAAGAACCAGCAGAAACGATTACATCGTCCTTGCTTAAGGCATCCAAGTTAACACCAGGCACAACCGTCGTAACGGCACCGGCTGGAGCAGATACTAATACCCGCTTAACACCAGCATCGATGTGGGCGTGAGCCTTTTCTTCGGAAGTGTAGAAACCGGTACATTCGAGAACGAAGTCAACACCGTCATTCTTAACCCAAGGAATGTCTTGAGCCTTTGGTTCAGCGTAAACAGGGTATTCCTTACCGTCAACCACGATGCCCTTGTCCGTAGCGGAAACTTCGCCAGGGAAACGGCCATGAGTTGAGTCATACTTCAACAGGTAAGCTAACATTGAAGGTGTCGTCAAATCGTTGATGGCAACAACTTCGATGTCACTTGAGTGGAGTTCGTGAATCCGCTTGAAAGCCAAACGGCCGATACGTCCGAAACCATTAATACCAATCTTTACAGTCATACTGTGATTTCCTCCTTCAGGAAGCAAACAAAGATAATTTTTTTAAAAAGCAATACATGTTCATTGTATCACTTTTTTAAAACAAAGTCAGCAGCACCTTCATCAGTTATTAACCAAGTCTGTGCTGGCGCTAAACGCATGTAAGCCGCAATCGCAGCTCCCTTTTCGGCACCACCGGCAACGGCGATGACTAATTGTTTAGCGGCTAAGTCGCCAATTTCCAGCCCGATTCGGGGGAACTTGCTGACGACGTGGCCCTGATCATCATAGAAATAACCAAAGGCCTCACCCACGGCATGGGCGGCCGATAAATCGGCAATCACATGTGGATCCATGTGGCGCCGTTCGGCCATGACAAATGCCTGACCGATACCGTGAATGACCACGTTACTCTGCGCAATCAGCTGTAAAACTTCATGAATCGCTGGTTCCGCGAATAACGATTTGTAGGTGGCACTGTTTAGCTGCTCCGGCACATACAATTGTCGAAACGCGCTGTTGGTACGTTCCGCCATCGTGGCCGCGACCGTGTTGGCCTGAATGGCGGGTGATTCACCGACCCCACCACGGGCAGGCACGAACAACAGCTCCCGGTTCGCCGCCAAGGCTGGTGTCAACGCATCCGCGACGGTGGCCAACGTGTGCCCACCCATGACGGCGACCGTACTGCGGCCACTCGGTATCTGGTCCATCAACACCTGCCCAGCAGCCTGAGCCAAGGCATCTAACGACCCGTTGGTGGCAGTACTATCACCCGGTACAATCGTACAATGGGCAATGCCCAACCGTTGTGCCAGTTCCCGTTCTTGCTGCTGTCGCCCAGCCAAATCATTCATGACTGGTGTCAAGCCGCGCAAGACCCGCTGTCCAGCGGCCGTAATCTGCATCCCCCGGACAGACATTTGGATAAATCCGAGATCTGCCAAGGCATCCGTGGTCGTGCGGACCGTTCGTTCGGAGCACGCTAGCTTGGTGGCTAACGTCCGCCGCCCCACGGGTTGGAGGCGGGCAACACCCTGCAGAACACGGAAGCGGCTGGTCAGTTTCCCGACCATCTGGGGCATAATTGCATCCACCCACTGCCAATCTTCATGCATCCTGCTTACCTCCTAGTGGGACGATAACCGACCTAAGGTGGCTGATAAACGCCCACCCTGGTCAAAAAATTTAAGGCCAACCAGAGCCAACCTTTTACGATTAATAGTATAAGCCCATGCTCGTCCTTTAGCAAGTAATTCAGACCGTTAATTTATGTAAGCCCTTACAATAGAAGAAACTGAAACGTTAAGGTCACTGGACCAGCAGTTGCTTGGTTATTGGGGGACTGCGCTCTGACTTTGAACCGGCCACCTGCCGCTTGCCAAATGGGCGTTGCTCGCTGGGGGCAAATGGCAAGGAGCTGACCACAGTACGGTTTCGAGGCCGCGCCGTGAGCGCAAAAAAATCGCCGCCACACGGTTACCCGTGGACGACGACTTCTTTGCTTTTATTTGATGCGCCCGGAGGGAATCGAACCCCCATTTCAAGAACCGGAATCTTACGTGCGATCCATTACACTACGGGCGCATAAAACTTGTTATGAACAACACCTTGACTACTATAACTGATTTTGAATAAAAATACAAGGCAGTTTTTCATTTTTACGCGAACATTCATGCTATAATAACGACATTAACTTTTCCTGGAGGTTTCCGCAATGACGCGACATAAGACTTTTCGCCTGGTCGTTGACGCATTATTAATGGCGATTGTTTTGCTTCAAAATATTATTCCCTTTCTCGGCTACGTCCCCCTGGGGCCCTTCAGCATGACCTTAATTGGCTTGACCGTCATCGTTGCTGGGACCGCCCTGGGACCTAAAGATGGCCTGGTCATTGGCGGCTTTTGGGGGCTGATCACCTTTGTCCGCGCCTTTACCTGGCCGTCTAGTCCGGTCGCCCCGCTGATTTTTACCAACCCGCTGATTTCAATTTTACCTCGCCTACTCATGGGCCTGGCTGCCGGTGGGCTTTACACTTGGGGTCGCAACCGCCACTGGTCGCAACGTCGTGCCATGCAAGTCGCCGCTGGTTGCGCTGCACTGGTCAACACCCTCTTAGTTCTGGGACTGGTCTTTTTCTTCTACCAAACGCCAGCCGTTGCCACTGCTTTTGGCGCTAAGGGTAACCAGACCTTGGGTTACGTCTTGATGATTTCGTTGCTGACCAACGGGATTCCGGAATTTATTTTAGATATTCTGGTCGCACCACTGATCGCTCGGCCCCTGCGTAATCGTTGGGACCGACTCAAGGCTTAGTGCTCACTTGGACAACACCCCACATCATTTAACCACGAAAATCCCTGCGCTCACGCTACTTGTGAACGCATTTTTTGTACGAAAAAAGCCGCAACCACAACGGTTACGACTATCTGATGCGCCCGGAGGGAATCGAACCCCCATTTCAAGAACCGGAATCTTACGTGCGATCCATTACACTACGGGCGCAAATCAGCATCAGTATTTTTGAGCACCTAATTACTATACCTGATGCTGAATATAAATTCAAGGGGTCGCCGCAAATTTCTTCTCGCTTAAACGTAAATCAGTGTCACCCCACCGAAGGAAACGTTGCCGTGAATCGTGACCTGGGGTGCCGTCTGGTCAGGCTCAGCGGTGCCTTTTTCTTCGATTGTCCCAAAGCCCGCGTTGATGTTGTGGTGTACGTTCCAGTGCTTCGGAATGAACAGTTCCGTGCCACCGAAAGAATCATCGACCACGATTTCAGCACCATCAGGATTGACCGTGACGTTGTCAAAGTAGACCTTGGCGCTGCCCATGTAGACCTTGATCACGGCGCGTTTGAAGTCTGGCGATTGCAAGTAACGAATACTACTGCTCTTGTTCACGTTGACCAGAATTTCGGACGCGTCCAGGTCTTGTACGTCCTCTTCCTCCCAGTCGTAGTCGTGCCACTTGCGATGATGCCAGTCCTGACCGTTGACGATGACCCGCGGACCACGGTGGTGCCAACGCCAGCGCGGCTTGATGATCAACGACAGACCGGCCGTCAGTAACACCGCCGCCCCGAGAATTGTCCAGGGCGCCAAGGTGGCGATTCCCAGCGGTTTAGCGAAGATGATAGCCAAAAATGCCAGCGAGAACACCATCCCGCCTACCGCGACGTGAATCAGACTCTCCACAAAGGCGGCCACTAAAAACATTGCCAGCAATAAGGTCCAAAAACCAATGTGATAGGTGAAGATTCCCAGTTGGCTCGTAATTAAAATACCGGCCGCCAAAACCAGGAAGACACCCCAAAACCAATTTCGATACATTTGTCTTACCCCTCTCGTTCTAGTGCCTCCCTGAGCGCCTTGTAGTAGCGCCGCGACACGTAGAGTTGCTTGTGTGAGTTTTGAAATTTTACCAGATTCCCCGTGACGGACTTGGTCAACGATAAAATCTGCTCGCGATTGAGAATGGCAGACTTGGAAACCCGTTGGAAGGTCGTGGGTAACGCGTCGGCCAGCTCGTACAACGGCTGCCGCGTCACGTACACCTCATCGGCCGTGTGGACCATGACCTGGTGATCAGCCGCTTCCAGAAATAAAATGCTGCCGACGACCACCTGATAGCTTTGCCCGCGCTGTCGCAATGTTAAGCGCTTAGCCGCCACACTGACTGCTTCTAGCGCCGCCACCAATTGACTCACGTCCGTATTGGCTGCCGCGCGAATGGTCACCTCCGGCTCGACCGCCGTTTCGTCAACTTCCACCTGGATTTTCAAATCGCCACCCCCTTTCGTTGTTCTAAGTAAACCATACCCGCTGGCAAAAATAAATATCGCTGACGTGACTGGTCAGCTAACCAGCGTAAGTGGTCGCCTAAGTTGGGTGAACAAACTTTTTGACCGGCTGAAACGCATCCACTGACAGGGCTGGACTGGCCGCCTGTCGTTCACCGCCTAGGGGACTGGCACCCGGTGGGTAGGCCGATCACTAGCGCTTTTTAATTTTATTTTTAACGCCCGCACCTACCTCACATCATTTCCAGTAGCATCCATTGACTTAGCACTCTCCCCATTCGACTGACAGAATACGTGACGTTTGGCCAAACTCTGTTATGATGGTTTTAGTTAATTGGTTCTGGCCTAAATGGTAAGTCATATTGTTTGACCTACTTTGACCATAGCGGTACACTAACAACATGTTAGCGAAACGCTAGCCATTCAATAGTTAATAAGGGAGGCTATCTAGTCATGAATTTAGTACCAACAGTTATTGAACAATCATCCCGTGGCGAACGGGCCTATGATATCTATTCACGACTCTTAAAAGACCGGATCATTATGTTATCTGGCCCAATCGAAGATGACATGGCAAACGCCATCATTGCGCAATTGCTCTTCTTGGACGCTCAAGACTCCACTAAGGACATTTCGCTGTACATCAACTCACCAGGTGGTGTGGTTTCTTCCGGCTTGGCCATTTACGATACCATGAACTTCATCCAATCCGACGTCCAAACGATTACGTTAGGGATGGCAGCTTCCATGGCCAGTGTCTTGGCTTCATCCGGGACTAAGGGCAAGCGTTTTGCATTGCCACACGCCCAAGTCATGATTCACCAACCATCCGGTGGTGCACAAGGGCAACAAACTGAAATTGAAATTGCCGCGCGTGAAATCTTGAAGACGCGTGAATTGATCAACAAGATTTTGGCTGAAAACTCCGGTCAACCCGTTGAACGTCTGAACCAAGACACTGAACGGGACAACTACTTGAGTGCGCAAGAAGCCGTTGATTATGGTTTGATCGACCACATCATGACCAACAGTAGCGAACAAAAGAAGTAATCCACTAATTAAAAATAACACCGACCCGGCTTGGGTTGGTGTTATTTTTTTACTAAAGGTTGAAAGTTGAATTAATGTCTTGACTCCCGAAGCGACAGCGTTTTGCCCACCAGAACTAGTGAAACCAGGAGCCTGCGTCAGTCAGGGATTCCGCCTGCTATGGGGAACACCTCCAGCCTGAGGAACGGGCTTCCGGTTCGCTTTGAAGCCTTGCCGAAACCGCAAATCTCCAAAGTCGTCCCACGCTGTAGGCTGAGAAAAAACCTCAGCCAACACCGTCGCCACAGCTGGCTCCATCCCTGACTGCCTCCGGCGGGTTGATGGTTATCAGCACCATTGTCTTAGTTGAAGACTAGTTGTCAAATCAGCCGCTGCCTGTGGCTAAACCAACTGTTACTAGCAAGCACTCCTGTAGCCGGGAGTCCGCCAAATATGGGTTCAGCCGTGGGAGTTTACTTAGCGGTGCGACTCTCACCGCTTAGCAAACTGGCGTCTTTGAGACGTGGTTTTCCGGCTCAAAGCGAGGCCGAGACCGCTTCTCAGGCTCGGTCCGGTCCGCCCACCGCGTTCCAACCCATAGTTGGCGGACGGTAGGCGGCCAGCTCAAACTACGAAGCTGTAAACGACTAATTATTACGCCATGAGTCGCGTGGTGACAATACTTCTAGCTGATCTTCATCTTTCAACCTTCAGTTTTTTTACAAAAAAAGCGGCTCCCAGCACCAATGGCTGAGCGTCGCTTTGACTTTACGCCGTGGCTTCCTCACGAAGCTGTTTGGCGTAGTCGTTGATTTTTCGTAAGCGGTGATTGATCCCGGACTTGGAAATGGGGCCGCCGGGAACCAAGTCGCCCAGTTCCTTTAAGCTCACTTCTTTGTGGGCCATCCGGGCCTCGGCGACCTCGCGCAACTTGATTGGTAATTGGCCTAAGCCGACCGTGGCCGCGATAAACTGAATGTTATCGATCTGCCGCGTCGAGGCGTTAGCGACCTTGTCCAAATTAGCGTTCTCGCAGTTCACCAGCCGGTTGACCGAGTTACGCATGTCCCGCATGATACGGACGTCTTCAAACCGCAACATGGCCGTGGTGGCGCCAATCAAGGACAAGAAGTCGGCAATCTTTTCGGCCCCCTTCAAGTACGTGATGTAGCCACTCCGGCGCACGATGGTCCGTGCGTTCAGGTCGTAGCGGTTCATCATTTCCGCAATCATCTGGTTGTGCTCCTCGTATAGGGAGTAGATTTCCAGGTGGTAGCGGCTGGTCTCGGGGTTGTTGACGGATCCCCCAGCCAAAAAGGCCCCACGCAGATAGGAGCGCACCCGCATGTCATCGTTTAAGATTTCATCCGGAACGGACTCTAACAGCTGCATCCCGTCAAAGATGCCCAGGTCGGATAGGACTTCCGTCACACCGGTCTTGACCCGCACAATGTACAGGTTATTTTTCTTGAGCTTCATCTTGCGCCGCACCAGCAACTCACTTTCCAAATCGTAAAATTGTTTGAGTAACTGATACATCCGCCGAGCAATCGCCGGATTTTCCGTTTGGACATTCAAGACAAAGTGGTGATTGGCTAACCCAAGGGCCCCGTTCATCCGGATCAAGGCGACTAATTCAGCCTTGGCGTTGTCTCGATGGACCTCCAGGGTGGTTAATTCTTTTTTGACTTCACTGGCATACGACACCGTTAAGGCCTCCGTTTCATCCGGTAACGTGGCTGGCCAATCAAGTTCAAGAGTTCATGCACGACCTCTTGCCCATTGTGGAAAGCCCCATTATCGCGTAATTGTAAAAAGTCGGTCGAAATGACCCGGCACCCCTGATCACGGAGTCCCTGAAAGTCATGCCGCACCGGTTGAGACATTTCGTCCCAGCGTTGGTAATCAATGTATTGGTCAGGCACCTTACGGGTGTTGACCAAGACTGTGTCAATAAAATTCGTGTTTAAATGCTGATTCAAGACGCGAACGTGGTCGGCATCGGTGAAGTTTTCCGTTTCACCTTTCTGCGTCATGATATTGCAGATGTAAACGACTTCCGCCGACGTCTCCTTGACCGCGTTACCGACACTTTCAATCATCAGATTGGGCAGGATGCTGGTAAACAGGCTTCCTGGTCCCAAGACGATTTGGTCGGCATTCATGATGGCGTCGATCACTGGCTGAACCGCTTGCGGCTGTTGGTGATGGTCGCTAGTCTCGACCCATACCCGTTTGATGAGCTTGTGGGCGGCCGTGATTTCCGACTCGCCGCTCAGGGTACTGCCATCCGCGAACTGGGCGTGGAGTTCCAGTGGTTCGTCTGCGGCCGGGAAAATGTGCCCGTTGACCCGCATCAGTTGTGATAACTCCTGAACGGCATCAAAAATACCGCCCTTCATTTCCGACAAGGCGGCAATGATCAGATTGCCAATCGCGTGACCCGCAAAGAAATCATCCGTCGTTTCAAACCGGTACTGGAACAGGTCTTTATAAATGTCTGGCACTTCCGCCAACGCCACCATGACGTTACGAATATCACCAGGCGGCACCACGTTAACGTAATGCCGAATGATGCCGGAAGAACCCCCGTCATCGGCAACCGTGACCACCGCCGTGATGTCGACGTCTTGGTCGCGCAGGTTGCGTAAAATGACCGGGAGTCCGGTACCACCGCCAATGACCACGATTTTGGGGCGGCGGCTATTATTTAGTTCTCTCATGATCGGTTAGCGGACTCCTTTCGCTTGTTGATGTCACGATGGGTCACGTGGACAGGATAGGTGTCCCCTAAGGCCTTACCAATGCGCTGTGCTAACGCAACGGACCGGTGTTGCCCCCCGGTACAGCCAATAGCCACCGTCAGGCTAGACTTTCCCTCTTTTTTATAGCCCGGCACGATGGTCTGTAACAACCCCAAGAATTGCTGGTAAAATTCCTCGGTCTGCGGCTGATTCATCACGTAATCGTAAACGGGTTGGTCTAAGCCAGTCTGTTCGCGTAATTCTGGCAGATAGTACGGGTTCGGTAAGAACCGCACATCCATGACGATATCGGCATCGATCGGTAGCCCGTATTTAAACCCAAACGACATCACCTCAATGTGAAAGGAATTCGTCGTTTCTGTTTCGTAATTGTGGAAAATCTCTTCACGGAGCTTACGCGGACTGAGGTTGGTCGTATCCAACACCAGCTGAGCCGCCTGCCGAATCGGCGACAGCAATTTCCGCTCGCGCTGAATCCCCTCCATCACCCGACCGTTGCGGGCCAAGGGGTGTGAACGCCGGGTCTCCTTGTAACGCGACACCAGCTCTTCATCCGATGCGTCCAGGAAGAGGACCTGGGCGTTCATGGTGCCATGCACCGCCACATCATTGAGCATGCGGACGATTTCGTCGTAAAAGGCACGCGAACGTAAATCGATCACTAAGGCAATCTTAGATAATTTACCCGATTCCCGCACCAAGTCCCAAAACTTGGGTAGTAGCGAAGGGGGCATGTTATCAATACAAAAGTAGCCTAAATCTTCAAAACTTTGCATGGCGACGGTCTTGCCGGCACCACTCATCCCGGTAATGATCACCAACCGAATATCTTCAGTCATGGCTCTTCTCCGCTCCTTTCGAAAACAATCTTTAAGCAGTATAACACACCGGGTGTGTCTTTTCCTAACAATTCTCTTAAATTAAGTCAATTTTGGTCGGTTTGGCCGTTGAATTTGCTGGTCAGGTCCACGAGACCTTCGGCGTTACCCTGCTTAGTTCCTAAGAAAGTTTAAAGTTCACGGATTTGGGGGTCACAACTAGCGATTGGATTTCGTTCGTATAAGTGTCGGCACTGGTCACCTACTGTTCGTCATACAACAATTCGTCCGGGCGAACCGTGTGGTACAGTGAAAAACCGCCGTCGAGATTGATGACGTCAAAGCCGTGTTGTTTCAAGATGCGTTCGGCCACATAGCTACGGTGGCCACTTTGACAGCTAACGATGTACGGCTGATTGGTATCCAGTTCAGCGAGTCGCTGCCGTAATTGGTCCAGGGGGATGTTGATGGCCTCGGGAAACCGACCGGCGACTAGTTCGTCGGGATTACGAACGTCAAGCAATTGCCGTCCAGCAACTGTCGCAGCCGGTAGTTCCGACCACTGCAGATTGTTGCTCAGGCCATCCACGATATTTTGGGCCATGTCACCGACCAGATTCACGGGATCCTTAGCTGAACCAAACGGCGGCGCGTAACTTAATTCCAGTTCTGGCAGGTCCGCGACGGTCAGGTGTCCCTTGATGGCGGTTGCCAAAACGTCGATGCGTTTAGCGACACCATGGCCCACCGCCTGAGCGCCATAAAGTTCCCCGGATTGCGGATTAAACAACAGTTTGAGTACCAACGTTTGGGCCCCAGGGAAGTAGTCAGCGTGGTCACTGCCGCGGTAATGAACGGCTTTGTAAGGTAAGTGTTGGGCCTGTAAAGCGGCCTCATTTAGTCCCGTCATGGCAGCGGCCATATCAAATACCCGGACGATGGCGGTGCCGACGCTTCCTCGATTGTGATGCGGTAAACCGGCAATGTTGTCCGCCACTTGACGGCCCTGCCGATTGGCCGGTGAAGCCAGCGAAATCAAATCTGGTTGACCGGATACCTGATTGCGAACCACGATGGCATCCCCCACGGCATAAACATCCGCCGCGCTAGTCTGATACGTGTCATCCACTTCGATGCCACCGTGCAAACCCAATTTGAGGCCGCTATCTGCTAGAAAATCTGTCGCTGGCCGCACGCCCACGGCCAGAATCGTCAGGTCTGTTTGTAACTGTGTTTGATCGCTCAAAATCAACTTCCGTCCTGCAGCTTTAATGGCCGTTACGGCTTGGCCAGTAATGACCCGGACGTCATGGTGTGCTAGCGTTTGTTGCACGTAAGCTGCCATCTCTTCGTCTAGCGGTGGCAAAATGTGCGTGGCTTGTTCCACCACCGTCACGGCTAATCCACGCTGACGCAAGGCCTCGGCCATCTCCAAGCTGATGAAACCACCGCCCACCAGCGTGACCGTCCGCGCCGCCGTTTCGTTTAGTTGGGCCATGATGTGGTCCAAATCGGGAATGTTCCGCAAAGTCGCGACATTTTTCGCCGTAGCCAGTCCAGGTAGTGGCGGCACGATTGGCACGGCTCCGGGAGCTAAAATGAGCTTGTCGTAAGTCTCCGTGACCGTTTGGCCGGCAACCTGCACACTGAGTTGGTGCTGGTCGGGGGCCACCGCGGTGACCCGTTGATTGACACGCACGTCAATATTGAAACGCTGCTTGAGTTTTGCTGGCGTCTGAACAATCAGGTCAGCACGATCCTGAATTTCCCCGCTAAGATAGTATGGCAACCCACAGTTAGCAAACGACACATACGGCCCCTGCTCCAACACGATGATCTCAGCCGTTTCATCTAACCGGCGTAACCGCGTGGCCGCAGACATACCACCCGCGACGCCCCCGACAATCACAACTTTCATGACCAAGCTCCTTTCATAATGCACATCTAGAACGTTATGCCATTCAGTATATACCGGTCCAAGTGGGACGCAACTAATTTACCCGGCAAATTGCTTTTTTGGGGGTAACACTTTCTGTGGTCAACGAAGCAGGCCGCAATCCTACTTTACCGTGGTTCACTTTCCTGCCCACTCCCGTTCAAAGACTTCCCAAAAATGCGTATGCCCCATCTGAATATGTTCTTTATTAGGATTAATATAACTTGGCCAGTCTTTTTCATATGAACCTCTAGGGAAAAAGTCTATCGTCCAACTATTCACCCCTAAGCTTTCCTCGACCGTTAACACATCGCCCTTGGTAAAATCCTGATTATCTTGAAGTTCCATCTTACCTGGTTTCCCAACGGTCTCTTCGGGAGCATCGATTTCTGTCAGTGTCGCACGCCCATTTCCGACGGGGCGAAGAAGGACAGTCCCGTCACTCAATGACGCGTTTGACACCGTTAACTTTACCCCGGATGGTCTCGATCGCCAGCGAGGACCCTTGCCATCTGATGCATTAAACCCTTCGCCAACCTCTTTCCATGACCCCATTAGTGACGAGTAATCACCGGCTTTAAGTTGATGAAAATTCATCGTGCGTAAATCAGCGGATTTTCTACTAGATTCACCTGCTACTGGCTTTCGATGCCCTTCACCATGGACCTTAGCCCGCAATCGATTCTTGAGGATTTGTTTATCAACCCGCACAATAAGTTTCTTCAAGGCCGATGCCGTATAAACCACACCCCGTTGGGCAATCAACGCGGATTTCAGGTCTTTGAGCGCCGCATTTTTTCTTTCAAGACTGTCTGGGGTTTCTTTGTCGAATCTCGCTGGACTTTGTCGTTTTAATCTTTGTAAGTTCTCAGTTTGGATTAGCTGTTTGATTTCTTTAATCGTGTTTTGATAGACCAGCGTCACTTGCTGCGTTTTTTTCTGACCTCGTTGATATTTTGTTGACGCCCTCTCAAGCTTCTTCAAAGCCGCCACTTGTTTCTGAATGGAACCTTCAGTTTTAATTGCCCTAGCCTGCCGATTGATTGTCGCAATCTTTGTTTCATAAGGTCCCACTACTTTATTATTCTCATTGGCCGTTCCACACCCAGTGATGGTAACTGTCAGCACTAGTAATGCTATAACTACCAGATAACGCTTCTGCATTATTCCACCCCTCCGACACGCATTATTTAACGAAACCGTTAGTGCGCCCCCAGCGACATGCCCGGATTACGCGATTGCTACCAGCATACTAAATCAAGCAGCAATGGTCAAAAGGTAAAACGTTGATATTATTAAATAAATTTTCAACATAATTTTATTACTATCTGATTGGCTATTTTCCTGGTATTCCAGGTCCTCATCGTTCCGAATACTTTTCACTGCTACTTTCTATTCCCTCTAAAAGGTGGCTAGAAGGGCTGAGCACACCCAATCTTAGCCAACAAAAAAACAGCCATGACCTAAGCCACAACTGCTACAAAATTCTGAATTAAGACCGACTGCGCGCAATCGCAATCCAAATGGCGTTGATGCCAAAGATGACGAAGAAAAACGCAATCAACACGTTCAGTGACAAGGCTGCGGCCACCGGGTGAATGAACAACATAATCCCGATGATCAGACTGATGACGTCCAAAATCACGGACAGCCAGAACCACAGGCCACCGAAGTCCCGTAAATGACTGGCCACCAATAGACGTTCCACGGAATCAAAGATGAACCACAGAGCAAATAGGTAACCTAACGTCACGATGGCACTGTTCATGTCAAAGAAGAACACGACGGCGATCAGGATATCTAAAATCCCAAAGACCAGAGCGAAGTTCGCCCGAATCCCCGTCGCTTCATGCAATTTCTTATACCCGGCAATCGTGGTCAACCCACTTAAGAGAGCCATGAACGCAAAAATAATAGCTAACCCTGTCAGGCCAATCTTCGGGGAGCGCAACAGTCCAACCGCGGCAACGATAAATAGGATACCGAGAATGAACTCGCCCCAGTCAAATCCCCAACGGGCACGATTCATATTAAACATTGGCAAAATCTCCTCACAACACCAGCCATGTGCTGACTGGTTTTCAACCATTGTACTGGTTTTTCAACGCCGCGACAAGTTCGGGGTACAATCACGCGGCCGTTAAACCGTGAACCATCAACGCTACCACCCGTCTGTGACATTTTGATGACTGGCCGCATTTCTGACCTGGCTGTTCATTAAATTAGTGAACTCAGGCTCCTGGTTTAGCTAATTTTAGTGAACAAGATGCTGTCATTTCGGGAATTGTCGCATTAATGCTACTTTCAATCTTTCGTTAACCAGCTGTTCCTCTGGCTATCTTCCCCCCCTAGTCATCGTACCAAAAAAGCGGCGCACCACCACCCGCAGGTAGTCGTTTGCCGCTAAATTTACAATTAGTTTACTTGGTCTTGGCTGGTTTCGCCTTGGTCGTAGCCTGGTCTTCCTTGGTTCGCGCGGTATCGCGTTCCAAAATCGGCTTCAGGTATTGACCCGTGTAACTCTCGGCGACCTCCGCCAATTCTTCTGGCGTGCCCGTGGCGACCACGTTTCCGCCGGCTTCCCCACCTTCAGGACCTAAGTCGATCAGGTGGTCCGCCGTCTTGATCACATCTAAGTTATGTTCGATGACCAACACCGTGTTGCCCTTATCGACCAACCGGTGGAGCACCGTCAACAGGCGTTTGATATCATCCGTGTGCAGCCCCGTCGTCGGTTCGTCCAGGATGTAGAAGTTCTTCCCGTTCTGTTGCTTGTGCAGTTCGGAAGCCAACTTCATCCGTTGGGCTTCCCCACCGGACAAAGTCGTGGCAGGTTGGCCCAACTTCACGTAGCCCAAGCCGACGTCTTGAATCGTCTGGAGCTTCCGGGTGATTTTGGGAATGGCTTCGAAGAACTTCAGGGCTTCGCTGACCGTCATGTTCAACACGTCAGAGATATTCTTACCCTTGTATTCCACTTCCAACGTCTCGGAATTGTACCGCGTGCCGTGACAAACTTCGCAAGGCACGTAAACGTCGGGCAAGAAGTTCATTTCAATCTTCAAAATCCCGTCACCGTGGCAGGCTTCACACCGACCACCCTTGGTGTTGAAACTGAACCGCCCCTTTTGGTAGCCCCGTAGCTTGGCATCGTTGGTTTGGGCGAAGAGCGTCCGCACATCATCAAAGACCCCCGTATAGGTCGCCGGGTTACTCCGTGGCGTCCGGCCGATGGGGCTTTGGTCGATGTCGACTAGTCGTTCAATGTTCTTCACGCCAGCAATCGACTTATATTTCCCGGGTTTTTCCGAATTGTGATTCAACTTCTGTGCCAACGCCCGTTTCAAAATGGTGTTGACCAGCGTCGACTTCCCGGAACCAGAGACCCCAGTGACCACCACGAATTCGCCCAATGGGAAATCAACCGTGATGTCTTTCAAATTGTTTTCCGCTGCGCCCGTGATGCGAATCTCCTTACCATTACCAGTCCGCCGTTCCAGTGGGACCGGAATGTATTTCTTTCCGGCCAAATACTGGCCCGTCAAGGACTTACGTGACCGCATGACCTGCTTAGGCGTCCCGGCAGCCATCACGTGACCACCGTTTTCCCCGGCACCCGGGCCGATGTCAACGATGTAGTCGGCAGCCCGCATGGTATCCTCGTCATGTTCAACGACGATCAGGGTGTTACCGAGGTCCCGCATCTGCTTCAAGGACGCAATCAACCGGTCATTGTCCCGTTGATGTAGCCCAATCGAGGGTTCATCCAAGATGTACAATACCCCGGACAGATTAGAGCCGATTTGCGTGGCCAGCCGAATCCGTTGCGCTTCCCCACCAGATAGCGTCCGCGCCGAACGACTCAGCGTCAGGTAGTCCAGACCCACGTTGCGTAAGAACGTCAACCGGTCGCGAATTTCCTTCAAAATGGGTTGGGCAATGACGGCATCTTGTTCGCCAAAACTCAAGTCCTGGAAGAAGGCCAATTCCTTTTCGACCGGCAAGTCAGAGACCTCACCGATGTGTTGGTGGTTGATTTTGACACTCAAGGCCTGACGGTTCAACCGGAAGCCGTGGCAGGTCTGACAAGTCAACTCGGTCATGTATTTGCGCATGACATCGCGGGTGAAGTCGCTGTTGGTTTCGTGGTAACGCCGGTTGACGTTGGGAATGACCCCTTCGAATTCAACGTCCACGTCGCGGACCCCACCGAAGTCATTTTCGTAGTGGAAATGGAATTCCTTGCCTTGTGACCCATAGAGGACCAAGGCTTGGTCAGTCTTAGACAGCTGCTCAAAGGGGGTATCCATGTCGACGTTAAAGGCGGCACAAGCCTGTTCAAGCAAGGCTGGGTAGTATTGCGAACTGATCGGGTTCCAAGGCTCTAAGGCCCCTTCACGCAACGTCTTGGTCTTGTCTGGAACGACCAGGTCCAAGTCGACTTCCAATTTCACACCTAAGCCATCACAATCCGGGCAGGCACCAAAGGGCGCGTTAAAGGAGAACAGCCGCGGTTCCAATTCACCCACTGTGAACCCACAAACGGGGCAAGCGTAGTGTTCGGAGAAAATCATGGGGTCGCCATCGATCAAATCCGCGATGGCATAACCGCCACTCAAGCGCAAAGCCGCTTCGAAGGAATCAAATAACCGTGAACGAATGCCCTTCTTGACCACGACCCGGTCAATGACGATAGCAATATCATGGTTTTGATTCTTGTTGAGTTCGGGAACTTCACTGATGTCCATGGTCTCGCCATCGACCCGAACCCGAACGAAGCCTTCCCGTTGAATCTTTTCAAAAATCTTCTTGTGTTGGCCCTTCTTGGCCCGCACGATGGGCGACAAGATCTGCATCTTCGTCCGTTCGGGCAGCGCCAAGACCTGGTCGACCATCTGTTCCACACTTTGACTGGTGATCTTAGTGCCGTCATTGGGACAGATTGGTGTGCCGACCCGGGCCCACAACAGGCGCAGGTAGTCGTTGATCTCCGTGACCGTCCCCACGGTTGACCGCGGGTTCTTAGAAGTCGTCTTCTGGTCGATAGAAATAGCGGGACTCAACCCATCAATGGAGTCGACGTCCGGCTTATCCATTTGCCCCAAGAACTGGCGGGCATAAGACGACAAGCTCTCCACGTAACGGCGTTGGCCTTCCGCGTACAGCGTGTCAAACGCCAGTGAGCTCTTCCCAGAACCCGACAGGCCACTGATGACGACCAATTTATTCTTGGGGATCGTCACGTCAATATTTTTTAAGTTATGGGCGCGAGCCCCGTGAATCACGATTTTATCGTTTACCAAATTGAAATCTCCTTACTTCCCTAATCACCGATCTCGGTCTTCATATCCATAATCGTATCCCGCAATGACGCGGCCTGTTCGAAGTCTAACTTCTTGGCTGCCGCCCGCATTTCGTCTTCCAACCGGGCAATCAGCTTTTCTTGGTCTGGCTTATCCATGTCCTCAAAATCACTCGCCACGAAGTCATCCTTCTCATCGGTATCATCGTTCTTCTTCGTGACCGCAATTAAGTCCCGAATTGGCTTGATGATGGTGGTTGGCGTAATCCCGTGTTCCTGGTTATAAGCAATTTGAACCTTCCGCCGCCGTGCCGTTTCATCCATCGCCGCTTGCATCGATTCCGTGACCGTATCTGCGTACATGATGACGTGCCCGTGTGAGTTCCGCGCCGCCCGACCAATCGTTTGAATCAGCGACCGTTCGTTACGCAAGAATCCTTCCTTGTCGGCATCCAAAATGGCAATCAAGGAAACTTCAGGAATATCGATGCCTTCCCGCAACAAGTTGATGCCGACCAAGACGTCGTACTTACCTAATCGCAAGTCACGCATGATCTCCGTTCGCTCCAACGTCTTGATATCCGAGTGCAAATAGGCCACCTTGATGCCCAGATCTTTGAGGTAATCCGTCAAGTCTTCGGCCATCTTCTTGGTCAGTGTCGTGACAAAGGTCCGTTCATTTTTCTCGACACGCGCATTGATTTCGCCTACCAGGTCATCCATTTGACCCATGATTGGCCGCACCTCAATGGTGGGATCCAACAAGCCGGTCGGCCGAATGATCTGTTGCACCACGTGATCCGTTTGGGCCTCTTCGTAAGGGCCAGGGGTTGCCGACATGTAGACGACTTGATTGATGTGGTCTTCCACTTCATTTAACTTTAAGGGCCGGTTGTCCAGCGCGCTAGGCAGGCGGAAGCCGTAGTCGATCAACTGTTGCTTCCGGGCCCGGTCACCGTTGTACATCCCCCGGACCTGTGGCATCGTCACGTGAGACTCATCGACGACTAGCAAGAAGTCCTTGGGGAAGAAGTCCAATAACGTGTACGGTGGCTCGCCCGCTTTACGACCGTCCATCCACCGCGAATAGTTTTCAATCCCGCTGGTGTAGCCCATTTCCCGCATCATTTCCAGGTCATAGGTAGTCCGTTGCTTGAGTCGTTGGGCTTCCAACAACTTGCCACTATTTTCCAATTCCGCCACGCGGTCCTTCAGTTCGCCTTCGATGCCCGCCGTGGCCTTGGCCATGATGTCATCGTTAGTCATAAAGTGGGTCGCCGGGAAAATGGCCACGTGTTCGCGGTCGCCAACGATTTCGCCAGTCAACGCATCGACTTCGCGAATCCGGTCGATTTCGTCGCCAAAGAACTCGATTCGCAGCGCGCGTTCGTCCCGTGAAGCGGGGAAGATTTCCACGACATCGCCGTGAACCCGGAAACGGCCCCGTTGAAAATCGTAGTCGTTGCGTTCGAATTGAATGTTGACCAATTTTCGCAGCAGCGCGTCACGTTCGATTTCCTGGCCGACCCGTAGTGAGACCACGTGATTTTTATATTCCGTAGGGTCCCCTAACCCAAAGATAGAGGAAACGGAGGCCACGACGATGACGTCGTTACGTTCCAGCAAGGAGCTGGTCGCGGAGTGGCGCAATTTATCGATTTCATCGTTAATCGACGAGTCCTTTTCGATGTAAGTATCACTCGAAGGCACGTAAGCTTCCGGTTGATAATAATCGTAGTAACTCACAAAGTACTCCACCGCATTGTTGGGGAAGAATTGTTTGAACTCCCCGTAAAGTTGACCCGCCAGCGTTTTGTTATGGGACAAGACCAATGTGGGCTTGTTCACATTTTTAATCACGTTAGAAATGGTGAACGTCTTCCCAGTCCCCGTGGCTCCCAACAGGATCTGGGCCTTCTCGCCGCTTTCAATACCATCAGTCAATTGCTTGATGGCTTGCGGCTGGTCGCCGGTAGGCTTGTATTTAGAAACCAGCTCAAACTTGCGGTCCGTTTGTCGATCAATCATGCATGGTAACCTCCCTACTGTACCGTTTACACTTAGAAATTTTTTTATGCCAAATTCCAGCCGTTAAGCTCAAATCGGCGTCAATCGCAAAAAGAGTCTGGACGTAAATCCAAACTCATCACGCTCAAATATTCTACCATACCGAACATACTTTCGCCAGTTTGACGACCTACTTAAAATTTATCTTGGTAAATCGTCACGTTGGCGACCCGTTCGCCACGCACAACAGCCGTGGTCTGCATCGCGGTCAGGCCTTGGTCGGTCCAAAATTGTTGCATCTGCCGGTCGCCCATGAAGACGCTCAGCTGCAGTTGGACGGCTTGGGCTTCCTTGAGCGTTGCCACTAAGCTCGCGTAAAAGGTCGCGGAATCAGCCGTGGACAATGTTTTGGCCGGTAGCCACATGCCCAACCACACCAGACTAGGCAACGGGTAGTCAATAATCAGGTCGACTAACACGACCAATTGGTCATCGCGGAAAATGCCCAGGTAGGCCTTTTGCTCTGGTAAGGCGTTCAACGGCACGTCGGTCACGTCTTGAATGGCTTCTTGCCGAGTCACGGGATGGTCTTGAAAATGGGCAAAGTAGGCCGGATGCGCCGCTTGAAACTGATAGATCAAATCGTCATCAGCATGCGTTAAGGGCCGCACCGTGGCGCCACTCAGATGTTGATTCCATACTTCTGCTAATTTCACTGTTTAGCCTCCAATAGCTGATCCGTTAACTCGGCCAGTTTCTGCCGGTCACTGAAGTCCGCCGACAGCATTTCGGGTAAGACGGCCGACAAGAAATATTGTACACAGGCCATCTGCTTAAATTTCAAAATCGTGCTGAGGCTCTCCCGATAGATCTCGGTAAAGACGGGTTCTGGATTGCCCTTTTGAATCTCACCAAAGGATTCGTACAACAGGTCGACCTTATCAGCAACGGAGAGAATCTGCCCCTCCAAAGTGTCGTCTTTCCCTTCACCCAACCGCCGGGTGTAGGCGGCTTGGAACTGTTCGGGAATTTCATTCTTAATGAAGTTAGCCGTCAGTGACGTTTCCACGTCAGCCAACATCTGGCGGAGTTGGGGCGTCGCGTACTTGACTGGCGTCTTGATGTCGCCGATAAACCGCTCCGTGTAGTCGTGATTCAAAGCCTTCTCGTAAAGCAAGCGCCAATTGACCTCGTGGCCATCTTGCTCCTCGACATCCCCCAAGAATTGGGCAACTTCCGCCACCTTAAATGAGTGGGCGGCCACCGAGTGTTGTTCAAACTTAAAGTAACCGGGGGCCCGGTCAATCGTTTCCAAATCACTCAAGCTTTGCAAAAATTGGTTCATTCCCATGGTTCACGTCAGCTCCTTTGTTTTCGTGTTAATTGATTGCTTTCAGCTTACCACTTTTCCCCGGTCGAATTCATCTATTCTCCCCTGCATTCTTAACACAAATCATTGCCTGAAGATAACACAAACCAGCGCCTACGGCTGTTAGGGGTTCCGCCTGCTCTGCGGGACACCTCCAGCCTAAGGGACGGGCTTCCGGTTCGCTTGAAAGCCTCGTAAAACTCACGAGTCTCTCAGCAGTCAAAAACACTATCCTTTGAGCGTAAAAAAATGGCAACTGCCAGGAAACCCCAGCAATTGCCATTCGTTCAACTCAATTATTTTGCGGCCGCAGCCTTTAAGTCTTCGATGTAGCTGAAGGCTTGTTGGCCCGCGATACCACCGTCGCCAACCGCCGTCGTGATTTGCCGCAAATCCTTTTGCCGCACGTCACCGATGGCGAAGATGCCAGCAACAGCCGTTTGCATGTGTTCGTCCGTCTTAATCCAGCCGGCATCGTCAGTGATGCCCAGGTCCTTGAAGGCGTCCGTCATTGGCAGGTTCCCCACGTAAATGAAGACCCCACTCACAGCCTTTTCACCGGTCTCGCCAGTTTGGTTGTTCTTGATGGCCACACCCGTGACCTTCATGTCGTCGCCCAAGATTTCCGTAACGTTCGTGTTCCAAACGAATTCAATCTTGTCATTGGCAAATGCTCGGTCCTGTAAGATCTTTTGGGCCCGTAATTGGTCGCGCCGAACAAAGACCGTGACCTTGGAAGCTAACCCAGCCAGGTAAAGACTTTCTTCAACCGCGGAGTCCCCGCCACCAACGACTGCGACTTCCCGGTTCTTAAAGAACGCGCCATCGCAGACCGCGCAGTAGGATACACCCCGGCCACCAAATTTATCTTCGCCAGGTACGCCGAGCTTCTTGTACTCGGAACCCGTGCCGATGATAACGGCCTTGGCAGCGTAATCACCGTCGTCGGTCTTAACAACCTTGTGGTCGCCGTGGTCTTCGATTGCTTCGACACTGCCGTAAGCAAATTCAGCGCCAAATTGCGTTGAGCCTTCGTACATGTCCTTAGCCAAGTCGGGTCCGAGGACGGACTTGAAGCCTGGGTAGTTCTCAATTGCCGCCGTGTTGTTCATTTGGCCGCCATAAATCCCGCGGTCCAACATTAAAACGGATAAGTTTGCCCGTGAAGCGTACAGTGCGCCCGTCATACCACCGGGGCCAGCACCAATCACGATTACATCATAATTCTTCAAGCGTAACGCTCCCTTCCACTCATGCCTTGATGATAACGTCCACTTTACTATTAAAAAGTAAGTTTGTCACCTATTTTGCCTTGGCAGTTTTTTCATCGGCCTTGCTGAGCTTGGCACCCAGCTCTTTAATGTAGGCCCGCAGTTGGTCTTTGGTTTCCGGATGATTCAAACCATATTCAATGTTCGTTTGGATCCAGCCGAACTTATTGCCGACGTCAAACCGCTTGCCCGTATACTCGTGGGCAAACACACGTTGCGTCTTGTTCAGGTTATCAATGGCATCGGTCAACTGTAATTCGTTGCCCAAGCCGACCGGCGTGTTTTCCAGCGCTTCAAAAATCTCTGGTGTAAACAGGTAGCGGCCAATGATAGCCAAATCGCTCGGGGCTTCGTCAGGTTGTGGCTTTTCCACAAAGTTCGTGACGTTGTACAGACCAGGAGCGGTCTCTTCAGACGGGTTGATGACCCCGTACTTAGCCGTATCCTTGTGTGGGACCCGCATAACGGCCAGCGTTGAGGCCCCCGTCTGTTCATACCGGTCCATCAATTGCTTGGTCAGCGGCACCTTACTGTCGGTCATGTCATCACCTAGCATGACAACGAACGGTTCGTCACCAATGAAGGCCTTAGCAGTCAAGACCGCATCCCCCAAGCCGCGGGGGTACGGTTGCCGGATGAAGTACAAGTTCATCCCCGTGGTTTCTTGGACTTGCCGCAAGAGTTCGTCCTTGTGCTTGGCTTCCAGGTTGGCTTCCAGTTCCGGATTGGAATCGAAATGGTCTTCGATGGACCGTTTGGACTTGCCATCAACGATGACGATGTCTTCGATTCCTGATTTCCGCGCTTCCTCAACGATGAATTGAATCGTCGGCTTGTCTACGATCGGTAACATTTCCTTGGCCAGCGCCTTGGTGGCCGGTAAGAAACGCGTCCCTAAACCCGCGGCTGGAATCACAGCTTTTCTAACTTTTCTCATAAGTAAACTATCCTTCCTCGTATCCCCAGAAAATTTTAAAACTCAGAGCGACCTTCACGTTGCATCAGCTCAGAAATGGCCGTACGAATGTCTTTGCCCTCATAGATCACTTGGTAAATGGCTTCCGTGATTGGCATGGAAACGCCCCGTTCACGCGAAAGTTCGTAGGCAGCCTTCGTCGTGGCCAACCCTTCGATCACCATGCCCATATGGCTGATGACATCGTCGAGCTTCTCGCCGCGACCCAGTTCGTCACCGGCGCGCCAGTTCCGTGAGTTGGCACTGGTAGCGGTCACGATGATATCGCCGACACCAGACAGGCCGATAAAGGTCATGGGATCCGCCCCAAACGAAGTCCCTAACCGTGAAATCTCGGCCAAGCCCCGGGTCATCAAGGCCGCCTTAGCATTGTCGCCGTAGCCCAATCCGTGTAAGGCCCCGGCTCCCAGTGCAATGATGTTCTTCAACGCAGCCCCAATTTCGACCCCAATGATGTCGGGGTTGGTGTAGACCCGGAAGTAAGATGTCATGAATAATTTTTGTGCGTATTTCGCTGCGTCTGGGCTCAAGCTAGCCGCCGTTACCAAGGTGATATCCTTGCGGGCAACGTCTTCAGCATGGCTCGGCCCCGAAACGACCGTCACGGCCTTGCGGTTTTCTGCCGGAATCTCTTCTTCCAAGACTTGTGACAAGCGCTTGTAAGTCTTTTGTTCAATCCCCTTGCTGGCATGGATCAGTTCCGGCTGCAAGTTCTTTTCCTTTAAAATCGTCGCCACTTGCGCCGCCACGGAACGAATAGCCTTGGTTGGTACCACGAACAAGATGGCATCCACGTTGTCGAGGGCACTCGCCAAGTCGGAGTAAGCCACTAACGACGGAGAAAACGTAAAGTCTTTGATGTAATGCGTGTTCGTGTGCTGCGTATTTAATTCCTCAACTTGCTTAGGATTGTACGACCACAGGCGGACGTCATGACCATTTTCGTCCAAAACGCTCGCTAAGATTGATCCCCATGAACCGGCACCGAGTACTGCAATTTTCTCTGACATAGTAATGGATTCTCCTTATTTAGAAAGATTAGTTTTTTCTTGGAACGGATTGCCGTCTAGGTAGGCAATGGGCGGCGTGGCTGACCGGCGCCGCGTGAACCAAATGATCAAGGCCCCCACGAACAAGACGACTGACAACAGTTGTGACACCCGAATAACGCTGAACAACATCAGGCTGTCCGTCCGCATCCCCTCGATGAAGAAGCGGCCAAACGAATACCACATGACGTAGGCTAAGAAGACCTCGCCTTGCTTGAACAGCCCCGGATAATGCCGCAGACTCATCAACACCACGAAGCCCATCAAGCTCCAGGTCGACTCGTACAAGAAGGTCGGCTGGCGATAAGCCCCGTTGATCAGCATTTGATTGATAATCCAGTTAGGCAAATGTAAGCCCTGCAAGAAGGCCAGACTGGTGACCCGCCCGAAGGCTTCTTGATTCATAAAGTTTCCCCAGCGACCGATGGCTTGACCCAAGATGACCGTTGGTGCGGCCACGTCGAGCATCAACCAGACCGGGATGAACCGGGAGCGACAGAAAAAGTACACTACCAATCCGGCCCCAATCAGCGAGCCATAGATGGCGATTCCGCCATCCCAGATGGCAATAATCTCGCCCGGATGCTGCTGATAATACGGCCACTGAAAGATGACGTAATAGGCTCGCGCCGCAATCAAGGCTGCTGGCAAGGCCCACAGAATCATGTCGTAAATGTCGTCAGATTTGATACCGCGCCGGTTACCCTCACGAACGGCCAAGGTCACCGCAATGATGACCCCGGTCGCAATGATGACGCCGTACCAGTGGACCGCAATCGGCCCCAGATGAATGGCGATGGGGTTAAGCGCCGCCACAATAGGTGAAAAGATAACGCCCATCTCCCTTATGATTTATTTCCGTTTTGCTTAATTAAGCGCTTTAAGTTTTCGTCAAAGACTTTGGTGGCATCATACCCCATTGAGCGGGCGCGGAAGTTCATGGCCGCGGCTTCAATGATGATGGCCAGGTTACGCCCAGTCTTGACGGGAATGCTGATTTTCGGGACGACCACATCGAAAAACCGTTGCGATTCGTCATTGTTGCCCAGCCGATCGAAATGGTTGTCATCCTTCCACAGCTCCAGGTGCACGATCAAGTCGATATCCGTTTCACTGCGGACCGCACCAGCCCCAAACAGGTTCATGACATCGATGATCCCAATCCCCCGAATTTCTAGCAGGTGACTCAAGATGGCTGGCGCAGCGCCGACCAAGGTCTGTTCATCTTGCTGGTAAACTTCGACCCGGTCATCGGCAATCAGTCGGTGCCCCCGTTTAACCAGCTCCAAGGCCGTTTCACTCTTACCGACACCAGAATCGCCGGTAATCATAACGCCGACCCCATAGATGTCGACCAAGACCCCGTGAACGGACTGACGTTCCGCGAGTTTGCCTTCCAAGAAGTTGGTCATGTTACTGAGGACCCGCGACGTGGTCAGCTTGGTCCCCAAGATAGGGATCCCCGCCTCATCAGCGGATTGTTTCAATTCCTCGGGCGGATCCAGCTGCGTCGAAATCACAAATGCCGGGGTCTCCGGCTGACACATCTTCCGCATCACGTCGAGTAACTTCTTATGACTCATGCCCTTTGCAAAGGACGTTTCGGTAATTCCCAGCAGTTGAACCCGTTTTGCTGGATAATAGTTAAAATAACCGGTTAATTCCAAACCTGGTCGGGAAATATCACTGGTCGTAATCTGCCGATTCAGATTTTCTTCGCCGGAATACACATCTAAGCGGTTGGCTTTGACGAGCTCGGCCACCGTGACACTTTCTGTCATGGGCGCTCCTCCTTACTGCATAGTAAACTACTCTAATTTTAGCACTTTCACGTGGGAACTCCCACCAAATTAAACCGGTTTTACGCTCGCGCAAAGTGGTCACTGATAATCGCGTTGCACAGTGACATGATGATAGCAATGATCAACGTCGTGCCAAATGAACTGAAGGCAAAGTTACTGCCCACAAACCACGAGGTCAACTCCAGCATGATGGCGTTAAGCACCACGCTGAACAAGCCCAACGTGAGAATCGTAATTGGCAACGACAACACAAACAGAATCGGCTTCACCACGGCATTTAGCAATGCCAACACGAAGCTGGCCAGCAGTGCGATCCAGACGCTGGAGACGTAGAAGCTATTTTGAAACCCACCGGCTAGCGAACTCTGGAAAAAGCCGGCTAGGGCCAAAAAGATAAAAGCATTCACAAAAATTCTCGGCCAAAACCGCATGCTACTCACCGTCCTTGTGATGGTCCTTCACATCTTGTTCCGTGACATCGTGAATGACCTTACGATCCGGTTCCTGCGGTGACGCAGAGCCTCCTCGAAATAAGTCACGGAAGTTAGGCGTGTTGGGCCGTGAATCGTCCAGCGGCATGAAGGTCATGACCACCACGTACACCAGTAAGCCCAGCACCCCGTGGGTCGGAATCGCTAAGGACACCAGGACGTAAATCAAGCGTAATAAATTGGCATTCCAATTAAAATATTCTGCAAAGCCGCCCAATACCCCGCCGACTAAGCGGTTCGTGCGGGAACGGACTAAACGTTTTTTCTCTGCCATAGGCGGACACTCCTTTGAAAGTAAGTTTTAGTGTTTCTATCATATCCGAAAGACCAGGGGTAAATCCAGTAATCACCCTGGTTCTGGTCAAAATCTCGTGACAGTTGCCTGTTGGTACACGTTTCGGCTATGAGGCCAGAGACGTGGGCCATCGGCTCAAAGCGAGGCCGAGACCGTTTCTCAGGCTCGGTCCGGTCCGCCCACCGCGTTCCAACCCATAGTTGGCGGACGATAGGCGGCCGGCCCAACAACGTAACCAGCCCAAAGACACTCGCTAGGGCAAGAATACCCAAAGCGGCCACTGAAAGCAAGTCTTCAGTGGCCGTTCGGGTAAATCTTCAATTTAGATTAAACTTCTCCGGGCGAAATCAGCTATGCCTATTCGCTAGGACTATCCTGACTCGCCGTATTCAACTCAATGATCTGCCCTGACTTCAGGTAGACCACCCATTCACAGACGTTGGTCACGTAATCCCCGATGCGGCTGAGGTCCTGTGCCACATTCAAGTAGATGGACGCCCCCGTCTCAAACGCGGGGTCCAGGCGCATTTGCTCATAACTATTGGCGCGTACCTGGTGATTCAATTGGTCAAGCTGACGGTCAACGTCGGCCAACTGCCGGGCTTGATGCTCGTCTTTGTTGACGTACGCCGTCAACACGTCTTTGACCATTTGCGTGGTCATTTGTCCCATTTGATTCATGAGCTGCTCGAGCACGGGAATCTTTTGCTTCGTGCCAAACTTAATTGCGGCGTGCGCAATGTTTCGCGCGTGGTCGCCGGCCCGTTCCAATTCAGAAACTGCCTTTAGAATCGTGACGATTTCGCGTAGATCCGTCGTCACGGGTTGGTACAATGCAATCATTTCAAACGTCTTTTTCTCTAACGCGATTTCCCGCTCATTGATTTTATGGTCATGATCGATCAAACGCTGGGCAGCGACAGCATCGCGATTGGTGAACGCGTTCACCGCCTGTTCGATGGTCTCGCTGACGAGCATCCCCATTTCCGTAAAATCTGCGTCTAAATCCGCTAGCTCATCATCAAATAATCTGCGCATAGACTTCCTCCTTACCCAAAGCGACCGCTAATGTAATCTTCAGTTTGCTTGTTGGCTGGGTTCATAAAAATGTTCTTGGTCTGATCCACTTCAATCAGCTCCCCGTTCATAAAGAACGCGGTCCGGTCCGCAATTCGCGAAGCCTGCTGGAGGTTGTGGGTCACAATAATAATCGTATAATCGTGGCGTAAATTCAAGAGAGTTGCTTCAATTTGACTACTGGAAACGGGATCCAAAGCACTGGTTGGTTCGTCCAGTAGAATAATTTCGGGGGAAACGGCTAAGACCCGCGCGATGCAGACCCGTTGCTGTTGCCCACCAGACAAGGCCAAGGCACTTTCGTGTAAATGGTCCTTTACTTCGTCCCACACGGCCGCTTGGCGCAGGGATTTTTCAACGACGGCATCCAGCTTTTCCTTGTCCTTTTCCCCGGCAATCCGTAGTCCGTAGATGACATTGTCATAAATGGAGAATGGGAAGGGATTCGGTTGCTGGAAGACCATGCCGATTTCCTTACGAATCTGAACGGTGTCCGCATTGGGCGCGTACAAGTCGCTTCCCTTGAATTTGATGGTCCCAGTAATCGTGACGTTGGGAATCAAATCATTCATCCGGTTCAGCGTCCGCAAATACGTGGACTTGCCACAACCGGAAGGGCCAATCAGTGCGGTGATGCCCTTCTCATCGAAGTTCAGATTGATGCCCTTCAGCGCTTCTTTGTCCCCGTAGTACAAATGCAGGTCCTGCGTCGTCAAAATTTCTTCTTTCATTATTCTTCCTCCTCTTAACCGAAGTTCCCCGAAACATAATCACTGGTCACCTGAACCGACGGATTGGTAAAAATATGGCTCGTGGTGTCGTACTCCAACACCCGCCCCTGGTTGAAAAATGCCGTATATTCACTGATCCGCGCGGCCTGTTGCATGTTGTGGGTCACAATGATAATGGTGTAATGCGCCTTGAGCGACAACAACGTGTCTTCCAGTTGCCCGGTCGACACCGGATCCAGCGCACTGGCCGGCTCGTCTAGCAATAAGATATCTGGCTTGATGGCGATGGCTCGGGCAATACACAGCCGCTGGGCCTGCCCACCAGATAGCGCTAAGGCGCTCTTGTTCAGGTCATCTTTGACCTGCTCCCAAAGCGCGGCTTGTTTCAACGACGTCTCCACGATTTCATCCAGTTGATGCTTATCCGTGACCCCACGTAAGCGCAAGGCAAAGGCAATGTTATCGTAGATGGATTTGGCAAATGGATTCGGTCGTTGAAACACCATCCCCACTCGCCGCCGCATCTCGTAGACGTCGATGTCTGGCTGGTTGATGTCCACCCCACGGTACATGATTTTGCCCGTCACTGTGGCGATGCGGTCATTCATCCGATTCAACGACCGCAAGTACGTGGACTTACCGGAACCGGATGGTCCAATCAATGCGGTAATCTGGTTACTGGCAAATTGCAAGTCCCCTTCAAACAGGGCTTCCTTCTTGCCGTAATACACGTGGAGGCCTTCCGTTGACAAGATCACCGGATGCTCCGGGTCAGTTAATTTGATGACGTGCCGGTCTTCTTTGGCCATGGCATTGGTCACATCGTTATTGACAAACATGGGCTAACCTCCTCTACGCCGACGTCAGGCGTTTGTACAAGCGTTTGCCCAAATACCGGGCGGCAAAGTTAAATAGTAAGATGGCAATCACCAACACGGCCGACGACCCGGATGAGATGGCCTTGGCGTCCGGCATGATGCCTTCAGAATTAATCTTCCAAATGTGGACTGCCAACGTTTCGGCAGGTCGCATCGGGTTCAACGGACTGGAAATATTGAACGGGTTCCAGTCGGCAAAGTTCAGGGCTGGCGCGCTTTGGCCGGCCGTGTAAATCAACGCGGCCGCTTCGCCAAAGACCCGACCGGCACTGAGGATGACCCCGGTTAAAATGCTGGGCACCGCGGCGGGTAAAATCACCCGCGAAACGGTCTCCCAACGTGATAAGCCCAGTGCCAGGCCCCCTTCGCGTTGGACATCACTAATGGTCCGCAGCGAGTCTTCAATGCTCCGCGTCAGCAGGGGCAGGTTGAAGAACGTCAGGGCAAAGGCCCCGGAGAGAATCGAGAAGCCCAGGTGTAATTTGACCACGAAGAACAGAAAGCCGAAGAGTCCGACGACCACGGATGGCAACGAACTCAGAATTTCAATCGCCGTGCGAATCGTGGTCGTCAGCCAATTGTCCTTGGCGTATTCATACAGATAAATCGCTGCGCCCAGGGCAATTGGAAAGGAAATCAGCATGGCGAGAATTAGCAGATAGAAGGAGTTAAAGAGCTGAACGCCCACACCCCCACCTTTCAGGAAGGCTTTGCCCGGTGCGGTCAGAAAATGCCAGCTCAACTGTGGCACCCCACTCACCAGGATGAAGCCGAGCAGGGCCAGCAAGATGAGAACCACGAAACCGGCGATCCCATACAGGCCGCCAATGGCCACCTTGTTTTGCGTTTTCGAATTCATTATTGCAAACGCCCCTTTCGACCAATCAAGCGAATAATTAAGTTAAAGACTAATGACATCAGTAAGAGTACGAGGGCCAGTGACCACAGCGCATTGTTTTGCAGTGACCCCATGACCGTGTTCCCAATTCCCGTGGTCAGCACTGACGTCAGCGTGGACGACGGCGATACCAGACTGTTTGGCATCAACGCGGCGTTCCCAATCACCATTTGAACGGCTAAGGCTTCACCGAAGGCCCGCGCCATCCCGAAAACCACGGCCGTCATCAAGCCCGGTGTGGCAGCTCGTAACACGACCTTGTAAATGGTCTGCCACTGAGTCGCCCCTAAGGCCAGTGAGGCTTCCCGGTAATACCGCGGCACGGCGCGCAGGGCGTCGGCACTCATGGACGTGACGGTCGGTAAAATCATCACGAACAGCACGCAGGTCCCGGACAGAATCCCAAACCCACTGCCGCCGAAGAGGGCCCGCGTGGTTGGGACCACGACGGACAGCCCGATGAACCCGTACACAACTGAAGGAATCCCCACCAGTAGTTCCGTCACGGGTTGTAAAATCTTCGCTCCCTTATTCGGGGAAATTTCATTCATAAAGACCGCCGTGCCAATGGCAAACGGTGTTGCCACGATGGCAGATAAAATCGTAATCAGGAAGGACCCGACGATCATCGGTAACGCGCCCACTTCTGGCTTACCGTGAGCATCCGTGATACCAGGATTCCAGTTTTTGCCCGACAGGAAGTCCCACAGGTTAACGTGGTTGCTGGTGAACGTCGCGATCCCCTTTGAGGCCACAAAACCGATGATGCCCACGACCACTGCCACGATGAGCAGGAGCGCCGTTAAGCTGATCAGTCGGCCCCAGATTTCTAGTTTGGCGGCCTTGGAGCGCCGCTTTAATTGTCGTTCTAATTGTTGGGTACTCTTCATTCTACGCGCCTCCCGTCTGGGTAATGTGTCCCGTTGCATTGCGTTCCACCGTCATTTGGTTGGGGGACAAGTACCCCAATTGGCGGACCAATGTTTTTTGAATCGCGGGAGACTGGACGTAGGCGATAAAGGCTTTGGTTAAGCCCGTGGGCTGGCCTTTGGTATATAAATGTTCATAAGACCAGATAGGCCATTTATTCGTGGTGACGTTGTCTTCCGTAGGGGCGACGTGGTTCAAGGAAACATCCTGCACGGTCCGGTCCACGTAAGAAAACGCCACGTAACTAATGGCCCCCGGCGTGGTCGCCACGATTGAGCGGACCATACCGGAAGAGTCTTGTTCTTGCGCTGTTTTAGAGCGGTGTTTCATCAGCCCAAATTGTTCAAAGGTCGCGCGGGTCCCGCTACCTTGCGCCCGGTTGATCAAAACGATGGGGAGGTCAGCGCCGCCAACTTGTTTCCAGTTGGTCACTTGACCCGTAAAGACCTGAATCAGTTGGTGCGTCGAGAGATTTTGCACGCCCACCCGCTTATTCACGATGGGGGTGATACCCACGACCGCCACCCGGTGATCGACCAGTTCATTGGCCCGAATCCCCTTTTGTTCAGCGGCAAACAGGTCGGAATCCCCAATCTGCACGGCGCCCTCTTGAATTTGACTGAGACCAGTCCCCGTTCCCCCACCTTGGACGTTAATAAACGTGCCCAGGTGTTCGCCCGTATACTGTTCGCCAGCGGCTTCAACTAAGGGTTGGAGCGCAGTAGAGCCCACTGCGGTGATTGATTCTCCCGCATGACTGACCTGCCGTGTCTGGTAGGCAAAAACTCCTAGCGCTACCAGCACCACCAAGACCAGGCCCTGCACCCAGCGTTTTTTCGACATACCGTAACCTCCTAAATCGGTTGCGCGTCTTTGGCCCAACCATTTCAAAATTTAGTATACCGAATCAATGTAAATGTCATGTAGACGTATTGTAAAGGTTGTGTAAATATATCCCGACCTAGGCTAATTTTTAGCGAAATCATGCTGGCCGCCCACCTTTTCAGGGTGAATTGACGGTAATAGGACATCGTTTGAATTGGCCGCCCACTGTCCCACCGAATATAGATTGGAACGCGATAGTAGGGTTTGAGTGACGGCCTCGGCTCCGCTTTGAGCCGGAAACTGCCCAATCTAAGCAAAAGGACGCAGTCATCCCCTGACTACGTCCTGATGGTTTTAAATTTTAATATCGCTGATTACGCCACCGGGAAGGTCATGGTGACCTGGGTGCCGACGTCGGGGGTACTTTGCAAATCAATCTTACCGTTGAGCGACTGCACCAGTTCCCGCACGATGGCGAGGCCTAGCCCGCTACCGCTGACCAACTGATTGGAATGCGAGACATCTGCCCGGTAGAACCGTTCGAAGACCCGCAATTGGTCTTGCGGCGCGATGCCGATTCCCGTATCCGCAATCGTTAGTGCCCACGCTTGCGGCGTTTCCTGACTGGTCAACGTGACGGTGCCTTGCGGTCGATTGTATTTGATGGCGTTGCTCAACACATTTTTCAAAATCTGATCGAACTTACGCTGGTCGGTGACGGCCATCAAGCCACTGGGAACCTGGTTGATGAGCGTCACGGCATTGACCGCCGCCAGCGGAGCTAACAGCGCCACCTGACTGGCAATCATCTGGCCGACGGGCACCTCGGCGACCTCCACGGCATTGCCTGATTCGATGTGAGAAATCGTCAAGACGTCGTTGATCAGCTCGACCAGTCGTTCACTCTGTTGGTCAATGATCTTCAAGAACTCGACTGATTTCTCTGGGTCATCCTTAGCCCCCGCCAACAACGTCTTGGCGAAGCCCGAAATGGCCGTGACCGGCGTCTTCAGCTCATGCGAGGCGTTGGACACGAAGTCCATCTGCATCTGTTCCACGGCGTACACCTCCGTGACGTCGTAGAGCAAGACCAACACCTGAAAATAATCCTGCGAGGTCGCCGTGTAAATCGCCCGCACGTCGACCGTTCGTTCCTTGACCACCCCCGGTAGTTTCAGTGTCTTGTGCTGCGTCTGGCGGTCATTTAACGCCGCATTGATCAGACTAGCCAACTCAAACTGCTGGACGTCTTGAGTAAACGGGTGCCGGCGCGGCGAAATTTTTCGCTGTAAGAATTGTTCCATCGCGGGGTTAGCCAACTCGACTTTGCGGTACCGGTCAATGACCATGACCCCAATCGGCAGGTAATCCAGCAACGTCGCAAATTCCTGATTTTGACTGGCCATGTCACGCCGGGCCTTCCGCTGTTGGGTTTGCAGATAATTGATCTGTAAGGCCAATTGCTGGAAGGGGTCATGCGGTGACAACAGTACGTGGGCTGGTGTCTCCTCGTGGCGGATTCCCTCGACCTTCTTGGTCAAAATTGCAATCCGCTGCTCGAGCCACCGGTAAACGACGCTGAGTAGTACCGTTTCCAGCAAGGCCACTGACCACGCGACCAGCGTTGCCAGCGCCACGTGGGGCGCACGGACGCACCAGACCAGTAGCGTATTCACCACCCCAAGACCCACAAACGCCACGGCTAATTGCCGGATCATGACTGGGCCTCAAACGTGTAACCGAAGCCGCGCACCGTCTTTAATAATACGGGATGCTTGGGGTCCAGTTCGATTTTTTCTCGCAAGTGGGACACGTGAATGTCGACCATCCGCGTTTGCCCGCTATAGTCAAATCCCCAAACGCCTTCCAGCAGCTGTTCTCGACTCCATACCTTACCGGGACGTTTAGCGAAGAACAACAGTAATTCAAATTCCTTAGGCGTCAACTCGATGGGTTTGTCGCCCCGTTTTACTTGAAACTTATCTTGGTCGATGGTCAAATCCCCGACCTGTAAGCGATGATCCACCTTGTTGGGCGCTTGCTCTTGCGGTTCATCCTCGTGATACCGCCGCATAACGGCCTTCATCCGGGCAATCACCTCTCTGGGACTAAACGGCTTGGTAATGTAATCATCCGCGCCGAGTTCCAAGCCAAAGACCGTATCGAATTCACCAGTCTTAGCCGTGACCATGATGATGGGTGTCTTAATTTTCTCTTGGCGTAGGCGTTTCGTCACCTCCACGCCATCCAATTTGGGCAACATTAAATCCAACAGAATAACATCAAACTTTTCGTGTAACGCTAAATTTAACGCCTGCTCACCGTCGATTGCGGTCACAACTTGAAAATCTGCTTGTTCCAAGTTGTACTGCAACAACGTGACAATTGCGGGCTCGTCATCGACGACTAGGACTCGATTCATAGATTTACCCCTCCTGATCTCTGAATAAAACGATGCCGATTTCGTGCGGTGCCCCAGAATAAATCGCTGTTTCCGTCATCTTTAACTCGCCATTCATGTCCCGAACGCGTAAATGACAATACGCCGGATTGGCAAGGAGGGCCTCATAAAAACTCGTTTCACTGTTTACGGGACGGTGGTTGCACTCCAAAATGATATCGCCGGCCGCCAGATCCATTTTTACCGCTGGCGTTTGCGGGCGAATCGCTAGTACACGTACACCATCGTCGACCTGAGAATACCAGAATTGTTGTCGTTCATCATAGCGTTTAGCTCGCCATAGGATAACCGCATAACCAACTAACAGAACGATTAATAGGTAGGGCGAATCTTGGGGGCGAACTGCCGCCCACCCGCATAAGACCGCCGCCGCAACGGCTAGCCAAACGAACTGCTTCGCCAGCCGCCGGTAAACCAAGCGCGGTGCCTGCCGAAAAATGGTTAAACGCAGGCCTAAAATCAACGGGATAACCAAGATAGCAAAGCTCTTGCCTTGAAAATGAAAGACTGGCCAAAACGCCCACTGGCTGGTCAACCAATCCCCGGGCACCAAGGTCACCATCGGCAAGACTAGAAATTCACGCCACGGATAACCCGCGATGCGCTTCCCCCGCTGTTTGGCGTAAATTTTGGGGCTCGCAAAGCGGCCGCCATAATGTGCCACCCAGTGTCCCAACAAGAGAAAGAAAACCACGGCTAACCACAAATAGTTGGTTCCAGAAACCGTCGACCAGTTGAGGCCAATCGCCGAAAGATCCGGTTTTCCCGTTATGTAAGGTCCCCCAAAGACCGTCAATACCGTGGTCACCACCATCAGGGTCAACGGCAAAATCGTCGTCGGCAAGACCACCAGTGTGATGATGGCCAAACCTTCGTAAATGATGATCCATAATAGCGGCAGGCTAAAGCCCACGACTAGATTAATCACTGACAGACCCAGGCCCAAGACAACGCCCTGAGTCAACAGATGACGCAATTCGAAGTGGTCGCTGTAGACGGCACTCCCAAAATCATGACGCTCGGATTTGATCCGGGCGCGACTGGTCAGCCAAACGCGTAAAATCGCCAGCCAAACCAGCGGCTGTAGCAGGTACGTGCTACAAGCAATAAATGTCCGCATGAAATCGACACCTTTCCTGAAAAGATAACTGTTCTCAGTATATCATGAAACAAAAATGGGTAACACGACATTCGCGTTACCCATGCAATCATTATTTTAATAATCAATTAAAGGTTGAAAGTAGCGCTAACGCGGCAATTCCCGAAACGACAGTGTTCTGTCCACTAAAGTTAGTGAAAACAGGATCCTACGTCAGCCAGAGATTCCGCCTGCTATGGGGAACACCTCCAGCCTGAGGAGCGGGCTTCCGGTTCGCTTTGAAGCCTGGTAAAACCGGCCAGTCTTCCCAGTCGTCCCACGCTGTAGGCTGAGAAAAGACCTCAGCCTACACCGTCGTCACAGCTGGCTCCACCTCTGGCTGCCTCCGGCGGGTTGGTGATTATCAGCAATGCTATGTTAGAAACTAGTCGCTAGATCAACTGCCACCTGGGACTAAGCCGATTGTTATTGGTACGCACTCTTGTAGCCGAGAGTTCGCCAAATATGGGTTCAGCCGTGGGAGTTTACTTAGCGGTGCGATTCTCGCCGCTTAGAAAACTGGCGTCTTTGAGACGTGACCTTCGGCTCAAAGCGAGGCCGAGACCGCTTCTTAGGCTCGGCCCGTCCGCCCACCGCGTTCCAACCCATAGTTGGCGCACGGTAGGCGGCCAGTTCTAACTACGAAGCTGTAATTGACTAATTTTAACGCGAAAAGTCGCGCGGTGACAGTGATCACACCCCAGCTTAATCGGGATTCTTCTGACTCAACTGCCATTGCAGATAGGCATCAATGAACGGATCGAGGTCGCCATCCATGACAGCTTGCCCGTTGCCCGTTTCGTAGTTGGTCCGGTGATCTTTGACCATGGTGTACGGATGGAAGACGTAGGAGCGGATTTGCGAGCCCCAGCCGATATCCATCTGGTCGCCTTCGAGCTTGGCCTTTTCCGCCGCCTTCTTTTCTTCTTCACGTTCATACAATTTGGCCCGTAACATCCCCAAGGCCGTCTGCCGGTTTTGCAGCTGCGACCGTTGCGCTTGACTTTGGGTCACGATACCCGTAGGCAAGTGGGTGATCCGAACGGCCGATGACGTCTTATTGACGTGTTGGCCCCCCGCCCCAGAAGCCCGGTAAACGTCGACCTTCAAATCAGCCGGATTGATTTCTACATCAACGGAGTCATCCAGCTCAGGCAAGACATCCACCGACGCAAAGGACGTGTGTCGCCGCCCAGCCGAATCGAACGGCGAAATGCGGACTAGCCGGTGCACACCCTTTTCGGAGCGCAAGTAGCCGTAAGCATTGTGCCCAGCAATCAACAACGTCGCACTGCTCAAGCCAGCCACATCGCCAGCTTGGTAATCCAAGACGGTGACCTTAAACTGATGTTGGTCGGCCCAACGCGTATACATCCGCATCAACATCTCACCCCAGTCCTGGGATTCAGTCCCCCCGGCTCCCGGATGAATTTCCAAAATGGCATTGTTGCGGTCGTATTTTTGGTTGAGCAACATGTTCAGACTATATTGTTGTAGAGCTTTCTTCGCCGCCGCAAAATCCGTTTCAAATTCGGCTTGCATATCAGCGTCCGGTTCTGCTTGTAACAATTCCAGCGCGACTTCCAGGTCATCCACTTGATCAGAGAGTTTCTGGTACTCCTCGACCTTTTTCTTCATTTCGTTGGTCTCATCGATCAGCTTCTGCGCGGCCTGGGCGTTGTCCCAAAAGCCTGGTTGGGCCATTTGGCCTTCATTGACACTGATGCTTTCGTTCAGGGCATCAAAGTCAAAGTGACCCCCTAAAGCCGGTGAGTTGTTCTTTCATGGCAGTAATTTCGCGTTTTGCATCGCTTAATTCCATGTTTGTTGGCTCCTTTTTAAGTTATTTGTTTTTTGATTGGTTAAACCAGATGCCTACGTCAGCCAGGGATGCCGGCGAACGTAGCCCTCCTCATAAACACTGACTTAAGATGACCATCAGCGACTACTTTATTATTACCGTGCACCCTAGCAGATGTCCAGCGAGACGAACCGCAATGGTTATCATGCACGGTGGTTAAGCTAGCGGTTAATAACCACTACCATAGCCGAGAGTTCACTAGCTATACGCTGAAACGCTGAGGGCGCCGGGCCAAGCCATATCTAGTGAACGGTAAGGCAGGCAAGCCCCTATACGTGTCGCCAGGCAACATAGCCGAAACGTGCGCCAACAGGCACTGGTTAACCGCCTTTGGTCACACTCTTATTACAAAAACGAGGCGAAAGAATCTCTTCCGCCTCGTCCGTTCCCGTTTATCGGGTAATATTTTGTCGAATTTCAGACTTCATGAACAGGCGCGTGGCGTCGTAGTCGATGTCGGAGATCATTTCCCCGAACATCCGGAATCCATCTTGTTGGTATTCAACCAGTGGGTTCAACTGACCATAACCCCGTAACCCAATTGATTGCCGTAATTGATCCATGGCATCAATGTGGTCGGTCCAGTGAGAGTCCACGCAACGCAAGAGCACAACCTTTTCGAATTCGAGCATTTGAGCTGGATCGTACAGTTGCTTTTGCTTTTCAGCGTAAACGTCTTCGGCTAAGCCCATGAAGAAGGCCTTGATTTCGTCAGCGGTCTTGCCCTTCAGATCATCTAAACTGATCTTATCTGGTGAAACCATGGCAGAAATCCCGAAGTCCAGTAAGGTATCCAAGTCCCAGTCGGATTGATCCCCTTGCGTGTGCAAGTTAACGACCCGGTCAACGGTCCGTTGGATCATTGGCATCAAGACCCACTTCAGGGACTTGTCTTGGTTAATGACTTGGTTCCGTTCGCCATAAATGACGTCCCGTTGTTGACGCATAACATCATCATATTGCAAGACGTTCTTCCGGGAATCGTAGTTGTTCCCTTCGACCCGCTTTTGGGCGGATTCCACTTGCTTGGTGATCATGCGACTCCGGATAACGGCATCTTCGCCATCCACGTTCATCCGTTCCAAGAATGCCTTGACCCGGTCAGAACCGAATCGCCGCATCAAATCATCTTCCAGGGACAGGTAGAATTGCGTCATACCAGGGTCCCCTTGACGACCGGAACGTCCACGAAGCTGGTTATCAATCCGCCGCGATTCGTGACGTTCAGTCCCGATAACGGCTAACCCACCAATTTCAACCACGCCGGGTCCTAATTTGATATCAGTCCCCCGCCCGGCCATGTTGGTGGCGATGGTAACGGCACCCTTTTGACCAGCATTTTGAATAATGTCGGCTTCCTTGGCGTGGTTCTTGGCGTTCAAGACTACGTGCGGAATGTTTTCTTGGTCCAACCGTTGTGACAGGTATTCGGACGTTTCCACGGCCACGGTCCCGATTAACATCGGTTGTCCCTTAGCGTGTAACGTCTTGATTTCCTTAACAACCGCGTTGAACTTAGATTCCAAGGTTGGGTACAACAGGTCAGGTTGATCGACCCGGACGACCGGTTTGTTGGTCGGCACGGTGATAACTTCCATGTTGTAGATTTCCCGGAATTCTTCCGCTTCGGTCTTGGCCGTCCCTGTCATCCCGGAGAGTTTCTTGTACATCCGGAACAAGTTTTGGTACGTAATGTTGGCCATGGTCTTAGTTTCTTCTTGAATCTCGACGCCTTCCTTGGCTTCAATGGCCTGGTGCAGACCGTCAGAGTAACGACGACCGTCCATGACCCGCCCAGTAAAGGAATCAACGATCAAGACTTCACCATCTTGAACCACGTAGTCCTTATCACGCAGCATGATAAAGTTGGCCCGCAGCGCTTGGTCCATGTGGTGGGTCAAGGCCGTGTTGTCCGTGTCATACAGGTTCTTTAAGTTGAAGTACTTCTCGGCCTTTTCAATCCCAGTGTCAGTCAATGCCACCGTCTTGGATTCCAGGTCGATCTTAAAGTCATCTTTTTCGTGTAACGTCTTGGCGAACCGGTCAACGCGTTGATACAGGGCACTCGTCCCTTCGGATTGGCCAGAAATGATCAATGGCGTCCGGGCTTCATCAATTAAGATGGAGTCAACTTCATCGACAATCGCAAAGTTCAATGGCCGTTGGACCATGTCTTCTTTGTAGACCACCATGTTATCCCGCAGGTAATCGAACCCGATTTCCCCGTTGGTTGAGTAGGTGATGTCGGCATTGTAGGCTTCGCGCTTTTCTTCAGGTGACTTTTCAGCGGAGTTTAACCCAACTGTTAAGCCCATCCAAGTATACAGTTCACCCATTTCAGTTGCGTCCCGTGCAGACAGGTATTCGTTAACCGTAACCACGTGAACCCCTTTACCCGCTAAGGCATTCAGGTACACGGGCATCGTGGCGGTCAAGGTCTTCCCTTCACCGGTCTTCATTTCGGAAATGTTCCCTTCATGAAGCACAATTCCCCCCATGATCTGCACGTGGAAAGGATAGAGACCGAGGACCCGCTTGGCACCTTCACGGATAGCCGCGAAAGCCTCAGGCAGTAAATCGTCCAACGTTTCGCCGTCTTGATAACGCTTCTTAAATTCAGGCGTTTTAGCTTTCAAATCGTCGTCTGAAAGTTCCGCGTACTCGTCAGCGTATGCGCCAACTTGATCCGCTAATTTACTGAGGCGTCGTAAAGTCCGGCGATCACTTTCGACCCATCGTTTCAAAATATTTGCCATGTGAGAATTCCCTTCAGTACATTTAGTAAGTCTATTTAAAGTTACCCATTTATTTGCAATAAATCAACCTACATTTTACCACTATCCCGGCCAAGATGAAACAAATCTCCACAGCTCTCGCGCAGTGAAGCGGTTTCTTTGGCGGTATAGCAACTACAAATGGGGTTAACAAAATTAGTTTAACGTTTAATTTATTTCGGCTTTTTGCCGCAAAGTGACGACTCCTCTAGGATAACAGCTGGCGATTGCCCCAGGATTGCACGGAGATTAAATCGCGGTGTCACCTACCTGTAGCGTACCACAGGCCATAAAAAAAGCACCGCAGACACGCGGCGCTTCGTCAATTAAACTTACTTAATCTTGATCATCGGCCTCAATCAAGCCATAGCGACCGTCATTCCGACGGTAAACGATGCTGATACCATTGGTTTCGGCATCTTCGTAGATAAAGAAGTCATGGCCTAACATGTCCATTTGTAAGACGGCTTCTTCATTATCCATTGGCTTCAATGAAACACGCTTGGTGCGGACAACTTCTAATTCGTTACTGTCAGCTGTTTGGTCACTGTCAGTATCTGGTGAGAAGTCGAGATTCTTGTATCCCTTCTCCCGTGACTTACGGTTGACCTTGGTCTTGTACTTGCGAATTTGACGTTCCAGCTTGTCCGTAACCAAGTCAACACTTGCATATAAGTCCGGAGAGGTTTCCTCTGCCCGTAATGTCAAGTATGGGAGTGGGATTGTTACTTCAACCTTCGCTGTCTTGTTTTGGTAGACCTTCAGGTTGACATGCGCAATTGCCTCAACATTGTTGTCGAAATATTTCTCCAACTTGCTGATACGCTTTTCAACGTAATCCCGTATTGCGTCAGTAACTTCGATGTTTTCACCACGAATATTAAATGTGAGCATAAAACTTCTCTCCCTTCAGCCAAGAAATCCCTTGGCTTGCTCAGCATTAGAAGGACCACTCTTCTAATATGCTTTGCTTACATTTATTATAATAGAAAGCCCTACCAGAAACAATTAATCTAATTATTTTTTTGGGGCAACTAACGCGCTAATGTCAAGCTGGTAACCGCTTTCGCCCCGCCCAAATAAATTTGCTCAGCGGCATGACGCAGCGTTCGTCCCGTCGTATAGACATCATCCAGCAGTAACACGCGCTGGTCACGTAAAATATCGGCCGCATTGAGTGCCAACGTGAACGGCTGCTGGGTCCGGAGGCGAGCGGCCCGGTCCTTAGCCGATTGTGGCTGGTCCTTGTGCGTGGCTTGGACCAGTAATGCCTGTTGAAAAGGCTGAGTCTGCAGCCAGCCCGTGACCTGATTAAAGCCTCGCTGCTGCCAGGTCGCTTGATCCACCGGAATCGGCACCAAGATGTCATAGGACTCACGGGCCAGGGCCAACCGCAATGGCTCTTGCAACACCCGTCGCAGCGCGTAATCTCCCTGGAATTTATACTGTTGCATGTAGGCCTTCATCGCCGCATCGTAAACGTACAGGGCGTGATTCACCAAGGGCTGGCCCGCCCACCGCTGACAGTCGTGACAGACCGTCTCATCCGTTTGCTGACGCCCACACTGCGGACAGTGCTGACTGGAAATGGGCGTCAAGCGCGTTTGGCAATCCTGACAGACGTCCGTCTTGACCAAGGGGCCCCACCGCCAAAGCTGACTGACCGTCACCACGCCGCTTAATCGGCGACCACACCACACGCAAGCGTTCATGGCCGACCACCCTGCCGCCGTCCTTGCAGGTTCAAACGGGCAATCATCCCCCTAGCTAGTCGTACCCGACGCGCATAGCTGTGACAGTAGCAAGTCACGTCGCCCGTGGGAAATTGGGCGCTTCGGCCAACCCGACCGGCGATCTGGACCAACGCCGCCGTGGAAAAAACGGGATCATCCCCACCGAGAATCACGACCGCTACGTTGGGAAAGGTCACCCCACGTTCCAAGATGGTTGTGGTCACCAGAAAGGCCACTCGCCGGTCGCGCATCGCTTGGACCTTCTCCTGTCGCGCCTCATCGGCGGCATGGACCGTCACGCCACCGGTGATTCCAGCCAAATGTAGGGCGCGGTCGACCAACGGCAAATCCGCCACGTGGGGCACGAACAACAAGAACCGCTGACCTGCCTGGCAGTAAGCGCGTAATTGCCGAATCAATCGGACTGGCAAGTGGCCATGCCGAAGTTTTTCCCGCCAGCGCCAGGCAATTTGCAAGTCAATTTGAGGCAATAAATGGCCGTGATAACGTAATGGCACGTAGGTCACCGCCAACTCCTTGCGAGCCACGCGCCGCTGTAAGCCCTCCCCAGGTGTCGCCGTCAACAGTAAGTGACACCCCGTGGGCTTTTGCGCGTGGTCAACGGCCCGTTTTAACATGGGGCTGGTCGCCAGCGGAAAGGCATCGACCTCATCGACCACGATTAAATCAAAGGCCGCCTGAAACCGCAGCAGTTGATGGGTCGTGCAAATCGTCAGCGGGCAATATTGGTAAGGCTGCGGCTGGTCCCCGTACAGTACCGTCTGGGCGACGTTTGCAAAGGCCGCTTGCAAGCGCGGCGCCAATTCCAGGCACACGTCAACTCGTGGTGAGGTCCACGCGACTCGCCAGCCCTGACTCAGCGCCCACACCAGTGCGGGATAGACGATCTCTGTTTTCCCGGCACCGGTGACCGCCCACAACAAATGATTGGTCTGCGACTGCACGTGGGCCAACACAGACTGTGCCGCCACTTGTTGTTGCGCACTCAATTCGCCCTGCCAAGTCAGTCCGCCATCGGGTAACTTTGGCAACTGATTCGGCTCGGGAATAGTGTATAATTTATGCTGAGAAGTCAAACGCCCCAACTGTAGACACTGCCGGCAGTACCACGCCTGATTGGCGAGCTGGTCTTGCGGACCCAGCCAGTGTCCACACCGTTGACATTGCAGCCGCGACCCCATCGCCTTGAGTGCGGGCGTCGCCGTCAAATCAGGGGCCGGTGCCGTTTGAAACGGGAGTTGCCGACCAAAAAACGCTTCATCATTTGTCATCCATCTTCCTCCTCCAAGGTGTCTCTATAGATAACTCCGTAACAGCGGGCCGATATTTTTTTGAAAGGTGTTTTTAAATGGAAACTGATTACTTAACCATCCGTGCCAGCGGCAATCATGAGCTGGAAATTAAAAAATCACGCTTCATTGGTGATCTGGGTCGCGTGACGTCTGAGGACGAAGCCAAGGCCTTCATCGCCGCCGTCACTGCTCGAGAGCCCAAGGCGACGCATCATTGCTGGGCCTACCTGATCGGTGAACACGACGAGATTCAGCGGGAAAGCGACAACGGTGAACCCTCTGGGACTGCGGGGGTCCCCATTTTGACGGTGCTGCAGCGTAATCATTTGCACAACGTCATCGCCGTGGTCACCCGGTACTTCGGCGGCATCAAGCTGGGTGCCGGCGGGTTGATTCGGGCTTACAGCAACAGTACCTCCACGGCGATTGAGGCCGTTGGCGTGGTCAAATTGGTTCGCCAACAAGCCATGACGTTGACTGTGGACTACCCCAACTTTGACCGACTCAACCACTACCTGACGGAAAATAACATCGCCATCTTAGATACCAGCTATACCGATCAGGTCGCCGTCACGATTGCTGTGGACCTGGCGGACGTCGCCGCGACGCAGACCGCCATTACCAATCTGCTCAGCGACCGGCTGACACTTCAGCTCGGCGACATCGCCTACAACGAAGTCCCGGTCGAAATCAACGCCAGCAGCCGCAGCGACGACTGACAACTAAAGGTTGAAATTAGCATTAACGCAATAGTCCCTGGAACGACAGTGTTCTGTCCACTAAAATAAGTGAAACCAATAGCCTGCGTCAGCCAGAGATTCCACCTGCTATGGGGGACACCTCCAGCCTGAGGGGCGGTCTTCCGGTTCGCTTGAAAGACTGGCAAAGTTCGCCAGTCTCTCAAGTCGCCCCACGCTGTAGGCTGAGAAAAGACCTCAGCCAACACCGTCGACACAGCTGGCTCCACCTCTGTCTGCCTCCGGCGAGTTGGCGATGATCAGTGACCTTGTCTTAATGAAAGACTAGTTGTCAAATCAGCTGTTAGCTGGGGCTAAGCCGACTTTTACTGGCAAACACTCTTGTAGCCGAGAGTCCGCCAAATATGGGTTCAGTCGTGGGAGTTGCCTTAGCGGCGCGGTTCATGCCGCTTAGACAACTGGCGTCTTTGAGACGTGACCTTCGGCTCAAAGCGAGGCCGAGACCGTCCCTCAGGCTCGGTCCGGTCCGCCCACCGCGTTCCAACCCATATTTGGCGGACGGTAGGCGGCCAGTGCGAACTACGAAACTGTAACGGCTAATTTTTACGCCATCAGTTGCGTGGCGACAATGTTTCTGGCTGATTTTCATCTTTCAACCTTTAATCACCCACAAAAAAGCGCCTACCAGATTGCGCTCAGCAACCTGACAGGCGTTCTTTTGTGCGTCTAAACCCAAGACACAATTAATCCGAATTCTTAGATGTTAGTTTTTGCACGATGCGATTGATCCAGTGCAACAATGGCTGGCGGTTCGACCCGACCAACCCGATGGCCTCCACGAACAGTTCCAGCCCAATCAAGATGGCAATCGTCAATAGGACGGAGCCCCAAATGGTTGATAGTGGGTACAGTAAGGAAATGAACGAGAAAATCAACGCGATACCGTAGATGACCAGCACCGTTTGCCGGTGAGTCAGCCCCAGCTGCATCAAACGGTGATGCAAGTGGTGTTTGTCCGCGTGGGAAATCGGCTGCCGATTTAAAATCCGCCGAATCATAGCGTAGACCGTATCCGTGATGGGTACCCCCAGAATGATGACGGGGATAATCACGGAAATAAAGGTCACGTTCTTCAGCCCATACAGGGAGAAGCAGGCAATCATGAAGCCGATGAACTGCGCCCCAGTGTCCCCCAAGTAGATGCGTGCTGGGAAGAAGTTATAGGGTAAGAAGCCGACCATGGCAGCGACCAACGCGAAAATCATGATGGCCACCCAGGTATTGGCAACGTTTAAGAAAAACAGCCCGGTAATCCCCGTCGTGGTCAACGCGATGATGGAGACCCCGGTCGCCAGACCATCCAGTCCATCAATCAGGTTGATGGCATTGACGATGGCGACGATCCATAGCAACGTAATCGGTAATGACAGCCAGCCAAAATGCCAGACACCGACGAACGGCAGCGTCAAATACCGCATCCGCACGCCAGCCACGAAGTAAACTTCTAAGGCCGCGAGTAGTTGCCCCAGAATCTTTTGTCTCGGTTTCAATTCAAAGACATCGTCAATCATGCCTTCTGCCACGATGATACACTCGCCTCCGAACAGCCCCCACAGCTGTTGCGTTGGCATCTGGTCGCGCAATAAGAACATGGTTGAAAAGGTAAACGCTATGAAGATAGCTAGGCCACCCAGCGTCGGCATGGGGATCTTGTTGACCCGCCGCTGATTAGGTTTATCCACCGCACCAATTTGAAACGCAAAGCGGCGTACAAACGGGGTTAGGACCGCGGAGATAATCATGGTAGCAAATAAGCTAACAATAATCTCAAATTTCATTGAAGTGTCCTCTTTCTTTCATTACAACTCTTTTGCTAATTATACAAATCTCTGAAATTAAACACAACCGCGATTTCTGAGTCGTTAGTGAAAAACAAGCTTTGCTTGACCGCCCAGGATAATTCACAAGCGATCACCTGATCCCCTTGTGAATAAAAAAATAATTCATAAACTTTGTGTAAGCGTTTCCTTTCTAGCCAATTAGGTGATTTCGTGCACAAGTATACAGACAAAAGCCTAAAATCCACAGATTTATCTTGTGCAAATCGCGCAAAAGCCATATAATAGATTTGTGCCATTGAGAAAGGTTTCACATTTCATTTGTGTCCAAGCTATTTATCCTATTTCCTTGTGAAACCTTTCCAGTCGTCCGTCACTATTGGTTTGTATTTCGAAAGGAGATTTTTCTATTGGCTGCTAATGATAAAGCAACAAAGACAGAAACGGCTAAAGAAGAACAAGCTTCACCCATCTTAATTCAAATGGGGATCTTCGCCGCAATCCTGTTTGTTTCCAGCCTAATTTCCCCGTTGTTCCCAGCAACATTCCCAGTTCCAACGCCGGTTATCGGTTTGGTAATCCTTTACGTCTTATTGGCTTCCCATATCGTTAAGTTACGCAACGTTGAAAAGTTTGGGGACTTCATGATCAGTTTGATCGCGTTCTTGTTCGTTCCTTCAGGTATCCAATTGGCTGCTAGCCTGGACATCTTAAAGGCCCAAGGGGTTCAACTGGTTGTTGTTATTTTAATTGCAACGATTGTCCTGCTGGTTGTTGTGGCTTACACGACTGCCGGATTCATCTGGCTTCGGAAGAACGTCTTCCATCGTGACGTTAACGTCGAAGAATAATTTCGTCGACTGCTACTACTTTCACTAGAAAAGGATGAAAATTTATGATTACATTAACTGGAACCGCCCATATGGCAGTTTGGGGCAAATGGCTCGGTGATGCGTTAGGGACTAACGCCGCTGGTGCTTCTGCCGGTAACGCCTTATTTGGTATTTTTCTATCATTAATTGTTTACTTATTCGGTCAATGGTTATTCAAGATCGGTAAAGGTTTCTTCTTATTCCAACCTCTGTTCGTTGGGATGGTCTTAGGGATCTTCATTCTGTTCCTGTTTGCTAAGGCATTCGGTACAGACACGGCTACTTTCTACAAGTCCGCATACTTACCAGGTGGTAACATTATCTTCTGGTTCTTGAACCCAGCTACTATCGCCTTCGCTATTCCACTGTACCGTCGGAATGACGTTGTTAAGAAGTTCTGGTTGGAAATTATCCTTTCCCTGATCGTTGGGTTGATCATTTCCCTGTTCGTTATCTACTACGTCTCAAAGCTTATCGGCTTGGACAACGTTGGTATTGCTTCCATGATGCCACAAGCTGCCACGACTGCCATCGCGATGCCTATTGCGACTGCTATCGGTGGTAACTCAGCCGTTACTGCGATGGCCTGCATCCTCAACGCCGTTATCATTTACGCCTTGGGTGACTGGCTCGTTAAGTTCTTCCGTGTTAACAGCGACCCAATCGGTGCCGGTCTTGGTTTAGGTACTGCGGGACACACGGTTGGTTCAGCTAAGGCCTTACAACTTGGTTCTATCCAAGGGTCCATGGCTTCTATCGCCGTTGTTGTTATCTCAATCGTTGTTGATATCGTTGTACCACCATTTGCTTCTATGATGGGCTTGATCTAAAACAGCTATCAACTTAAACACCGAATCTATTGTGGGTTCGGTGTTTTTTTGTTGTCCAAATTTGTTGGGTACTGTCGGGTACAACATCCTAGTGGAAACTGGCCGCCTACCGTCCGCCAACTTATGGGTTGGAACGCGATGGGCGGACCGATCCCGAGAAGCGGTCTCAGCCTACAGCGCGGGCCGATTTTGGAAACTGGCGGGCTTTGCCAGGCTTCAAAGCGAACCGGAAGCCAGTTTCTCAGGCGGAATCTCTGGTTGACACAGGCTTCTGGTTTCACTAATTTTACTGAACAGAACACTGTCATTCCCGGACATTGCGCTTTCTCATATCTACCCCGTTATTTGCCCGTCTACACATCATAGTAGCCGTTTCTTTACTGTCACAGGTAAGTTTACCAGTACCACCCGGAATAGCTAAGAACGGTCGAAATAAGGCAAATTTCGTGACCCCCTATTTAACCTCTAACCCGCTTCACAACTAATAGTGGACCCAAACTATTTTTCCACTAAAAAAGACGGCTCACCTTCAGGAAAGTCGCCTTACTTAATTTATTTTTTCAAGTGATAGTTATACGTGGAAACAATAATGTTTTCCCGTGAGTTTAAGATGGTCCGTAAGCGCAACGCCGTTTGGTTATGCAAGACGTTTTGCCAAGGATGCCGGGGAACGAATTGCGGGACCAGGACGGTCGTCGTAAAGTTACGTTCCGCCGCACGTTTGGCAATCACATCACAGAACCGCAGCGTTGGCGTGGCAATGGAGCGGTAGGACGAGTGGATATCCACGAACCGGATGTCCGGGAACTCCTCCTTGAACTCCTGAGCCGTCTTGTGCTCCTTTTCTGGATTCTCATCAAAGGACACGTGCATCGCGATAACGTAATCCCCAATCGACCGGGCATAGTTAATCGCTCCGGACGTCACCCGGGTAATGTTGCTGACCAGCACGATAACGGTCGCCCCGTCATACTCGTGGATGTCAGCCCGCTCTTTTTCCGCGACCCGCAGCTGTTTAGCCACATTGTGATAATGGCCATTGATGCGATAGAACAGCAACAGGATCAACGGCATGATAATCAGATAAGGCCAGACGTTAGGGAAGCGGAGTAGCATCAAGGAAACCACCAGTACCAGCGACATCAAGGCCCCTAGTAAGTTGATTAATGACTTGCCAATCCACCAGCCTTCGCGGACCCGGAACCAGTGAATGATCATCCCGGATTGCGACAGCGTAAATGGCACGAATACCCCGACCGCATACAGCGGAATCAGTAAGGTCGTTTGCCCGTGGAAAATGAAGATCAGCACGATGGCCCCCACCGCTAAGGAAATGATACCGTTCGAGTACCCTAACCGGTCGCCCCGGTCCAGGTAAGCGTGCGGTAAAAATTTATCCTTAGCCAGGTTGTAAGCCAGAATTGGGAAGGCTGAGAACCCGGTGTTGGCGGCAACGGCTAAAATCAAGGCCGTTGACAATTGTAATAAATAGTAGAGTACACCATGACCAAATACGCCGACCCCGATTTGTGACAGGACCGTTTGGCTACTCTGCGGCCGAATCCCCATGTAGTAACTCAGGTAGGTGATGCCGGCGAAGAAGACCGCCAAGATGCAGGCCATGATGGCCAAGGTTGCCGCCGCGTTGTGCCGCTTAGGCTCCTTGAAGTTGGGCACCGCGTTACTGATGGCTTCGACCCCAGTCAGTGAAGATGACCCGGATGAGAATGCCCGGAAGAACAGTAACAAGGTCATGCCCTGAACGGGTTGGCCTAAAGATGCCGATGCGTGATAAGTAATGTTACCACTCACGATGTTGTAGAGCCCGACCCCCACCATCAAAATAATCATGATGATGAAGAGATAAACTGGCACCGTCAAGAACGCCGCTGATTCGCGCATCCCCCGTAAGTTTAGTAACATAATGCCAATGACAATTAAAACCGATACCAACACGGAATACGGATACAGCGCCGGAATCGCCGAGGTAATCGCCTCGGTCCCGGAAGTCGTTGAAACCGCCACGGTCAGCATATAATCAACCAGCAGTGAGCCCCCAGCAACTAACCCGGCCGATTGGCCCCAGTTGGTGCTAGCAACCACATACGCGCCACCCCCGGAAGGATAGGCGTGAATGATTTGCTGGTATGAAAGCGTGATCGCAAATAACAGAACTAAGACCAAAGCCGCAGCCCACAACTGATACATCAAGGCGGCTGCTGATAAGGTAATCAGGACTGTCGTAATTTGCTCAGTACCATAAGCCACAGAGGATAACGCATCAGACGACAACAAGGCTAACGCTTTAAACTTGGTTAGCGCCTGACCGCCTTCGTCCATGGTCTTGAGGGGTTTTCCAATTAAAACCCGCTTTAAATAACGCCACATGACTATTTACTCCTTATCTCCAGAAATAATGAAAACGGGACTCGGCCCGTTAAATAATAGCTTGTTTCTGTCAAAGCTCAACGTGCAGTAAGTCTACTACAACTAGCTCCACATTACCACAATTCCAGCAGTTAGCAACCGTAGAATTGCTTAGCGAACTTATCCATTATCCGGCAAAGTCTGGCAGAAATAAAGACTTTCTTTTTGCTAAATTTTGTTGCTACCCAATTATCTTGGTTTTAGCGTCAAGACAATAGGAAATGGCTGCCTTATTTTAGCGACAATGCCTGATTCTAACGCTAAGTCCCCCTACTTTCAAGCTAAAGATGACTTGTGTCCGCTTCACCTGAAATTTACCAAGTAAGGACTGACTAGAAACATTACCACCAGGCGACTCGTCACGCTAGGAAGAGTCGTTTACAGCTTCGTGGTGAGGGCTGGCCGCCAACTATGGGGTTGAACGGACCGGGACCGTCCCTCAGGCTCGCTTTGAGCCGGAAATCGCGTCTCAAAGACGCCAGTTGTCTAAGCGGCATGAACCGAGCAAAAAAAGAAGCCTGAACCCGAAAGTCCAGACTTCTCGTAAACCATTTTTAATTAGATGCAGCTTACATCATGCCGCCCATTCCTGGGTTAGCAGCTGGGGCTGCAGGTGCTGGGTTGTCTTCTGGCTTTTCAGCGACAACGGCTTCAGTCGTCAACAGCAAAGCAGAAACAGAAGCAGCGTTTTGCAGAGCAGAACGGGTAACCTTGGTTGGGTCGGTGATACCAGCCTTAACCATGTCTTCGTACTTGTCGTCTGCAGCGTTGTAACCAATACCTGGCTTTTCGCTCTTCAAGTGTTCAACCACAACAGAGCCTTCAACACCGGCGTTTTGCGCGATTTGGCGAACTGGTTCTTCCAAAGCACGCAGCACGATGTTAACACCAGTTTGTTCGTCGCCTTCAGCGTCGACCTTAGCAACGTCGCCAATGACGTTGATCAAGGCAGTCCCACCACCAGCAACGAAGCCTTCTTCAACGGCCGCACGGGTCGCGTTCAAGGCATCTTCAATCCGGTATTTACGTTCCTTCAATTCAGTCTCCGTAGCGGCACCGACACGAACGACGGCAACCCCACCGGATAACTTAGCCAAACGTTCCTTCAGCTTGTCGCGGTCAAAGTCAGAAGTCGTTTCTTCGATCTGACCCTTGATTTCAGCAACCCGAGCAGCGATTTGGTCCTTGGCGCCAGCACCTTCAACGATGGTGGTGTCATCCTTAGTCACGTTGACCTTTTGGGCTTGACCTAATTGATCGATGGTCGTGTCCTTCAAGTTCAGGCCTAAGTCATCGGTAATCACAGTCCCACCAGTCAAGGTCGCGATATCAGCCAATTGGGCCTTACGACGGTCACCAAAGCCAGGAGCCTTGACAGCAACCACGTTGAAGGTCCCCCGCATCTTGTTCAATACCAAGGTAGGTAAGGCTTCACCAGTGATGTCATCAGCGATGATCAACAGGGAACGGCTTTGTTCAACAACGGATTGCAGCAATGGCAAGATGTCTTGGATGTTGCTGATCTTTTTGTCAGTGATCAAGATGTATGGGTTGTCGAGGTTAGCTTCCATCTTATCGTTGTCGGTAACCATGTATTGAGACATGTACCCACGATCAAATTGCATCCCTTCAACAACGTCTAAGCTGGTATCAACCCCACGAGATTCTTCAATCGTGATGACCCCGTCGTTACCAACCTTTTCCATGGCGTCAGCAATTAACTTACCAGTTTCCTTGCTAGCGGATGAAATGGAAGCGATTTGGGCGATATCGTCCTTGGTCTTCACGTCAATGGACATCTTGTGTAAGGCCTTGACAGCGGCTTCAGTCGCCTTTTCGATCCCACGACGGATACCAACAGGGTTGGCACCGGCAGTAACGTTCTTCATGCCTTCGTTAACGATAGCTTGGGTCAGTACCGTTGCGGTCGTGGTCCCATCACCAGCGATGTCGTTGGTCTTGGAAGCAACTTCGGAAACTAACTTGGCACCCATGTTTTCGAAATGGTCATCGAGTTCGATAGCCTTAGCAATCGTCACCCCATCATTCGTGATGGTTGGGTTGCCATAGCTTTGTTCCAAAACAACGTTACGACCCTTAGGCCCTAAGGTCGTCTTGACCGTATCAGCTAACTTGTCAACACCAGCCAACATCTTGCTGCGTGCATCTTCAGAGAACTTTAATTCTTTAGCCATTTTCTACATTCACCTCATACTAAATTTTTTAAATAGTCTCTCGTATTAGTGGGAAAGTCATTAGTCGATGACAGCGACTAAGTCCTTTTCGTGTAAAACAAGGTAAGTCTTGTCGTCATACTTAACTTCTGTACCGGCGTACTTGTCGAACAATACCTTGTCGCCAACTTTAACAGCTGGGGCTACCTTATCGCCATTGTCTAACACACGGCCATCACTCACAGCAACAACGTTAGCCGTTGAAGGCTTTTCCTGCGCATTACTTGCTAAAACAATGCCGCCAACCGTAGTTTCTTCTTCTTGTGGTTGATCCAAAATGACGCGGTCTCCTAATGGTTTTAACACTTGAATCCCTCCAATAAACTTACTTTTTAGCACTGTTAGCACTTGACTAACATAAGTGCTAATCACAATATCTAATATATGGTTTTTCGTTCTAAAAATCAAGGAATTTGGCAAACAATTTGTCGAGTGCTAACGGCCCGGTTCGCCTAGCCCTTGCGGCTCTAAGCGAAATCCTTCATTGTATGATTTTTCTAATATCCGGTTGCGTTAGTCAGGGTGACGCTCAACTAGATAGTATTGACTTGACCGCCTGCCGTTGCGCGAAATTCTGGGCCGGAACGCTGGGGAAGGACGCCCCGAGCCCCAACCCGGTCTCGGAGCTTGCTTTGAGCCGACGGACCACGTCTCAAAGTCACCAATTTAGCAGCAAAACCCACTGCTAAATTCCCCGGCTGAGCCCAGATTTCGCTTCACTCTCGGCTACGGTGTGGAATAGCCGTGCTGTTGGCGTTAGCCCCACCACCATTAATGCTAAAACCGGCTATCCAGAAATCATCTACTGAAAGATTTTTCATGCCGACCCAGCCACACTAGATTCACTTCTAATAGTATTCACTAACCGTCAAACGTCTCCAGTTAATGCCAGCCCGCTTTTAATAGTCACGGAAACATAAGTTGGCATTACTAGCATACGCACGCAAACCATTGTCTATCTAATTTGCGTAGCCACAACGCTAATCACTTACCCACTTCGATTGCTCACCAACTAATTCAGCCCGTTGTTTATGGCTGAACTTTCACAAGTCTAATTTGTGAAGGCAATTTACCGACTCCAGAGCCAGCTTTAATGGTGGCGGTTTCACAAAAGGTCAAGCAAAAAGTCGTAATCCCAAAAGATTACGACCCCGTTCTATTCTTTGCTGTTGTAGTGTTCCAGGAAGTAGATCAACGTTTGTAACTCGTTGGTCAGGTCCACGTTTTGCACCCGAACGTCCTTGGGTACCGTGACCCGCAGTGGTGTGAAGTTTAAAATCCCCTTCACGCCACCGGCAACGGCGTCGTCCGTAACGGATTGGGCGACATCAGAGGGTACCGTCAAGATGGCCACTTGAATCTGTTGTTCTTCCAGCTGCGTCCGCAGTTCCGTCATCGGGTAAATCGGCACGCCACTTTGAATCGTGTTGGCAATATCTGCGTTCACGTCAAATGCCGCACTGATCCGGACGTTACCGTCTTGGTGGAAGTTGAAGTTCAACAGGGCATGGCCCAAATTTCCGACCCCAATCAAAGCCACGTTGGTCAGCCGATCTTGGTTCAGAATCTTCTTAAAGAACTTAATTAAACTTTCAACGTCATAGCCGTACCCCCGCTTACCCAGGGCACCGAAGTATGAAAAGTCCCGGCGAATGGTGGCAGAGTCAACTTTGACCGCCTCAGATAATTCAGTCGAGGAAACACGCGTCTTGTCCGCGTCCAACAGGATGTTTAAGTAGCGGTAGTAAATGGGGAGCCGCTTCGCTGTGGCGCGGGGAATCTTTTGTTCTGTCAAAAACGAGACCTCCTAATCAATCTTGCTGGTCACTGCCGAACCGCAATAACCATTTCTCTAAATGACAACCTGATTGTGAAATTTACTTTCTTACAAATTATAGCATAACCACCCGCCTTGTGAAAGAAATTGCAAGTATTTTTCACAATTTTTTAGGAATTTCGGTCTAATTGCAGAATATGCTAAAATAGACCTACTGAGGTTTCGGCTAAGAGGTACCCTTACTGCCGCAAAGACCAAAGATTTTCAGGACGCATCACGACTCCTGAAGTATTTCCTAAAAATAATTTAATTTCTCAAGGAGGCCATACCGTGATTCTTTTACAAGTCCAACAGGTTACCCGGCGTTTCGGAGCGACCGTCTTATTTGAAAATGTCACCATGGACGTCCCCGAGCATGGCCGCGTGGCGCTGGTTGGCCGCAACGGTGCCGGGAAATCCACCTTACTTAAAATGATTGCCGGCGAAACCACCCCGGACGTCGGCCAGATTACCACTAAACGGGGGCTGACGATGGGCTACCAGGCGCAAAACTCCGGCCTGGCGTCAGCCAAGACCGTTTGGAACGAAATGCTCGACGTCTTCGCGGAGGTCCGCGCCACTGAAAAACGCATCCATGAACTGGAACAGCAGATGAGCGACCCCGCCGTGATTGCGGACACGGAACAATTTCAACAGGTCAGCGCGACCTATGACCAGCTGCAACAAGATTTCAGCGACCACAATGGCTACGGCTATCAAGCCGAAATTCGGGGCGTGCTCCACGGATTTGAATTTGGCGAGGAGTACTACGACAAACCCATCAATGAACTTTCCGGTGGGCAGCGAACCCAACTGGCCCTCGCCAAGCTGTTGTTAGAGAAGCCTGACTTGTTGATCCTCGACGAACCGACTAACCACTTGGACGTGGAGACGCTCACCTGGTTGGAAGGCTATCTACAGGGCTACGCTGGCGCGATTCTCGTTGTTTCCCATGACCGGTATTTCTTAGACCACGTGGTCAATGACGTTTACGACATGGCGCACGGCGGGCTGGACCACTACCCTGGTAACTATTCTCACTACATCGACGCCAAGGCCGAGCGGCTCAAGCGCGAGTGGAAGGAATATGATAAGCAGCAAACCGAGATCAGTAAGCTCGAAGATTTCGTGAATAAAAATATCGTGCGTGCTTCGACCACCAAACGGGCCCAAGCACGGCGTAAACAACTGGAAAAGATGGACCGCATGGCCAAACCTGAAGGCGATGAAAAAGTGGCTCGCTTCACGTTTAAGCCCCACCGGCAAAGCGGTAACGTGGTGCTGGACGTGGTCAACGGTGCGGTCGGCTACGATGATCAGGTGCTCTGTGCGCCCGTCAACCTGGATATCAAGAAGCATCAGGCCGTGGCCATCGTCGGTCCTAACGGTATTGGTAAATCAACCCTGTTGAAGACGATTCTCGGGCGGATTCCCGCCATTCAAGGACAAATCATCTTTGGCACCGGCGTTGACACCGGCTACTACGACCAGGACCAGGCCACGTTGCACGAAAAGAAAACGGTACTTCACGAACTGTGGGACGACCATCCCACGACTCCTGAAGGCGATATTCGCTCAATTCTGGGTAGCTTCCTGTTTACGGGTAGCGACGTCGACAAGACCGTCCACAGCCTCAGTGGGGGCGAACGGGCCCGCCTGCTGCTGACCAAATTGGCTCTGCGCCACGACAACTTCTTGATGCTGGACGAACCCACGAACCATTTGGACATTGACAGCCGCGAAGTGCTGGAAAACGCGTTGAACGAGTTTGACGGTACGATTCTGTTCGTCTCCCATGACCGGTATTTCATCAACCAAGTGGCCACCCAAGTCGTTGAACTAGCGCCTACTGGGACGACGCGCTACCTGGGGAATTACGATTACTACGTGGAAAAGAAAGCCGAACAAGACGCCTACGCCGCCAAGGAAGCCGCCGAAGCCGAAGCTGCCCACCCTACCGTGGAGACGCCGAAGCAAACGCAGGTCGACTATCAACAGCAAAAAGAACAGGCCAAGGCGAAACGCAAGCTCAGCCGCCAAGTCGATGCGCTGGAAACCAAATTGGGTGAACTGGAGACGCAAAAGACCACGGTCGAGACGGCTATGAGTTCTCCTGAAAACTTCAATGACGCCGGCAAACTGGCTGATTTGCAAGAACAACTAACAGCGGTCACCACCGAGCTGGACGCAACTGAAGAAGAATGGACCGAAAAGAGTTTGGCGCTGGAAGACTTTGCGGATTAATTGATGCCGGAATAATCTGACAACGAAAACAAAATCAAATACCCCTGAGCTAGCACGACGACTGCTAGTTCAGGGGTATTTTTGTGTGACAACTAAAGGTTGAAAGCTGAATTAATGTCTTGACTCCCGGAGCGACAGCGTTTTGTCCACCAGAACTAGTGAGCAGAATACTGTCGTTCCGGGAACTACCGCGTTAATGCTACTTGCAGTCCTTAGTAAGTTTTTTGAGCTAAAGTGCCGTGTAACCACCGTCAACGTTGATCGTGGCCCCCGTCACAAACGACGCCTCATCGCTGGCCACAAAGGCAATGACGTTGGCGATTTCTTCCGGCTGCGCTAGGCGGCCAATTGGCATCTTGCTGACCATCGGCCCGGTCACTTCTGGTGGTAGCGTTTTCAAAAGTGGCGTTGCGACATAGCCGGGAGCGACCGCGTTAAAGCGAATCCCTTGGGCCGCGTAGGTCACCGCTTGCGATTTGGTATAGTTGGCGACCCCAGCCTTAGCTGCTGAATAGGCTTGCGAGTTCGCCGCACCCACGACGCCTAGAATCGAACTCATGTTGATGACGCTACCACTGCCCTGCTTGACCATCTGCGCGACGGCAACCTTGTTGGTCAACATGACGCCGGTCAGGTCAATAGCAATGACCTTATTCCAGTTAGCCACATCAATATTCGCGACGCCGGCCTTTTTCTCGGCGACCCCGGCGTTAGCGACCAAGATATCTAAGTGGCCGTACTGACTGACCACTTGGTCCACCATGCCTTGTAGCGATTGCTCATCCGTCACGTCGGTTTCGATGAAGGACACGCGGGCATCGTCTGGCGCACTAACATCGGCCGAAATGGCGACGGCACCTTCAGCCGCCATTTTTTGCACGGTTGCCAGCCCAATGCCTGACGAGCCACCCGTGACGACCGCAACTTTGTTTTCTAATCTACCCATAACGCTCACTCCTTTGGGGTCAGTATACAGCAAAAGACCGGCGGCAAATAAGTCACTGCCAACCGGTCTTAATAGACTGGTTTATTTAACTGGATCTTACTGTTCATGGGGTAGAAAGGCTAATGCGCTCAGATGGCTAGTCATGAAAAGTCGTCATCTGATCAATCGGTAATCGCGTAGACGTAATCCGGTTAACCGCTGCCTTCGTATCATGATACCCTAACCCAATCCCCATGATAAGCTTCTCGTCATTTTCCAGCTGAATATTGTGCCGAACTTCCTCTGGAAAGCTAACAAATTGATAGGCGGGCATGGAATCAATCCCGGCATCCTTAGCTGCCAACATCAGTGCCATGCCAAATGCCCCCAAGTCGTATAGGGACCACTCTGAGTATCCTTCAGGTAATGTCAGGTAAACGATGGCCTGGGCATTGTAGAGTTTGCCCGCGGCATCCCCCATAATCTTCTGCCAATCGGGGCCAACCGACTGGGCAATCCCGTCGGACCACGCCTGCATATTATTCTGCGCTTGAGCAGACCAATCCGACCGCGCCATTACGGGTAGATCGGCATGACCATTTTCGCCGACATCCCCCAGGTGTTGATGCTCTTGACGAATACTTTGCAGCGTCTCACCCGTAACCACGTGGGCCTGATAAGGTTGCGAGTTCACCCAAGATGGGGCCTCTTCCGCCGCAGAAATAATTTTCTCCAGCGTGGCCTTGGGAATTTGTTGATCCGTAAACCACCGCGTTGCGTGACGCTCATTTAAAGCTTGATAGACATCCATTCAATTATCTCCTAACATCCAGTTTTTCTTAGGTTTACTGTACCACTGTGACCCTGGTTTCTGCTGGCCTGAATACTTATGATCTGGCCGTGTCCGGATCAAATTGAAATCCGCCACTGTACGGGGCTTCGTCGATGACTTGCATCTCAGCCGACGTCAACGCAAAATCAAAATCATCCAAGTTAGCCTGCATATGTGCGTCACTCGTCGACTTGGCCAAAGGGATAATGTTCTTTTGAATCAGCCACCGCAAAATCACTTGTGAGGGTTGCTTGCCATATTTTTGGGCGATCTCGTTAACCGTCGCGTCTTGTAAGACGTTGCTGTCCGGCCCACCGAAGGGACTCCAAGCTTCGACCTGAATATCCTGGGACTGAGCGTACTCAGCCGCTGCCGTTTGGGCAAAGCCCGGGTGATATTCGATTTGATTCAGCATGGGCTTGATCTCACTATCCTCGACCAGTGCCTTCAGATGATGCGCCAAAAAGTTAGAAACGCCAATGGCTTTGATCTTACCAGCACGATACAGCTCTTCCAAGGCACGCCAAGTATCGGCGTTTAGTTCGCGCCAATCGTCATGCCACTTGGCATTGGCCGGCCAGTGAATGAGGTAAATATCAACATAGTCCAACCCTAACTTGTCCAGCGACGCATTGAAGGCCTGTAGCGTCTGCTGATAGCCCCGATGACTGTGCCAGGCTTTCGTACTAACCAAAACATCTTCTCGTTTGAGGTTGTTTTCGGCCATTGCTTCACGAATCCCCTGACCCACACTCACTTCATTGCCGTAGATTTCAGCCGTATCGATCAGCCGATACCCATTTTTAATCGCCTTTTTAACCGCCGTCACGGTCTCTTGGCCGTCCGGAATAATCGTACCAAAGCCGACTACTGGGACCTCGTAACCATTGTTTAACGTATAAGTTGAAGTCATATCCATCATTATTCGCTCCTATTCTACTGAAAATTGCTTTGACATGTCTAACATGGCTTGAAAATCCTTGGCATCTTCTGGCATGTTGAACCCGTTGCCCGTATTCAATGTCGCGATTTTAGCCATTTCATCATCGCGTAACTCGAAATCAAAGATAGCCAGATTTTCCTTCAGCCGGTTAACGTGGACGCTCTTGGGAATGGCAACGATGTCGCGTTGCATCAACCAACGAAGAATCACTTGGGCCGTCGATTTACCGTGAGCTTGCGCAATTTCCTTTAATTCTGGTAGCTCAAATACCTGATGATTGCCCGAAGAGAATGGTGCCCAGGCTTCCATTTGAACATCATAATCGATCATGGCTTGTTGGTCCGCCTCACGTTGGTTAAAGACGTTGGCTTCAATCATGTTCACGGCTGGCTTAACGTCCGTGAAATTAATGAGATCAACCAGCTTTTGTTGGGTGAAATTGTCGACCCCAATGGCCCGAACCTTGCCGGCACGATAGGCTTCACTCAGGTAGCGCCAAGCACCATAATAATCGCTTACCGGTTGATGGATTAAATACAAATCTAAGTAATCCAAGCCTAAATTAGTCAAAGACCGTTCAAGACCTCGTTGGGCCCCCTCATAGGAGTTGTCGGTCAGCCACAGCTTTGATGTCACGAAGAGTTCCGACCGGTCAACCCTACTACGCTTGATGGCACGCCCAACCGCCTGTTCATTGCCATACGCGGCAGCTGTATCAATCAACCGGTAGCCCAACTTAATGGCTTGATAAACGGCCTCCTCGGCTTCGGCCAAATCCGTTACCCGAAAGACGCCTAAGCCTAACTTAGGCATTTTGATCCCATTGTTTAAAGTTGTAAATTCCATTTTAATAATCTCCTTTAGTGGCTTTCTGTCAGTTGAAATCTTAAATAGTCAATCCCAGCAATCTGTCGCTCGTATTGGTGAATTGCGGCTAACCGTTCTTGCCGATGCTGGGTTAGCATCGCAATCAGCTTGACAGGCGGCCCCTGTTTCCGCAGATTAAGCGCTAAAAAATCTTCAATTTCATTTGAAGAAAATCCAATTTGTTGTAGCCGGATCATCAGCCGCAACGCTTCGATATCAGCCAACGTATAGGTTGCCGGCGTGAGCTGACCTGCAAACTGCTTCACTCGCCAGGATTCATAATCCGATAAAAGTTGACTGGGAAAATGATACTTGGCCTGAACATCGTCTCGGTTCACTAATCTCACCGCTTTCTCCTGAACAACCAATTGCTCAAAATTTTCTCGCTTAGTAAAACCATCAGTGGTGATGCCCTTGCTAATCGATGACTGTAGTGTATCGCGATTTTTTAGATATGTTAAATGCCTATTTTGACTGATTAGAAATACGTATTTTAAATATCTAAAAAGCGGCCTGGGATGTCTTATCCCGGGTCGCTTGACGTCTGTTCTTAAATAGTCGAAGCGCCTGGGATAAAACCGCCCAGGCGCTTTCGCGTCACCTTTAGTTTTTTTCTTGCCGGACAAATTCAATAAATGCTTTTGTTGCCGCCGAATGTGGCTGCTGACCTCGCCAGGCTAATACCGAATCTAATTTTAGTGCCGGCTCTAATGGCACAAAGGTTAAGTGGTCAAAGGTCTGATTGAGCTTTAAACAAATCACGACCCCGTGATTTTGTTGCGCCAGCATCGCCGCACTGTAAAGCAGATTATAACGGGCCTTATTTCGCATCTTTACCGCGTAATCTCCCGACCAGCTGACGAGTTCATTTTGAACCACCCGATCGGCAATCGTGATGACGCGAGTCCCAACCAGATCGCCCGGGCGAATGGCATCATAGCTCGCAAATTTTGAGTCCTGATGCGCTAAGATTCCCCACTCTTCTTGACTCTCCAGACGAACAAAGTCATATTTACCAATCTCAACCGGTTCGATGAGTAACCCCAAGTCTAAAACACCCTGTTCAATCCAACCTTTAATGTCGTCATTATTACCGCTTCTCAAGTTAAATTTGACTTGGGGATGCTGCTCCTGAAACGCATCAATTAATTTCGCGACTTCCGCCATACTATGAAGTTCACTACAGCCAATGGCAATCGTCCCCGCAAGTTCCTGCTTTTCTTGTAGCTCGTCTCGGGCCCGTTCTAGAATATTCACCATATCCTGGGCCCGCCGGCGAAAGAGCAAGCCTTCCCGCGTTAGATAAATACTATGATTACTCCGGCGAAACAAGTCGACTTGCAGCTCAGCTTCTAATCCCTTTAATTGTCGCGACAAGGTCGGTTGGGTCATATGAAGTAAGGCCGCCGCCCGCGTCACATTTTCTTCACGCGCCGTAATTAAAAAGTAATTGAGCACCCGAATATCCATTCATCCTCACGTCCTTCATGGGTTAATTAGCCATATTTTAGCATAGATATGCAAAATACAAATAACTAATCTAAGAAATTAAGCATTTTCAACTTAATGGCTTTTCGTTTAAACTAATGGCAATGCTTAACAACTAACCCTAAACTTGGAGGAATCAATCATGATCAAACACATTTTTATTGCAACGATTAAGCCTGGCGTGTCAGATGCCAACGTCGAACAAGCCATTCAAGATATGCGCGCCATGAAAGACACGGTCCCAGAAATTCAGTCCCTGACGGTTGGCCGCTCGTTGGGCTGGGCTGGTAGTGCCGACACTGTCAGCATGGTAATCGACGTCGCCGACCAGGCTAGTTTCGAGCGCTTACTTGCCAATGATTCGCACCAAAAGGTTAGTGCAGCTGCTGGCGAGGTTTTCAGAACCGACAATTTCGTCTTATCACAAATCAGTTATTAAATCATTAAGACCGACAATCTATCAAAGAAGTATCGTTCTATCAACGACGTCGACTTTGTCACCGGCACCTTGAACATGCTGGAACAGCAAACTTGCCAGCGTCAACGCATCGCATTGATAGGTGCCCCCTTAAAATTACAAAAAAAAGATGGCTTCATCTCAATTCGGGATGAAACCATCTTTTTATTTAACTGGATCTTCAACCCAATCGAATTCCAAACTCGGGTCGGCGTTCAACGTTGCGTCCGCAAAGACGCCGTGTTGGTAAGCCACGTAGGCAAAGGCCCCAATCATGGCCGCGTTGTCTCCGCACAAATTGAGGGGCGCTTTGACCAAATGGGTGACCGGGTTACTGGACAAGTCCCGTTCGAGCCGTTCCCGTAGCCCATGGTTAGCCGCCACCCCACCGGCTAAGATCAGCTGGTGGACGGGATAGTCAGCCAAGGCCCGTTGCGTCTTTTCAGCCAATACGTCAACGACCGCCTGTTGGAAACTGGCAGCGAGGTCTTGCTTGTTCAGCGTCTCGCCAATTTGGTCCGCGTGATGGGTCGTGTTGATGAAGGCACTCTTCAACCCGCTAAAGCTAAAGTCAAAGTTGTCGTCCTTTTCCATCGCCCGCGGGAAGTTGAACGTGTCGTGGCCCTGGTGCGCCCACTCGTCAACGGTCTTGCCGGCAGGATAATTGACCCCCATAACCCGGCCGACCTTGTCGTAGGCTTCCCCAGCGGCATCGTCGCGGGTCTCACCAATGATTTCAAATTCATTTTCAGCCGGCATGTAGACCAATTCCGTGTGCCCACCAGAGACCAATAAGGCCATGGCTGGAAATTCAATGGGCTCCACGTAACGGGCCGCATAGATGTGGCCAGCCATGTGGTTGACGGGAATCAGGGGCAGGTTGTGGGCAAAGGCGACCGTCTTAGCCGCCGTGACGCCAATCAACAGCGCACCAACCAAACCGGGTCCGTAAGTCACCGCCACTGCATCCAGGTCGTCATAAGTGACTTGCGCCTCATCCAAGGCATCCTTGATGCACAGCGTGACTTCTTCAATGTGATGACGACTAGCCACTTCGGGCACGACGCCGCCAAATCGCTGGTGACTCTTGATCTGGGTCGCCACGATATTGGACAAGATCTTATGTCCATCCTCAATGACCGCCACACTCGTCTCGTCACAACTTGATTCAAACGCTAAAATTAGGTTTCGCTTTTCCGTTGGACTCACTCCCTCTAAAATTCTTGATCTTTGTTTTTATTCTTCTCAATGATAGTGTCCGTATTGGCCGCCTTCCGTTGCGCGAAATTCCAGGCTGGTGCGCCGCGGTAGGCGGACAGTTCCCAGCCCCATAGCAGGCAGAACTCCTGGCAGCCACAGGTACCGACTAGCACAATTTCAGTCGTCTAATCACGAAAAAAACGAGTGGCGAAGCGCCTACTCGTCATCCGCAGCTGAATCCTCAGCCAAATACAACGTCATATCCGCTGCGTCTTCGTGGTCACCGAAGTAATATCCCCGCTTGATTCCCGTTTGTTCAAAGTCCAAGTCGCGGTAGAGCTTCTGGGCATTTTGATTGGACACCCGGACCTCTAGACTAACTGACTTGTAATTCAACTTACGGGCCTTTTTAATCATGGTTTCTAGCAGGAACCGGCCGAGGCCGCGGTTTTGGTATTCCGGTACCACCGCAATATTGGTGATGTGGGCATCCCGCGTCCGTTCATCAAACGTACTGCCGATGAAAGCCAGTAGTTTGTCTTCCTTACGAATAACCAGGTACAACCGGTCCTTTTCGCGTCGCAATTCATTGGCAAAGGCCGTCGAATCCCAAGGCGCCTTGCCGGCATAAACCGCCCGTTCAATCTCAATCATTTCTGGGATATCGGTAAAGAGCGCTTTGGCGACGAAGTACGTGACCTCCCGGATATCGACCCGGTGGTTTTTCACGTCCATGGCCTCCTCGCGCACCAGTTCTCGGCGGCTGCCAAAGATATTTTTATACCAGACTTTAAATTTTTTCAACATATGATTCGGTATCCTTCTTGTTTGGGTTCTTAGCCTGCCATTCGGCCTCGGCTTGGGTCAGACGTAAATAATTGGGTACGAACCGGTCCACATCAGCCACAGGATCTAACTGTTGGCCCAGTAGCCCAATCGTCGCGACTTGGGGCAGGTTCAACCAAGAACTGATGCGTGGCGTCGCGGCCGAAACGGTCGTACTGATCAGGTCCGCAAAGTGATTGGCATCCCCTAAAAACCAGACCGGTTCGGCGTATTCAGTGACGGCTTTTAAGAAATCGGTGATGTTGGTATGAGCATCCGCAATCACGGGCGTGGGTACGCCCCCGGCAATGCGGTACAAGCCGGCGAACACATTTTGATTCCGCGCATCAAACATGGGTGCCACTAAAGCCCCTTCGACGGGAACGTTGGCCGCTAGCGTTTCCAAGCTGGATACGGCGACCAGGTCAATGTCCAGCGTGGCCGCTAACGTCTTGGCCGTGGTCACGGCAATTCGAATGCCTGTATACGAACCGGGGCCCGCTGCCACGACAACGCGGTCCAAGTCAGTCGGCTTGAGGTCCGCCATCGCCAGTAATCGTTCAATCTCGGGTAAGAGGTATTCCGCGTGTTTTTGGTGGACGGTGACCGTAATGGCCGCCAACACCGTGTCGTCATCCAAGACGGCCACACTCAACGGTCGATTCGATGTATCAATTGCTAAAATCTTCATATTTGCTTGCGTTCCCCTTCACTTTGCTTCACCAGGTAAGACTCAGTCCCGGTCATTGCGGCCGTTTACTGTCTTTATCAGTTTACTATACTACCACAAAAGACCGGTGGCGACACCTTACCTGCTTAATCTGTTTCAAAATCTGTTAGCGTTCCTGCCATTGGATGGTCGCCTTAGCCGCAACCACGTCGTCACGTTGAACTAAGTGTTGCGAGGTCAACGTTTCAGCGGGCAAATCATAACTGCTCGTCACCGGTTCGCCATAGGTCACTTCATTTTCAAACCGGATCCGGACGTCTGCCGGCTGATGGTGCCGTAAGAAATCGGCGGGTAACACGTCGAGCATCCAATCAAAGTAGTGGGCGTTGTTCACGTGTCCGTTGCCGTCAATATCAAAATACCGCACCGTGTACGGCTTAGTTGGTAGGTCCGTGGCAGTCAGCCGGTCGGGCCGCGGTAACCGCGGTAAGCGCACCGACTGGGTAGATTGATACGGCGCCATGACCTCGGCGGGAATCGTCGCAATCTTACGAGTGGCGTAGCTCATCGTGACCCAAATACCCTCACCATAGGCCAACTGGTTACCGGCCATATCTAACAGCCAGTATTCCCGGTACGCGAAGTATTTGTTGTAAGACGTCGCCCGCGTTTTCAATTGAACCTGATCACCGGTCTTGGGTAACGCGGTGATTTGCAGGTGATACTGCGTGACGACCCACCCCACCCGGTGGGACTGCACGAATTCAGTCGTCAATCCCAACGCGTCGTTTTGGTCTTCAGAGACCAGCACGAACAGGTTGATCAGCATGGCCAGCGTTAAATGGCCGGTATCGTCCGCTTCGTAGTAGACGACGCGGTGTGGTTCAGTAAATTCATTAGCAGCCACCTGGGTCACTCCTTGTCTAAATGATGATAAGTGTTATAAATTGCTTGTTTCTTGACCCCCCGCAGGTTGGCGACCTCTTTGATGGCAGCGTTGGGCTTTTCCCCCGCCGCAATCAACCGGTCGACTTGGACTTCAACGGGTTCGCTGAGGTCCACAGCAGTGGTGGCGGTCGTGGTTGGCGCAGGATTACCGCCGACCAGCACGACGAACTCGCCGCGCACGGTATCGGTGGCGGCCCATTCGGCCAACTCCGCTAACGTGCCCCGCAAGAACTCTTCGTAGCGCTTCGTTAATTCCCGGCACAACACGGCGGGCCGGTCATCCCCAAAGCCCATCGCCAGGTTTTGTAAGGTCTTCTTCAGCCGGTGCGGCGCTTCATAGAAGATCAAGGTCTCTGGCCGCTGGGCCAAGCCCTCGATTTCAGCCCGTTGATCCTTGGGCTTGCGGTCCAAAAAGCCGTAAAAATAAAATGGCTGCGGCGCCAACCCCGACGCAATCAGCGCCGTCAAGCCCGCATTGGCCCCGGGCAACGGCGCGACTGGAATGTGCGCGGCGATACAAGCGTTGACCAGTTCATGGCCGGGATCCGAAATGGACGGCATCCCCGCGTCGCTGACCTGGGCAATGTCTAATCCCTGTTGCAGCTTGGCCACCAACTGGGGAATCCGCTCCTGGGTGTTGTGTTCGTGAAAGCTGATTTGTTTAGTCGTAATTTCAAAATGATTTAATAATTTCTGCGTGTTACGCGTATCTTCGGCAGCAATCAGGTCGACGGCTTTTAACGTCTTCACGGCCCGAAAAGTCATGTCGTCTAAATTACCGATGGGCGTGGGTACCAAATACAAATGCCCCTGCGCCTCGGTCTTAAAACTGCGTGTTCGTTCCATCAAGTTGGGTCCTCCTACTGATCGCGATAAATAACTTCCAGACAAAAGGCACACTCTTCATCTTGCTTGCGCCGGGTTCCGTAAAATTCGCGGCACACGTGAAAGCCTTCCTCGTAAAGTTTTTCCAGAATCTGTCGGGACTTTGAGAGGCCTTGGGGGGTCTCCGGGTCTTCCGGCAGCGTCTTTTGTAATTCGCGGACCAACTCGCGTAAATGTTGATTCTCGATTTCCAGCTCGGCGTTTTGTTCAAACACCTGCGTCATCTGCGTTTGTAAGTCAGAAAATTGGGCAAGCATCTGCTGTAGCTGGCCCTCAAGACTTTTAAACTGATCGTAAAGCGCTTCTTTATCCAAAGTTGCCACCCCTCCAATGCTGACTAGTTTTAGCGCATCTGCGCCAGAATCTGTAACGTTAAGGCTTCTAAAATTGCTTGAAAATTCAGGTTGCCGGCTAATTGGCCGCGTGTCGCCAACGTTTCGGTCATGATGTTGACCAGCCGGTCGATCGACAATTGTTGGGCCACCCGCTGGCTGACTTGGGCCACCTGCGGATAAGCCAGGTCGGCCGGGTCGATGGTGTTGGCCTGTTGGCGCAAGGCGTCGTGCCAGACCTGAACGACCATGTCGAGAACCACGCCTTGACGGTCCCGATTACTACCGAGGGGCACGAGTTCCGTTTGGACCCGCACAAAGGCCCGTTCATCACGGTCGCAGCAAGCCGTAAACCACTGGCCGACCGCCGTTTGCGCATTGGCCAGCCAGTCGTCGGCCACTAGATCTTGGGCCGCACTGACACTCTCCGTCAACGTGGTCAACAGGTAGCGTTGACTGGGCACGATGCCCGCTTGCGCCAGCGCCGTGGTCAGCGCTTGGGGCGCGACCTTGATGAAGTCCACGATTTGCGTCCGTGACAAAATCGTGGGCAAAATCAAATTCTTGTTGGCAGTTAATAACAGTGCGACCGTATTGCCTACGGGTTCTTCAATGAATTTCAGCAGGCTGTTGGCCGCCCCCGTCGTCATCCGGTCGACCTGATCGACGATGAAGATCTTTTGATTGCCCTCCACCGCACTCTTGGTGAATTCCGCCTTGAGATAGCGGACTTGGTCGACCTTGATGCGTTGGCCGTCGGGAACGACGCTGACCACGTCGGGATGGTCCCCCGCCATGATGCGACGGCACTCCGCGCATTGACCACACGGCATCCCGTCAGCGGTAACGTTTTGGCAAAATAACCGCATGGCAATGGTCCGCGCGACTTCCTGCCGGCCGGTCCCATCCGCGCCGTTAAACAGGTACGCGTGTGCCAAATGATTGGTTTGAATTAACTGCATAAAATGGCTCACGAGTTGCGGCTGCAGCCGTTGGGCCGTGGCCACCACGGATTCTTCGCTCATCTTGACCCCCTAAAACTGGTGAAACTGATCCACTGGCATCACGAACACCGTGGCCCCACCGACTTGCACTTCAACGGGGTAAGACGACGTGCTGTCCAATTGCGCATCCAAATTAACGGGTGGCGTCATGAACTGTTGACGCGTATGGCTGGCTTCTTTGATCATGTTCAACACTTCGTCGACCCGGTCATCTTCCAGACCAATCATAAATGTCGTGTTCCCGGACTTCAAAAAACCCCCGGTCGTCGACAAGCGGGTCGCCCGAATGTCGTGGTCAATAAATTGATTACTCAAGCGATTCGCGTCTTTATCCTGAACAATGGCGATTAATAATTTCATACTGGGTTCCTCCCTTTATGCCGATGTTAAAAGTAAGCGTGTGCGGTCTGTTTGATCAAAGCCAAGGACTGCGCGACCACAGTGGCCGGGTCCTGCGTGGCGTCGATCAATTTAATGCGGTCGGGGTGCGCAGCTTGTAGCTTCAAATAAGCCGCCCGGACCCGGTCATGAAAGGCCGTCTGTTCGACATCGAGCCGATCGACCTTTTGCGGGTCACGGTGTGCTTGAATGCGGCGCAGGCCGACCTCAGCCGGCACATCAAAGTAAATCGTGAGCTCCGGTAGTAACCCATCGGTCGCGAACTCATTCATTTGGGCAACCGCTGCCTCCCCGATTTCTCGTCCGGCCCCTTGGTAGGCCACCGAACTATCGACGTAACGGTCGCAAAGCACCAATTTGTCCGCCGCTAATGCAGGGAGAATCGTTTGGGCCAAGTGCTGCCGCCGCGCTGCCGCATACAAGAGGGCTTCCGTTCGGTAATCCATCGCCGTATTGGCCCGGTCTAAAATGATTGACCGAATGCTCTCGGAAATGGGATTGCCCCCCGGTTCTCTGGTAATCGTCAACCGGTCGCCCAAGGCAGGCGCGATTTCTGCGGTAATGGCCTGCAGCGCGCTGGTCTTCCCGGCGCCGTCGGGTCCTTCAAAACTAATAAACGTTCCTGACAACATACTCGACCCCATTTTTGTTTGATACTAAAGTATTGAAAGCAAAATTAACGCGTTACTTCTTGAAACGTCAGTATTCTGTCCACTAAAATCAGCGAAACCAGGAGCCTGCGTCAGTCAGGGATTCCGGCAAATTGGTAGCTATCCGAAATACGACGTTAACCCCAAGACAACTGACAAATCAGTTGTTATCGCGAATTAAACTAACCGTTGCTGACTATCAGTCTTGTAGCCGAGAGTTCGTCAAATATGGGTTCAGCCGTGGGAGTTCCCTTAACGGCGGTCTTGGGCGTTTAGGGAACTGGCGTCTTTGAGACGTGGTTTTCGGCTCAAAGCGAGGTCGAGACCGCACTTTGGCTCGACCGGTCCGCCCACCGCGTTCCAACCCATCTTTGACGAACGGTAGGCGGCCAGTTCACGCTACAAAACCATGGACGATCAGACTTAACACATGAGTCGCATGATCAACTGATTTTTATCTTTCAATCTTTAGCTTGATAGTTACATTGTACTTGAATTCAGAATTGATGTCTATTGCCGCGCCGGCTTCCCGTTAGTTTTGTCCACGCGAAGACGCGCCGCTCCATCACAAGCAAAAGGCGCACCAGAAAACCACTTCTAGTCCGCCCCTACTTGGTATTCAGCTAATCTCGAAATACTGCCGCGGAAATGTGCTTGCCTTTCACTTGACGCCGCCGTGCTTCGCGGTACAAGAAGAGGTACGTTTGTCGTGCTAACGCCGTGTTGGCCGTCATTTGATTATCGGCATCCGCAATGGCTTCTTCCGTTTGTTTGGCGTGGTCCCAACGATCCTTGGCGTTATCAATGGTCACCAGTAATTGGTCATCATAAACTGCCTTTAACCGTGAGAGTTGCCGTTTCTTTCGTCCAAACATGCCCAAGCCCCTCCTTACATTTCCGTCCGGCCTTCAACCGCCTTAAACAGGGTCATCTCATCCGCGTATTCAATGTCGCTCCCCACGGACAAACCGTGAGCTAAGCGGGTTACCTTGATTCCCGCCGGCTTGATCAACCGTGACAAGTACATCGCCGTGGCTTCCCCTTCTGGCGTCGCGTTCGTGGCGATGATGACTTCCTTGATAGCGGGATTGCTCTGTAGCCGGTTGATCAGGCTGGTGATGTTCAGGTCTTCTGGGCCCTTGCCCTCGATGGGCGACATGACCCCGTGCAAAACGTGATACAGGCCGTGGTATTCCTTCATCTTTTCCATGACCATGATGTCCTTGGCCTGTTCGACCACTAACACGTGGGTCTGGTCCCGCGTCTTATCAGCGCAAATGGTGCACGGGTCACTCTCCGTGATGTTGCCACAGATCGAGCAAAAATGCAGGTCCTTTTTAGCTGAGACCAGCGCTTTAGAAAACGCCTTAACGTCATCTTCTTGCATATCAATCGTGAAGAAGGCCAGCCGCGTCGCTGACTTTTGGCCGATGCCCGGCAGCTTCATGTAGCTGTCGATCAGCTGCGCAATCGGTTCTGGATATTGCATGGTCTCAACGTCCTTTCTAAATTACATCCCGGGAATGTTCATGCCTTGTGTGTACTTCCCTAAGGATTGTTTCGTCGCCGTTTCCACTTGGTCCAAGGCATCGTTGACAGCGGCTAAGACTAAGTCGGCCAACATGTCGGGATCGTCGGGGTCGATGGCTTCTGGCTTGATGGTCAGGTCGGTCATCTTCCGTTCCCCAGTAAAGGTCGCTTGGACCATACTATCTGGTGAGACGCCGGTGAAGGTCTGCGCATTCAAGTTGGCTTGATCCTCAGCCATCTTCTTTTGCATTTGCCGCATTTGTTTCATCATACTACCCATATTACCCATGTTCCGCATTGTTCGTCATCCTTTCAAGGTTTTAATCGTTTTTCACATCAACAACATCTTTACCAAATAATTCTTCGGCCTTAGTGACGACCGGATTGGCCGCTGGTTTGGCGGGTTCTTCCGCCGCCCCGGCGTGATTATTCTGCAGCTCATCCTTGTGGGCTGTCAAATAATTCTTCCGGATCACTGGCCAATCCTCCTTCGGCACAAACACGACGGGTAACGCCGTGCCAATCATCCGGTCTAAGCCGTTCTCCAACGCGTCCGTCAATTCATGATCAGACGTGGCTCGTTGATACAAGAAGGCGTAGTCAAAGGCGACAATCACCCCTGAATCGGCCGCAGCGACCGGTTGGGAGACCTTCATGACCGCGCGTTGCGTGATCGACAGGCTATCCAGCACGTCTGGCCAGACTTCTTGGAGTTGATTGAGCTTCTCGCGGGTAGCGGCGCCCAAGACCGGATAGATTTTAGCCAAGTTGACTTCCTTGGCGGGCGCCTTCTTCGTCATTCGCGGTTTAGCCGCTGGTTTCGCCGCGACCGGTGTCTGCTCTAATTGCTTGACCGTGCTCTTCAGTTGATCGACCTCGTGTTGCAAGGCCGTCAATGCTAATGAACTAGCCGCCGGCGCACTCGGTGTCGCAGCCGCCGCAGTTGGAGTCGCGCTAGGTGTCGCTTGCGGCGCCCCATTTTGCCGGCCAATCTCGGCCAATTTAATGGTCAAGATTTCCAAATAAACGTCCGGGTGCGTAGTGAAACGCATCTGCTGCTGAATCGCATTGAGTTCGTTGATCATTGCGTACATCGTTTGCGCTGGCGTCTGCTTGGCCAGTTGCTGGAAGTCCTCGCTGACGCTACCCATCTCGGCTTCTTCAACTAGCTGTGGCGCCTGTTGGTACAATAGCAGGTCCCGGGCATAGCTGATCAGGTCTTCAGTGAAGCGCTCCGCGTCCTTACCGGCTTCCAACACGGACTGCAACGTCGCTAAGGCCGCCTTGGTGTCGCCGCCCAGCACCTGTTGCACGTAGGTAGCCAACAGTTCGTGGGTCACACTCCCCGTCACGAGCAGCGCATTATCCAGGGTAATTTCGTTATCGCCAAAGGACAACGCCTGATCCAGGATACTCAACGCATCCCGCATTCCCCCTTCGGCTGCTTTGGCAATCACCTTCACGGCCTGCTCGTCGTAGGTGACGCCCTTTTGATCCAGAATGTAGATCATCCGATTGTAGCTGTCATTGGCCGCGATGCGTTTGAAATCAAATCGCTGGGTCCGAGAAATAATCGTGGCGGGAATCTTGTGGGGTTCCGTGGTCGCCAGGATAAAGATCACGTTAGCCGGTGGCTCTTCCAACGTTTTCAGTAGGGCGTTAAACGCCCCCGTCGACAGCATGTGCACTTCATCAATGATGTAGACCTTGTAGTCGGCAACCGTGGGCGCATACTTGACCTTGTCCCGGATGTCACGAATCTCTTCGACCCCGTTGTTCGAGGCGGCATCGATTTCGATGACATCGTTTAAAGTCCCCGCCGTAATGGCCTTACAGGTCTCACATTCGTTGCAGGGCTCGCCATCTTGTTGATGATGGCAGTTGATGGCCTTGGCAAAAATCTTGGCTGCCGAGGTCTTCCCAGTTCCCCGGGGACCCGCAAAAAGATAAGCGTGGCTGATCTGATTCGTCGTAATGGCGTTCTTCAAGGTCCGGGTAATGACTTCTTGCCCAATCATATCCTCAAATCGTTGGGGCCGCCAAACCCGGTAAAGTGCTTGATAAGCCATGCAATCCGTTCCTTTCGTTCATAATTCTTTGCGGAGTTTGGGACAAAACCGCCCAAACTCTTCTGTGCACCAACTTTAAATAGCGGAAACCTGCGCCAAAGGTAGCTGGTTTCGCTTAAGGCTGATAACCGCCTGTTCATTACTAAATTCGCTGATTAATATTATAGCCTTTTTCGGTAGTCGCTGTCACGGATTGACTAGTAGATTTACGCAAAATTAATCCAGGTATTCGCAAACCAGCCAGTTGCCGTAATCCACTGTTCACCGAAATAGCTTAAACCAATTGTCTACGGCTGTCAGGTGTGTCACCTGCCACAGAGAGGCGCGACCCTCATTTTCAGCCAACAAACACTATCATTTCTTCCATTAAATAATCAAACTGTCAATGACAAGCAGTCGCTAACTAAATACCGATAAAATCATCGCATTAGCCGATCACTTCGTCACTAGCTGATTGGCGACGTCAACCATACCTCGTTGACGCTAGCCCGACAAGCCATCATTGACTGGGTAAGCCGGTTGCAAGTGCGTTAGCGGGTGGTATAAAAAAACTCCCAGTCCAGCGACTAGGAGTTGTTATAATCTCATAAACTTGAAGCACAAAGCGAAACAAACTTAGTGCTGCTTCCTTCCGGACCTGACACGATTCGTAAGCCCACCCTTGCTTCAAGGCCTTAACGGCAAGTACTAGTGTATCATGCTTTTTTCTGGTTGTCTAGCGTCTTCTCATTTTCGGCTTGGGCCGGCTTGGGCCGCTGCCCGCCGTGCTTTCTTGCGGGCCTTTTGCCGCACCCGGGCCGCCCGGAAGAACTGCACCATGCGTTCCCCCGCGTCCTTAGCCAGCAAGCCTTCGTGCACCGTGACCGTGTGGTTCAACCGACTGTCGGTGAGCGTTTCGTAGAGGCTATCGACCGCACCAGCCTTAGGGTCCCGCGCGCCGTAAAAGACTTCGGGAATCCGGGAATTGATGATGGCTCCGCTACACATCAGGCACGGTTCAATCGTCACATACAGCTGGCAATCTTCTAGTCGCCAGCTTTTCAAGGTCCCACAAGCCTCTTCAATGGCTCGGACCTCCGCGTGCATAGTGGCGTCGTTGCCGTGTTCCCGCAAGTTATGCCCCCGACCCACGATTTGGTTGTCGTGGACGATGACCGCACCGATGGGGACCTCGCCGATCAAGGCTGCCTGGTCTGCTTCGAAGAGGGCCTCTTCCATGTAATGGCGTTGCCGGCCCGTATAATGCTGATCGCGCATCCAGACCCCTTCCTTTCTACTTCGTTAGGCCAGCGTACTCTCTAAAATGTAATAGCCCTTATCCTTTTTAATGTTGGTACAGTTACCAAACGTTGCTTGCATGGTTTTTTCCGCCGATGGCGCCCCTTGCTTCTTCTGCAAGACGACCGTCAACGTCCCACCGGGCAACAGATGGTCCTTCGCGCCCGTCAACATGGCCGTGACGACCTGCTTACCGGCCCGAACCGGTGGATTCGTAACGATAGCCGCGTAACGCTCCGTGATGTTGGCATAGACGTCAGACGTCTTGATCTCCACGTTGTCGATCTGGTTCGCCACCGCATTTTGTCGTGCCAAGCTCAGTGCCAACTCGTTGACATCGACCATGGTCACCTGACGATCAGGCCACTTCTTTGCCAGTGCCAAGCCGATTGGCCCATACCCGGTGCCCAGGTCCAACCAAGGACCAGCCGGCGTCTTGTCCGCATTAAAAGCGTTGAGTAACGCCCGGGACCCATAGTCCACCCTGTTTTTGGAAAAAACACCGTTGTCGGTGGTAAACAACAATTCGTTGCCTAAGAGGGTAAACGGCCAATGATGTTCCTCGTGTAAAACGTCTGGATTTTGTGTATAATAGTGATTAGTCAATTTCTCCGCCACCTTTACCTCTTATTTTACCGTAGATACTTCCTGGTGGCTAATAAAAAAAGTTTATTCGCTGAGACACCATATTTGGTAGTTATTGTATGTATCAACTACCAAATATGGTGTCTTTTTTGATTGTAATTTTCGCTGGCTGGTGTAAACTGTACTCATTGATATTGAAATTGATGAGGAAGTGGCAACAATGAAAGTAACCGTTTATTCCAAGAACAATTGTATGCAGTGCAAGATGACAAAGCGTTTTCTGAGTGAACACAACGTGGATTTTGAAGAACGTAATATTAACCAGAATCCCGAATATGTGACATACCTCAAGGAGAAGGGTTTTCAAGCCGTTCCCGTTGTTGAGGCTTCTGGTCACCCGGCCTTTTATGGCTTCCGGCCAGATCAATTAACGCAAATCGCGGGCTAGACTCTTTTTGAGTTGGTCCAGAATTGTTTTTTGGCGATGTCGTGTTTTGCACGGTGGCGCCATTTTTATTTGACACTTGCGCATTCTAACCTAGAAAGAGTTGACTAGTATGAGTTTAAAAGACCTAACCGACGTCACGTATTATGATTTAAATAACGAAATTAACATCCCCGTGAACGGTCAGATTCCGTTGAACAAGGACCAGGAAGCTTTGCAGGCCTTCCTCAAGGAAAATGTGATTCCCAATACCAAGACCTTTGCGTCCCTACAGGAGCGTTTCGACTTCTTGATTGCCAACAACTACGTCGAAAAGCACGTGATCGACGCTTACCCAATGAGCTTCATCGAAGACCTCTACGCCTACTTGCGGGCTCAGAATTTTCATTTCAAATCCTTCATGGCCGCTTATAAATTTTATGCTCAATACGCCTTGAAGACAGATGATAACGACTACTACCTGGAAAACTTCATCGACCGGGTGGCCATGAACGCGCTGGACTTTGCGGATGGCGACCAACAACTGGCCCATGATCTCGCCGATGAAATCATTCATCAACGCTACCAACCCGCTACCCCCAGCTTCTTGAATGCCGGGCGGTCTCGGCGCGGTGAATTGGTCTCATGTTTTCTGATCCAATCGACCGACGACATGAACACCATCGGCCGGACCATCAACTCTGCGCTACAGCTCTCCCGCATCGGTGGCGGGGTCGGCATTAGCCTATCCAACCTGCGCGGGGCTGGCGATCCCATCAAGCACATCGAGGGCGCCGCTTCCGGTGTCGTCCCCGTCATGAAATTACTGGAAGACAGCTTTTCTTATTCTAACCAATTGGGCCAACGGCAAGGGGCCGGCGTGGTCTACCTCAGCGTGTTCCATCCAGACATCGTGGCTTTTTTGAGTGCCAAAAAGGAAAACGCCGACGAAAAGATTCGTTTGAAGACCTTGTCCCTGGGCGTTACGGTTCCCGACAAGTTCTACGAGTTGTGTGCGGCTGACGCGGACATGTACTTATTTAGTCCCTACGATGTCGAACGCATCTACGGCAAGCCCTTCTCCTACGTCGATATCACCAAGGAATACGACAATATGGTTGCCAACCCGGATATCCGTAAGAAGAAGCTCAAGGCCCGCGACCTGGAAACGGACATCGGCAAGCTCCAACAAGAATCCGGTTACCCTTACATCGTCAACATTGACACGGCTAACCGTGAGAACCCGATCGACGGCCGCATCGTGATGAGTAATTTGTGCTCAGAAATCATGCAGGTCCAAACGCCATCGACCGTTAACAACCAACAAGAATACATTCAAAAAGGTACCGACATTTCGTGTAACCTCGGCTCCACAAATATTGTGAACCTGATGGCGGCACCTGATTTCGGTCATTCCGTAGAAACCATGGTCCGGGCCTTGACCTTTGTCACGGATCACTCCGACATCGACGTGGTCCCCTCAATTCAAAAAGGCAACCGGCTGGCCCACACGATTGGCCTGGGTGCCATGGGGCTTCACAGCTACTTTGCCAAGAACCACATGATGTACGGCTCCAAAGACAGTATCGCCTTCACCAGCGTTTACTTCATGCTGCTGAATTACTGGACGCTCAAAGCTTCCAATCAAATTGCCAAGGAACGCCACGAAACGTTCCACAACTTTGAGAAGAGTACCTACGCGTCTGGCACCTATTTCGACCGCTACACCGAGACTGACTGGCGCCCTAGCAGTGAAAAAGTCCAGGGACTCTTCGCCAACATTTGGCTACCGTCCCCTGAAGACTGGGCGGCCTTGAAGGCGGACGTCATGCGCGACGGCTTGTATCACCAAAACCGGATGGCCGTGGCACCGAACGGCTCCATTTCATACATCAACGACACCACCGCGAGTCTCCACCCCATCATCAACCGGATCGAGGAACGCCAGGAAAAGACGATTGGGAAGATCTACTACCCAGCGCCATACCTGGATAACGACACCATGCCTTACTACAAATCTGCTTACGACACCGACATGCGCCGCGTTATTGACGTCTACGCCGCTGCCCAAAAACACGTGGACCAAGGGATGAGCCTGACGCTGTTCATGCGCTCCACGATTCCAACCGGCCTGTACGAATGGAAGAACGGCCGCACAGATAAGATGACGACGCGTGACCTGAGTATCCTGCGCAACTACGCCTACCGTAAGGGCATCAAGTCGCTGTACTACGTGCGGACCTTCACCGACGACAACAACGAAGTCGGCGCCAACCAATGTGAAAGCTGTGTCATTTAGCCAGCGCAAGTCAGGAAACGAAAAAGGAGTGGGTGTCATTGGCAAGAACTGAAAATTATAACGCAATCAATTGGAATCAAGTCTCAGATGAAATCGACAAGGCAACGTGGGAAAAACTCACCGAGCAATTTTGGTTAGACACGCGGATCCCCGTCTCCAACGACTTGGATGACTGGCGAACGCTAGACACCGACCACCAATGGGCCGTAGGCCACGTCTTTGGTGGCTTGACCTTGCTGGATACGCTCCAGTCCCAAGACGGGATGGCAGCGTTGCGGCGCGATGTCCGGACGCCCCACGAAACGGCGGTCTTAAACAACATTCAATTCATGGAATCCGTGCACGCAAAGAGTTACTCCACCATTTTCTCCACGCTGAACACGCCGGATGAAATCGACGAAATTTTCCAATGGAGCGATTCCGAGGAATTTCTGCAAAACAAAACTAAGCGCATCTATGATTTGTACCACGACGATGAGCACCCCCTAAAGAAGAAAATTTCCAGCGTCTTTCTGGAAACCTTCCTGTTCTACTCCGGCTTCTTCACGCCGCTGTACTACCTGGGGCACAACAAGTTAAACAACGTGGCCGAGATCATCAAGCTGATCTTGCGCGATGAGTCTGTGCACGGCACCTACATCGGCTACAAGTTCCAACTGGGCATGAAAGAACTGACCGACAACGAACAACAGGCCATGAAGGACTGGATGTACGACTTTCTCTACAAGCTCTACGCCAACGAGGAAAAGTACACCCACACCCTCTACGACCAAATTGGCTGGTCAGACAAGGTGTTGACGTTCATTCGCTATAACGCCAACAAGGCCCTGATGAACTTGGGCCAAGATCCCCTGTTCCCCGATACGGCCGAAGACGTCGACCCCGTGGTCATGAACGGGATTTCCACGTCCACGGCCAACCACGACTTCTTCTCGCAGGTCGGTAACGGTTACCTGTTGGGAAACGTCGAAGCCATGAACAATGACGACTACAACATTGGTGAGCCCGCAGATCCGGATGACCCTAGTAAGTAATTCGATGTCAGCAAAAAAGGATTTGAGCGTGTCGCGCCCAAATCCTTTTTTGCGTCTTGGTAGTTTGTTTAAAGGTTTAAAAATGAAAATCAGCTAGGAGTATTGCCACCACACGACTCGTGGCGTAAAAATCAGGCGTTTACAGCTTCGTAGTGCGGACTGGCCGCCGACCGTCACCCCGCCGTCAGGAACTTGGCCGACGCAAACGCTGGCACTGGATAAGTGTAAAAGCCCCGCTGATTTTCCTGGCCAAATTTTTGTTGGTCCAGCAGCTCACACTTGAGCTTGTGGGCGACATCTACCAGATACCCCTTGCCCGGTTCGCCACTGGTCGCTAACAACAATTGGTAGACTTGGCGCAGACCAATCTCATCTAAAATGCCAAACGGCCCCATGGACGCGCCAGTCGCAATCATCCAGGCCCGGTCGATGGCTTGGGGCTCCGCAACCCCGTGAACCCACAACGTTAACGCCGTATTCACAAATGGCAGTAACATGGCCGAGAGCACGTAGCCCGGGTGCTCTCGTTTGACTTCAATCGGCACGAGGCCAATCTGATGAACGAAATGGCAGACCCGGTGGAAGACCGCTGGATCAGTGCCGGCATGCCCCATGACCTCGGCCAACCCATTTTCCCAAATATGGTCCATGAAGTGGATGGCCAAAAATTTGGCTGGTCGCCCGGTGATCGCCGCGAATTGGCTAGGCACCATCGTCGCGGAATTCGTCGCAAACACGGTCTGTGCTGGCGCGACTTTGGCCAGTTCGGCGTAGAATGCCTGCTTGATGGTCGCGACCTCGGGTACCGCCTCAATGACCAGGTCGGCATCCTCGACCGCGGTCTCCAGGTCCGTCGCAAAACTGATCCGTTCATTCGTATCAAAGATGACAGCGGGCGTTGCGTTCTTCGCTTGCGCATAGGACAAGTTCCAAGTGGCTAAACGCCGTTTGGTCGCAGCAATGGCCGCCGCATTGACATCCTCAATAACGACCTGAAACCCACTATAGGCAATTTGATAAGCAATCTGACTGCCCAGCGATCCGCCACCAGCCACCACGATCTTCTTAAACTTCATTGCGTGTCATCCTCCCTACTAATTAGCTTTTACATGCTCCCCAGCATACGCAGTTGCGCGGCACACCACCATTCAGGTCACCCGGTTAGGGGAAATACCTAACTAAGGGCCAAAACCAAGTGGTAGCCCATCCTTTTTGCGGTATACTAATTTTAAACACTAAACTTTGGGGGTCTTTTACTTGCCAACGATTAAAAATGTCTGCGTCTTCTGCGGGTCCAACCACGGGTACGATCCACAATTTCTCGCACAAACGAACGCTTTAGGCAAATACTTAGCCGACAATGGTCATCCACTGGTCTACGGTGGCGGTAAGGAAGGCTTAATGGGCGCGGTGGCCAGTGCCACCATGGCGGCCGGGGGCCAGGTCATCGGCATCATCCCGACTTTCTTGAGTGAACTCGGTCTGGCCAAGACAGACATCACCACCCTGTTAGAGACCAGCACCATGGATGAACGCAAGGACGAAATGCTCCGCCAGTCCGATGCCTTTATCGTGTTACCAGGAGGCTTTGGCACCTTTGAAGAGTTCACGACCATGCTGTCTTGGAGCCAGATCAACGTTCATCAAAAGCCCATCGCCCTCTTTAATATCGACCACTACTACGATCCGTTGGTCACGATGATGCAAAATAGCTGTGACGCTGGCTTTGCGCCCCAAGAAAACATGAATCTGTTCATCGACGCGGCGACTATCGACGATATCTTTAGCGGCTTCGCCAATTTCCACCACCAGCTGCCATTCAAGTACACCAACTAATGGCGTGAAAATTAGTCGTTGACAGCTTCGTAGTTTGGGCTGGCCGCCTACCGTCCGCCAACTATGGGTTGGAACGCGGTGGGCGGACCGGACCGAGCCTGAGAAACGGTCTCGGCCTCGCTTTGAGCCGGAAACCCACGTCTCAAAGACGCCAGTTGTCTAAGCGGCATGAACCGCGCCGCTAAGGCAACTCCCACGGCTGAACCCATATTTGACGGACTCTCGGCTACTAGAGTGTGTGCTAGTAACAAGCTGCTTAGCCCCAGATAACAGCTGATTTAGCAACTGTTACCTAACGCCATGTTGCTGATAATCAGCAACCCCGCCGGAGGCAGCCAGGGTGGAGCCAGCTGTGACGACGGTGTTGGCTGAGGTTTTGCCTCAGCCTACAGCGTGGGACGACTTGGGAGTCTGGCGGTCCTTGCCAGACTTTCAAGCGAACCGGAAGACCAATCCTCAGGCTGGAGGTGTTCCCCAGAGCAGGCGGAACCCTGGCTGACGCAGGCCTCTGGTTTCGCTAGTTTTAGTGGACAGCACACTGTCGTTCCGGGAACTACCGCGTTAATGCTACTTTCATCCTCTAAATTAAAATGGGCCTGGGACAAAACATCCCAGACCCATTTTGCGCCAACTTTAAATGGCCGAAACGTGCGCCAAAAGGCAGCCGGTTCCGCTTAAAACTGATAACCAAACAATCCAAGCCCGGGATTATTCGGTTATCAGCCTTAATGCTCGCCGCCTAACCGCCTTTTGTCCCACTCTCATTTACTTACCCATGATTTTGCCAACGAACCTCATCGGTGACCCAGTGGCTGAACCACTTGGGGGCCACCCGCACGCCCACCGGTGACCATTGATTGATCACGGACATCAGTTGGAGCATGCTGAAGATCAGTGACTGCCGACGCCGGTAAGCCAGGTATTTCGGCTCCCAGTCGGTCACGTATTTTTCCTTGTACGCACGCAAGCCTTGGAAACTGTAGAAGTTCGAACCGTACTGATAGATCAAATGGGCAGCTCGTTCTTCAATGAAGCTGAACTCGGAGACCCCGACGTTGGCTAGCGGCGCCATCCCCAAGTTAAAGCTCAGATAGCCGGTCTCCCGGCAAGTCTCAAATAGATAAACGAACAGACCATCCATAATCCCAGACGGTGCCTCGCGGCTGGCCCGCATCAAGTCGATGGACGTCATGCGATGGTCACCGGTCGGCATGAGATTGGCAAAGGCCACCAGCTCACCGGCCGCATTTTTCATGACCGCCACTGGCGCCTCATTCAGGTAGTCTCGGTCGAAGAAGCCCATGGAGAAGCCCTTTTCCGTTTCGTCATGCAGCCACGAATCCGAGATGGCCTTGAGTTCCTGGAATTGCGCGTCACTCAGCGGCGGTTGGAGCAGGTCAAATTGGTACCCCTCGCGTTTAAACTTGTTGATCAAGGCGCGTTCTCCCCGGTGCGCCTTGCCTGCGAGGCTGAAGGTCGCCAGATCGACGTGCCCTTCTTCGCCCACCTTGATGAAGTCAAAGCCCATTTCATGGAGCCGCAACGTCAATGATTCACTGATTTCGTAAAAGACGGGGCGCAAACCGGCCTGATTGGCGTCGTGCATGAAGGCCTGCAATGCCGGCGTTAAATAGTCTTGATTACCAATCGGCTCGCCCATCACCAACAACTTGTCGGCCTTTTGGCGGAACAACAAGAACAGCTGGTCCGCGCCGTCAGCTTGGTAGAAGTACGCCCGTTTATCACGCAAGAAGGCCAAGTGGCTGACTTCATTGCCGCCGAATTTGGTAATAATTGCCCGCATCCTCGGCGCATCGTAAGGCGCGTGGAGCCATTGTGGCTTGGGGGCGGCCAAGTACCGGTAAATGCCAATCAAAATCAGCAGCGCGGCTAGTAGGCTCCCTAAACCGGTCAGCCAGACCTGCGTCGATGGCAGGAGCCAAGCGCTCGGCAAAAATGGCCGGTGATGGCTCCCTTGAAAACTGGAAAGACCCAAGATGGTGTACAACACGAAGGTCCCCACGTAAATCACGCCGTCCACCAGTAGGCCGCCCCACGAGTAGTGAAAGCCAGTTCGGTAGAGCTCAGGCCGAGCAAAGATCAAGCAGGCCAGGACTAGCCCCAGTAAGATGGCGAGGCTGACGGGGAAATTCTCCCGCCACAACGTCACGCCTATGGCCACGACCAAGACGACCAGAGTCGGCCAGTAGGCTCGTTTCACCCGCGCCCCTACGCCGCGAGCCAGACCAATCAGTAGAAAAGCCATCACGATGTTGGTGATTTGGCTCAGGAAGTAAAACATGTAGGGCACCAAACGGAGGTAAAAGCGGTTAGCCAAGACCACGTCCGGAATCGTGGCAAACAGCAGCATCATCACGCCCGAAAAGTACATGAAGATGGTCACGAATAAATGGGCCGCCCGCCGCAGTGTCGCCACCGGCAGACCATTTAAGAACCCGTTCACCCGCCGACCGACATCGTGGATGAAAAAGCCGACCCCCACGCCAAATGGGAGCAGGTAGTAGAACAGTCGATACAACAACAGCCAGCCCGTGGCATCCGCGCGACTGACGCCCAGAAAGCCTAAACCAATGATCATGAAGACGTCAAAAGAACCCAAGCCCCCGGGGATCATCGAGACGACCCCTGCCACCGAAGCGACGACGAACATGGGAAAGACCGCTGCCAGCGGAATCGGTAACCGCAAGGCCCAGCCAATCAGGAGGAAGAACAGCGCGCAGCTCCCCCACTCCAAGCTGGAACCGAGGATGAGGATCCCTTCACGGCGCCACGTCAGGTCGCGAAAGAATTCGCTGTCGCTAATGCGGGTAAAGATGAAGACCACTGGAAAATACAGACCACCACCCAGTAGCCAAAACCAGTAACCCCGGAATGGCGCGCCGATGTCGAACCCAAATAAGCAGACCAACGCTACCCAACACAACAGCGACAGCCCAGCCAATAAGAAGAGCGCAATCTTCGAGATGGCGTAGACGACCTGTTTCTTGGTGGCTGATTTGGCATAAAAATTCGCGCGCAAACTGGCCCCCAATAGACCGCCCATCCCAGCCAAATTGGTAAAGGTGTTGGTGGTCCACCCACTACGGATGACATAACCGCGTGAAAACTTGCCCGGTAAAAATTGCACGATTGAAAAATCATAGATCAACATGGGCAAGACGGCGATGAAGCCACAGACTAGAAGTAGGATAAACGTCCCGGTATCAAGGGAGGCCAGTTCCGCCTGAAGCTGTTCACCACTGACCTCATGGGCAATGTGCCCGACCATTTGAATCACAAAAATTAAAATCGAAAAGATAAAAATGCCTTTAATTAACGTTAGGTGTTTCTGTATACTCCCCCACAATCTTTTCCCCATAATGATTGACCCCTCCCCGTAGTTCTTCATTATCGCAAGCTGGCTGGCAAAGAACAATCTTAACCCCGCTGAAGGACGCGGTTAATTTGTCCACTTAACAACAACCGTATCTGCTACCAGCATACCAAAAAGGCGCAAGACCGCCCACAACTTTCGGCGGCCTTACGCGAATTTTAAGGCTTCGGATAATATTTAACGGCGTAAACAATCGACCGAGCAGCCTGACTGACGCAGGTTCTGCCTTAATCTAATTGTTCAGCCCAGTATACGGGTGGTCCTTAGTAATCTGAGCGTAGTGGCGTAGCTCATCGGCGGCCGCGACCAGGCGTTGCGCGAAATGAGCGCTGTTAGCTGCGTCAGGTACCAGTTCCCCAGCCGCCGTAAAGTTGGGTTCGGCATTCCACAACAGAACTGGTGTCGGCAAGACCAGCATCTTCAGCATTTGGAGGATGCCGACAAAGGAGGCCGCCGCCAACATACCGCCGTCACTGTACTTGGAGTAGGTCACGATTTGAACTGGCTTGGCTGCCACTTCGGGGCCCACGAAGTCCAACGCATTCTTGAGACTACCAGGAATGGCGTGATCGTATTCGGGACTCAAGATGAGGTAACCATCCTGATCGGCCAACACATCTAACCAGCGTTTCTCCGGTGCGGCCAAATGCTGAATGGGTTCAGACAATGGCGTCTCGGCATGGTCATACAGCGGTAACGGGTAGTCTTGCAAGTCGATCCACGTGTACGTCACGTCGGTCGTTGCCAAAGACCGCTGAAGATACTGAAAGAGCCGGCCCCCGAGTGAGTTTGTCCGCGTCGTTCCTAAAATTACTCCAATTTTTACTGTCATGTTTGTGGCCTCCTATTTTCATTGACAAAGCCAACTATAACATACGGGTTAACTAATTACAATAAAAACTAATTAATCATTTGATAACTAAAAGTAAGTGAATTGCCGCACGGTCACCTACACCTATCACAACGTGGCGTGGCACTTGGTTCGCTGACGGTTGATCTCTCAGGTCCTGGCGCGTCCCAAGACAGTTGGTTCTGCGCTTATTTTTACGCAAAAAAAACCGTCACCCGAAGGCAACGGTTCGTTTTTAGTACGTCATTACTTAAGCGTAACAGTACCACCAACGGCTTCAAGCTTTTCCTTGATGTCGTTAGCTTCGTCTTCAGAAACGCCTTCCTTGATGACAGATGGTACGTTGTCAACAAGACCCTTAGCGTCCTTCAAACCTAAACCAGTGATTTCACGGACAGCCTTGATGGCCTTAACCTTGGCGTCACCAGATTCAGTTAATTCAACGTCGAATGAATCCTTGGCAGCAGCGTCGCCACCAGCAGCACCGGCTGCAGCAACTGGGGCAGCAGCGGATACGCCGAATTCGTCTTCGATACCCTTAACTAAGTCGTTAAGGTCAGTAATGGATGCTTCTTTAAGAGAAGCGATGATAGCATCTTTATCAAAAGCCATGTTATTTTCCTCCAATAATTGGGTTTTATATTTATGTTTCAATCAGGGACTTAGGCTGCGTCGCCTTCGTCACCCTTGTCAGCAATCGCCTTAACAGCGTAAGCCACGTTCCGTACTGGTGCTTGTAAGACATTAGCCAGCATAGAGAGCAGGTCTTCACGGCTAGGCAACGTTGCGTAGGTGTTGATTTCGTCGATAGACATGATCTTGTCTTCGATGTAACCACCCTTGATTTCAAGGGCGTCAACACTATCTGCAAACTTCTTCAAAACTTTAGCTGGGGCGATTGGATCCTCGTCAGAGAAAGCAACGGCAGTAGGACCAGCGAAGAGTTCGTTTAAACCTTCGTAGCCAGCCTTTTCTGCAGCCCGGACCAAAACCTTGTTCTTGATGACGTTCATTTGAACGCCGGCGTCACGTAATTGCTTCCGTAAGTCCGTTACTTGTTCAACGGTTAAACCACGGTAGTCAACCACGATAGCACTGGTGGCGTTGTTGAATTTTTCAACAACCTCATCAACCTTTTTAGCTTTAATTGCAATAGCTTGTTCACTCAAATTGTTCACCTCCCGGAGTAGTTTGGTGGGATAAAAAAATCCCTATGCCACCAAGACATAAGGAGTCAAAAGTTTAAGTAAACTTCTGCCTCGGCAGGAAATTAAGACCATTAGGCCACCTGAGTCTTAGGTAGATCTATTAAATACAACTTCAATAGCATACAATACTTCGACATTGCTGTCAATGAATTGTTAGGGATTTTTTTATTTCTAATTAACTTAGGCTAATAAGGAAGCCAAGTCAACGTCGACACTAGGGCCGAACGTTGAAGAAATTGAAACGTGTTGAACGTAAGTCCCACGCACAGCGGCTGGGCGAATACGAACAATCGTTTCAGCAATGGTCTTCAAGTTGCCGGCAAGCTTGTCAGCATCAAAGGAAACCTTACCAAAAGGAACAGCGACGTTACCGTCACGGTCAGTCCGGTAGGTAACTTGACCATTCTTAGCATCGGAAACGGCCTTTTCGACGTTCATCGTAACCGTACCCGTCTTAGGGTTAGGCATTAAGCCCTTAGGACCTAAGACCCGACCTAAACGACCAACTTGGGCCATCATGTCTGGCGTTGCGATGGCAACGTCAAAGTCTAACCAGCCGTCTTGGATACGTTCAACTAAGTCTTGGTCGCCAACAACGTCAGCACCGGCAGCTTGTGCAGCCTTAGCTTGATCACCCTTAGCGAATACGATTACCGTGGTTTCCTTACCGGTACCATTTGGTAATACTAATGCGCCACGGAGTTGTTGGTCCGCTTGCTTCGTATCAACGTTAAGCTTGAAAGCAACTTCAACAGTTGCATCGAACTTAGCGAAATCCATCTTCTTAACTAAATCAACAGCGTCGCCCATAGTGTAGACCTTGTCAGCCTCGACCATTTTGGCAGCGTCTTGATAATTCTTACCTCGTTTGTGAGCCATTTTTGTGTATTCCTCCTTGCAAATGTGGTTGTAACGGATAAACCTCCCACTTGACACATTTCATTTTCGTGAAGTGTCCGACTATCCGAAAACTGAGCTTAACCTTCGACCGTGAAGCCCATGCTCCGGGCAGTACCTTCAATCATGCGCATAGCTGCTTCAACGTCAGCTGCGTTTAGATCTTGCATTTTAGTTTCAGCGATTTGCTTAACTTGATCCTTGGTTACAGTAGCAACCTTCTTCGTGTTAGGTTCGCCGGAACCACTTTCAACACCAGCAGCCTTCTTCAACAGAGTTGCTGCTGGAGGGGTCTTGGTGATGAAATCAAAGGAACGATCTTCATAGACACTGATCACAACAGGAATGATCATACCAGCTTGGTCAGCGGTACGAGCGTTGAATTCCTTAGTGAAGCCCATGATGTTGATACCTGCTTGACCTAAAGCTGGTCCAACTGGGGGAGCTGGGGTTGCTTTACCCGCAGGAATTTGTAATTTAACGACATTAGCTACTTTTTTAGCCACGAGACAATACCTCCTTGAGTCCGTGTGTGGTAAGTGGGGCTGTTAGTTTGCCCCTCCCACTTTGTGCATATGCGTCACGCATACCTGAGAATCATACCACACTTTACTAACCGCAACAAGTTCTTTTCTGAAAACATTGCGAAAACTGTGATGCCGGTCCTACTTCAGAATTGGATCGACTTGGTCGAAGTTCAGTTCAGTACTGGTTTCACGACCGAACATGTCGATGTTGACCTTCAACTTCATCTTTTCGTTGTCAACTTCGGTAATCTTCCCGACTAAGCCACTGAAGGCACCGTCCACGATCGTCACGGAATCGCCAGGCGCCACGTCCAGATCCGCGTGCCGCGCAGAAATACCGACCCGCCGCAAGATGCGTTCCACTTCGTCAGGCAACAGTGGCGTTGGCTTACTTCCTTGCCCATGAGACCCTAAGAACCCAGTAACACCAGGCGTGTTCCGGACGATGTACCAAGCTTGGTCACTCATCACCATTTCCACTAAGACGTAGCCAGGGAAGGTCTTTTCCATCGTGACCTTGTCCTTACCGTTCTTAACTTCGTGTTCCTCTTCTTCCGGCACAACCACGCGGAAGATGTTGTCTTGCATCCCCATTGATTCGGCCCGGGATTCCAAGTTTGCCATAACCTTGTTCTCGTAACCCGCGTAGGTGTGAAGAACGTACCATTGCTTTTCAGCTGACTCAACCATGTTTGGTGCACTCCTTTTAATATCATTGACTTTTCGAGCAAAATAAAAAAACTCCGTGTACACGAAGTTCCCTGTTACCAACTAATATAGCATATTTTACGTGATTTGACTACTGACAATTCCACTAGGAGAGGAACTTTAAGCCATATTGTACGACCCAGTCCACGACCGCAAAGAAGATTGCGAACAGAACTGAGATGCCAATCACAGTACCAGTATCATGCCGGGTCTGCTTAACGCCGGGCCAAGAAACTTGTTTCATTTCGGCTCCGACCGATTTGAAGAAACGGATTAAACGCATGGTGTTGCCTCCCTAAAATTAGTGTTTGTCATTGACGTCAAATTAACGGGTTTCACGGTGTAATGTGTGTTTACCACAGTATTTACAAAATTTCATAACCTCTAGTCGCTTGGTGCGGGTCGCACTTGCGGTGATGGTATAATTCCGCGACCCGCAAACTGAACAAGCCAAGGCAATTTTCCGTTGAGCCATCTTGCCACCACCTTTTATTAAAACCTAGCGTCACTCATACTGTAGTAGCTTACCATCGTTTGCCCTCCCCGTCAATCATTCCGCGAGCAGTTCGCGTAACTTCGCCTGGCTGCGGTGCGACGCTGCTTGGACTTGTGGCACGGTCAAATTTTGTTGCTGGCTGATGGCATGTAGAGATTGCCCGGTCAAAATGCCATGAAAAACGCCGTGTTCGACCGGTGATAACCGAGGTAAGACTTGATATACCGCCTCTTTAGCCTCGAGCTGTTCCCGTAACAACCAACGCTGATCCGATAACGTATCGGCAAAATACTCCGCCTCGGCCTCTAACGACAGCGATTGCTGCAACAGTTGTCGCTTCAATGCCTGACTTTGTCGAATCAAATCAAAGACCCGATGACGCAACCGCAGCCGATAAAACGCCCCGAAGCTCCGCGATAACTCGCGGTTGAAGCGCTGCACCGTGCTGCACAGAACCAACAGGGCCTCTTGATCCCAGTCTGCTTGTTCATAGCCTGGAATGAAATACTGCTTTTGGATGCGTTGCAACACGGGGTGGTAGCGCTCAAATAAAATCAGCAATGCGGGTGAATCCAGGTCTTGGCGGAGCAAGTCGATCAAGTCATCATCGGACAAATCAAACACGGGTAACGCCTCCCTTTACGTAGTCTTTTCAGTCTACGGGAGGTCACCACCGAGCCATAGCGAACGCTCGTTTAATGGGCAATTTATTTTGTTATAAACCGGTTGATCACCATGATTTAGTGTCTGCTGGCCGCCTACCGTTACGCGAAGCTCTAGGCTATGGTTGTGGTTGTCAGCCATCGCCGGTTTAGCCATTTGTGGGCGAAACTCTCCAGTTAAAGGCTGTTGTCTAAAGGTTGAAAGTTGAATTAATGTCTTGACTCCCCGAGCGACAGCGTTTTGTCCACTAGAACTAGTAAAACCAAGGCCTGCGTCAGCCAGGGTTCCGCCTGCTATGGGGAACACCTCCAGCCTGAGGAACGGGCTTCCGGTTCGCTTTGAAGCCTTGCCGAAACCGCAAATCTCCAAAGTCGTCCCACGCTGTAGGCTGAGAAAAAACCTCAGCCAACACCGTCGCCACAGCTGGCTCCACCCTGGCTGCCTCCGGCGGGGTGATGACCGCCTACAACAATGCGTTAGAGACTAGTCGCTAAATCAACTACCATCTGGGGTTAAGCCGACGGTTACTACCACACACCTTAGTTGGCGGACGGTAGGCGGCCAGCCACCACCATGTAAGCAAAAAAGCCGCACTCACGCACGACTTTTTTAGCGTTTCGTTTTCTTTGTCTTGGACCGCTGCGGTGACTTCTCCGGCTGTGCCATCATTTGGTCGCGCAGTTTTTCCAGCTTGTAGAGCTGTTGATCGTTCCACGGTGACTTGCGCACGATACCGCGGTCCGCAAACTCGCGGGCCGTTTGTTTGACCTCGTTTTGCGCCCGCTCGATGTCCGTCAGGAGTTCCCCCGCCGGAATCCGCAGTGCCCCTTCTGAAAAAATGGTCCACTGTTCGGCTTGGTCGCTGGTGGCGACCGTCACCTGGGTGAAGCGCGTCTGCCGTTCCTTGGCTAATTTTTCAATATAGCTATCCGCGGTCTCGTCACGATTGGTCCAGACGACCTCCAAGTCGAATTGCTTATAACTTTTGGAGATGCCTGGCACGTACATCGCGTCAAACACCACGGTGATTTTCGCATCCCGTAACTTCTTATAGTTGGCCAACATGTTCAGCAACTCGTCGCGGGCCTCGGGTAACCGGTCCGTTAATTTGAGCCGGTTGAGTTTGGGCCAATTGCCAATCATGTTATAGGCATCAACAATTAAAATGTCCTCTTTCATTGACTTGCTCCCTCGCTCATGCCGTTTGCTCAGTGTTGTACCGGGTGCCGTGAGCTAAAGCCCTGATACATCAGTAGGCCGGCCGCCACACTCGCGTTTAAGCTTTGGACTTGGCCCACCATGGGAATCGTCAACATCTCGTCGACGGTTTCCTTCAGCAGGCGGGAAATGCCCTTGCCTTCATTGCCGATGATCAACGCGCTAGCGCCCTTGGCGTCCCAGTCGCGGTAGTCGGTCCCGTTCATATCAGTCCCAAAGACCCACAGACCGCGGTCCTTCAATTCCTTGACCGTGTTGACCAGGTTGGTGACCCGAGCCACCGGCACCCGTTCGATGGCGCCCGTCGAGGTTTTCGCCACCACGGAGGTCAGGCCGACTGCCCGGCGTTTGGGAATGATGACCCCATGTACGCCGCTGGCATCCGCCGTCCGCAAGATAGACCCCAAGTTGTGGGGATCTTCGACACCGTCTAAGATCAAGAAGAATGGTGCTTCGCCGGCTTTATCGGCGTTCGCAAAGAGGTCGTCGATTGTGGCATAGGCAAAAGCCGCCACCCCCAGCGCCACGCCTTGGTGGTTTTGGTGATCCGTCAAAAGGTCTAATTTTTGCTTAGGGACTTCTGAAATGACCAAATGGCGTTTCTTGGCCAATTGCCGAATCTCATCAATGGCTTCGGCCTTCAGTCCGCTCTGCAAGAAGACCTTATTGATGGTCTGTTGGCTGCGCAGTGCGGCGACGGCTGGGTGCCGACCGATCACAAAGTCGCTGCTGGTTTCCGTGTTTGCTTGATTTTCTGTCATTATTCAGTCCGCCCCGCTTCTACTTGTTCAATGCACCACTGGCCGAGCTCATCCACCCGGTCTTGCTGTCCGCTCAACGCCAGGTAGCCCATCAAGGCTTCAAACCCGGTGGAAATGCGGTAAGTCACGACGTCCGTGTTCTTGGCGTGGGTGTAGCTCTTAGCGTTACGGCCCCGCTTAAACATGGTCCATTCGTCTTCGCTTAAAATTTTGTCCTGTCCCATCAGGTCGATCAACGCCGCTTGGGCCTTGGCCGACACGTAATGGGTGGCTTTCTTTTGTAAATGATTGGGCTTGGCCAAACCAGCCGCAATCAGGTGGCGGCGGATGATGACCTCATAGGCGGCATCCCCCATGTAAGCCAGCGCCACACCATTTAGTTGTTGATAATCTACTTCAGTTGTCATTAATTTCCCTTTCGCCAACGCGTCCCTTGGGGCGTGTCTTCCAAGATAATCCCTTGGTTCTTTAATTGTTCACGGATTTCATCACTGCGTTCAAAGTTCCGGGCCTTGCGGGCAGCTAACCGCTCGTCGATCAGGCCTTGAATCCGGTCGTCATCCAGTTCAGCCGCAGCGGTCAGCTTCACGCCAAAGACGCTCAACAATTCTGCCAGCGTTTGCCGCATGAATTTCAACGTCCCCGCAAAGACGACGGGGCGTTCCGCGTAAACGTTGCCGAGCCGCGAGAGTTCAAAGACTTCGGCGACCCCGTTTTGCACGTTAAAGTCATCGTCCATGGCGTCGATGTAGTCCGCCACGATTTGCCGGGTCTCTTGTTCGACCTTGGGATCATTGCCAACTTCGGCATCCTTGAGCCGGTAGCCCATGTTGTCGTAGGCCGTCTGGAGGCGTTCCAAATTACGTTCCGCAGTATCCAAGTTCTGTTGCGTGTACTGAATCGGCCGCCGATATTGCGTCGTGGCCATGAAGAAGCGCAACGTCTGGGGGTCAACGGTCTTTAAGATATCGTGGACCGTCACAAAGTTCCCCAGTGATTTGCTCATCTTCTCATCATCCTCGCCGACCGTGACGAAGCCGTTGTGGAGCCAGTAGTGGACAAATGGCTTGCCCGTCTTGGCTTCACTCTGAGCGATTTCGTTTTGGTGGTGCGGGAAGATCAGGTCTTCGCCACCGCCGTGGATGTCAAAGGTGTCGCCCAGGTAGTGCGTGGACATGACCGAGCACTCAATGTGCCAACCCGGCCGACCAGCGCCCCACGGGGATGGCCAAGAGATTTCTCCCGGCTTGGCACCCTTCCACAGGGCAAAGTCGACGGGGTCTTCCTTGCGGGCCGTTTCCTCGTCGTTGGTGTGCTGTGAGGCGCCCTCTTCCAGGTCATCCAAGTTCAAATGAGCCAATTCCCCGTAATGGGCAAACTTGTGGGCCCGGTAGTACACGTCCCCATCGACTGGGTAAGCATACCCCTTGTCAATCAAGTCCTGCACAAAGGCCACGATTTCTGGAATGTGGTCCGTCGCCCGCGGATTGACCGTCGCGGGTTCGATGTTCAACGCCGCCGTGTCTTCCTTGAAGGCCGCAATAAACTTATCACCTAATTCTGGCACCGTAATGCCTTCCTTACGCGCTTCATTAATCATTTTATCATCAACGTCTGTGAAATTAGAAACGTACTTCACCTGGTAGCCGCGGTATTCAAAGTACCGGCGAATGGTGTCAAAGGCAATGGCACTCCGCGCGTTTCCAATATGAATGTAATTGTAAACGGTCGGGCCACACACGTACATGTTGACCACTCCCGGGGTGATGGGTTCGAATGTTTCTTTTTGGCGAGTCATGGTATTAAAAACTCTGAGCATGCCGAAGCTCCTTTCGCATCATTAGTTAAATTCAGCCTGGGCCTAACACCCGGCCGCCGACTAAATGAGTTAGGTCCATTGTAGCATATTCCGGGGATAACAAAGAAGCCGAATGAAGCGCCAATTGGCCCTCATCCGGCTTCTTTACCAAATCATTAGCCTTCTAATTGGGCTAAGGTCTGGTGAATGTGTTGTAAGGCGGTCTCCCGTCCCACTAATTCGATGGATTCTGGTAATTCTGGTCCGTGCATTTCGTGGGTCACCGCGATCCGAATCGGCATCCATAATTGCCGACCCTTGATGCCCGTCTTAGCTTGAACTGCTTTGATGACGTGGAAGATTTCCACAGAATCAAAGAGGTCGAGCTTTTCGATTTGCGCAGCGAATTCCTTCAAAACGACGGGTGCCGTTTCGTTATTGATTTCGTCAAAGGCTTCACCACTGACTTGGTCGGGTTCTTCAAAGAAGACCGAAGCCATGTCGTTGATTTGTGCCATGTAGCTCATTTGCCGTTTGTACAGGTTGATCAGTTGGCGTGCCCATTCAATCTTTTGGTTGTCTGGGTTAGCCGGAATGTTGCCAGCCTTGATCAATTGCTTCAAGGCCAGATCCATGATCGTACTGTCGTCAGCATCCTTAACGTAACGGTTATTCAACCATTCCAGCTTATCACTGTCAAACGTGGCTGGTGAGGAGCTCAGCCGCGTTTCGTCGTACATCTTGATAAATTGCTTCCGGTTGAAGATTTCGTCTTCGCCCACTGGTGACCAGCCCAACAACAGAATGAAGTTGAACATGGCTTCTGGTAGGTAACCCAATTCCCGGTATTGTTCGATGAATTGTAAGACGGATTCGTCACGCTTGGATAACTTCTTCCCGGTATCCTTGCTGATGATCAGGCTCATGTGGCCAAACTTAGGTGCTTCCCAGCCGAATGCTTGGTAGATCATCAATTGCTTAGGCGTGTTGGCAACGTGGTCGTCACCCCGGAAGACGTGGCTGATCGCCATCTTGTGGTCATCCACGACAACGGCAAAGTTGTAGGTTGGCATGCCGTCACGCTTGGCAATGACAAAGTCCCCACCGATGGTATCGGAGTTGAAGGAGACGTGGCCCTTGACCATGTCGTCCCAGGCAAAGACTTCATCCTTAGGGACGCGGAAACGAATAACTGGCTTCAAGCCCTTGGCCTTGGCGTCAGCGATGGCCGCAGCCTTTTCGTCTTCCGTCATGCCAGCATATTCGTATTCGTAGTGTGGCATTTCCTTACGTGCCTTTTGGGCTTCCCGGTCGGCTTGTAATTCTTCTTCCGTCCGGTAAGATTCGTAAGCTTTGCCTTCGTCCAGCAATTGTTGGATCAATGGGGTGTAAATGTCACGGCGTTCAGACTGACGGTAAGGACCGTAGTCGCCACCGACGTCAGGACCTTCGTCCCAATCCAAACCAAGCCACTTTAAGTTTTCTAATTGGCTCCGTTCACCGTCAGCAATGTTCCGTTTCGTATCTGTATCCTCGATCCGAATGATGAACTTACCCTTGTTGTGACGGGCAAATAAATAGTTAAAAATGGCTGTCCGGGCATTACCAATGTGCAAATGACCGGTTGGGCTCGGAGCGTACCGAACCCGAATTGAATTTTTCGCCAAAACGTTTGCGCCTCTTTCTAAAGTTTTTTTCATAATCAATAGTCAATTATGACAGAATGTCTTAATTTTACAATGCTCAGGCGGAAAAAGAAAGGACTCACTCCTAATCCGCCGCATAAATTTAAATTTGGGTGGTCGATTGCCAGCCACAGCGGCTGTTGCTGGCCACCTGCCGTTCGCCAAATTCTAGGGGGGTAGATGTGTTCTGTTGCCTGGGGGTGTTGCTGGCCGCCTACCGTTCGCCAAATATGAGACTGGATCGCGGTGGGCGGCCGGGTCGAGCCAAAAGACGGTCTCGACACCTCGCTTTGAGCCGAAGCCCGCGTCTCAAAGACGCCAGTTTTCTAAACGGCCCAGCCCGCCGCTAAGAAAACTCCCACGGCTAAGCTCATATTTGGCGAACTCTCAGCTACATTACGAACGACTACCTGCCGGAAGCTACCAGGGACGGAGCCAGCTGTGTCGACGGTGTTGGCTGAGGTCCTTTCTCAGCCTACAGCGTGGGGCGACTTCAGAGACTCGCGGGGTTGTGCGAGGCTTTGAAGCGAGATTCCAGACCGCTTTCCAGGCTGGAATCGCCCCCCATAGCAGGCGGAGTCCCTGATAGCTGGAGGCAACTGGCTCACACCAACGTTAGCTGCGTAAAGAAAAAGAGAGCCGGACATTTGCCCGAGCTCTCGTCACGCCTAACGCTGTTGCTTGGCGTTGCGACCTTTTTTCTTGTCTTTTTCTTGGTCTTCAATGTTCTTAGTCGAATGCAGTGGCTTGGCAAAGATCATTCGCCCAGCATCCGTCTGGATGGCACTGGTGACGACCACATCCAATTGCTTGTTGATGAAGTAGCGCCCGTCTTCGACCACGACCATGGTGCCGTCGTCGAGGTAAGCCACCCCTTGTTGGCGTTCCGTCCCGTTTTTCACGACCATCACGTGGAGATTTTCTCCCGGAATGACCCGTGGTTTCAGGGCGTTGGCTAACGAGTTGATGTTTAAGACCTGAACATTTTGGAACTGAATGACTTTGTTCAAGTTATAGTCGTTGGTCACGATGACCCCACCATTTTGCTTGGCCAAGGCGATCAGCTTACTGTCGACTTCTGGAATGTCTTCGAAGTCGCCTTCGTACATTTCAATCGGCATGATGTGTTCATTTTGTAACTTGTTCAAAATATCCAGCCCACGCCGACCCCGGACCCGTTTGATGGAGTCACTGGAATCCGCAATGTACTGCAGTTCATACAGGACAAAGTTAGGGACCAACAACGTGCCTTCTAAGAAACCCGTCTTGGCCAAATCGTAAATCCGGCCATCAATTAAGATGTTGGTATCCAAAATCTTATAATGGTGGAAATTCGGTTCGGTTTCCTTGTCCAAAACCTTCTTGTCGGCCTCTTCTTCGGCCTTCTTGCCCCGCGGTTGAAACAGCTTGCGCCACTCTTCCAGCCGAATCTTGCTCAATCGTGCGCCAATCCGGAAGCCAAAGTAACCGAAAAGCAGCATCAGAATCCACGGAATCACGGTGCCGATGAAGAAGGACGGCACGTGAAAGAGGAATTGCGAAATCAATAAGGCTAACGCCAACCCCACAATCGTCAAGAGGCTCCCGAAGATGATGGTCATCGGGTTTTGCTTATTCAGGTAAGTTTCGATTCGATTGATCAGCCGCAAGATCACGTTCGCGAAGAGTAATCCGAGAATGAGGAAAATAATAGCTCCAAGCAAAATATTCACGAACACGTTGTCGATCAAGCGGTTGGTCACGCCAAGTAGGAGCCAGGCCCGGGAGAAGTACGCTGCCCCCATGACCCCACCTAAGATGGCGAAGATAATTAAAACAACCGTTTTTTTACGCATATTTGTTCACCTCCCTTCAAGGTCCCTGACGTCTAAACGCCGAGGGCTAATTTTAACGTCTGCCGTAACGTGGAGACACCAACGACTTCAATGCCCTTTGGTGCAGTCCACCCTTGCAGATTGTTTTTAGGAACAAAAATCCGTTTGAAACCCAGTTTTTTGGCTTCGGCAACCCGGGATTCCACCCGGTTGACCCGCCGAATCTCGCCCGTCAACCCGACTTCACCCACGAAACAATCGGTCGGCGCAGTCGCGGTATCCCGGTAACTGGAGGCAATCGCTAAGGCAATCGCCAAGTCGATGGCGGGTTCGTCTAATTTGACACCCCCGGCCGCCTTGAGGAAAGCATCCTGGTTTTGGAGCATCAAATTGGCCCGCTTTTCCAGCACCGCCATCAACAAGGAAACCCGATTGCGGTCCAACCCACTGGAGGTCCGTTGCGCGTTACCAAAGACTGATGGCGTAATCAACGCCTGCACTTCGACCAGAATTGGCCGGGTTCCTTCCATTGAGACCACGATGGCCGAACCAGTCGCGTCCTTGAGCCGTTCTTCTAGGAAAATTTCCGACGGATTGGCGACCTCATACAGGCCACCCTCCCGCATTTCAAAAATGCCTAACTCGTTGGTCGAGCCAAACCGGTTCTTGACCGCCCGTAAGATTCGGTAGGTGTGGTGCAAATCGCCCTCGAAGTACAGCACGGTATCCACCATGTGCTCCAAAATCTTGGGTCCAGCAATCGCGCCACCCTTGGTCACGTGGCCGACAACAAAGATGGTAATGCCATTGGTCTTAGCAATCTGCATCAGTTCACCCGTCACGGCCCGAATTTGCGATACGGAGCCAATGGCCGATTCAATGCCCGGCGCCTGCATGGTTTGGACAGAGTCAATGACCACGTAGTCCGGCTGCATTTGTTCGATGTTGGCCCGAATGCTGGCCATGTCCGTTTCCGGATACAGATATAAGTTGTCACTGTTAACGACCAGCCGATCCGCACGCATCTTGATTTGCGAGGCACTTTCTTCCCCTGAAACGTAAAGGACCTTGCCACCGGTCTCGCTCAATTGACCAGAAACCTGCAACAACAGTGTGGACTTCCCAATCCCCGGGTCGCCCCCAATCAGAATCAGGGAACCGGCAACGATACCGCCCCCCAAGACCCGGTTGAGTTCTTCCATCTGCGTCTTGGTCCGCGTTTCCGTGGAATGCTTAATGTCTTTCATTAATTGGGGGTGCGATTGCGCACTTCCCACTGCGGTCCGCGTCGATTGGGGCTTCGCCTTAGCGGCCGTAGGGGTCACGACCTCCTCGACCATGGTGTTCCACTCGCCACAATTTGGACAACGTCCCAAATACCGCGGTGAACTGTAATCACAATTTTGACAAACGTAAGTTGTTCTTGGTTTAGCCACGAAGATCCCCCTTTTTCTTAGTCTGAATACCTTTATTTTAGCATATCTAGCGGGCAATCCCCCACTAGTCTGTCAACGACAATTCTAAAGTTTTAGTTACGGTCCGAGGAACCAAAGCCCCCAGTCCGCTGCTGTTGCGGCGCCTGCTCGTCATCGGCCAGCAGATAAGGCATGAACAGCCCTTGAGCAATGCGTTGCCCTTTTTTAATGACCTGATCTTTCAGCCCCACGTTAATTAATTGAACGAAAATTTCACCCTCGTTCTTTTCGTTGTTGTAGTAATCTGCGTCGATGACACCGATACCGTTGGGTAAAATCAGGCTGTGTTTCAGTGGGTTACTCGACCGGTTAGCCAAAACTAACACCTCACCTGGTTGCATGTAAGCCTTGATACCCGTGGGCACTAACCAGGGCTTGAGGTCACTTTGCCCCGCCAATAATTCCTCGGCCGTTAACTCATCTTGGTGCCGGAGCCGTTTGAAGGCGTGCAGTAGGTCGTGATGCCAAATGGATGGTAACGTGAAATCCGCGGCACACTCAAAGTCGTAGCCCGCGGCCTGCTTCGTGGTGCGATATGGCAGCTTGATTCCCTGGTTGGCATATTTACTAACAATTTCAAATCCGCGTTGCATGACAAGCACTCCTTCGATAATCTTTTACATTATTATTCATTGATTCCAACAGTCAATAGCTTGGCTAAATTGTTGGCGCTGTTGCCAACTGGTCTAGCACCTAACCGTGAGTGTTTCATTTTACCATGAATCTGCCGTGACGCAATCCTTTTATTTGCCGGAAAACCGGGCATTGAACCGTAGCCGGAACTACAGAAATTTCTCCTTCCGCTACCCTAATTCACGGCCAAGGACGCGGCAATTGGCCTAGGTCAGTCCTGACGCCGTCAACACCAGCCCTTCTAAGCATAAGCAACCTGCCCGCAGATTACCAGCAAAAGTATGTTCGGCCACCACTTTTTTTCTTCGCGAAAAGGAGTTGACAATGACCGGCGGATAGACCAGAATTAAAGGCGAGACTGGTCATGAAAGGAGTTCACCCATGACGATTACGGAACAGCCTGGCCAATTACAATTGGTACAAGACGAACAGCTGTTGGCGCGCCTACACTACCTGTGTTTGAGCGACCGCAGTTGGGTGCTGGAACAAATTTTTGTCCGGCCCTCACAGTCTGCCACCACGTTAGCTGACCAACTGATAAAACGTTTTACTGAACTGGCAACCGCCCAATCGGTGACGGTCAACCTGCTGGATCCGTACGCCAAACGGTACTTCAGCCACCATCCCGCCGACCAGGCAATCCTGGCGGCCAACCAGTTACCCGTCACCGGTGACGCGGCGGTCAAACCAGTCGCCTTACACCTACACACAGAAGAGGAGTAGTTAAGATGGATCAAAACGCATTGAAAGCTTTAGTGGGTCAAGAAGCCGTTAAGTACGTCCAAGATGGCATGATTTTAGGAATTGGGACCGGGTCGACCGTTCGCTACATGATCGACGCCCTCGGCGAACGCGTGAAGAATGAAGGCCTGAGCATCGTTGGTGTGGCCACGTCTGACCGTTCCGCTAAGCAAGCTGAATCACTGGGCATCACCATCAAGCAATTGGACGAAGTCGATCACCTCGACTTGACCATTGATGGCGCCGACGAAATCGACGACAACTTCCAAGGCATCAAGGGTGGCGGGGCTGCCCACCTCTGGGAAAAGATTGTGGCCATCAACTCTACCAAGAACATGTGGATCGTGGATGAAAGCAAAATGGTCCATCACCTGGGCAAGTTCCCCTTACCACTGGAAGTCATCCCCTTTGGCTCCAGCCACGTCTTGGAAAAACTAGACAAGATGGGCTTCAACCCCACCTTCCGGATGAAAGAAGACGGTAGCCACGTCTTGACTGATTCTAAGAACTACATCATCGACCTGCACCTGGGTCGTATCGACCATCCCCACGAACTCGCCAACACCTTAAATGGTATCGTCGGCGTCGTGGAACACGGTCTGTTCTTGGACACGGTCAACACGGTCATCGTTGGCCGCCAAGACGGGCCAGAAGTCCTGAACGCCCGTGACTAATTAAATTAACTCTCAGCACCGCTACTTTCTGTACTGGAAAGTTAGCGGTGCTTTTTTGCTTCGAAGACCGACATAGAGGCGCATTGGCCGCCTTACCGTTCGCTACGGTGGCTGTTAACAAAATAACTGGTTTGATCCAGACACCGGCTGCTCACAACCGCTTAGTGCGAAACACTTTTCTGAATCCGTCAATCTCGCCGAAGGAGGCCAGGCTTTCAAGCGAGCAGGACGACCGTTTCTCGGGCTAGAGGCGTTCCCTATTGCAGGTGGGCCCCCCTGCCAGCCACAGGTAGGGGCTTATCCCATCCCATAGTTACTGAACGGTAAGGCGGATAACCCTGTCCCGTCGCCAAAAACATCCCGCTTACGCAGCAACTAACAAGCGGCAACCATGAAATGATTCGCACAGTAGTGTATCATATTTTATATAAGTGATTTTAAAATCTTAAATGAGCGAGGTAATTTCATGGAAACGACACAGTTAAGTAACGGCGTCACCATCCCCATGCTAGGATTTGGCACCTACTTAATCGACAGTAAGGACGTCCCCGCCGCCATCAAGACGGCTCTGGACGCGGGTTATCGGCATTTAGATTGTGCCCACATTTACGGCAACGAACCAGCCGTTGGGGCCGCTATCAAGGCTTCCGGTGTTGACCGGTCCGACCTATTTATCACGTCTAAAGTCTGGAACGCCGATCAAGGCTACGACAAGACGCTGGCCGCCTTCGATAAGACCTTGAGTGACTTACAATTGGACTACCTGGACCTCTACTTGATTCACTGGCCGAACGAAGAAAACTTCGACCTGACGCTGGACACCTGGCGCGCCTTGGAAACCTTGTACCAACAAAAGAAGGTCCGGGCCATCGGCGTTTCTAACTTCTCTGAAGACCAATTAGAAAGGGTCTTCGCCATGGCGACCGTCAAGCCAATGGTCAACCAAATCGAACGCCACCCCTACAAGGTGCAAGCCGAATTGGGTAAATTTGACACGGACAATGGCATCGTCAATGAGGGTTATTCCCCAATTGGCCACGGCCACTTGATTCTTGAAGACCCCGTCATCACCAAGCTGGCTGACAAGTACGGCAAGTCCCCCGCCCAAATCGTCTTGCGGTGGCAAGTCGACACCGGCTTCGTGGTCTTCCCCAAGTCATCCAAGCCAGCCCGGGTACGAGAAAACTTTGAAATCTCTGGGTTTAATCTGACTGCAGAGGAAATTGCGGAGATTAATGCTTTGGATCAGGACAAGCACTTAAACTACGATTAATCGTAAAATGCTCGATACGCCATGTATCGAGCATTTTTTATACGCCGCTACAGCTAAAAAACCGACGAAGCTAAAGTAGCCTCTGGCATGGGAATTGATCTCAGTACTGCCGTTAACATGTTTCTCGTGGAAATTAGTAAAACTAACAAGTTACCCTTTACGCCAACTGGGGAGCCTAATTTCCCAGAGATTTGGCATGACGATCCCCAAGATATTGCCGACTTTAACCAACATATCGGATTATCCGACGATGGGAGTGACTCTGGAAAAGAAAGCGCAGATTAAACAAGGTCATATTTACTGGGTGAATGCGGAACCGCATGCTGGTCACGAAGAAGGTGGCTATAATGTGCATCGCAGAAATATTCGCCGTCCTGTCGTGGTAATTTCAAACAACCAGTATAACCAGGGCGGCATGTCCATCGTTTTTCCAATCACCTCAAGGCAGGAACGCAGTCGCTATTTACTCCCAGTGATTGTCAAACATTCATCAAACATTATTCTGACCCAAATTTTAGGGTATGATATGCTAGCCAGACAGGCTGAGGACACTGGCATCACCCTCCCTCCTAAACAACTGGCTTACCTAAAAGAAATCGTTAAAAGAATGCTTTAACCACATTTCATAAATCTGAAGGACTTCCACGGGCGAAATTGGCGGAAGCCCTTTGACTGTTCTTGCCTCAACCAGCTCAAGTTAACCGCCCGCCATTTTTCCTAATGCGCGATGGAAAAAGTGACAGCCAACGTAAAAACTCCCAACTTTTCGTTTGCCTATACAAAAAATGAGAAGATTGGAGTACAATGAGAGAACAAGATAGGAGAGTGACGTCATTGAGTAAAAAAATCACGGCGGATCAAACCGCCCGTTATCAACAAGCTTTAGCTGCTGACCCCACCGCAAAGGTTTTGGAACGCGCTGTCAGCCACCAAGGTATTTTAGCAACCTCTGCCGATTACGCTTCCGAGACCGACATGACCCCAGTGTTCTCCATTGATTTGGACACTGGCAAGGTTGCCAACCAAAAGCAAAGTGGCCGTTGCTGGATGTTTGCCGCATTGAACACGATGCGTCATCACTTAGCCGACCTGTTTAACCTGAGCGATTTCGAATTATCGCAGAACTACACGAACTTCTGGGACAAATTTGAAAAAGCCAACTACTTCTACGAAAATGTCTTGGCCACTGCTGACCAACCCACGTCTAGTCGTAAGGTGGCCTTCTTAATGGCGACCCCACAACAAGATGGGGGTCAATGGGACATGCTGTGTGCCATCATCCAAAAATACGGGATCGTGCCAAAGTCGGTCATGCCCGAAACCTACAACAGCTCCAAGTCTAGCGAACTGAACAGTACGTTGAACTTAAAGTTGCGCAAAGACGCTGTTACCCTGCGGAAATTAGTCGCCGACAAGGCCAGTGATGCTGATATCGCGGCTGCTAAGGACAAGATGCTTGGCGAAGTTTACCGCTTACTGAGCTTCTCGTTAGGCCAACCTGTGGATAAATTTGACTTCGAATACCGCGACGATGATAAGAACTACCACATCGACAAGGGCTTGACGCCAAAGTCTTTCTTCGACAAGTACGTGGACTGGGACTTGAACGATTACGTTTCCATCATCAATGCCCCAACTGACGACAAGCCATACAACCATACTTACACGGTTGAAATGCTGGGTAACGTGGTCAGCGGCCGTCAAGTCAAGCACTTGAACGTCTCCATGAAGGACTTCAAGCAACTGGCTATCAAGCAACTACAAGCCGGTCAATCCGTTTGGTTCGGCTGTGATGTCGGCCAATCTTCCGAACGGCAAAAGGGGATCATGGACACCAAGTACTACGACAAGGATGCCCTCTTCAACATCGACTTCTCCACGACTAAGGCGCAACGCCTGGACTACGGGGAAAGCATGATGACCCACGCCATGGTCTTGACCGGTGTAGATCTGGTCGACGGCCAACCAACCAAGTGGAAGGTCGAAAACTCATGGGGCGAAAAGGTCGGTACCAAGGGCTACTTCGTCATGAGTGACGCCTGGATGGATGAATACTGCTACCAAGTCGTCGTCAACAAGCAATTCTTACCTGACGACTTGAAGCACATCCAAGAAACAGAAGAACCAACGGTCTTAGCGCCTTGGGATCCAATGGGTGCTTTGGCTTAATCGCGTAAATGAAAAAGGTATCGGAATCCTTGAGAGGTTCCGGTACCTTTTGTTTTACCCTAGTCAAACTTAATTCGCTTCTGGAGATGAAGTGATTTTAGTTTTCGCGAGCGGCGTGATCCTTAGAATGCGCATTGTTTTGCCCATAGTAAGCGTTGGCGCCATGCTTTCGCAAATAATGCTTGTCCAACAGGTATTGTGGTAATTCACGGTTAGCCCGCGTCAATTGTAACGTGTGATAATCCTCTTCAGCCACGACTTCTAAGACCTTAGCATTGTAAACAGCCTTATCTGGTGTTGGCCCCCAAGCAAACGGTCCATGTTGGCTGACCAGTGCGGCGGGAATCGCTTCGTAGTCTAATCCCCGTTCGTTAAAAGTCTTAACGATAGTTTTGCCCGTGTTCCCTTCATAATCTTCTTCGATTTCTTGCTTAGTTAATGCATCCGCTGCAGGAACATCCCCATAGAAAGTATCCGCATGTGTCGTGTTCATAGCTGGTACGTCCATCTTAGCCCCAGCAAATGACACAGCCCACGGAGAATGCGTATGCACAATCCCACCAATCTTAGGAAAATGATTGTACAAGTACGTATGCGTTGGCGTGTCACTAGATGGGTTCATGTCCCCTTCAACGACTTTACCATCCAGGTTGACAACTACCATATCGGCTGGCTTCAAATCATTGTAATCAACCCCTGAAGGCTTGATGACGTATAGACCCTTTTCTCGGTCAATTCCAGAAACATTACCCCAAGTAAATGAGACCAGACCCAGTTCTGGCAGACGCATGTTGGCGTCATAGACTTCTTGTTTTAACTTTTCAAGCATGTGACTATTCTCCTTTAATTCGTGATTTTAACTGGTTCTTGCGTGATTCCAACTTTTTCAAACAATTGGTCAAAGAAGCGCTTAGCAGCCTTGACTTCTTCTACTGCATCATCAGTCGTTCCCGTCCACATTTCAATGGTATAACTTCCTGAGTAGTTCAACCGTTCGAGTAAGCGTAAGCACCCCTCAAAGTCAACACAGCCTTCTCCAAAGGGAACTTCTTTGAACTTTCCTTTAAAGGTTGGTGTAACCGGCAACGTATCCTTCAAATGAACCGCCGCAACGTGTTCGATATTGTTTTTCAAATCTTCAACCACGTTGTTTTCAGGCCAAGCCGAAATGTTACCCAGGTCCGGGTATCCCTGAAGAAATGGACTCTTGATCATTGACTTGTAATGAGCAATTTTACTCATCGAATTAATGAACGGATCGTCCATCGTTTCAATGGATAACGTGACTAACTTTTCAGCGGCCATGTGAACACACTTCGCCAGATTTTCGGTGAAGTATTCTCGCGACTGAACCGTCTTCTTTTCGTAGTAGACATCATAACCGGCCATTTGGATATTGCGGATACCCAAGTCCACTGCCAAATTAATTGCTTTTTGCATCATTTCCAAAGCCTTGGCACGGATCTCTGGATCAGCCGACCCCAACGGAAAACGACGATGACCAGACAACATCATGGTATTGATTCGGCTATTGGTCCGCCACATAGCTTCCCGAAAAGCAGTCCGCTGTTCTTTGGTCCAATCCAGCCGTGCCAGTCGTTCGTCACTTTCATCAATTGAGAATTCTAAAAAGTTAAAGCCTAACTCATGAACTAAATTAAACTTTTCTTCCCAAGTTAAATCTTGTGGTAATGCTTTTTCATAAATTCCTAGTGCATTCACAGTCACTTTGCTACACCCTCCTGAAAATTCTTCAAGTCTTGCCAATGACCATCTAACGCGGTTAATAAGCTCACGTAAGCCCGGTACTTTTGGTTATACAGTGCCACTTGGTCGGGCTGTGGCTCGTAACGCACCTTGACTCGTGACATTTGAGCAACTGCCGTTTCTAGGTCTGGGTACTGCCCAACCCCGACAGCTGAAGTAATAGCACCACCCAAGCCGCCTAATTCATTAGCCGTAACCAGTTCAATCGGCAAGTTTAAAATATTGGCAAACATTTGCACCCAATTAGGTGAATTGGTTCCGCCACCAGACATTCGAACGACTTGTGGCTGATGTCCCAAGACTTTCAACAGCTTCTCAACGTGATATCGATGGGCAAACGCAATCCCTTCATAGACAGCCCGAATCATTTCTGATTTGGTCGTTGCACTACGCAACCCAATAAATGCGCCTGAAGCGTCAGGATCCGCATTACTCCCATATAAAAATGGAAAGTAGATCAGTTTGGTAAATGCCGCATCCGTATTCTCAAGAAAGACTTCCAAGTTATCATAAATCGATTTGCCACTGGCCTCAGCATCACGTTGTTCCGCCGTCATTAACATCTTGATAACGATAGCTAAGTTACCAGCTGAGGTTGGACTAGAAGCTTCAATTAGCTTTTTCCCAGTAGGAAAGATAGAGTTCATCAATCCACTGTTTTCAGAAGCCATTTTGTCATTGGGAAAGATATTCATATTCCACGTTCCCGCAATTAGACTGAACTTGTCATTGTCCAAAACGCCTGTCGCAATTGCGCAAGCATCAATATCAAACATCCCACCAAATACAGGTGTCCCCGCCTGAATACCAGTGAGTTGTTGAGCTTCCTTGGAAATATGCCCACAAAGGTCTGTTGCCTGCACTAACCGCGGCATTTTTGCGGCCACTTCGGGGATTCCAAAGAACTCAAACAGCCGTGAATCATAGTTCTGCGTATCAAGATTGATCAAATTATTGCCAGAAACATCGCCAATTTCTTGGTAAATCTCACCCGTCAGCAGAAAGCGTACAAAGTCTTTGTTCGACAAGACCGTTCCAATTTGCTGATAACGCTGAGGCGCATTTTCTTTTAGCCACCGCAAAATAACTGGTGCTTGACTGGCCATAACATGCTGATGACTGATATCAAAAATTTCATGAACGCGTTGCTCGAACCCAATCGCCAGTTCTTCAGCACGATTATCTGCCGAAAGAATGCCATTCATAAAGATTCGATGCTGCTGATCCAAGACGTACAAGCCTTTGCCGTGTCCCACTGTTGAAATCCCAGTAATTTGGTCGCCATCAATTTTTGCCTTGTCCAGTGCTGACTGAATGGCAACGCCCAAATCTTTTCGTAGTTCATTTAAATCGATTTCATGAAAACCAGGATGCGGTTCCCGATTCTTCGTCGGAAACGCTGCAACCGCCAATTGGTTACCTTGCTCATCAAAGATTGCTACCTTTGTATTTGTCCCACCGTTATCAATCGTTAAAAAGTGGTTTGCCATGGTTACAGCCTCCTAATCGATGTCGATGGCGTAAATAGCGACCTGATTGGCTTCACGATTGGCTGATAACAGATAAGTCTGACCATCCTTTTCATAGACGGTCACGTTACTTGGGCCAACTTGCTTGTCAATCAATTGTGCATCAAGGTGATCGCTGGTAATTAACTCCAGATTTTGCTTACCAGACCGCCAACCAAAGATAAAGTAATCACGGTCGCCTAACTTGCCGCCCCAAATAGCGTGTCCAAATGGTGTATTCGCTTCGCTCCGCGTAATAGAGTTAAAGTGTTCATCTGATACGCGTAAGTAAGGACCGTGAAAGCCTTCAATCGTCAAATATTCTTCTCGGCCATCCTGATTAATATCAGCACTGAAAATATCAGAGGTCTCAATATCTGACAATTGTTCTAGCTGCCAATCGGCCGTTGCTGTTGGTGGTGTTAATTTAAAAATCCCTTGAACTCCGGTAATTAACGAATAGCCGTTCATCCGCTTGTAACCGTGGTTTTTAGTCAGCGTGAAGTTAGGCAATGAACGCAAATTATCTACTCGAACAGCAGCATCGTCATAATCACCGACCCAAACTTTGCCAGGATCCGTCCAATCATCAGTATCTTTCTTAGAATTGGCAATGGAACAGCCCACATACCAGTACCCTTTGCCATCAGCCTTAGGGAGAATGTCAAACCGGTGGATGTATGGAAAATCTCCAACAATTGTTTGATCCCAGTCCTGACCATTAAAGGTCTCTTTAACAATGCGGCAAGCCGCTGAGTTAAAACCAGGGTAGAACTTCTGAGTAGCCAAAAAGTTCAGCGTTCCGGGAATTTGAACCATCGTCATGGTTCCCCCAACATCGGGCCAGACAGTCGTCCGTTGGTAATCATTGTTCAAATCATAGGCATAGCAAGGCTTATTTTCTTCCGAAGCCACCACGATAAAGTCATGGTCACCATGTTGTAGCCTCATAATGGCGTAACAATGATCCAATTCATCTTTAAAAATCTTTTCAAACTTCAATGTGCTTCCTCCAAATCTCTTGTTAACCGGTTAACTAAAACTGTAAAGCAGAACCACTCCTGTAAGAGAGTGGTTCACTTAAACCATTTAGATTACCTTTTTTATCAATACTGCGTCTATCTATGCGTTAACGTGATTCAATGGCTTCCCATCACGAATGAACGAAATCAAGTTGCGAGAGGCCTCTTGAGCAATGGCTACCCGTGCTTCCAAAGTTCCAGTCCCGGCATGTGGTGACATGATAACATTGTCTAAAGCCCGCAAGTCCGCAGAAACATTTGGTTCATTTTCGAAGACGTCTAAACCAGCACCAGCAATTTGGCCAGTCTTCAAGGCGGTAACCAAGTCAGCTTCCTTGATCAGAACACCCCGTGCAGCGTTGACAATGTAAGCTGTATTCTTCATCTTGCTGAAGACATCTGCATTGAAAATACCAGTCGTTGATGGCAAAGCTGGCGCATGTAACGTAATCACATCCGCAGTCTTAACCAATGTATCAAAGTCAACGTAAGTGACATCTAACTTGTTTTCTAAATCACTGTCAAGTCGACGAACATCATTGTAAATAACCTTCATGCCTAAGGCTTGGCAGAAGCGACCAACTTCAGAACCAATTCGGCCCATACCATAAATCCCTAAAGTCTTACCTTGTAAGCTCATGCCCATGTACTTTTCTTCGGAAACATCCATCCAGTCGCCACGACGAACGACCTTGTCATAGAAGTATAGCCGACGAACCGTAGCCAGTAATAAGGCAAAAGTCATTTCAGCAGTTGGAACCCGAACACCCATTGGGCAGTTAGAAACAACGATACCTTTTTCTTTAGCGTAAGCAATATCAATGTGATCAAAACCAACACCGTTGGCGGTAATAATTTTCAAGTTCTTACCGGCATCAATCAATTCACGGTCAGCCTTAGTTCCCATTAACAGCAAACCATCAAATTGGGCAAGGTTAGCTAAAATCCATTCACGAGTTTCTTTTTCTGGTTCATAAGTCACATCGAAGACTTCTCGTAATTCAGTCAATCCAGCTTCTGGAATGATTCCCGTAACTAATACTTTTGCTTTACTCATAAGATGTACGCTCCTTAAAGTGTCTTGTCTTTGACAACGGTTACAAATGTCTCACGGTGTCAAGTTATTAAGTTATTCGCTTAACTTTCTATCAAAACAGTTATATATCCTGATAGAGCATCAAGCCTAGTGCCTGTTAATTCGGTCTAAAAATCAGTAAACTGAATAATTTGGTGGTAATTCAATCAAACTTAATTTAGAATGTGGTTAAGCGGTTAACTAACTTTACAAGAAGAATTCTAAAGCTATTATACTGATTTGTCAACCGTCGATTTTAAACTTGTTGTTAGTATTGTTAGCGATTGCATTGCCTGGCGGTCAATCTGCAACCGTTTTAATTTAATTTCTGCTATCATTATCGACCCCCAAGATCGATAACCATGCTAAACTAACAGTAAAGACTACTCAGTGTGAAAGATGTTTGCATCTTAGAAGGAGTTTATCGTGGATAAATTTACAATCAAGGACATTGCCAAGCTTGGAGAAGTTTCCACGGCAACGGTCTCGAACTACTTAAATGGCAATTATGCCAAAATGTCTCAACATACCCGTGATAAACTGGCGGGAATTATTAACAAAACTGATTACCACCCCAGCACGACTGCCCGCAGTTTGGCTAAAAATGAAAATAAGACGATTGGTGTTTCTGTTGCAGACATTACCAACCCCTTTACTTCCCCAGTTATTTCAGGAATCTCAGAGCGTTGTGCAGCCTATGGCTACAAGATGGTCTTTACCAATTCCAACAATGACGAGCAACGGGAAATTGAAAACATCAATCGCTTGCGGGCAGAAGAAGTTGCTGGCCTAATCATCGACCCAGTCAATCCAGATAGCAACGTCTACAACCAACTCTCCAATGCCACCACGGTAATTGTCGACCGGCAAGCCCGTCGCAGTGTGATTGATTCCATCGTGACTGATAACCGTGATGCCGTTAAAAGTATGGTCACCCAAATGGTCAATCAAAAGTACGATGAACTCTACTTCGTCACTTGGCCACTTGAAGGCATCAGTACCCGGTTGAATCGCTATGATGGTTTCAAATTGGCTACCGGCTACCTAGATGACTCCCATCTCATCACGATTCCTTATGGCGACTCGCCACGGGAGATGACACTTTTCGTCGATCACCTAAAATCTGTCTTCAATGATAAGAAAAAGAAGATTGGGTTCTTTACTATGAACTCTCGAGTCTTACAGAAAATGCTGATTACGGCACAGCGCTTGAAGTACACCTACCCTGACGACTTCGGAGTCGCAACCTATGAGGAATTCGATTGGATGCAGCTCATGAAGCCAGGAATTAGTTGCATTCGACAAGATTCATTTGCCATTGGTTGTGCTGCTATGGATCTGATCAAAGAAAAACTCGATCACCATTTTTCCAGCGAACCATCGCCGAAGGTTAAGATTATTCCAACTAAACAGGTTATCCGCCAAAGCTTTTAATTTTTAACTTTGTTATTCCATTAAGCCCGTCATTACGGTCGTTAACGCATCTAACGATCATAATGACGGGCTTTTATGCTATCTTAAAGATTCACCCAAATATAATTTGTGAAATAAAAAAATGATCATATTTTTTTCTTGTGGGTAATCCCCACCCAAACCCACCACTAACAAGTCATTGCCACTATGAAGAGATCTTTTACACCTTATCTAACTTTGTGATTTTTTCATTATCCTCTTGCATTATTTTTTGTAATCGTTTACACTTACGTTGCTTGATGGTGGTTAAGCGATTAACTATATTTTAGAAATTCTGCTATTGTTTGTAATAAGCCCGTCATAACGGCAATTAATGTATTGCCTTTTTATTTAAAGTTTTAGTTAATCGCTTAACTAAAACATGAGGAGGAATCAACTTGCTCTACGTAAACCTAGCATCCTTTGATGCGCAAGATTATCAGCGTCTTCAGGAAGCTGTCGACTTCCTAAAACAGACCGATCTAACGAAAACGCCGCTTGGGCGCAGTCACCAAGATGGCGACCGCTTCTACGTCCAAACGCTTGAATATGAAACCGAATCCATTGAAAATTTTGATTTTGAGATTCATCAACACCGTTTGGATCTACACTACATTGTGTCTGGTGAAGAACGTATCGATGTATCTCCGGATACCAACTTTGTCGGTCTCTCCCCTTATAATCCGGATAGAGATCTCCAGTATGTGCAACGCCCAGCAAATTTCAATCAAGTCTTGTTGCACCAAGGTGACTTTGTCTTAATCGGGATGCATGAACCTCATCGGACTAATGGCTTTATTGATCAGCCCACCCATGTAAGAAAAATCGTTTTGAAATTAGGTAGATAGGAGCATTATCATGGAAAATTCTACAGCCACAAGTAGTCACTGGACATTTCGTCAAGTGATGGTCATCGCGGGCATTTGGTTCGCCTTCTTAATCAGTTTCATTACCCGATTGTCCTGGTCGACAATCATGCCTTCTGCAATTGATTCGTTACACTTTACTGTTCAACAAGGTAACTCCTATCTAACCGCCTTTTACATTGGCTATGCCATCACCGTTTTACCTGGTGGGATGCTTGCCGATAAGTTCGGTTACAAGAAATTACTACTCGCCGCCGTTTTAGGTAACTTAATTGTGATGGGGGCCATGGTCTTCATGCAAGGTTACTGGGATGGATTAGCTTTGCGGTTCATCTTAGGGTTGGTTAGTGGTCCTGACTTGTCAGCTTGTTTGGGGATCATTACTGAATGGTTTGATGGTAAAAAGCGAGCTACCGCAACTGGTATTTTTAACACGTGTACCTCATTTGGGCTAACGGTTATCAACTTATACGCACCAACTGTCATGGTTCATTATGGCTGGCGTGCTGCTCTGGGTGTTACCGCTGTCTTCCCATTAGCTGCTTTAATCTTCGCCTTCTTTGCTCTTCGCGGTAATCCACCATTCCCTCAACAATTTGGGGTAAAAGAAGCAGACGGCGAAATTGAAACTGAATCATCCATGTCTCGGTTGAAGAAAGCCATTAACAACCGTAGTGTGTGGATGCTTGCCATCACTGGTTTATTTGCTACTGGTGCTAAGTGGGGCGTTACTAACTGGGCCAACTTGTTCATCGTTAAGAATTTAAAGTTTGACGTTGTCACTGCTGGTACCGCTATGTCCATCTTTGGGATTACTTCCGTGGTTTCCATGGTTGTTGCTGGCTGGATCTCTGATCACTCGAAATGGTCTCGTCACGTTTGGGCCGCTATTTTCATGGCCATCTTTACCCCAACCATTATTGGGTTTGCTTTGACGCCACAAGGTAGTCTCGGCATGCTGTACTTCTGGACTGGTGCAATGGGTGTTGGTGCCTTTATGTTCAGTACCATTACCAATAACCTCTCCGTTGAAGTCGCTCCTGCTGACCAGCGAGGAACTGTTTCCGGATTCATCAACGTCTTCAACCAAGTGGGCTCTTTCTTGGCCCCTGTCCTCTTAGGACAATTGTTAGCTTCAACGGGTAGTTATGTATCTTCATACTTAATTATCTCTGTCTTCCCGATTATCGCGGTCGTCGCTTTACTCTTCGTTCGTGAATCCGACGCCGATAAAAACAAATAATTTATTTTAAAGGAGAAATTACTCATGGAATTTGGACTTAGTAAGAATCACCAACGCAACGAAAAGGTACAGCAACGGATTCAAACGGCTTTAGATTGGCTCGATGCTCGCTCTACTGAAGAATTATTAGCTGAACCTATTGGCCCAAAGGTGATTGCTGACGGCGTTGAATTACGCTTCCAAGAATACGATACTCGCGACTACGCTGGTATGACCTACGAAACTCACCGCGAACATATCGATATCCACTACATGATCAAAGGTGCTGAATGGGTTCGTTGGGCAGATGATGGCGATGCTGAACCAGTTAGCCCATACGATCCTGAAGAAGAAATTCAACGGTTTGGTCACCCTGCTTTCCACAGCAAGGCCCTCTTAACCGATCGTCACTACGCTATCTTTGATCCAACTGACTTACACGCTGCCCACGGGATGGTCGACGGTAAGATTGGTCACAACCACAAGCTTTGCGTTAAGATTGCGTTGAACTAATGAATGACTAAAAAGGGTTCGTGTAATCCTGGCTACTGCCAGAGTTACACGAACCTTTTTAGTTTAGGTACAATATCATTTCATTATAAATAGGCTACAGGTATGATTTTTAACTCACTGCTCTAGTGATGCCGGTGCAACCGTGCCTGCTGTCGCTGATACCCATCTAAAATCAGCATCAAATCAATCAACAAGAACAGCCCACCCAAAAACAAATTAAAGGTCACGTAGGCAATCTGCACGGCTGAGAACGCGAGAATCGGCGTCAGCTGCCACCACATGCTCTCGAGCACCGGATAGCGGCGATGCCAATGCTTCTGCACTAGCGGCACGACAATGACCGACAGGACCACCATCAAGACCAGACTAATCTGGTAGAGGTCCGTCAGGCCATAATTAATGCGAATCTCACTCACTCGCCCACCTCCTACTGAATCGTGGTGGCGGCTACCACCTGTTTGAACGTGGCCTTGGCAATCTTTTCGGTTGACCAGGTCGGCCACATGGTCTTCTTATAAAAATTGTTCGACATGAAGATCACGCCGGTTCGGCCATCAGTGCTGACCAGGAAGGTGTCCTCATAGAAGTTGCCCACCCCGTGACCGTAGTAGCCCTGGTCCGCGAAATGGTACATCCCACCGGTGTATTTCGGCGTCGCGACTCCCGGTTCCAGCAACGTCTTCGCACTAGCAGCGTGCTTGAACCGTTTGCCCTGAACGATCGCCTGGACGGTCTTAAACACGTTGCTCGGGCTCATGGTGACGTTGCCCGTTCCGAGCCGTGAGCTGACATCCTTGGCGGCCGGCGTTTCCGGATCTGAATACGTGCCCGGTGTCTGGCCATTGTAACCCAGCGACAGTGCCGAATTTTGCTGGCGTAACTGCACGAAGCTGGTGCCATTCAGATTCAGTGGCGTCACGATTTGTTGGTAAAATTGGTGGTAGTACGACTGGTTCGTCACCTGATTTAAAATGGCGGCCAGCATCACATAGCAGATTGGTTGGTAGTTAAATTGATTCAACTGTGATGTGTCGACGCGCACGTGCTTGACCGCGTACCGGTAGATTTGGTGTTCGCCCAAGTCCTTGTCTGGCTTCATGTCGCCCAGTAAGCCACCCTCCATGTTAAGCATCTGGCGAATCGTGACCTGCTGACCATGCTTGATTTGCGGATAAAATTGATGCAGGGTATCCGTCATCTTGAGTTTGCCCTGCTCAATGGCCCGCATGACCAATAAGCCCGTCATTGATTTCTGCAGCGAATTGATCAGGTATTGCGTCTTAGGCGTGTTGCGCTGCTTCTTCGCCACATTGGCCCAGCCAAAGGACTTTTGGTAAATCACGCGGTCGTTTTTCACGACCAACGCCGTCCCGGAAAATTTCTTGGCCGTCAATTGCTGCGTCAGATTGGCCGTGAAGGTAGGATTGGTACTCCCCGCCGTGCGGTCTAGCGCCGTCGTTTGGCTGTGCCGTTGCTCACGACTGACCTGCGCATTACGCCGAATCAAGCGGTTGGTCTGCTTGACCGTCGTCGGTGTAGCTGTTAATTGCCGTTGCTGGTCGACGTGGTACCACTGGACAGCCCCGTAACCAGCCAAGCCCAGTAACACCACCAGTACCAGCCATCTGCCCCAATGGAGATGGCTGGGCGCGGCGTGTCGTTGCTTTCGTGTTTCTTGTTTCATTTTGTCAAAGCCCCTGTCTTGTCAAACTTACTTCTTTGATTATACGAGACTCTCGGGAAAATACCAACCGCCAAACGGTCATTATGGTACCAGCAACCTGCCGAGTCCTGAGCACTTACGTTGTCGCAAAAAAGCCGCCAATCAACTCGCACTAACGAGCCATTGGCGGCTTAGTAGTCTTACCTAAATGTTGAAAGATGAAAATCAGCTAGAAACATTGTCACCACGCGACTTATGGTGTAAAAATTAGTCGTTTGCAGCTTCGTAGTTTGAGCTGGCCGCCTACCGTCCGCCAACTATGGGTTGGAACGCGGTGGGCGGACCGGACCGAGCCTGAGGGACGGTCTCGGCCTCGCTTTGAGCCGAAAACCCGCGTCTCAAAGACGCCAGTTGTGTCGACATTGTCATTTCAACGCTTACCGCAACGCCTTGGCTCGGTCGATCTGCTTGAAGGTTTGAATGGCCAGGTCTTCCGTCGACCAGTCCGGGTACATCGTCTTCTTCACGAAGTTGTTAGACAACAGGACGACCCCATTGCGGCCATTTTTACTGATGACAAAGGTACTCTCGTAATCGTCTCCCATGCCGTGGCCGTAGTAGCCCAGCTGATCGAGGTGATACATCCCCCCCGCATAGTGCAGCTGGTTATTCTGTGTCTCGTGTAAGACTTGCGCACCCGCTGGCGTGGACAACAACGACCCCTGAACGATGGCCCGTTCGGCACGGTAAACGTCCCCGGCACTCATCGTGGCGTTCCCGGTCGCAATCTGGACGGCCATGCTGGCGGCTGAGGGCTTGTGCGGTTCGCTGTAGTCCCCTGGCATACTGCCGGCATAGCCCGTGGTCATGCCCTTAGTCGTCGAGCGCAGTTGGGCAAAACTAGTGTGATTCAAGTTCAGTGGCGTGACCAATTGTTGATAAAATAAGTCGTAATACGAATCATGCGTGACTTGATGCAAAATCCCCGCCAGCAACGTGAAGCAAATCTGCTGGTAGTCGAATTTTCCAATTTTACTGGTATTAATCTGCGCATTTTGACTGACGTACTGATAGACTTCATTTTCCGTCAGCGTCCGACCGGGTTGTAGCTCGCCCGTGATGCCGGCTTCCATGTTCAGCATTTGCCGAATCGTGACCCGGCCGCTATGGCGGATGTTAGGATAATACTGGCTCAATCGGTCCGTCAGCTGTAATTGACCGGCCTGGACCGCCTTCATGACCAGCATCCCCGTCATAGATTTCTGCACGGAGTTGATCAAGAATTGCGACGTGACTTTATTCTTGCGGTGTTTCTTAGCGTTGGCCTTCCCAAAGGCCCGCTGGTAGACGACCTGATCATCCTTGACGACCAGCGCCGTGCCGACAAACTTCTTGTCCTTCAACTCACGCGTGAAGCGTTTGCTAAATTTCGGTGTGGCCTGGCCGCGGTTCGTTCGGTCAAAGGCCGTCTTCCCCGGGTCGCGTTGCCGCTGACTGGCCGCGGCATCCTTGGCAATCGTCGCGTGCATTTGCTTGGCGTGCTGATGATTGCTGGTTGCGACTTCTTGTTGGTCTTGCTGGTCAATCGCGTGCATGCCCCAGACCACGCCACCAATCCCCAGAATGATGGCAAACAATACCGCCCAATGGCGTAGGTTTCGTGTATTCACTTTTCTCTCCCCCAATTAGCTAACTGGTGAACCCCTTACTCTATCATAGTTGGCAACGACTTCCCCAGTCGTCGGTCCTTTAGTTCTGATTATACGAAAAAGCCGGCTAAAGACAATAAAAGTCTTCGTCGGCTGGGTGAACTTATTATTTACTTTAAAAACTCACAGGGTTTGCTTGCGTAAGACATTCAGTCGGTCATCAAAGTCGTAACGAATTGGTTCACCGTTAGCAACTTCCACCTGGCTAATATCCGCATCCGCCACGTGATCCAGGTACTTGATCAAAGCACGTAACGTACTGCCATGGGCCACGACCAGCTGATTGTGCCCATCCAATAGTCGCGGCGCAATCTGGTCAGTCCAATACGGCATCAAGCGGTGGTAAGCCATTTCCAGACTTTCGCCCCGGGGTTCGACGTGCGGGCCAAATTGGTCATAACGCCGGTCTTGACTGACATGGTCCAACAATGGCGGCACGGTCTTGAAGCTTCGCCGCCAAATCTTGATTTGCTTGTCCCCCACGCGAGCCTTGACCGCCGCCTTGTTCTTGCCCCGCAGCGCGCCGTAGTGGCGTTCGTTCAGCCGCCAGGACTTATACTCTGGAATGTACAGCTGGTCGATAGCCTCTAAGACGATGTTGGAAGTCACGATAGCTCGATGGAGCATGGACGTATGCAGCGCCCCGAATTGCAGGCCCGTGGCTGCGACTAATTTACCAGCCGCCACCGCTTGCTCACGTCCCTTCGCCGTCAGCGGCACATCACTCCACCCGGTAAAAATGTTATCTCGGTTCGCGACACTTTCCCCGTGCCGTAAAATGACCAGCGTTGCCATTGATCATGATCCCTTTCTCTCTTATCAATTCTCACTGACCATCATACCATAGGTTTTGGCCGGGTTCGTGTGATTTGTGTCAGTTTTCACTTATTTTTCTGGCGAAAATGAAAAGTGTAGCCTAAAAGACGGCTGGCGACCATCAAGGCTGATTGATCCCGGGTTTGAATCGTTTGACCATCCGATTCAAGCGGAACTAGGGCGTCTTTTTCTCTTGCGTTGCATGCGCAACCACCAGCAAAGGTAACTAGTCCTGCCAACGTCGCAGCCGTCCCATTTTCACCTTTCTATTTCCCTAATCACTTATAGTTAAATTGAGAGAGCGGATAGGTCATAATGTGCTTGTACGCTCGCGTACTAAACGTCACATGTCCATTACGATACATCGTCGTTTTTGCCGTACCATCATAGCCATAAGTAATCACTGTCACCAGCTTTTTCTTATTGGTCGCATGAAAGTTCACCCGCGTTTCATCAACCTGAGTGTACGCATGAGCGGCCTGGTAATGGGTCCGTAATCGTTTACGATTCGTAATCACTTTCCACGGCTTCCGACGATACGTATAAACTGTCAGCTTAGTCGCACGTCCCTGTTGAAAGTTAATCTTGGAAATGCGATTGTCCATCCCCGTCACTAAGACCTTACTGATATGATGCTGTCGATTTCGTAATATATAGGCACGCTGTGGCATTGATAGACTCTCATTCGTGGTAACACGATTCCCCGTTGAGCGAGCACTTTGCACCTTTTTTCGCAACGATTCATGTCTTTTGGGTGCTAAGAATTGTTTCCCCGGATCCCGATACTTGCCAGCAATCAGAGTTTTAGGCGTCTTCTGTGTCCACCCTAATTTCTTTCCCTTGGCCGTCTCCAAATAAAGGAAATGGACACCATTATACTTCGTTACTTCCTTGGTGGCATAGAGTTGTTGTGCAGCCAGCCGGTCAAAAACACCTGAAACGTACGTGTAATGCACCGTGTAGATTGGTCGGTTCCAAATTCGATGTAAGTTGGGATCGGCAACATAATATGGCCGCTTACAGGTCTTAACGGAATGAACTGTCTGTATCCGCTTCATATCGCTAGCTTTAACGTAACCCACGTTAGCAAAGTCTGAAAAGTTACTAATTGTTTTTGGTCCATCGATTCCCTCAAAGCCACCCGACTCATACGCAACCAGATGGTAAAATGTCCCCTTGGTAGTTGTCCCCAAACACTTCTCCTGCTTCGGTAACGGCATCTGACAGCTCTCCTGCTTTCGTACCAAATGACTTCAGACTCCGATAGAAAATAACCTTTTTATTTGCCATTTTATAGGCAACGTCTACATCTGGCTTCGTACTGCTTTTGACGCGCCCAATTTTAGGATTGGTAAAAAGACCGGTGTTGGCCGTTGCATTATCATTAGATATTGCATTCGAACTACACCCAGCAACCAGCAGTCCTAATGACAACGCAAATACAAATTTCGACTTCATGATCTATCACTCCCTACTTTACTGTCCTATCAGAACGCGCAGCTTCAGCAAACCGATTAAAAATCATATATCCATATCCACTACTGGTAATACCCATGCCTTCCGATTCACGATAATACTTACTCTCAAGGACAGTAAAATTGACATCCTTAGTTGTCATTTTTCGTCTCATCTTCTTAACAGGGAACGACATAAAAGCACTGTAGTACGTTAAATAGACTCTAATTCTTTCCACTATTATTAGTCCGTAGTTTAGCGACTTTGTACGTGAAGACTATTACGGCTATTTACCGTTGATCTTCTGTTAAGCCCCCTACTAAAATAGTGTTTCGACCCCTGGTAACCGACAATTGACTGATAATTCACTGAATTCACTGGCACAATCAATTCCATCTGTACCCTCACAAGTTTACCTTAGTGGAGTTAGATACGATTGTTCTTTAATTCACATGGGGTCTTTTGCGGCATCCCCAATTTGCGAATATCCCCGAATACATCTGTCTTGTCACCGGTTTTTTCAATCAGCAGTATCCCAATAAAGTCGAATTATTACATTTCTTACATTGCGCCTCCCTTAAACTAATTGCAAGATAATATGACAAAAACATTTCAAAAGTTGACTATTATATTACTGGCTACTTTTACACCAATTCTTTGGTATCAGTTGGCACTCAGGTCCCATATCTTTACCAACGAAATGCAATCGCGTTTGATACCCCTGTTTACGTATTCTTAAGAAAAAAATAGCCTTTCTCTCTAAGCGCAAAAAAGTCCCTTCATTCAGCTAATCATGCCGAGCGAAGGGACTCACAACTAATTTTAACTTAATCCACAGAAGATTCCGAATGAGCAGCTAATTTATCCGCAGCCACAGCACTGTCTGCTTCTTGGAACTCGCTGGCGTCTTCTTCTGCCAATGCAGATTCGCGCGCCTTGACCCGGTTCCCCATGAAGGTGATGACCGACCCAATCAAGATGATGACGATACCGACGATGGTATTGGTCAAAATCTTTTCGTGAATCAGAACGGCCGCCATGATAGGGGCCAACCCTGGCTTAATGAAGAAGACCAATGAGGCCGTCGACACGTCGGAGCGTTCCATGGCCAAGAAGTAAAAGGCGAACCCGCCACCAGTCACACAGACCCCGATGAAGAACAGAATCCAGAAGTACTGCAGGCTAACATTTTGCAAGATGGGCATAGCCGCAAATTGACGCGTCCAGCTGACCTGACGCAAGCCACCAGCCACGGCGGGTACGTGCGTCAGTAACATGATGGCTAGCAGTTCCGCTGACCCAGCTAAGAACGTAAAACAGGTCATAATGATGCCGTTGAAATGGTGACGCACAGAGCCCCACCGTGAGACGATACTGTACAGGCCAAACGTCAATGCGGAGCCAATGGCCAACGCTAAGCCGACCGGATTGGTCAAATGGGCCGGGTTGACGATGACGACCAGCCCAACGATTGACACAACGACGGCGATCAAGTTCGCCCGACCCAGCCGTTCGTGCAAAATCAAGTACGAGAAGATCAGTGCAAAGACGGGGTTGCAGCTAAACAGCACAGCCACCGTCGAGGCTTCGTCTACGCTAATGGCCAACTGGTACAGCGTCATACTGATGATGACACAGACCAATCCAGTCAGCGCAAACAACGCCCAATCGCGCCCGGTCAACCGGTGGCTTTGTTTATGTAAGGCCCGCAAAGCAATCGGCAAGAGAATCAAACCGCCAATGAAGAAGCGAATCAGATTCAACTGAATGGGATTAAAAGCATTGCCCGCGGACTTTAAAGCGATTTCCATAGAACTGAACATTAACGTTGAAAATGCGATGTACAACAGTGTTTTTCTCAAAACGAAAAATTGTTCCTCCTTAAAGTAACTACCAGATCAATTAGGCAACGTGCTGGACGATGACCATCAGAATCGGAATCACCACTAAACTTAGGAGGGTCGTTTCGGTTACCATGATGGCCGCATAATCCGCATCGGCGCGGTACAATTTGGCCACGACGGGTGCGTTGGTCATAACGGGCATCGCTGCTTGTAAGATAAAGACTTGTTTCATTAATATTGGCATGCTGGTGGGCAACACCAACAGCCCCATCAACACGGGGGCCACGATGAAGCGCCCCAGCAAGATACCGAGACTGTCGCGGTCCACGTGGATATTTTGCAATCCCGCCCCGGCGATGGCCGTCCCGATAAAAATCATGGACAGTGGAATCGTCAGACCGCCAATGTACTGAAAGTCCTGCATGATCCAGCCCGGCAACTGAATGTCGAGTAAGACCAAGATGACCCCCACGATAAAGCCTAACAACGGTGGTGAGAAGATCTTTTGCAGGGTTTGTTTCAAATTAAACTTGGCGTTGCCCTGGCCATCGCGCTGAATCAGGTACACCCCCAGCGTCCAGAAAAAGGTCGTGTTGGCCATGTAATAGACCAGCACGAACGGCAAGCTCTTCGGGCCAAACAACGCTTCGTTGACCGGTAAGCCCACGAAAACGGTGTTCGAGTTCAAAAACATGGACTCAAACAACCCGCGGTGCCCCGGCTTGATGCGAAAGGCGTGGAAGGCCACAATGGAGAGACCAAACATGATCAGCATCGAAACCACCGGGAACCGGAGATCCGGCAAGGTACGTTTCAACGTCTCCGCTGAAAACTTCGCGGTGATCGTACTGATCATGTAGGCCGGCAGCGCAATCTGCGTCACGAGGCGCGCAATTAACTTCGGTGCCTGGTCGTCAAACCAGCCCCGCCGCGATAACACGTAACCGAGACCAATCATGACTAAAATGATTAAGACACCCGAAACACTTCGAATAAAAACGGCCATCTGCCGACCTCCCCTCGAAACATTACCAAAAATTAGATTTTCTTAAGCAACGCTTCTTATTATAGCACGGTTCTACCGGTCACTATGTCCGCAACCGGTTACAAATAGCGGTGTTAGCCACTTTTACTTACCTTGACAACTTGTGAAATCCACGTTTATCCGGTCTAGACAACCGAACAAAATCCCGAAAATGTCCGGGAGAAACATTTACGAATGACCGTTTTTATGGTCTAATGAATTAATTGAGTCTACAGATAAGATTTCAGGGGAATTTATCAATCTGTATGTAGCTGAGGCCCCGCGGTGATGTCGTGGTGCGGCCCCAAACTGAAATTGGTCAAGATTTTAATGAGGATGAGGAAATAATTATGCCAAACGATAATGAACCAAAACGGCAACACGCACCTGAGGATTTCGAACAGGTCTACGATCGCCGCTCTGACCGTAACTCCCACTTCAAGACGCCGGCGGTCCACCCCCACCGGCCGGTCATGTGGACCATCGTCATTGCCCTGCTGGTCTTGTTAGGCGGTGGCTTAGCCTACGGGTATCAAGCGTGGAATTCGGCCAAGAAGACGTTTAGCCAGACCTATGAGGCCTCTAACGCCGCTAAGAGTCGTAATGTGTCCGCCGTTTTGAAGTCCAACAAGCCCTTCTCAATTCTGTTGATGGGAACGGATACCGGGGCCTTGGGGCGTTCCGATGTCGGTCGGACCGACACGATGATGGTCGCTACCATCAATCCGACTAAGGAAACGGCTTACCTGACCAGTATTCCGCGGGATACACGCGTCACGGTCGGTTCCGGGGTCAACGCGTCGATTCAAAAGATCAACGCGGCCTATACGATTGGCGGTCCCAAGACCGCGGTCAAGACCGTGGAAAACCTGCTCGACGTGCCCATCGACTTCTACGCCATCGTCAACATGGGCGGGCTGGAAAAGATGGTCAACTCAGTCGGCGGGGTCGACGTGAAGCCCACACTGACCTTCCAATACGGGGCGGCCAACGTGGTCAAGGGCAAAAAGACCCATTTGAATGGGAAACAAGCCCTCGACTACTCGCGGATGCGTCACGAAGATCCGCTGGGCGACTACGGTCGACAAAAGCGTCAACGCGAAGTCTTACAGAAATTAGTCGTCAAGGCGGCCGGCTTATCGTCCATCACCCGCTACCAAACGATTCTGAAGTCGTTAAACGGCAACTTAAAGACTGACCTGACTTTTGATGATTTAATGCAAATCCGGGCCAAGTACGGCGATGCCTCTCACCACATCAAGTCCGAAACACTTCAGGGACAAGATGCTATGATCGACGGCCTTTCCTATCAAGTGCCAACCATGACAGAGCTAAAACGCGTCTCGAACCACATTCGCAAGACGTTGGAATTAGCCAACACCAAAAAATTCACAACGGACGCCGACACCAGTTCGACTGGTACCGGCTACGCCACCGACAGCACTGGCAACAGCGGCTACGGGTATTAAACCAGCACACCGAGCGTCATCCACGGGTCACAGCGACCTGGCGGATGGCGCTTTTTTTGATAATTGGTCTGGCCTGGCCGCCTACCGTCCGCTACTGCTTGGATGAGACCCAACCTCCCCCCCCAAAAAAGTTTTGCTTGCTTTTTGCCAACAGATACAGTATTGTTGGCGGAGCTACTTAGACTTAAATGATTGGGCAACACCTGACTTATCAATCGTTAACTAACTCACACTTTTGGGGATGCGCTTAGTTTGACCGCCACTGCGATTCGTGATAATCACGACTAAATTCGTGGTTAGAAAGTTAAGCGGGCGACCGGATCAACTTATTTTTAAACCGACTTATTCGGTGATAACTAGCGCCCCGAGCCGGTTATAGGTTATCGCAGTTATCACACTGAACGATATATGGCGTTGTACTTTTTAAGAATTGCGGTAGAATGAACTTAAACTTACGAGTAGAGAGGCAAAAGGAGTGGATCGGTTATGTATCGTTTCTTTGTACAACCACAAATCAATCAAGATGACCACCGCGTCTTTGGCTACGAAGTTCTGTTGCGTAAACAGGAAGACGATAATTGGGTTCTCCCCCGCCACTTCACGGATATTTCCGTAGCCGATCAAGCGAAACTTCTTGAGGAGACAGCCACCTCATTGAAGACCGCTGTCAACAATCAGGTGCTCGCGTTCAATCTCAACAATCAACAGTTGCGTCATCCCCTAACCCTGGGGACCGTGATTGCGCTCAAAAAGCGCATCACCCCGGCGGCCTTGACCATTGAGCTAACGGAGGCCCCGACCCTTGAGGAAATGAAGCAATTCAGTCTGGCCGTGCACCAGTATGGCATCGGGTTAGTTCTCGATGACGTGGGCACCGGTTCGAACACCTACCAAAACATTCGCGACTTATTACCCTTCGTCGATGAAATCAAATTCGCCATGCAAAATCTGCGGATGAGTGGCGAAGGGGACCTGATTCCCGCCAGTCTGGCCTTCTGGGCGCAGATTGCCCGCGAATATCGGTTACGCCTGGTTTTGGAAGGCGTTGAAGACGCTGACGATCAAGCGTTAGCCAAACAATATGGCATCACGTTACATCAAGGCTACCTGTACGGCAAACCAAGTTTAGCTTAACCAATCTGGACGTCCCTGCTAGCTGTTAGTGGGGGAACGCCCACTTTTTTTGTCCAAATCAACACAACTGTTATATTTTAATGTAAGGCAGATTGTAAAATTTAAATTGAACATTTAAGTGGACAGAAAAACCCATCAAGGTCTTTAATGGTGTTACCACACAATCCATTAGAAAGAAGGACCTTGATGAGCACCACTATTTTATCATTCCAGAACCGTGTTGTCATTGAAAC
>NZ_RHOB01000062.1 GCF_003946085.1 Levilactobacillus angrenensis | reverse complement strand
AATTAAAAAGCCCAAAGCAATCACTTACAATGGTAGTAGCTAATTCCAACCAATATAGGGAGTGATTACTTTGGGTACATCTACTTTATCACGTTTTCAACGTGGCGCACTAGCACAACTGGTCAATGAGGGGAATAAATCTTACCAAGTAATGGCTGACGCCTTAGGCGTCGCCAAAGCTACGATTAGCTATGAGTTGGACCGGGTTAAACCTTATGATCCAGAATTAGCTCAGCAAGATGCAGATCGCAAAAGGCGGAATTGCGGTCGTCGTTCGATGCTGACGGCAGCATTAGCGACTTTAATTACCAATCACTTACGATTAACCTGGTCACCAGAAACCATTGCGGCCGCTTATAACTTGAGCACTGCGTCAATTTATAATTGGCTTAATCGTGGCTGGCTCCCCTTCAAATTGACTGATCTACCCAATCGGAATGTCCGCCAGCACCGAGTGAGCGAAAATCGTGGGAAATTTACAAGTGGGACTTCCATCGAACAACGGCCAACAACTGTTAATCAACGGTTAGCTTTTGGTCATTGGGAAGTAGATACGGTGCTTTCTAGTCGAAGTGAGTCACGATCATGTCTGGTTACATTCGTAGAACGTAAGACCCGACTTCTATGGGCCATCAAAGCCCCTAATAGAACGGCTAAGGCTCTAAACACCGCCTTTGGCAAGTTTATGGGGGCCTTCGGTCCCCAAGTAAAATCCATTACTGTTGATCATGGTAAAGAGTTTGCCAATTATCAGGCCTTAGAACAGGATTATCAGATCAAAGTTTATTTTTGCCATCCATATTCACCATGGGAGCGAGGTTCCAATGAATATTTTAATAGACGGTTACGCTGGTTCTTCCCGAAAAAGACCAATTTTAGCCAAGTAACGACTGATGAGATCCTAGCAGCACTTGAACTAATTAATCAACGACCATTAAAAATACATCATCAACAGACTGCCATTGAAAGATTCCGGGCTTGTTCGGATTAAACTTGTAATTTGCC
>NZ_RHOB01000061.1 GCF_003946085.1 Levilactobacillus angrenensis | reverse complement strand
GGCAGATTGTAAAATTTAAATTGAACATTTAAGTGGACAGAAAAACCCATCAAGGTCTTTAATGGTGTTACCACACAATCCATTAGAAAGAAGGACCTTGATGAGCACCACTATTTTATCATTCCAGAACCGTGTTGTCATTGAAACGCTTCATAATGAAGGACGTTCCTTGCGATACATCGCTAACTACTTAGACTTTAGTAAGACCACCATCTTTAACGAACTTCACCGACTAAATGGTGAGTACCAGGCTGAGCTAGCGCAAACTGACTTTGAACGAAAGGTTAGTCAACGGGGGCGAAAGTCTTCGCTTACTAAAAACCTTAAACACTTGATTGAGGAAAAGATTCAAGTCCAGAAGTGGTCCCCTGAACAAGTTGCCCATGTGGTGGGGATTGCCTACAAGACGGTCTATAACTGGATTGATCAAGGATGGCTTGATGTACAGCTACCCGATTTGCCTGATCATGGAATTCGTCGTCATCGTGCTAAAGAAAAGCGTGGTACGTTCAGTCACGGCCGCTCAATTGAGAAGCGTCCTCATAAAGTCGAAACTCGCCAGGAATTCGGCCACTTTGAAGCTGATACCGTACTTTCTGGTAAACGTAAAGGTCAAGCTGTGGCTACTTTTGTGGAGCGTAAAAGTCGCCTGACAATTGTTAAACGGCTCCATGGTCGCGACAGTCAGTTCATGACTCAAGCCGTACTTGAACTAGCTAGTCAACTTCAAGACAAGCTCAAGACGCTTACTGTGGATCATGGTAAAGAGTTCGCTAACTACCAGACAATTGAACAGCTAACAGGTACTCAGGTTTATTTTGCCCATGCTTATTCACCACATGAACGCGGTAGTAATGAGAACCGTAACCGAGTTTTGCGACGGTTTATTCCCAAGGGACAAGCCATTGAAGAACTAAGTGATTACCAACTGGTTCAAATCAATTGGTATCTGAATTCACGGCCACTTAAATGTCTTAATTGGCATACACCAATCGAGATCTTCTTGCTTAATTTACGTCATTAAATTCGTTCAAGTTATTTCTTGCAATCTGCC
>NZ_RHOB01000060.1 GCF_003946085.1 Levilactobacillus angrenensis | reverse complement strand
TTTCAATGACAACACGGTTCTGGAATGATAAAATAGTGGTGCTCATCAAGGTCCTTCTTTCTAATGGATTGTGTGGTAACACCATTAAAGACCTTGATGGGTTTTTCTGTCCACTTAAATGTTCAATTTAAATTTTACAATCTGCCATTTAGTAAATTCAGCAATTGCATCATCAATATGTTGCCGTACTACCTCAACATGATCCATTTCATCATCTTCTACATGTGGTAAAGGATTACGTGCTCGTCCTACACTTACCCCACGTTTAGCTAAGATTAACTTCATCACATCATATAAATTACCTTTAAATGATGTCAATTTAACTGAATCATCTATTTTCGCCATAGTCCCCACCATTTTCTTGGTTTTTCTTGTTCTTCTATCCTTTTTTGAACTTTGATTTGTTCCTGCAAATTTTCCAACTTCTCTTTAAGAGCGTTCCCGTTCACTTCATCTTTATATTGATTGTCTAAGTGTTTGAATTCTGTTTCCTGTGAGGGCATTTTGAGAACTTTTAATCTGTCGTTTTCTGCTTTGTATTCTTCGAGCAGTTGTTTGTCCTGTAAGGCCAATCTTTGTTGCTGATCTAGTAACTTATGTAACTCTTTCTTTTCAGATTGAATTTCTGATACTAAATTTCGAAGGAATTTCACTTCATCTTGTCCATCAACCGCATCTTTTTTGTTGTCGTCAACATCATCTTTTTGTTGACGGTATCTTGTTGACGAATTGTTTGAGAACATTGCTTTAATAGCTTTTTGCCCATCAACATCAACGTAAACAGTATTACCTTTTGTTGATGTAAATTGACGTAAATCGATTGACGCATCTCTTTTTATCTTTTGCCATATAGCCTGCTTTGAAACGCCCAATTCATCAGCAAGTTCTCTAATTGTTTTAGGCATTATTTCCAAACCCCTTTCGGAGTTCAGCAAGTGCTTCTTGTCTTGCTTGATCTCTTATTTTTTTATCGTGCTCGGCCTGTTTATCAGCCAATGCTTGTTTCTCAGTAGAGCCTAAAGTTAACCCTTTAACCTTGTCAATGGCGCGCCATT
>NZ_RHOB01000006.1 GCF_003946085.1 Levilactobacillus angrenensis | reverse complement strand
CCACAGGTGGCGATTGATTGGGCAACTAATCTTTAACTAAGACAGTGTTGCTGATAATCGCCAACTCGCCGGAGGCAGACAGAGGTGGAGCCAGCTGTGTCGACGGTGTTGGCTGAGGTCTTTTCTCAGCCTACAGCGTGGGGCGACTTTGGAGACTGGCGGTCTTAGCCAGGCTTCAAAGCGAACTGGAAGACCGCCCCTCAGGCTGGAGGTGTCCCCCATAGCAGGCGGAATCTCTGGCTGACGCAGGCTCCTGGTTTCACTAATTTTAGCGGATAGAAGACCGTCGTTTCAGGGACTATTGCGTTAATGCTACTTTCAACCTTTAGTCAAGTAACTGGCCACCGCCTTTAAAGCGGCTGCCAGCGGTTGGTGTGTTTCTACCAACCCTTTTTGTTAACCATGTTAGTTGGCAGCGGGCAATCGCTAAGGATCGCCGATAAGCCGCTTACCACCCTAAATAAAAACGCGATTCACTCAGCACCTCGCAGTGTACTGAGTGAATCGCGTTTTCTCGCAGGATGAAACAATTTCGTAAGTGAGTGAAGCTAGTGATTAATCTTCGTCATCATCATCGTCTTCTTCGTCTAGACCGTCACGGGCGTCGTTGCCCAGTACGGCTTGGAGTTCACGGATGATGTGGTTGTTGGTGCCACGTAGGTCGGTCAAGAAGCTGGCCAAAGCGGGACGTTCTTCCTTTTCGGCGAGCTTGATGGCCCGGTCGATGAAGAGGTTGTGGGTATCGGCGTCGTGGACCAGCTCACTGACTTGGTCTTCGGCGCTCAGGTACTTCTTGGCACCACTTTCTTGGAGCATGTTGTAGTCATGGTATTCCTTGGTCGTGGTCGAAACAGTTTCGCCCTCGTCCAAAAGTAATTCGCCCAGTGCGTCGAATTGGCGACGGTAGGTGTCAATGTAGCCGGCCAGTAATTGGCGGACGCTCAATGCCAGTGGGCCTTTAACGGACCAACGAACTTGGTGGAACTTCACGATGGAGATGTGCAGGTTAGACAGGATGTGGTTGGTCATAGCACCAGCCGTTGGCACGTGGTGGTCGTGTTCAGTTTGGGCTTGTTCGGCTGCGAAACGGTCTTCGATACTCATAGTAGTTGTCGTCATTGGATGAACTTCCTTTCGTTTTGAGGGGACTGGTTTAGAGGGCTTTGACTTTAGAACTCTTGACGGTGTAGCCAAGGTCGGTGACTGTGTCAGCGAGGCTTTCAGCGGTCACTTGGCTATCGTCGAAATCAGCTTTGATCTTGCTGGCGTTGAAGAGGACCTTGACGTTTTGCACGCCATCCTTCTTGCTCAGTGCGCCTTCAATCTTGGTCATGCAAGATGGGCAGGTCAATGCGTCTAACTTCATGGTTACTTTACTCATAATTGAAAACCTCCTAATGGTTTTAAAGTGCTTTAACTTTACTACTCTGAACGGCGTAGCCTAAGTCGGTTACGGTGGTGGCTAAATCTTCGGCAGAAACGGTAGCGTCGTCGAATTCGGCTTTGACCTTGCTGGCGTTGAAGAGGACCTTGACGCTTTTGACGCCGTCTTTCTTACTCAGCGCGCCTTCAATCTTGGTCATGCAAGACGGGCAGGTCAGATCATCTAACTTCATGGTTACTTTACTCATAATGAAAACCTCCTTCGGCTTTTTCGTTTGCCTTGATTACATGACTTAGTATACGGGGGACTGGGCGAAAAGAACTTGACTCAAATCAAGTTGACAAAATTTTCGAAAACTTTTTTTGAAAAATGAGCAAAGTGCTCATAAAATGGCGGTTTCATCGCCTTTTGAAGAGGTAACAGTTTCAGAATTTTGCTAAATATGCGACAATGAAGGCAGATCGAAGATAAGTGAGGGACAGTAAATGTGGAAAACCAAAAGAGAAGTCAGTATGGCGGGAATCGTGTCGGCGACCTTACTGCTTAATGCCGCCGCAGCGTGTATGTGGCCGTTAACCACGGTCTACATGCACAATCAACTCCATCAGACGTTAACGCTAGCAGGAATTGCGCTGTTGGGGATGTCGTTATGTATGATTCTAGGTAATTGGCTAGGTGGGTGGCTGTTTGATCATTGGTCGCCATTTTACTCGGGAATCGTGGGGACATTGTGCTCCTTCATTCCCATGACGACGCTGATTTTCTTCCATGGTTGGCCAATCTTTGGCGTGATGTTACTGTTGATTGGACTGGGCGACGGTATCGTCATGACCGTCGTCAATTCCTTTGCGGCCACGGTCAAGACGGTTCAGAGTCGTAAAGTTTTCAATTATCTATATATTGGTATGAACTTAGGGGTCGTCGTGGGGACGCTGATGGTCGGGGTCCTGATGAAACACGGTGTGACGCTGGTCTTCTCCGTTGCCGCAGTCAGTTATTTGGCGCTGTTACTGATTTTCTTCTTTGACTTCAGAGCAGACGTTGAGCAAAAGACTTACACGCATGCCAAGGGCCCAGCGAAGCCTGCGCGGCTGAACTTAATTTGGCTGATCAGTGCGCTGGTCTTTGCCTTGTACATGAGTTATTCCTTATGGGAAAGTGTCATCTCGGTCCACATGACCAACCTGGGCATCTCGTTTGAAAAATACAGTCTGTTGTGGACGCTCAATGGGTTAATGATCGTCTTCGGTCAGCCCATCGTGAACCGCATCGGCTCAGACTTCAAACTCAGCTCACAGATTTGGACTGGGACGTTGGTCTTCATCTTGTCCTTCCTGTTGCTGGTCTTTGCCAGGAGTTATGCGATGTTCGTGGTGACCATGGTCATCTTGACGCTGGGTGAAATGACCGGGTTTCCGGGAATTCCGGCGTGGATCGACAGTCTGGCCGGGGACAACGACAAGGGGAAATTCCAAGGTATTTACAACATGGCGATTTCCTTTGGTCGGGCAGTCGGACCGCTGTACGGTGGGCTGATCATCGAGTATGGCAGTTATCACTCCCTGTTCTGGTCGGTCACAGCGCTGATGCTACTGGCATTGGGCGCGGTGATGCTGGCCAATCACCGGGGGAACACTCGGATGAAGCGTGATTAAAAATTTAATGGTGGTGGCGTGATTTCTGCTGGGAATCACGCTTTTTTTGTGGTTGTGGCTAAACGTTGTTGTGGCGCGGTTTAATCAAGTTGAAGTCATTTTTCGAAGGATTATTAAATCCGTAATGGCAAATTTGTCCATTTCAGGTGAAAATCATTGTGAATTTTGGCGAGTAGCGTAATCTAAAAGCCAAAGGGAGGTCCTGTCATGCTAGTTGAATTCTCGTTGCAAAATTTTCGGTCGTATAAAGAAACGGCGACACTTTCCGTTGCCGATGCCAAATGGGTGGCGCTGAGTGGACTCAATGGTGCGGGAAAAAGTGCACTGTTGGCTGGATTAACGGTCTTTCAACAGATGGTGGTGGCCCCCACGGAACAGGTGACGGACACCTTGCCCTATGAGCCATTTGCGCTGGACACCACGAGTCACCTTCGACCGACACAGTTCGCCGTGACGATTGCCCGTGACGGTTACCGGTACCGCTATGCGCTACGTTACGACGCAGCTCGGGTGATTGATGAAGAGCTGACCCGACTCCTACCCAACGGTCAAACTCAACGGCTATTCAGCCGCCAAAATGGGGCGCTGGTTCAGGTGCCGACCGGCCAACAGGTGACGGCAGCTAACACGCGATCGAACGCGCTGTTTCTCTACAGCCTACAGGCAGCCAATTATCGGCCGGCCGCGACGGTCTTTCGGTGGTTTGCGACGGATCTAGTGGTCTTGACGGACCGCCCACAGGCTGATTTGACGCTGACCGATTGGATTGTGCCGCAACTGACCCAATTTCTCCACGCGGTGGGCAACGAAGTGGCGGGTGTGACCCAGCGGCAAATGGCTGTCCAATTCTTGGATGGATCTAGCTTTACGCGCCCAGAATTAGCGCTCTTGTATGAGAAATACGATGAAGAGGGCGAAGTGGAAGACGTCGCTGAATTGCCGCTCGACCGGGCCTCCAGTGGCACGCAACAGTTGGTCGCTGCAGGGTTGGCCTTCATCACGGCTCAGGTTGCCCGTACGCCCCAAACGGTCCTCGCTGATGAATTTGCCAGTGCTGTTCGCCCTGAAGTGGCCCGTGCCCTGTTGGGATTGGTCGCTGGCGACGTTAATCGGAGCCAGTTCATTTTCTCGACTGCTCATGAAGCCCTGTTGGGTCAGCCCACACCGGCCACTCAGCGTTATGTGGCCGAGAAAAATTACCGCGGTGAAAGTACATTACAACAGCTCACGGCCGCAACACCGGCTGTCCCAACGCGGTTTACCGAACCAGCGATCGATATTCGGACCTTGCAGACGGCGTTTTTGACAGATGCGGCGGGACTTTAGAACGATGCTAACTGTATTCACCCAATGTTGGTAATTAAAGGCTGAAAGCTGAATTAATGCCCTGATTCCTGGAGCAATAGCGTTTTGTCCACCAAAACTAGTGAAACCAGGGCCTGCGTTAGCCAGGGTTGGCGACTATCAGCAACAGTGCGTTAGAGACCAGTCGTTAAATTAACTACCATCTGGGGCTAAGCCGAATGTTACTAGCATATACCTTAGTAGCCGAGAGTCCGTCAAATATGGGTTCAGCCGTGGGAGTTTACTTAGCGGTACGGTTCTCACCGCTTAGCAAACTGGCGTCTTTGAGACGCGGGCTTCCGGCTCAAAGCGAGGCGTCGAGACCGGCCTTTGGCTCGACCCGTCCGCCCCAGCGTTCCAACCCATAGTTGGCGGACGGTAGGCGGCCAGTTTGAACTCCGAAGCTGCAAACGACTAATTTTAACGTGAGAAGTCGCGTGGTGATAATGTTCATAACTGATTTTCATCTTTCAACCTTCAGCTGGTAAATAAAAAAACCAGTCAGGACAAAATCCTGGCTGGCATGAGTAGCTAGTTTTGGCGATTATAAATTGAATTATCCCGCAGGATTCAACGAAAAGCCTTGTTGGGTCAATGCCACTAAAATTTCCGCCCGTTGCTTAGGGTCACGGCTCATTTCCGTGACGATGTGATGGGTGAACGTTTCATCGCGCTGATTACTGCCGCGGTCGTGGTAGTAAGTCGTGATGAGGTGGTTGTATCCGGAGAGAATGGGATCGTTGGGCGTAATGGGTTGATAGTCGTTGTCGAAGTGCACCAACTCTTGCGGTAGCCGCGGCTTCAATGCCGGCTTTTCAGCAGGATGGCCGACCGCCAGTCCCAGCACGGGGAAGGTCAATTCCGGCAGGTTGAACAGCGAAATGATCCGCAGCGTATCGTTTAAAATGCTCCCCATGACGGTACTGCCCAGGCCTAAGCTCTCGCCAGCCGTGACCATGGCCTCGGTGGCGATGGCGGCGTCAAAGATTCCCGCCAGTAGTTTGTCCACACTGTGGAGATTAGCGGTGGTGGTGGCGTTTTTCGGCGTCAATTGGGCGTTACGGTACTGATCGGCGACCAGCAAGAAGTAATGGCCAGCCCCTTCCAGCCAGTGGTGACCCGTGATTTCGCCCAAGACGGCGAGCTTTTGTGGGTCCGTGACACTGATGATGCTGTATTGTTGTGAAAAGGTACTGGTGGCGGCGTGTTGAGCCGCGCTGACCAGCGTGTCCACTTCGGCCGGCGTCAATTTTTCAGCTGTGAATTGACGAATGCTCCGGTGATTCAATAAGGTGGTTAAGGTAGGATTGATCATGCGTCCGCCACCTCCTTCGCGCGAGCGACCAAGGCGTCATAGACCCGGGTCTCATCGCGCGGCACACCTCGGAGTTCGTAGTTAGCAACGAAGGGCACGTTGAATTTGGCTGCGTAGCGCTTGGCAGTCAGGCAGTACTGCTCGTTAAAATTGCGGTTGCCACTACCAACGACGCCCAACAGATGCGTGGCGTTTTGCCCATAGGCGATGTATTCGCCCAATACATTGGTCATCAGCTCCTTGACGCCGTTGTCGATGCCATTGCCGCCGTCCAGGTAAGTCGGCACGAAGCAAAAGTAGGGTTGTGTCTCGGCGACAAAGTCACTGGCTTCACTGATTTCAGTGGCGGTGATGGTGGGCAGGTTCACATCGCTGGCATGTTGCTGGGCCGCATAGGTGGTGAGGTTTTCCACGAAGTTGCGCGTATTGCCTTCAATGGAAATAAATAAGATACGTAAAGGTTGCATGCAAGTCCCTCCGGTTTTGATAATGGATTTACTCTTAGTGTACTCGGATTTTAGGTAAAGTGTTGTAGAGTTTTTGGATAAACGGCGTAATCTTAGTCAACACATGGTTACGTGAAGGATTGGTCATTGAGAGGCAAAATTAAACCGCATAGGAGAGAAAAATGCTACGACAAATCAAAGGATTGTTTGTGGGGCTACTAGTGGCATCCGCAATCGGTAGTCTGTTCTTAGGGGCATCACCGGTGCAGGCACAAGCCGCTAATAAGCTAAGCAGAGTACCGGCTGAAATCGCGGGGAATTGGTTTATCCACGCCAAGCACATGGGCAAGTTTAGTCACGGAAAAACGATAACGATGCATTTCACCAGTAGGTATGCAGACACGCACTTGTGGAATAGCCAAGAATTGACGGCTGCACAGGAGAAGGCGAGACACCGACTTTCCAAAAAGGCGGTTAAGTTGGTGACCAAACATCCTAATCGCTCTCAATTCATGTTGGCTAAAGTAGGAAAATCAATGTGGAATCGCTATTACATCAGCAAAGCTAAAAATGGCAAACTCAAGTATGTAACCGATCATTATTGGGTACATGCGCCAGTCATTGATGGTATTGGCCGGAACGATTATTTGTACACTTGGAGAACGATTGCAACACATAAGTTCAATACACAACCATTGCGTGGTAAACGTGCTATCGTTCCTTGGAAAAAAGTGCAAAGCCAAGGAACTTGGTATATTAAGACACCGTAAATTGTGGCTGATTATCGTATTTCTGTTTAGTATTGCTTGCCAAAACAAAATGCCTATGCTATTCTGTGGGTACTTTAAGAAAGAACGAGGTATTCAGCCGATGCGCAACTAATCAATCTTCAAATGTTAGTCAGCTTCACCCAAAGACAAGGGGTGGAGTGGGCCTGCAATTGGGATTGATGGTGCACCGACTGAGTTGCCAAACGCAACCAGTGGGCGCCATTTCCGAACGGGAAATGCGGCCACTATTTTTGTACCTTCAATCCCTGCTCTTTAAAGGGGGATTACCAAATGACGCAAACAAATCATCATTCACTGTCGACCGATACTCAGTGGTCGCAGATTAACCCATTAGCCGCTTATCAAGTTGGTCAAAGCCAATCCACAGCGATTCATGCCCAGCTCACGTCGCCGGGAAACGCACCACACCCCAGCACGACCAACGACAATCAGTCACAGAAGGGGGGACGACCTTTTGACACAAATCAGCTTAAATCGACTCATCAAAACCATCGCGGGCGAGTCGCTATTCACCGCCGCACGCTTAACCGCCCAGGCCGGTGATCGGGTCGGTATCATTGGCGCCAACGGGACCGGGAAGAGTACCCTGGCCCACATCATTGCCGGCACGGATACCGACTTCACGGGTCAGCGTCACGTCACGGACGATGTGGTGTTGGTGCCACAGATTGCGCCTACCGCGGGCCGGTCTGGTGGACAAAGCATGTTGGACCGGATTCGCCGGGCTTTGGCGCAACGGCCAGCCATTTTAATCTTGGATGAACCATCGGCTAACCTTGACGATGAGCATCAGCGCTGGTTAACGACGCAGCTCCAACATTTCACCGGGCTCCTACTGGTCATTTCCCATGACCGAGAACTCTTGTCGGCCGTGGCGACGCAAATTTGGTCACTGGAAGACCACCAATACACGCAGTACAATGGGGGCTTCCAGCAGTTTACGACCTACCGTGAGCAGCGCCGCGAGAATGCGTTGAGTCAGTATCAACACGAACAGGCCGAGCGGCGGAAATTGAAACAAGCCGTGCAGGCCCGCCACGAAAAAGCCAACCGGATTCGCAAGGGCAGCCGCAACATGAGTCAAGCAGAACGGGCCAATTCACGGTCGATTCGTGAGCAAAATGCCGGGAAGATGGAACGGGGCGCCCGGGCCTTACGTGACCGTGCGGAACGGCAAACGATAGCCGTGAAGCCCCACGAGGCCGCAACTTTAAAGCTCGTGGCGACTGATTTGCCGCCAGTAACGGGCAAACGCTTGGTCGCCGCGGAGAATTTGCATCTGCAGCGCGGGCGTCACGACCTGTTACACCACGCCCGATTTGCTATCACCCCTGGCGAGCGGGTGGCGTTGGCCGGACCCAACGGTTGTGGCAAGTCCACACTGATCACGGCGATTCTCGACCACGCCCCGCATACCCGATTGGCGCCGAGTGCACGAGTGGGTTATTTCCATCAAGACATGACCGAGCTGCCAGCCAACCAGACCGTGTGGCAAGTCATGGCTACGGCAACGGCGCTAGATGCCGACCGGACCCGTCAAGTCATGGGGGCGTTTGGCTTAACCGCGCGCTTTTATGACCGATTGGTGGGGGATCTCAGTGGGGGTGAGCAGGTCAAGCTCCAGCTGCTGGCGATTCTGGTGAGTGCTAGCAACCTACTCATCTTGGATGAACCGACCAACTACCTTGATCTGCCGGCGCTTCAAGCGTTGGAGGACTACTTGATTGGTTATCCGGGCACGGTGTTGTTCGTTGCCCACGACCAGGAATTCCGCCAGCACGTGGCCACGCGGACACTAGTCTTCAAGGACCACCAGCTCGAAGACCCGGCGAAAACAGCCCAGGGCACGCCGCCCACTGACCTGCCGCGCCTGCAATTTGAATACGACCAGGCCATGCTGGCGCCCGAATTGGACACGGCCTTGTTGCAGCGGCTCCGCCGGAAAATTGCGGCCGCTAAAGCAGAAAAGTAAGCCAATTTGCCCAAAATGTCGTCTTGAAACCGTTTTAATTTAAATTTTTCTAAATTTGCTATTACGAAGCCGGCTTTTTTCTGCTAAAGTAATCCATTGTGTTTAAATGAAAGTGAGTGTGAAAACAAATGGATTCAGCACAAAGTAGCCAACCAGAAATGGCAAAGAAGGCGCGGGTTCAAGTCGCGCACCCAATGCTTGCCATGATGGGCATGCTAATCGGGGGCTTTGTCGGGATGTTTTCCGAAACGTCCTTAAATATCGCTTTACCACAATTAATGGCGCAATTAAACGTCTCCACGGCCACGGTTCAATGGCTCGTGACGGGGTACATGTTAATGGTCGGGGTGGTTTTACCTCTGTCCAGTATTATTACGAAATGGTTCACGACACGGCAGGTCATCCTGTTTGCCTTGATCGACTTCGCCGTGGGAGCCATTATCTCTGCTTCGGCACCGGGCTTCGGGGTTCTGTTGTTCGGCCGGATGATTCAAGGGATTGCCACCGGATTGATTTTGCCACTGATGTTTACCGTGGCCATGCAAATCTTCCCGCCGTATAAGTTAGGCGCAGCCATGGGGATGGTCGGACTGGTCATCATGTTCGCACCAGCCGTGGGGCCAACCTTAGCCGGTATCGTCTTGGGCGTCGCTTCATGGCGGTGGATCTTCTGGCTGTTCGTGCCATTCTTAGTAATTGCCTTTATCTTTGCGGTGACTTCCTTGAAGAACATCGCTGAAGTTTCGCGGCCTAAGGTGGATTTCTTATCCATCATTTTGTCCACGTTAGGCTTCGGGAGCTTAGTCCTCGGGGTTAGCCTGGCCAGTGACCAAGGCTGGGGCTCTGCCACGGTGATTGGCGCGTTGATTGTCGGCGTCTTAATCTTGGCTTGGTACACCCACCGGCAGTTAACGGTGGACAAGCCAATTTTAAACCTGCGGGCGTTTGCCATTCCCGGTTTCCGCATCGGAGCTATCTTGGTCATGATTAACTTCGGGATCATCTTGTCCGCGATGTACCTGTTACCAATGTACATTCAAAAGGGCTTGTTGGTACCCGTCGCCTTGACCGGGATCATCATGTTCCCAGGTGGGGTCATGAACGCCATCGTTTCCGCCGTTTCCGGCCGGTTATACGACCACGTCGGAGCGCAAATGCCAGCCCGGTTAGGCTTCATCATTTCAATGATTGGGGCCTTGATGCTGGCGTTTACGTCCACGCATTCTGCCATTTGGTACGTCATTATGGCGCACGTCATCTTGATGATTGGGGCACCATTAGCGATGTCACCATCACAGACGCACGGGTTAAATGCCTTGACCGGCCCAATTGCCGCCGATGGGAGTGCCATCATGAACACCTTGCAACAGATTGTGGGTGCGATTGCGACGGCGATTGCCACCAGCTTGTTGGGTATCGGCCAAGCCGCTTACATGGCCAATGGCGCGACCAACGCCGCTGGGGCCTTCGTCAACGGGGCGCACTACGGTTTCTACTTCACCTTTGTCTTGGCCTTAGTCGGCTTCCTGCTGGCTTTGCGCTTGCCTAAGGCAGAACGTTAATTTAACTGTTAAAAATGGTGTCCAACCACTGCGGCTGGGCACCATTTTTCTTTGGCGTAAATGAAATCTGAAAGGCCTAAATTGTGTAAACCAGAGCCTGCGTCAGCCAGGGGTTCCGCCTGCTATGGGGGACACCTCCAGCCTGAAAATCGGGTTTCCGGTTCGCTTTGAAGCCTGGCAAGCCCGGCCAGGCTCCAAAGTCGCCCCACGCTGTAGGCTGAGAAAGAAGCCCAGCCAACACCGTTATCACAGCTGGCTCCACCCCTATCTGCCTCCGGCAAGTTAGCTTTGATCTGCGACGTCGTGTTGGTCCCCAAGAGCTATTAGTCCGCCGCGGGAGTGCCTTTAGCGGCGAATTTTACCTGTTTAGAAATTGGTATCCTTAAGATGTGGACTATCGGCCTAAGACTTGGTCCGCGTTCTGCGCCACATTTAGCGAATGACCAGGCGACCAGCATGGCCAGTGCCGTTTAGTTAAATCAAGTTACTCAGAGCAAAGACCAACGGAATCGTGGCCATGCATAAGATGGTGGACAGGCTCATCAGTGTGACGGCCGGACTGGTATCGCCGTGGGCCTTCAGGGTGAACAGGACCACGTTTCCCGCTACCGGGCACGCCGCCATCAAAACCGTCGTGTACAGCGGAATGCCGCGCACGCCAAAGACCTGTAAAATCAGCAGACAAACCAGTGGAAACACGACGTTGCGGAGTACCAGGGGCCACCACAGTCGACGGTCTAACGTGTGGCGATTTAATTTGACCGCAGCCAGACTATTGCCAATGACAATCATAGACAGCGGCGTGTTGATGGAACTGACGTAAGTGATGGTCTGGTTGAGCAGGCTGGGGAGGTGAATCGCGCTCACGAAAATAATCAAGCCGACCACGATCGCCACGATGTTGGGATTCAGCAGAATTTGGCGCCAGTTAACGTGGTGGTCAACCGCCTGATGGGGCGTGAACAACGCGATGCCGTGGGTCCAGCAAAAGATGTTGAAGCCCGCCAGTGAGGCGACGGCAAAGAAGACGCCAGTGCTGCCAAATAATGCGCTGGCCAGGGGGACACCCATGAAGCCGGCGTTGGAGTAGACCGCGCCAAAGCGCATGATCCGCCGTAAATTGGGGTCGGCCACGTGTTTGAAGACCAACTGGGTGACGACGACCATGACGCCGTAGGTCAGCAGAATGCCCAGCATGACCCAGGCCAATGCCTGTAGCCGGCTGGCCGAGAAATGCTGCTCGAAGGCGTTGACAATCAAGCAGGGCGACACGATGTACAGCAGAATATTGGTCAGATCCGTTGCCGTTTGTCCGTGCATGAAGCCCAGCTTGTTGGTCAGCAGGCCGACCGCCATTAAAATAAACATGAGAATAATTTGATTTGATAATTGCGTGATATCCAAGCGCTTAGCCTACCTCTCTTTGACTGCCTACGTTCATCTTGGGACTAATTTCTAGGTGTGTCAACGATTGGTTAGTCAATCCCCTAATCATTCGTGCTAAAATGGAAAGTAAACAGAAAGGCGGCAGTGTCGAAATGTTTAATAAGGAATTTTATCGGTCCTCCAATTTCTGGGGCGGCCTGGTCGCGTTGGTTCTGAGTGGCTGGGGCTTTTCACCATTAACGGGTAATAGCGTCTACGAAATCGTGGTGTCCGTGATCCTGGTCGTGATTGGGATTTACGAGCTGTCTCGGGGGTTGTTTGTCCCAACGCGACAACAGAAAAAATAGGAGGTAGCCATGCAATTTAATCAGCGCTTCGTCCATTCATTGGATTTCTGGAGTGGACTGTTAATTATGTTTTTAATGATTTGGAATATCCTGCCATTTCGGGTAACCAGTGTATTCTGGTGGGTGTGCTTCCTGTTATTCTTGGGCGGCGTGTTCTACCTGGTCAAAGGGTTAGTGCGCTTGCGGTAAAGGGTATACATATGAAAAACGGACCGGCCACGTGGTGTGGTTGGTCCGTTTGTGGTTAGGCTTTGACGGCCAAGACTTCGTCGACATACTGACTGAAGGTCTTGGCGGGGCGTCCCATGAGGGCGTTGAAGTCTAAGGGGTTCCCCTTATAAGGATGGTTACCGTGGTACGTAGCAATACGGCCGAATTGGTCGTTAGCGTGGACGGACGGGAAGTCGGGAACAGGGATCAAATTGATTTTGAGTTCCTTCCCAGCCTTGTCGCAAACTTCTTGCGCGTATTCGCGAGTAGTTCGGTTGCCAGCTGAGCACAGGTCTAGTGAGCAAGCGTAATAGTCGTCGTCACTCAGGAGAACCTTGACGTTGGCGGCCGCGATATCATTTAGGCTGATCAGGTTAGATGGCTGGTCAACTTTGATAAAGGTCGTCAAGACGCCGGTCTCAAACAAGCTGTCGGGACCAGTGGGAAAATGGCCTTCCATGTAACCGCTGGGTTTAGTAATGGTGTAGTTCAAGGTGGATCCCATCAAGCGGTCTTCAATTTCGTACTTTTCCCAATGTTGTGCTAGTTCCATGACGGTGTTGAGACATGAGGAGAAGACAAAGTGCGTAACGTGGGCCTTCTCTGCGGCGGTGATGAGGCGTTCAGCCATGGGGACCATGCCATCAAGGGCATCTGGCAGAATCAGTAGAATCTTATCGACGTCGGCCACAGCCTGGTCGATAATCTCATCGCGGCGGATATCACCGACGATGACCTGACTCGCACCCAAAGCCTTCAGTGGGGCTTGATTAGCTGGATCAGGATCAACCGCCACGACTTCGACATGTTGTTGAGCCAGTAAGGGGATAACTTTTTGACCAATGTGACCGTATGAAGCTGTAACTAGTGCTTTCATGAAAGAGTCCTCCTTAGCGCCATTTGAAAATGGGATTGTTAATCGTATTATCGTGTTTAAGTACCTTGCCGTAGAGCATCTTGATATTTTCATCAGTTGGCTGGTAAATCGTATCGTGATGGTCAGGCGCTGAAATCTTTTGCGTTGACAGTAACCACAGGAAATTCTTGATAGCGCGACGTTGCCGGTCCATTTCCGTATTGACGAAGTCGCCTAAAATTGTCAGATTCTTGATGAAAAATTCGCCGTAGTTCAGGGTTTGCTGGTCGTTGTTGGCGGTACAGAAGACGACTTTCCCCAGTGGGCGAGCGAGGTGGATAGCCAGGTTCATCCCGGCATTGCTGCCAGAAACATCGAGGGCTGCGTCTACCCCGCCGGCTAGGTCACCGATGACCTTTTCGATAGCAGCTTCATCATTAGGGTCTAGCACAATGTCGGCTCCCGCTTGCTGGGCCGCTTGTCGCCGCTGTTCTTGAATATCAAAAGCGATGATGGGATGCAGGCCATTAGCCTTGGCTGCCTGAATAGCAATTTGGCCGACCACCCCAGCACCAATGATGGCCACGGACTGGCCGAGGTGCAGGTCCGCTTTATCCAGGGTAAAGAGCGCCGTCATGCCTAGATTGTAGAATACGGCATCGTCAAGCTTGACGTTGTCAGGCACCGCGTAGACTGCATTTTCATCAACGTAGGTGTAGTTGGAGTGAGCGCCGTAGACGGGTGAGCCAATGACCCGGTCGCCGGGTTTGAAGCGCGTGACGTCAGGTCCAACGGCTTCGACCACCCCAGCAGAGCTATAACCGGGGATGAAGGGAAAAGTGGTGCCCAACACCACATGAGCCTTGTCATTCACAAACCAACTGTGCTCACTACTTTGACTAATTAAAGAATATTGTGTAGCGATGAGCACAAACTTGCCAGTTGGGTCACTGATTTCTTCTTCGTGATACTCGGCCACGCCGGCACTAGGCCAATAAACTGATTTCCGTAACATGGTGGTTGCCTCCTTTATTTGCTTACAAGTCTATTTTAGAAGCGTTTACATCGAAACGGAAATAGCGGATAATTGTTACTGATGATAAGTGAATTTTATAACAAAGTGGGTGAGCAGACTTGGATTTAACGACGTGTCAGTATTTTATCGACGTGGTTGACTTGGCAAATTTTACCAAGGCGGCAGAACGCAATTTCATTTCGCAACCAGCAATCAGCGCTCAAATCAAGCAGTTAGAAGAAACGGTGGGTAAGCCACTGTTGATACGAGACCATCACCACGTCTCGGTGACGCTGGCGGGACAGCGTTTCTACCGAGCAGCCCAGCAAATGCTGGCGACTTACCACGGGGCAGTGCGAGATATTTGGCAGGAGCAGAGCCGAACGCCTGCCAAACTGCGGGTGTCCTTCTACATTGCTCAGCAGTTTCAACCATACATCGACCAATTAGTGCGTTTTCGAACAGATTTCCCAAATATTTCGGTGGACTTGGTCGAGCGCGACTCGGAGCAGGCCGTCCAGGATATTTTGACAGATCAGGCTGACCTGGGCTTTGGCATTATTGATCGGACGGAACGGCGACTGACTTGGAAACAGGAATTGGCTGATCGGCTAGTGGTGGTTGCGTCGCCAACAACGATGACTGGCCAGCCCTCGGCAGTTACCTTGAATGAGCTGGCGGCTTTAACTTACGTGACATTGGAAAATGTTCCAGCCACTCAGTTTGAACAGGTGACTAGTCAGTTATTAGCGGGACACGCCTTTCAGGTTGAGAAATTACCAAGTCTCGACGTCTTGTTTACTCGCTTACAAATGACCGCCAGTTTTGCGCTATTGCCGGAGTCTCAGGTGCCCAAGACCTTGACCGGACTAGCAACTTGGACATTGCGGACGCCGCAACCCAATACGATGCCGGTCGGCTGGTGTTACCGGCGTCAACCCTTGGATCCAGTAGTGGGGGCGTTTCTGGCTTATGCGAATTTGTTGTAATGAAAATAAACATGCGATGATGAAATCCGTAGGCCATTCTTAGGTTTACGGATTTTTTGGGTGATAAGTGAGGTTGACAGAAAAAAATGAAGCGATTATACTCTTTGGTGTATCGATACACCTTTTTAAAAAACAAATATGTAATCGCTATCACCCGACGGAGTTCTTAGTGATTTAGATAGGGAAGTTGATCAAATGACGAAATTTAATGCAGAAAGTTTTTCTTTGAAAGGGAAAGTTGCCCTTATTACAGGTGGTGCTCACGGATTAGGCAAATATTATTCACTCGCACTATCGCTCTATGGTGCGGATATCTTTGTCGTAAGTAATTCTCGAGACGGCTGGGATGAACTCAAAAAAGCCGTTTTGGCGAATGGTCAACGCGTAGAATTCCTATTACAAGATATTACGGTTCCTGGTTGTGCTGACCAAATTATTGCCGAGGCGGTTAAGCGTTTTGGTCATTTGGATATTTTGATCAATAATGCTGGTATGCAATTACGTAATGATGTTTTAGATTTTAAGGACGCTGACTGGCAAAAGGTGATCAATTTAAATCTTAACGCATTGTACTTCTTATCCCACGCGGCGGCCAAGCAAATGGCTAAGCAACAGGCAGGGAAAATCATCAATATTGGTTCCATGCAGTCTTATCGTGCGGGTAAGTTTATTTTCCCCTACACAGCTAGCAAGCATGCGGTAATGGGATTAACGAAGGCCTATGCCGATGCATTATCGCCGTATAATATTCAGGTCAATGGCATCGCACCCGGATACATCAGCACGGATATGACTAAGCCACTTCAGGAGGATCCAGTGCGGGGTCCAGAAATAAAAGCGCACATTCCTTCTGGTGAGTGGGGTGTCCCAGAACAACTGATGGGACCTATGGTATTTTTGGCTAGTGCCGCTTCGGATTATGTCACTGGGGTAATGTTGCCAGTAGATGGTGGTTATTTATTACGTTAGCTGGTAAGCAGGCAGTGCAAAAATTAATAGCACTACCTACTTACTAATGTGAATTAAGTAACAATCAGGCTTAGAAAGGATAAGATTAAGATGCCATTACTTATTGTTGCTTTTGGAGTTGCTTTGCTAATATTTCTAATTGTTAAAGCAAAGTTGAATACATTTGTCTCGTTAATTATTACTTCGTTCGTGATTGCTCTAGTTTTGAAGATACCTATTAGCCAAATTCCTACGAGTATCGAGACTGGAATTGGCGGCCAACTTGGCCATCTAGCAGTCATCTTCGGATTTGGATCAATGCTTGGTCGTTTAGTTTCTGATGCAGGTGGTGGTTTTCGAATTGCACGTACGCTAATTGATAAGTTTGGCCGCCGTCAAATCCAGATTGCGGTTGTCCTAGCTTCGTTCATCGTCGGACTTGCGCTTTTCTTTGAAGTAGGACTGGTTGTCTTGCTCCCAATTATTTTCGTGATTGCACGAGAAATTGACTTGCCATTGATATATCTTGGAATTCCAATGGCGGCTACGCTGAATGTGACACATGCATTTTTGCCGCCTCATCCAGCACCAACTGCTATTTCAGGTATTTTTCATGCAAATTTAGGCCATGTTTTACTATTAGGAGTTATCGTAGCTATTCCAACAATTATAGTTTGTGGGCCAGTCTTTAATTGGGCGTTACATAAATTTTATCCGCGAGTATATCGGAAAGATGTAGATATTAGTGTACTGGGGGACTTTAAGGAATTTCGTTTAGCAGAAACACCACATTTTGGTATCAGTGTCTTGACAGCAATGATGCCGGTTATTCTGATTGCCATTGCAACAATTTGTTCGTTTGTTTTACCGAAGGAGAACGTGGTGAATCAAACGATTCAGTTTATTGGGGCGCCGGATGCTGCTATGCTATTGTCACTATTGTTTGCTGTTTATACCATGGGGATTTCACGTCATCTAAACATGAAACAGGTTAGTCAGTCGATGGTTGAAGCGTCAAAACAAATTGCCATGATGCTGTTGATTATTGGTGGGGGTGGCGCCTTCAAGCAAGTTCTAGTTGATGGTGGAATTTCCCAGTACATTTCCACAATTTTTGCTCATACTAATATGTCACCACTATTAGCTGCATGGCTAGTAGCTGCTTTATTACGAGTCAGTTTAGGGTCTGCGACGGTGGCCTCCTTGACAGCTGCAGGATTAGTGGCACCGTTGATTGCTCAAACTGGTGCCAATGCGGCTTTGATGGTCTTAGCTGTTGGTGCGGGATCGGTTTTTGCAGATCATGTTAATGACGCAGGCTTCTGGATGATCAAGGAGTACTTCGGTCTGACATTGAAGGAAACATTTTTATCATGGACGACGCTTACTTCAGTTCTATCTATAACCGGGTTACTCTCGGTATTAGGGGTATCTCTATTCGTCTAAATTAAACTTTAAGACAAAACGAGCTCGGACCATTTGTTGTCCGGACTCGTTTTGATTCACAATGATGCTTTCTCGATCGTTTTTACTGGAATATAAGTCATAGTGGTAATCGGCGTTTGCTGAATCTGTTGCAACAATTTCTCAGCAGCCACGTGACCCATGAGTTCAGGCTGCTGCTGGAGTAGGAAGATTCCGTCATTCACGTACTGTGACCAGGTCCAGTCATCGAAGCTAATCAGACCGATATCGTTAGGAAAGGTCAGGTGAAGTGACCGACAAACAGCCAAGAGGTCAAACAAGACGGGACCCATGAGAGAAACAACCGCAGTTTTTCCAATTGTAGTCGCTATTTTAGAGTGAAGTTGTTGCTGTAACCAGTTGCGATCATGGTGGGCCGTTTCTAAATTAGTCATGGTTTGTTGTGATTGGATAGCACCAGCTGTGAAACCAGCAATTCGTTTTGATTGCGCGGAGGTCTCGGCTAATGTTCGGCTTACGGTAATGATGTGTTGATATCCTTGACTGGCCAATCTGACAGCTAGTTGGTGGCTAGCATCGAAGTTGCTGGAAACAACAGTGGCAACGTCTTGGGGCTGATTCAGTGTTTCCCGGTCCACCATTACTAGTGGTAATTGTGCTGTTTGAATTTGCTGGTAAGGGGTGAATGTTTTGGCGTTAGGCTGTAAAATTAAGCCATCTACCTGTTGAGTAAATAGCCGAGCTAATTCATTTTGTTCAGTTATCAACGAGTTGTTAGAGTTCATAAGCAAAACGTCGTATCCAGCTGGTTGTAAGACATCATAGATTCCCTTGAATAGTAATGAAGAGAAAACATTAGATATATCGCCGACCACGACACCAATCATTTGACTGAAGTCTTGGCGCATCTTGCGGGCAGAGGCTTTGGGTGCATAATGCAAATTGGTGATGGTTTGCTGAACACGTTGCTTTGTTGTATCACTCATTTTTTTATAGTTGCCGTTAATGAACCGTGAAACGGTAGTGACGGACACCCCTGCGGCTTTGGCAACATCAGCAATCGTTACGTTTTTCATGACGAATCTCCCTTAGTTTGGTTACTTAGTAGTTTAGCATAAGTTAATCGATATCCACACAAAGCCCCGCTGCTCAACTAAGAGCAACGGGGCTTTTCATTACTTATCTTTCTTGTCAGTATCTTCAGCATCCGCCGTGGTGATTTGTTTTTGCGGCGGGTTGACCGTGACCTCTAACCAATTGATGAAGGAGTTTTCGTAATCCAAGACCTTCAAATCGAAGTTCTTTAGTTGGATGACGTCGTTGACCTTCACGTCCGGGTAATTGTCAATGATGAACCCGGCCATCGTGACCGTATCGGAGGCCTCAAAGCCCTTGATATCGGTGTTGAAGTACCGTTCAAAGTCGTAGGTCGTCATCTTCCCGTTGACCTGGTAAGTGCCATTGGGTTGCTTGAAAATGTACTGGTCGTTGGCATCGTCGATTTCATCGCGGACGGTCCCGAACAACTCTTCATAAATATCCTTATCGGTGATGATCCCGGAAGTCCCACCGTATTCGTCAACGACAACGACGATAGGGGTCCGCTTCTTGATCATTTGTTGCAGTACCTGGGTGATTGGCGTTGTTTCGGGCGTCGTCGAGATATCCCGAATTAATTTATCAATGCGAATGTGAGAATCCACTTGCTGTTGACGAATCAAATCGTAATTGTAGACGTATCCTAAAATCTTATCCTTATCCCCATCGGCAACGACTGGCAACCGGCTAAAGCGTTCTTGCAGGTAAACGTTCAAGGCTTCCTTGACGTTGGCCGTGATGTCGATGACCACCAGTTGGGTCCGGTCGATCATGATATCCTTAGCGACCTTATCATTTAACTCAAACGCCCGTTGCATGTAGACCAGGTCGTTTTTTTCCAGTTCGCCACCCTCAACGGCACTGCGTGAGAGGTTTAAAATTTCAGCTTGAGAGAAGACTTCGTCACTTTCGTTGGCCACCTTTAAGCCCATCAGTTTGACCACACCAGACGCGCTGCTGTTGAGTAACCAAACGAACGGGTAAAAGAGGACGTGGCAGTAATGCAGTGGCGTGACCACTAGCATCAAAACCTTCATGGGCATATCAATGGAAATGTTCTTCGGGACAATTTCCGTGAAGACCACTTCGAGGTACGTCAGTAATAAGACCCCGACGATAACCGCGATAGTGTGGGCCGTAGCGCCGTTCAGGTGAGCTGGGGCGATGCCGCCTAATAATAGGTCAACGAAGAACGTCTCCCCAATCCACCCTAAGATGATCCCAGCGAGGGAAACCCCCACTTGAGTCGTTGATAAATATTCATTTAAATTGGTAACCATTTTCATGGCCCGATTAAGCTTGGTCGACGGCTTGTCTCGTTCGGCAATTTTTTCCTCCAGAGCACTAGGCCGCGTTTGGACCAAAGCAAATTCGCAGGCAACAAAGAAAGCTGCAAAAAAGAAGGTAATTAAAATAATAATTAGATTCACAACTATCTGACCGCTATCCACACATCATTCCTCATTTCATATCGTTCTATCTCTTCATTATAGCGCGTCTCATCCCCTTTTCACAGGGGGTGAATTGAAGCAAATTTTACCCTTTCTGGGGCCGTATAGCAACCGAACATCGTAAAATTTTAACGATTTCCCCGAAAATTGACCACGTCACCGGTCGTTGCCAATCACATCCACTGACTGATTGTGGCTAAACGCCGGTCTGGCGGGGATTAGAAAACAGATAGGCGCAACCATTTTGGCCCACATTTAGTCACTCAGAAAGGCATTTCAATTGCAACCAACTGGCTTGGTTGGACTAATGATTCACCAACTCTTCTAAATGGCGAAGGAATACTTAACGTTTCGGCCAAAAAGGACTAGACTGAAGTCAGTAACATCAAAGGAGATTTTGATTATGGCAGATACACCTAAAGATAAGGAAAAAGCAGAAACGACCGTACAAATTCCTAAGGAAGACGTGGAAAAAGCGGCGAAGTTGGTTCTTGATCCGGGGTATGTGACGAAGAAAGATTTACCAAAGATGGCAGATTTAGAATGGGCAACCGCTTTATCTGATGCAGTTATGAAGCATTTCTTAAACGACGACGATGACCACGATCCTTACGTCTACTTCGAACAGTTCGACTTTGACGGTGGTGACATTGATTCCATCATCTTCAATATGGATATCGTGAAGACCCGTGAAGCCGGGCTACACAAGTTGTCAGAAGCCTTAGGCGAAAAGATTATCAATAACGTTGTCAAGCAAGAAACCTACTAAAGTTAATGAGAGAGCAGCTGGGATGACCTGGCTGCTTTTTTTTGCGACTGCTAATCCCAACTACTCTTGTGGGTGACCGCACTGGGCTGGCTAGGCCTGCTGGGGCGGTGGGTCGTTTGGCCACGCAAATAACCCTTTGGCTTCAGAACCATCAGGGGTATGATAAGAGGTAGCTAGTATTTAATACCGCTAAATAGGTGATTGAGGAGTGAGTTAGGGATGAAAAAAGGTTGGGTCACACTGACCGTTTTACTGGCGCTAATCGGTGGTGTCACGCTGATGACGAGCAGTTCGGTGACTGCGCAGGCAGCTAAGAAACATTACACGGTGGTGCCGAAATCCTTGCGAGGCCATTGGCGCAGTTACAATTCGCGAAAGCATGGTTATGACAAGGTGATTTTTACCAAATGGCAGTGGAAAACGAAGAACGCGGGCCAGCGTAAATGGCATCGCTTATCTGGCAAGACGTTTAAGGTTGCCAAACGCGTTGGCGATTCGACATGGTACAGTGATCTGTCAATTTCCAAGGGCAAATGGGGTTATTACGTGGGCCAAAGTTACTCGGATCAGTGGCCTTACTGGAAAAAGCTGAAGCATCACGGCAAGACGACTTTGCGCTGTTACTTGCCACCAATGGGACCAGGCAAGGGTCAAACTGGTTATTATTATCGTTACTAAATGAAGTGGAGTGGCTGGGATGACCTGGCTGCTCTTTTTTTAGATGATGTAGTCTTTTTAAAGACTGCATAAAGTTTTTTTATAAGCCGTTTGGCTATCTTAACATCGTGATATCCGGTATAATCAGAGCAAAAAGGGAGGCTCAAGACATGCGGACAATGAATATCCCCTTCAGTAATATCACAGATTTAAAGAAGTCACCGACCAAGCTGTTTGCCCGGGCAGCAGCAAAGCAGACTGGGGTTTACATTTTCAATCGGGATCAACCGGCCGGTGTGGTTCTGGACGTGGCGGACTATGAGGCATTGGTCAATCAAAACGAGGCGCTCCAAGATCGCGTATTTGAGTTAGAACAGGATTATCTGGTGGCCCAACGCTTGCACCGCCAAGACCACGAACAGGCACCGTTAGCGGATGATCAAACGGTGCGTGGATCAGTGGCCAACGAGACCCCGCACCTTGACAAAAATGATGGGTGGGACTGATGGCCGATCAGAATCACCCTTACCAACTCACGTATCTTTCTGCAGCCTGGCGAGACTATCAGCAACTCGATGGGTCGCAAAAGGTCTTTGTCGACAAGGGGTTGGACCGTATTCGCCTTCTAGGAGTGCGTGCTGGACAACCGTTAGCCGGTGAGCTCAGCAGTTGTCGTAAATTAAAAAATAAGCGGCTGGGACTCCGTATCGTCTTTCGCCAGGTAGACCAACAGATTCAGGTCATTCAAATTGTGGCAATTGGGCGGCGTGCGGACAAAAAAGTCTATCATACTGCAGAAAAGCGGTTATCTAAATTTAAAGAGTGACAGCAGAAGAGTTTGCCAGCGTGGCAAGCTCTTTTAATTTGTGTCGACCAGGAGGTAAGCAGCCGCAAGCCGACTAGTTTTTCTTTGACCTTTAAACAAAATAATTGACCTTTATGATGGCTGGATTTAAAATGCATTTACATAAACACCTAAGCAACGGTATTTATGAACGAGTATTAGCACTCTGGATAGTCGAGTGCTAATTACTTGCAATTCTGACTAATACTGACTATTATAGAAAATGTAAACAAGGAAGACAGAAAGGGGTTATTGATTATGACTAACGATGTTATGAACCGGAACTTTGATTTCTTTGATCCAATGAATTTCTTTAATGAAGTGGGCAACCTGGGACGCGACATGTTTAGCGGCGATGGCTCCATGAAGACTGATGTGGTTGAACACGATAAGGATTACGTGGTTACGGCTGAGATGCCTGGCTTCAAGAAGGAAGACATCCACGTCGATTATCGTGACGACACGCTGCGGATTTCTGGGAAGTCCGAAGTTAAGCAAGCCACGAAGGATGACGATGGCCGGGTTCTCCGTCAAGAACGTAGCAGCCAAAACGTTGCGCGTTCCTTCTACCTGCCAAGCATTGACTTGAAGAAGGTTGAAGCCAAGTATGATGAAGGCGTCTTGACCTTGACGTTGCCAAAGCAAACTGAGGTTGAAGACAACCATCACATTAGTATCGACTAATCGATTCGTAAACAATGAAGCGTCCTCGCTGAAATTGGCGAGGGCGCTTTTTTGCGACCGTGAGTTTGTTTCGCCCCACGCCGCATTAGAAAACATTCAGTTATCACACGAAAAATTCACCCAGCTATTATTGAAATGCCAGCGGATTGTATTGTCTCTCATGTAAACTAATAAAGCGCCTACAAACGGGCAGTTTAAAAATATTGGAGAGAGAATAATGGCTGATAATAATAACAATAAAATCACCTTAATGGCTTTAGTCATGATGATCTTTACGACCGTTTTTGGCTTTGCCAACAGTACGGTAGCCTATTTCTTGATGGGTTACTCTTCGATTCTATTTTACTTAGCCGCCGCAGTCCTGTTCTTCATTCCGTTTGCTTTAATGATGGCGGAATATGGGGCTGCCATTAAGTCTGACGAGGGGAGCGGGATGTACCAGTGGCTGGACCGCAGCGTCGGACCGCGATTTGCGTTTATCGGGACCTTCATGTGGTTTGCGTCTTACATCATCTGGCTGGTCTCCACTTCCGCCAAGGTTTGGATTCCGTTTACCACGACCTTCTTTGGCCGTGACCAAACGCAGAACTTCGCCTTTGCCGGGATGAACGCCACGCAGGTCATTGGGATTCTGTCGTGTCTATGGATGATCTTGGTGACGTGGGTCTCCATCAAAGGGGTCAAGGGTATCGTCCGGATCACCAGCCTGGGTGGATTAGCCGTCATGAGCTTAAACGCCATCCTGCTGGTCATTTCCGGCATTGTCTTGGCCTTACGCCACGGCGAATTTGCCCAACCACTGAATACCTTCCTACATTCGCCACACCCGAATTACCAGCAACCAATGGGCATCATGAGCTTTGCCGTGTTTGCCATCTTTGCTTACGGGGGGCTAGAAGTCCTCGGGGGGATGGTCGATAAGACTAAGAACCCGGAAAAGACTTTCCCCAAAGCCATTGTCATCTCGGCCATCGTCATCACGCTGGGGTATGCCATTGGGATTCTGTGCTGGGGAATCAGCACGAACTGGCAAAAGGTCCTGTCCGACCCGACGACCAACATGGGGAACATCAGTTATGTGATGATGCGCAACCTCGGGGATGTCTTGGGTGAGTCGCTGGGATTGAGTGCCGCAACGAGCACCACAATCGGCCTGTGGTTCGCCCGTTACACGGGGCTGGGGATGTTCCTGGCTTACTCAGGGGCCTTCTTCACGTTGACGTATTCGCCACTGAAGACGTTGATCATGGGGACGCCCAAATCCATGTGGCCGAAGAAGTTTACCAAGCTCAATGCCAATGACATGCCGAGCTACGCGATGATGCTGCAGTGTGCGGTGGTTATCGTCATTATCCTGCTGGCCTCCTTTGCTTCAACGGACGCCTCGGCGTTTTACAACATCTTGACCTTGATGGCCAACGTCTCCATGACGTTACCATACCTGTTCTTGGTCTACGCCTTTCCGAAATTCAAGCACAACCGCGATATCATGAAGCCATTTGAGGTCTACAAGTCCCCAACTTGGACGACCATCATCAGCTGGGTCGTGTTCATCGTGGTCTTGGGCGCCAACACCTTTACGCTGGTCCAACCTATCTTGGAAAACGGCGACGTACAAAGCACGATTTGGATGCTGGTCGGGCCAATCCTGTTCGGGGTCATGGGGATTATCTGGTACGATATTCGCCAACGCAAGCATGCTAACGATTAAAAATATTGTGTTATAGAAAAGCAACCGACCTGCTGAAATGGTAAGTTGGTTGCTTTTTTGCGGTTGGCGAAACCAGGAGCCTGCGTCAGCCAGCGTTCCGCCTGTTCTGGGGAACACCGCCAGATTGCTATTAGAAAACGCAACCGACTCGCCGAGATGACAAGTCGATTGCGTTTTTTAAGCAATGATGATATTAATAACTAATAGCCGATGGCAGTTGAAACAACGTAATCGCTGCTGACAATCGGCACCGTAGCCGGGAGTCCACCAAATATGGGTTGGAACGCTGGGGCGGACGGTAGGCGACCAGCTCTCACAGCGTTGCCCAGTCCAGCAGGCTTAGTATTGCTTACCGGTTTCGTAAACGATTTCTGGTTCGTTCCCCGTCCGCTCATTGCGGTTGAGGATGTCGATCATGGTCATTTCATCAACGTCCAGGTCGAAGTCAAAAATTTCGGCATTTTCCTTGATTCGGTCGGGATGCGTGGACTTGGGAATCGTAACCAGTTCGTGTTGGAGTTCCCAGCGCAAGACGATTTGCGCGACTGATTTCTGGTGGTGTTTGGCCATCTTCATCAGCATGGGGTTGTCTAGCACGGCACGCCGGCCCAGCGGACTCCAGGCTTCCGTCACGATATTTTTTTCTTTGTCGTAGTCAAACAGCGCCTGTTGGTTCAGGTAGGGGTGATATTCCACCTGATTGACGACGGGCATTTCCTTGGCTTGCGTGGCGAGCAGTTCCAGGTGAGAAATGGTGTAGTTGGACACGCCAATTGAACGGACTTTGCCGTCAGCCTTGAGCTGTTCCATGGCTTTCCAGGTATCAAAGAAGTGTTCGCGGACAGGCCAGTGGACCAGCAACAAGTCCAAGTAATCGGTCTGTAGGCGCTTCAGGGAGCCTTCGACGGCCTTCATGGTCCGGTCATACCCCTGGACGACTTCGGCGACCTTACTGGTCAAAAACAGGCCTTCACGAGGTAAGCCTAGCTGCTGTAACGTTGGTCCCAAGATGTCTTCGTTACGGTATAACATGGCGGTGTCAAACATCCGGTAACCCGCATTCCAAGCCGCGTCGATGGCGGTGTTCATGGTTTCCTGGTCGCCGATTTTGTAAGTCCCAAAGCCCATGACCGGCATGCGATTGCCGTCCGCGAGCTTGATGGTGTTGGTGATTTTGGTAGGTGCCATTAAATTTCCTCCTTGACGGCAGATACCGTCAGTCATTTCGTGTGTGGTACGCCACACATAATACTTCTAATCTTAAGCTAAAACTATAGAAATGACAACGCTTACCGACGCTTGAATTGGTCGTAAAGGTTCACGCCAGCCTCAATCAGCATGCCAAAGGTCATCAACCACATGGCTAACATATCTTGGTGGGCTAACATGCATCCCAGCAAAATAACGTAGAGAATAAATAAAATAACCGCTGTAGATTTATGATTCAAAATAAACCCTCCCCTTGAATAGTTTGCTACCAATTCCAGTATAGTCTTCTCTTCACGTTGCGGGGCATTCGCCGACAAAATTGGTTGCGATTCCGTAAAAGATTACCCAAAACTAAACGAAATAGGGGCGATGAGGTGGGGATATCTAGTACAATGAAAGGGTAAACAATTGTGAAGGAGGCTACGGGGATATGACCACAACAAAACGTGAAGATACGCCGTTAGATTTAGGATTAACGGCCGCTGAGGTGGCCCAGCGAGTGGCGGTCGGTCAGCAGAATGACCCCTTGCCCCCGCTGACCCGTAGTGTGCAACAAATCTTTCGGGATAATCTATTAACCCTCTTTAACTTGATCAACGTGCTCCTGGGGGCCTTGGTGTTGGTGACCGGGAGCTATAAAAACTTACTTTTCTTAGGGGTCGTGGTGGTCAACACCGGGATCGGTATTTTCCAAGAGATTCGGTCAAAACGTCAGGTCGATAAGCTGGCCCTGTTGTCGGAAGGCAAGATCAACGTCTTGCGGGACGGACAGGTGGCGGCGTACCACCAGGATGCCATCGTCCAAGACGATATCCTCGAACTCGGCCGGGGTGACCAGTTGCCGGTCGATGGCCGTATCCGCGACACCGCGGGACTGGAGGTCGATGAGTCGCAAATTACTGGGGAAGCCACGCCCATCAGCAAGGCCACCGGGGATGACTTGGTCTCCGGGAGTGTCATCCTCGGTGGGCGGGCGATGGTCCAGGCCACGACGGTTGGCCACGGGAGCTTCGTCAAACAACTGGCCCACTCCGCTAAGCAAAAACGTCGTAGTGCCAGTCAATTACTCACGATTATTAATCGCATTATCAAGGTCCTGACGTTTGCCATTATTCCGTTGGGGGCCGCCTTGTTCATTACCGCCATGCTCCGCGGACAGAGCCAAAATCGCGCCATCCTGGGCACGGTGGCTTCCATGGTGGGTATGATTCCCGAAGGCTTGGTGTTACTGACGTCGGTGGCGTTGGCCGCGGGGGCCTTCACCCTGGGGCGGCATCACGTGCTGGTGCGGGAGTTACCCGCCATTGAGGCGTTGGCCCGGGTTGACGTGTTGTGTCTGGATAAGACCGGGACCATTACCAACGGCCAGCTTCAATTAGACCGGGTCGAACCGCTCGGCGCCGTTACCCAGCAGGCCGCCCAAACGCAGCTGGCCCAACTGGTCGCCGCTACTGGCGATGACAACGAAACGGCGCAAGCCATTCAAGCCGCGTTGGGAACGCCGTCAGTGCAGGCTGGCCAAGTCCTACCATTTTCCTCCGGACGCAAATGGAGTGGCGCCATCCTCGCTGGGCAAGCCACCATCATGGGCGCGCCCGAGTTTATCTTCGAGACCGTTCCCGCCGCAGTCCATCAACGGATTCAAACGTTGGCGGCGCAAGGCTACCGGGTGCTCATCCTGGCCACCGCCGCTGATTTAGCCACCCCGCGGCCGACTGCGCCGCAAGCCATTGGGTTGGTGCTGATTACCGATGAGCTCCGACCGCGGGCCAAGGATACCTTTGGCTACTTTGCCAATCAGGATGTTGCCCTGAAGGTCATTTCCGGCGATAACCCCGTTACCGTCGCGAGCATCGCCGCACGGGCAGAAATTGCTGGTGCCCAGCAACTGATCGACATGAGTCAGGTGGGGCCAAGCCCAGATTACGCCCAACTCGTGGCGGACTACAACGTGTTTGGTCGAGTGACGCCGCAGCAAAAGGAGTCGCTGATCAAGGCCTATCAGGAAGCCGGGCACACGGTTGCCATGACTGGTGATGGGGTCAACGATCTGTTGGCCTTACGCCAGGCCGACTGCAGTATTGCCATGGCCTCGGGGAGTGAAGCCACCAAGAGTCTGGCCGACTTCGTGCTGGTCAATTCCAACTTTGACGCGATGATCAACGTCTTAAATGAGGGTCGCCGGGTCATCAACAACATTGAGCGAGTGGCCTCACTCTTCTTGATCAAAACCATGTATTCCGTGGCGTTGACACTGATTTTTATCTTTATGAGCCGCAGCTATCCGTTTGAACCGATCCAGCTGACGCCAATTTCGTCTTTGATGGTGGGGATTCCCACGTTCTTCCTGGCGCTGCAGCCCAACTACGCCCGCATCACGGGGCGCTTTATGAAACAAGTTATGGAGATTGCCGCCCCAGCCGCCGTCTGTGTGGTCGGCTACATTCTGGTCATCATGGGGATAGGCACGCAATTCAACCTGAGCTTTGCGACGACTTCGACGCTGAGTGTGTTGATGACCGGCCTCATCAGTCTCAATGCCCTGGTCATGGTGGCGCGGCCACTGAACCGCTTCAAGGTCGGCTTGGTGGCGTTGATGGCGGGGTTATTTGCCATCATCTTCATCTTCTTTGGCCCAATCTTCTCGTTGGTCAGTCTATTCAATTGGAAATTAGCGCTACTCTATCTACCGCTGATGATTAGCGTCATACCGGTCTTTATTCTGGTTCAAGATGTCTTGGGTCACCGGATTTTAAGTAAGATTCGCTGGCGCTAGGTGAATTGTCAGATTTAGGCTTTAGCTAGTCGCTGGGACTAGATTATATGTTATAATTGAAGCTAGAAACGGAAGGTTAGGGAAAAGACATGGCTGATTTTAATCAATACACCCGTTGGGAACACCAGATGCACGGCGTTAAATTACCACGCTGGGATGATTTACCGAAGTTTGACCTCTATATGGACCAGGTGACCGCACTGATCAACGATGTGCTGGGGCCGTTGGGCGTTGACATGATTACGCCCGCGATGATTAACAATTACGTGAAGCATAACGTGATTTTGGCACCGGTGAAGAAAAAATATCAGACCATGCAGCTGACCGATATTTTAATGATCAGCCTCCTCAAGCCCATGTTCCAGACGGATACGGTGCGCTCGGGGATCGATCAGATTACGGCAGGCGATTATCCCAAGCAAGCCTATGATAACTTCATTGACCGCCTGGAAGACCGGCTCCACCACTTGGGTGAAGACCAGGTCCAACCCGCGGCCAAGGACTTGAATGAAAAGCTCATGCAGGTCGCTGTCGATGCCGTGGTAGCGCGCTTACAGTCAGAAAAGTTACTGCACCTGATCAAGCGGCCGATTCGTAAAATTGAAAAGAAGTAAAGGAAAATACCATCTCCGGGTTGCTGGGGATGGTATTTTTAACGAATAAGCAAAAATATTGCGAGAACTTGTAATTACATCGGAGGCGAAGATAATGACTGTAAAGGCACGAAAACAAGGTAATTCACTAATGGTAACAATTCCGGCTAGCATTGACGCCAAGGAAGGAACAGAATTTGATGTTATACAGGAAGCGAACGGGGTAATTTCCTTGGTACCGGTGCATAGGAATATTTTCGAAAAGTCTCCTGAGTATAACTTACGTGCAGGTATTGCAGAATTAGGACTTGGTGACAATGGCCAAGCAGTGGGTAAAGAAAATGTCTGGTAAATATCCTGATCAGGGCGATTTAATTTGGATTGATGCAGAGCCACATACTGGCCATGAGTATGGTGACCATAATGAAAAGAATATTCGACGACCAATGTTGGTGATGAGTTCCAGTTTGTATAACGAGCGAACTGGAATGATTGCTGGCTTTCCAATAACCTCTAAGCTGCCTGCGCATTTTCCCGTGGGGCTTAAAATTCAGGGAAATAAGATTCATGGGTTTGCGGTATTGAGCAATCTGTTGGGGTATGATTTTATTGCACGAAATGGCGAAGTCGTCGATCATGTTAATCAGGTAACGCTCAAGCAAGCGCTAAGTGGCATTAGAGATATGTTTGAACTTTATTAGGTGAAATTAAAGGCCGAAAGAAAGAACGACTGCCGACCAGGCTAAGCCCTGTGTCGGCGGTCGTTTTCGTGTGTACAGTTATTGCGTCTGCGATTCCAGTGATAAATCATTCATCAGCGTCAACAACAGGTTGGCGTAGCTCGGATGATCCGTGTTGTCCTTGATTTCTTGTTGGATGACAGACAGGTTGTTGGTAATGACCCCGTTGGCCCCCAAAAACATCATCTGGTCCAGGTTGATAATCGTATCAATGTCCCAGGCATAAACTTTCTTATGCTGGCGATTGGCCTGGTCGATGAAGGTGTCATTGAGTGTCGTCGATTCCATGGTGTAGGCGTTAGCGCGGGTGTGCGGGAACGTCAGGTTGTACGGCATGATGTAGCTGACGAACAGGTCGGGATGTTCCGTCTTCAGCTGATTCATAATTTTATAGCTGAGGGTGTGAATCTGCTCGTGGTTAGCGAGGATGCGCTTACCAAATTGCCGATAGAAGCGTTGGGTGAGATCGGGCGTATCGGCGCTGCCTGTCTTGATTTCAATCAGTAATTTTTGGTGGTGGCGAATGGCCGTGTTCAGGTAGTGGTTGAAGCTGGGAATCTTGGCCTGATAGCCATTTTCCGTGACGGTTACCTTAGTCAATTGCTTGAGCGTCATCTTGGCCACGGACCGTTTCAGCCCGGCTAGTGCCTTTAGGTTGCCATCATGCATCACGACAAATTGGTGGTCCTTGGTCATGCGGACGTCCATTTCCACGAAGTCCGGCTTTTCCCGGCTAGTCTTGACCATGGCGGGGATGGTGTTTTGCACGCCATTGCCATCGTCGACCCCGCGGTGAGCAATCGTCAGCGGCTTGGTCATGGCCAGGCCGTTTAAGTAAATGAGGTTGAAGCCGACCAGGGTCGCGCTGATGACGGCCAGACCACTGATGATTAGCAGGCGGGTTCGCAGCTTGGTCTTGGCGGGTTCGCGGAAACTAAAGAGCGACAGGGGCGTCTGCTGGTGAGTGTCGTGACTGCTCAAGATGATCATCATGAACAGCACTGTGGCGTAGCACACCAGAAATTCCGTGATCACTTCCATCAAGAAGAGGTTGGCGGTCGCCGCTACCAGTGCCACGCCGGTCTTGTCGAACAGCACCTGACCGATGTACAGGATGGCGTAAATGACAAAAACCACGGCACTGATCAAGACCAACGTCAAAACAATTTTACTAAAGTAATTCCAGAAATTGTGGCGCGTCCGTTGCCAGCTCAAGCGGATGGCCTCGCGACTGTGGTAATGGTCAAGCATCATCAGCGGGAGGACCGCAATCAAGCGGATACCGATGTAGGCCGCCACCACGTAGACGATGCCTAGTAACCCGGCCCACAGTGGGTTAGCCAGGAGGTAACTCACGATAAACGCGGGAATCTTGGCCTTATTGAGTAGGGGCGTGGTGAACAGCTCACTACCAAATGGAATGATGACGATGAAGTAGCCAATAAAGAAGAAAAAGGTACTGGGTGAGGCGCCGGCAATGCTGCGGACCGTGTCCCCCAGCAAGGCGCGGGTAGATTCCGGTCGGCCGTTGCGGATATTGATGATCCCCAGTAGTAGGTAAGCGAATTGCCAGTAGATCAGGGTAACGACCGCCAGTAAAATCAAAAGCAGGCCAACGATGGCCAGGGGATGGTTTAACGCGATGGCGCCAATATTGGTATAAGACACGTAGGGAACGTGTTGCCACGCCATCAGCGCGGATGTCAGCCAGGTTAAGGCTGGCACCGCCAAATAACTGATAGCCAGGTTGGTCACGAAGACCAGCGTGACGTAACTCCCCCAGTGCTGGAAAAAGTGGTGGGTTGCTTCCCGCCAGAACCGCCAAGCTTGCACAGTTCTCAACTCCTCTCGATGCACGAAAAGCCCCAGAGATTGTCGGAACTTTCGGGTATGTGTTTACCTACTACTTTAGCACAATGGTACGACGGTTACCTGAGAAAATAACCGGCGCGACCGGCAAGATAACGGGCGTTTTATGAAAAAGACGGTCGATAGTTATGAAAACGAAATAGTCAGGTAGTGATATTATTCACAGAAAATAAAATGGCTGATTTGTTTTGAATAATGTGTATGCGCTTACATATCAATCACCCGTAAGTCCTGCTACATAAGCGATAGTAAGCTAGTTAAATTAATTGTGATTATTTTAACAAAAAGGTCTTGCGTAATTCTGAAATCATGATATGATATATCTCGTGAAGAAGTTAACAAAGATGTTTTCAAAGATGGAGGCATAACCATGTTAAAAGACGTGAAAGAGAAAACTACTAATAAAAAACAAGAAAACCATGAAACTGTTGATCAAATGATCGACCGCTTAACTGCTAAGGCCCACGACGCCCTGTGCGCCATGGACGATTTCGACCAAGCCAAGGTCGACCACATCGTGCATCAAATGGCCATCGCCGGGCTGGACCACCATATGGAATTAGCCAAGGCGGCCTTTGACGAAACCGGTCGGGGTGTGATGGAAGACAAAGCCATCAAGAACATGTACGCCACCGAAGAAATTTGGCACTCAATCAAGAAGGACAAGACGGTGGGCATCATTAAAGACGACCACGAACGGCAACTGATCACGGTGGCTGAACCACTGGGTATCTTAGCTGGGGTTACGCCAGTCACGAACCCAACGTCCACGACGCTGTTCAAGTCATTGATCGCTGTGAAAACGCGGAACCCAATCATTTTCGCCTTCCACCCCCAAGCTCAGAAGTCTTCCGTGATGGCGGCCAAAGTCGTTCGCGACGCTGCCATTGCTGCTGGTGCTCCTGAAGGGGTCATCTCTTGGATCGAGACCCCAAGTATTGAAGCGACGACGGCCTTAATGAACCACCCCATGGTTGCCAGTGTCTTGGCAACTGGGGGTCCCGGCATGGTCAAAGCCGCGTACTCCACTGGGAAGCCAGCCTTAGGGGTCGGTCCTGGTAACGGGCCTGCCTACATTGAAAAGACGGCCAACATCAAGCGCGCCGTATATGACATTGTGTTGTCCAAGACGTTTGACAACGGGATGGTCTGTGCTTCTGAAAACAGTGCCATCATCGATCAAGAAATCTATGCAGAAGTTAAAAAAGAAATGCAAGACCGGGGCGTTTTCTTCATTAAGAAGAGTGACGAAAAGGCCTTAGCCGAAGCAATGTTCAAGCCAGAAGGCGGCGTTAAGGGACCCGTTCCCGGGATGTCTGCGCAAAAGATCGCTGACATTGCCGGCATCAAGATTCCTGCTGGGACCAAGGTCTTAGCTGCTGAAATCACTGGGGTGGGGCCTAAGTTCCCACTGTCTCAAGAAAAACTTTGCCCAATGATTTCTGTGTACAAGGCTACCAGCAAGGACAACGCCTTTGACCTCTGTGACCAACTGCTCCACTTCGGCGGGCTGGGCCACACGGCGGCTATCCACACCATGAACGATGACTTGGCCACGGAATTTGGCATCAAGATGAAGGCCAGCCGGGTCTTGGTCAACACGCCATCCGCCATTGGTGGGATTGGGAACCTCTACAACGAAATGGTGCCATCACTGACCTTGGGGACTGGTTCATGGGGTAAGAACTCTGTATCCCACAACGTTTCCTCATTTGACCTGTTGAACATCAAAACGATTGCAAAGCGGCGAAATAATATGCAATGGATTAAATTACCTCGAGTTTACTTTGAAAAGACTTCTGTCCGTTACCTGGACGACATGCCTGGCATCAAGCGCGTCTTCTTAGTGACCGACCCAGCCATGGTTGAGTTAGGTTACGTCGACACGGTTTTGAATGAATTGAAACGCCAACCAAACGGCATCGAATACTCCCTGTTCTCCGACGTTGAACCTGATCCAACGACTGATACGGTCAACCGTGGGGTCACGCAAATGCGGATGTTCAAGCCAGATACGATCGTGGCTTTAGGTGGGGGCTCCGCAATGGATGCTGCCAAGAACATGTGGTTATTCTACGAAGACCCAGAAGCCAGCTTCTTTGGTGCTAAGCAAAAATTCCTGGATATTCGGAAGCGGGCTTACAAGTTCAACAAGCCACACAAGGCCCAATTCGTGGCCATTCCAACGACCTCTGGGACTGGTTCTGAAGTGACACCATTCTCCGTGATCACGGATTCCAAGACCCACGTGAAGTACCCACTGGCTGACTATGCATTGACACCAGACGTGGCTATCGTGGATTCACAATTTATCGAAACGGTGCCAAAGAAGACGGTGGCTTACTCTGGACTGGACGTCTTGACCCACGCCATCGAATCCTACGTATCCAACATGGCTTCCGACTACACGCGGCCATGGTCGCTGCAAGCCATCAAGTTGGTCATGGACAACCTGACCAATTCCTACAACGGCGATATCACGGCGCGCGAAGAAATGCATAACGCTTCGACCTTAGCCGGCATGGCCTTCGCCAACGCCTTCCTCGGGGTCGACCACTCGATTGCCCACAAACTGGGTGGGGAATTTGGCTTACCTCATGGTTTGGCCATCGCCATCACCTTGCCACACGTCATTCGCTACAACTTCAAGGAACCTTCCAAGTTGACCATGTGGCCGAAGTACGAATACTTCCGGGCCGACGAAGACTACGCCCAAATTGCCCGTTACCTGGGCTTACCAGGCACGACGAAGGAAGAATTGAAGGAAGCCTTGGTCAACAAGATCATCGACTTGGCTCACTCAGTCGGCGTTACGCTGAGCCTGAAGGCCAACGGGGTCGACAAGGCGCACTTCGACAAGGCCGTCGACAAATTAGCCGAATTGGCCTTCGAAGATCAATGCACGACCGCTAACCCACGTGAACCACTTGTTTCTGAACTGAAACAAATTATGATTGACGAATACGACGGGAAGAACGTTGAAAAATAACGCATCTCGCTAGTATTCATAGCCCAACTCTCGTTAAAACTAGGTCAGTTTCCCTTTACCCGGGGAGGCTGGCCTAGTTTTTCTTGTGGTGATTTCGGGTGAGTTAATGGGTCAATCCGGCTACTGGCGTGGGTTCAGTGGGGATTGGTCCCCTGAAAAATGCCGGTTTCTACTATATTATAGCGGTAATTAAGCGTAAATGATGATGGGGGCTGAGCATTGGGCAAGCTAATCATTGGTGGTTTTAGGCAAAATCGACAGAAATTTCGGCCGATTTTACTTAACTATTAACGATTGCAACCATAAAATCCGCGCAAATTCGGCTGATTTTCATCAAATTTTCATGAAAAATGACAAGTTTTTCGGGATTTTTCGTGCAAAAAGCACCGAAAAATCCCGGTCGTTTGCGCCAAAATGGGTAAAAATTGGGCTAGAAAAGCGTTTTATATAACAAACCCGTTACAAATATTACAGATTGTCATACTGTAATATTTTTCTTAATGCGGGCGTAACGTAACCCCAACCTAACTGACACAACCATCAGTTATTCTAATACCCGTTAAGCAAACAAAGGAGGACATTCATTTATCATGAATATCAAAAAAGCTTTAGTTAATACTTTGGGTACGGTTGCCGTTGTCGGTGCCGGCCTGTTCGCCACCAACGTCACGGCCAACGCCGACACTAATGTTACGGTCAAGCAGGGGGATTCTGTTTGGTCATTAGCTAACCAATACGGTTCATCCGTTAGTGCCATCGAAAGTGCCAACAGTTTGAGCAACAGCAACTTGATCTACGTGGGTCAAACCTTGAACGTGCCAACCAGCACGAAGACGGCGACGACTAACAGTTCTAGCGTTGCTAGCCAAAACTACACGTCTACGAACAACCAAGCTAGCCAATCCACGACTAGTCAAGCAACCACTAACCAAGCAACGACGACCAACAACACCCAATCAAGCAGCAACTCTGCTTCAACTGGTGTGTCTGGTTCCGAAGCTAGTGCCAAAGCTTGGATCGCTAACAAGGAATCTGGCGGTTCATACTCAGCTACTAACGGCCAATACATTGGTAAGTACCAACTGAGCTCTTCTTACTTGAACGGTGACTACTCAGCTGCTAACCAAGAAAAGGTTGCGAACTCATACGTCGCTTCCCGTTACGGCTCATGGTCTGCTGCCCAATCTTTCTGGCAAGCAAACGGCTGGTACTAAACCTACCAACTTTTAGATAAGCCAACTAATTTACGTTTAAAATCAAGTAACGCCCCCGGATGCAGGTCCGCGGGCGTTTTTTGTTGGCCAACTAAAGATTGAAAGTAACATCAAAGCGGTAGTTCCCGGAACGACAGTGTTCTGTCCACTAAAACTAGTGAAACCAAGACCTACGTCGGCCAGGGTTCCGCCTGCTACGGGGAACACCTCCAGCCTGAGGAGCGGTCTTCAGGTCCGCCCACCGCGTCCCAACCCATAGTTGGCGGACGGTAGGCGGCCAGATCGAACTATAAAGTTGTAAACGACTAGGCTTAACGCGAGAAGTCGTGTGAGGCTAATGCTTCTAGCTGACTTTCGGCTTTCAACCTTTAGATTATAATCCGCGCCACAAAACGTTGTCAGCCAGATTCTATTTGCGAGCAACGTTGCAGTACCGTGGTTGCCGTCACACCCGTGCAACGTAAGAACCGAAAACCCGGTTAATGTTGCAACCGGATTAACCACATTACGCTTTGTCATTTAAGCTAGTATTTCTTAACGTGGGTGTAACTCAGGAACAATCGCGGTGTAACCTCCGCGGGTTATGATAGGTCTCGTTAAGTAATTGATAGACAGATTCACTAATCAAAAGGAGGACATTCATTTATATGAATATCAAAAAAGCTTTCATCACTACTTTAGGAACTGCAGCCATCTTAGGTGCCGGCATCTTCGCCGGGACTACTTCCGCTAACGCCGACGTCCGGGTAACGGTGAAGTCGGGAGACACGGTTGCTAAAATCGCTAACCAATACAACTCCAGCATTTCTGCTATCGAACAAGCCAACAACTTAAAGAATGTTAACTTGATTTATGTGGGCGAATCCTTAGAGATTCCTAACGCCACGAGTGCCTCAACGACTACGACTAGCGCTACGACGACGCCTAGCCAATCCACGACGCAAACGACTAATAACACGAACTACACGGCTAACACGGCCAATACTAACACGAACACGTACAGCAACCAGGCCAGCACCTCAACTGGGACGACTAGCAACGCTTCTACGGCATCGACGTCCACGAGTGGCTCTAGCTCTTCAGCGAAGGCTTGGATTGCCAACAAGGAATCTGGTGGCTCTTACACCGCTACGAACGGTAACTACTACGGTAAGTACCAATTGAGCAAGTCTTACCTGAACGGTGACTACTCAGCCGCTAACCAAGAAAAGGTTGCGAACTCATATGTTGCTTCCCGTTATGGCTCATGGTCTGCTGCCAAGTCTTTCTGGCAAGCAAACGGCTGGTACTAAACCAGTTTAACCAAATAAATCTTAGAAAAATGGATGGTCCAGTGAAAGATTGCTGGCCATCCTTTTTCGTGTCTAGACCGGGCCGTAGCGACATATTGTTACACCAGGTTACCAGAAATGGTGGACCCCGTTACAAGTTTGTAACATACGGACAATCTGGCTGTAACTTAAAAACGTTATGATATTCTTAACAAATTCATTAGGAGGGCTCGTTGTTGAAAGTAAAAACCGTTTTCATGTTAATCGTGATGGTCATTGCAATGGCCCTTCCTAGTGTGTCCTCAGTCATCACCCCCGCAACGACGGCCGAAGCCAGTGTGACCTACACGAGCACGCTGTCCAAGAAAGAAAAGCGGGCCAAGGCCTGGATCGCCGTCAAGGAATCTGGTGGCAATTACCGCGCCAGAAACGGTCGGTACTATGGTAAGTACCAACTGACCATTTCCATGTTGAAGGGTGACTACAGTAAAGCCAACCAAGAAAAGACCGCGGATCGTTATGCGCACAACCGCTACGGTTCTTGGGTCAAAGCCAAGCGTCATTGGTTGGGGTATGGCTGGTTCTAGCTAATTTAATCAGATGATGAAATGAGTCACGGCTGCGGTCGTGGCTTTTTTGCATGCTGGGACTGGAAGCCGACCCTAAAAATTCTCACAGAAAGCCAATCTTTTCTTGAAAGCGGTTACAAAATCATTTAAACTGGGAAGTAACCGAGAAAATGATTGGGAGGATCAGGACGATGGCAAAGACATTAGCAATTAACGCAGGAAGCTCAACATTGAAGTGGAAGTTATTTTCCATGCCAGAGGAGACGGTGATTGCCTCAGGGATGGTTGACCGGTTGAATCTACCGGGGTCCATTTTCAAGGTCAAGCTACCCAATGGTAAGAAAATTACTGATACACAGGACAATATCACCAATAAGTTGGCGGCAGCCATGGTACTGACGCGGCTGAAGTCTTATGGCATCGTTAAGCACCTGAGTGAAATCACGGGTGTGGGCCACCGGGTCGTTGCCGGCGGGGAAGTCTTCAAGGACTCCGCCGTGATCACGCCCATCGTGTTGAAGCAGATCAAGGAACTCAAGGATTACGCACCATTACATAATCCCGTTCAGGCTTACTATATTGAGGTCTTCCAGCAACTCTTGCCAGAGGCCAAGCAGGTCGCGGTCTTTGACACGTCGCTTTACACGGAAATGCCAGCAGTCAACTATATGTACAGCATTCCTTATGAATATTATGATAAGTTGGGTGCCCGGAAATACGGGGCCCACGGTACCAGTCACCGCTACGTGGCCCACCGGACGGCTGAAATCTTAGGCAAGCCGTTAGCCGATTTGAAGCTGATCACGTTGCACCTGGGTTCGGGGTCGTCCATCACGGCCTTTGACCACGGTCACGCACTGGACACGTCCATGGGCTTTACGCCGCTGGCGGGGGTCATGATGGGCACGCGGTCCGGCGATATCGACGTTTCGCTGGTGGCCTTCTTAGCTGAAAAGCTACACAAGACCATGCCAGAAATGATCGACATTTTGAATCACAAGTCTGGCCTGCTGGGTATTTCCGAACTGTCACCTGACCAACGGGACTTGGAAAAGACCCAAGACGAACGGCCCAAGTCCAAGCTGGCACTCCAGATGTTTGTCGACCGGGTCGTGAGCTACGTCGGCAGTTACATCGCTGAATTAGGTGGTGTCGACGCCATCGTCTTCACGGCGGGTTCCGGTGAAAACGGTGTGGACATGCGCCAAGCCGTGGCAGACAAGCTGAACTACTTTGGCATCGCCATCGACCCCGCCAAGAATGATTTCAGAGGCGAGGAACACATCGTTAGTCCCGACGGCAGTAAGGTTCAAGTGCTGGTCGTCCCAACGAATGAAGAATTAATGATCGTGCGGGATGTCGCGCGGTTGACTAAATAAAAGCGAGACTGGCTGCCTTAGGGCGGATGTTTCGGCCATTTAAATAAGAGCACAAAAGTCTGGGATGTTTTGGTCCCAGACTTTTTTTAGGCGAATGTGGTGAGAAAATGCTGGAAATAAGCAGCCATCATGCCGTACTGGTCGATGGGCAGATTGTGGCCGGCGTCGGCGAGGAGTCCCAGAGAGCCATTTGGTTGGTTGGCCATGAAAGCCAGATGGTCGGTGTACCCAATCGTGACATCATGGCGGCCGGACAGCAGGGTGATTGGTTGGGTAAAGCGGGTGGCCTTGAGGTCCGTTTCAAAGGTCAGGCGGTAGTGTTGACCGTGGTCGCGGTGGAGCTGGTGTAAGGCGGCGAGATCAGTGCGGCGGATGCCGGGAATGACCTGTGTTTGAAAGGCTTGCCAGGTCGCCGGCGTTTGCACGACTGTGACCTTTTGATAGTTGGCAAAGTAGTCCGCATTGGTCGTCACATCAATTGGCGTGGTCGTGATGACCCGGTGGGGCGCCACGTGACGCTCACTTTTGACACCGGTGAGCGTTGGGCAGACCAAGAAGAGCCGCTGTACGCGTTCGGGCTGCTGAAAAGCCAGACCCAACGCCAGGTAGCCGCCGTAGGAATAGCCGACGATGGTGTAAGGCTGCGTGCCCAAAACGGCGTGGATGGTTTCTTGAATCGCGGCTAAGACGTGGTTACTGTCCGTTTGGTCGGGTGGTAAGGCGGGCGTTTGCCCCATGCCTGGTAAGTCGAGATAAAGCCGAGTGTGCGGCTGATCAGCCATGAGCGGCTCAAACCACTGAACCATGGCGTCGTGGTCGATGGCGGCACCGTGAATGAAGACGATGGGACTGCCTTGGCCGCGTAAATCATAATGTAATTGCATCGATGGACCCTCCTCAAAAAAGCCGATAAGTTGCCTTCATTATACCGTAGCATCACCATGTTAAGGGGACCTTAATTGGGGGCTTAACCCTTTCTTGACCACTATGTCAGTTAGGTAAAGACCGTGACAATTTGTCATGAAAGCCGGCATTCTTTAATTGAGTGGTAACGTATTGCTAACGACGTTGAGATATCGCGGCGGTATGCTAGGGTCAATCAAAAGGGAGGAACCATTCGATGATTAGAAAAGTAATTATTACCACCTTCAGCGCCGTTGCGGTTTTCGCCGCCGGCATCGGTCTTTCCGGCGTCAATGCCAGTGCTCACGCATTGCGCGGTTCGGCGCAAAACACCCAATACCAACAACCACAAGCGAGCACTTACGCAGCTTCAACCGTCAGTCTGAGCACACCGGCGGCCAATTCGACCAGCACCACGAGTTCCGCAACTAGCAACAACGCCACCGGGGCAACGATTACCGCCGCGCAGTTTGAACAGCAAGGCGTCGTCTATCTCAATGGCAATAAATGGACGTATTATTCAGGTAGCCTGACCGCTGACGGTACGCAAATCAGCGCCAACGGGTTGGATCCCAATGGGTATCGGGTCGTTGCGGCCCCCGCAAATATTCCCTTTGGCACCAAGATCATGACCCCCTTAGGCATGGGCGTCGTGCATGACCGCGGGACGGCCATTACGGGCAACCACTATGACGTGGTCCTGCAGTAGCGGTCGAGGATAAACGTAACCGCACCTCTTCGGTTGAACCGAGGGGGTGCGGTTTTGTTTACGTCTAAATGGCTGGGGGAGCCAACGTATCTATAGCATACCTGATGTTTAGCCGAATTGCGAGTGATATCTAATTAATTTAGTTGGTCGCTTAGGGGTTAACCAATTGAACTAAAAATGATGGCGTCCAGACAGTTGTTTTGATAAATAAAGCGATGATAAAATGTTGATAACGTTATGGATAGTTAACTGTTGCAACTTGGTCAAAAATCAAGTAAACTGAAAAAACGAGGCTAGCGTAATCGTCCAGCCTCGTTTTTTCTTTAAAGTTAGCTCATCTGTAAATCACGCCGCCGGTAGCCCAACCAGCCAATTAGGATCAACACCACGGCGAGGACGACCATCCAACTGAAAGTCGTCCAGTCCAGGGCGTGCTGGGGAACGCGGGGCATCCAGCCAGTGGGGGTCACATTTTTTACCCAATCCGGTAGTTTCAGTAAGCTCCCCATGTAAACGCTGATGAATCCCAACGCTAGGTATAACCAGCTCAGTGTTTTCAACCGTGGCCAGCAGCCGACCAGCAAGACGCTTAGAGCGAGAAAGACCCAGATCTCAGGGAGTTGGGCCGCGACGCCGTGCCAAAATTCAGTTGCGCTAATCCCGTCCTTGACGTGAGTCAGGCTAGCATCGCCCATCACGACGATGCCGGCCAGGCCGCCGATAAATGCAAGCGTGCTGGTAACAAAGGCGATGCCCACGTAACTGAAGAGGACGTGGGTCCGACTGAGTGGTCGCGCATAAAGGGCCTCTAACCAGCCCCGCGTCTCGTCGGTGTGAAGTTTTAAAATCAACTGCATGCCGGGGATGATGGCGACGGCGGCCATGACGATGGCGAGCAGGGACGTGAAGCTCAATAGGACCTTGTGATTGGCCTCATGGACCATAGCCGCGCCGAAGACCTGTTGCATCGTCGGGTTCGTCTTGAGAATGTCGCCAATCGTGTTGAAGACCGTGCCGTAAGCCACCCCAAAGATGATGACTGCCACGATCCAAGCGATGATAACGTTGCGTTGTCGCCGCCAAATCAGCGTGGCGGGACCCCGCAACATCGCGGAAGCTTGCGCCCGGCCAGGACGGGTCGTGATGGCCCCGGCCCCGATATCACGGCGGCTATTGGCCAGTAACGCCAGTTGTAAGAGCACGAAGGCCAGTAGTAAGCTCAAGCCGACGGGCAACCAACGGGGATCGTTGTAGGGCGCGAGTTTTTCGACCCAGCCCAATGGCGACCACCAGGTTAACCGGGGATGTTGGACGTCCGTAATCATTCGGGCCAAATAGCTAATACCAAAGACCGCGTAGGCGAGGCCAGTCGCGCTTGGAGCGTGGTCGGCAACCTGGGCGGTGAGTAGCCCGAGTATCCCAAATAGTAGACCGGTCGTGGCCAAGCCTAGGCCGATGAGCCAGTTACCCTCAGTGGTGGCCCCCGGCATGTTAGCGGCCATCAGCCCGACGCTGTAGAGAATGCCCAAGAGACCGTTGACGATAACCAATTCAATCGTGGCGGCTAGCAGTGGCGCAGTGGTCCCCACAGCGTGCGCGCGGACCAGCTCGGTGATGCCGAGATCTTCCTCGGCCCGGGTCGCGTGAACGCTCAATGCCAGGTTCATGACGACTTGGATCAGAGCCATGAAGAGTAACATTTCGTTGGCAAAAATCTCGGCCGTGGTGACCTGTCCCTTAAAGGAAAAGGCACCAAACATGGCGACGATGCCGGGGCTAGCTAGCGTATCTTTAATGGCATTAATTTCCCGTGGTGTGCCGTAAATTCCCTCAAACTTCCAGGCCACACTGGCCATGAGAGCGGCGAGAATCAGAATCCACATGAGAATTCGGAAGCGGTCGCGACGGAAATTTAAGCGCACCAATTGTCCTGTACGTCCATAGCGCGTCATGGCACTCACTCCTTTCCCGTGTAGTAGTGCATGAAGAGGTCTTCCAGTGTCGGCGGGGTGCTTTGCAGCGCAGCGATGTGGTGTTGCCCTAGCGTGGCCATCACCGTACTGAGGTGTTCGGCCTCGACGGAAAATTGCCATTCGTGGGGGGCATGGCCAGCTTCGACACCGTGAACACCAGGAAGCGTCGCGACATCAAAGTCATCGCCTAGCGTGACGGTGACCATGGTTCGCGTCAGGTGGCGCATGTCCGCTAAGCTACCGGTCTCAATGATTTGGCCTTCGCGAATGATACCAATGCGGTCACACATACGCTCGACTTCAGAGAGAATATGGCTGGAAAGTAAGACGGCCTTGCCTTGCTGTTTCAGGGCCATGACGGCATCTTGGAAGATTCGTTCGTTTAACGGGTCCAAGCCAGAGGTCGGTTCGTCGAAGATGTAAAAGTCGGCGTCCTGCGAAAACGCAGCAATCAAAGCGACTTTTTGCCGGTTACCTTTGGAGTAGGTCCGTGCCTTCTTAGTGGGATCTAAGCCAAACTGCTGAATGAGGTCGTCAGTTTTGGCAGAGTGGGCCGTGCCGTTCATCTTGAGGAGGAGATCAATGATTTCTCCGCCAGTGAGGTTCGGCCACAGGTAGACATCGCCCGGAACGTAGGCCAAGCGTTGATGGATGGCGACACTGTCGGTCCAAACATTTTGACCAAAGATACTGGCCGTGCCCCCAGTCGCCCGGATCAGGCCGAGTAACACGCGAATCGTCGTAGATTTGCCCGCGCCATTGGGACCAATAAAGCCAAACACTTCGCCCGAGTGCACGTCAAACGTGATATCCTTGAGCGCTTGAAAATGACCAAACTTCTTTTGTAGATGATTAATTTGCAGTACAGGATCTGTCATAGAAAATCCCCTCCTCACAGTTTTAAAATCGATTACATCGTAAGCCCCCGGTCAGGTAAAGTCAATGAAAAAGTGAACTATTTTTACAAAAAAGTTCACTAAAATACCAACGACCGACGATTGGCGGTATGATAGAATAAAGACTAACAGGGCATTGGTGAGGAAGGTGAAAGTAGATGGCAACCAATCGGGAACGTAAGGCCCAGCAACGGCAGGGTATTTTGGACGCAGCAATCAAGCTGTTTAGCACGCAAGGGTTTAAACCCACGCACGTGAAGACCGTCGCGCAGGCAGCCGGCGTGTCGCAAGTCACGTTATATAAATACTTTGATAGCAAGCTGGAGTTGGGCCACCAGGTGGTCATTGAGATGATCACACAGGGGTATGCCAGCTTTCAAAAGCTGATCGACGATGACCAAGTCCCATTCCCCGATATCGTGAAGGCGATGATGGCCAATAAGGTCAAACTCAGCGATAAGATTCACCCGGACTTCTACCAGTTCGTGATTGATGAGATGAGCGGCAAGAATGGCAGTAATGTGGTCAAGGCAGCCTACGTGGCGGGCGAAAAGAAGTTCTGGGATGCCGTGGTGGCCCGCGGTCGGGCAGCGGGGATGATCAATCCTAATGTTTCTGACGAGGCATTACTGTTATACTTGGAAATGTACGTGTCGTACTTTACGACGGCCAATATTGCACCGGAAAAGTACCAGCGACTCATCGATCAATTAATGCATTTGTTTTTCTACGGGTTTGCGGGCGTGCCGGCGACTAGCGACCATCCGCAGCCGACCAAGGAGGAAAAATCTTGACAGAGACCACAGTTTTAGCAGCAGTCCGCCAATTCTCCCAAGCCAAAATGGGGGATGACGAGACGGGTCACGGCTTCGATCACATTCAACGGGTCGTGAGGTTGGCCGACCGCATCAGTCAGTCTTACCCAGAAGTCGACCATCTGGAGACGCTCACGGCAGCGTATTTGCACGATGTCATTGATGAAAAATTAGTGGCGGATACCGCTGCAGCGAGTGCCGAGGTGCGGCAATTCTTGGTGGCGCAGGGCTTTTCAGTAGCGCAGATTGACACGGTGTTTTTGATCATGGACAACATGTCCTACCACAAGACGCTCGACGGAACCGCCAAGCCACTGCCGTTAGAAGGTCAGATCGTACAAGACGCTGATCGCCTCGATGCCATCGGCGCCATCGGTATCGCCCGGGCAATCTACTTCGGTGGCCATTTTGGTGAAAAGATTTATGACCCGGCCGTTCAACCGCGCACGGCAATGACCCATGCCGAGTATCGCAATCTTGATAACGAGACAATCATCAATCATTTCTACGAAAAATTATTAACGTTAAAGGATCTGATGAATACAACGGCCGCTAAGCAAATCGCGGAGCACCGTCAACAGGTGATGTTGGACTACTTGGCCGAGTATAAGGCCGAATGGCATGCGGAAGCTTAAGGCGACCGCTTTTTTTCTACAATTGAAATCGTTTTAATCAAAATTGGCTGGTGCATTTCTCGCTAAAAATGCGTATCATGGATAGTAATGCTAAATTTAGAGAGAAGCGAATAACATGCAAACGACTGTCCAACCCGAGAAGGTGCCGCGGGGAAATCTGATTGCGATTTTTGCGATTGCCCTAATGGCGTTCTTGGGAATTCTAGTGGAAACATCCATGAACGTGGCGTTTCCCACGCTGATGACGCAAATGCACGTGTCTTTGAACACGGTGCAGTGGATCACGACAGGGTACCTGTTGACGGTGGCCCTGCTGATGATCACATCCGCCTTTTTGAAGCAGCGCTTTACCAACCGCCAGTTGTTTGTGGCGGCGGCCACGGCGTTTATTTTAGGCGACTTAATCTGTGCGCTCGCAACTAACTTTCCCATTTTATTGATTGGGCGACTGATTCAGGCCGGCTGTGCGGGGTTAGCGATTCCATTGATGTTTAACATTGTCGTGGAAAGCGTGCCGCGGTCCCGGTTAGGGTTCTACATGGGGATGGCTGGGCTGATTTTGATGATTGCGCCAGCGAGCGGCCCCACATTTGGGGGCATCATGGTCTACTTGGCGGATTGGCGAATGATTTTCTGGTCCACGCTACCCGTTGAAGCCCTGATTTTATTGCTAGGGTTCGGTGCTATCAAGCAATTTTCACCGGTCCAAAAGGTTAAATTCAACTGGGGACAATTTCTCTTGTTGGCGGTGGCCTTTATTAGTTTTACTTTGGGACTCAACAGCGTATCTACGGCCGGCGCATTGAGCTGGCAATTTCTCGGTGGCTTGGTGCTAGCCGTGGTGGCGCTTTTCGGCTACATTTGGTTAGCCAAACACAGTGAGCAACAATTATTGAAGTTGGAAATTTTTAAAAATCCGGTTTTCACTTACAGTTTCTTTGCCTACTTCGTCCTGCAGTTTTGCAATATTGGAATCAACTTTGCCTTGCCAAACTATGCGCAAATCGTGGTGGGGGCGACGTCGCTGTTCGGTGGCCTGATGCTCCTGCCAGGAAGTCTGATCACGGCGATCTTGCAGCCGTGGTTTGGGCATTTGTTAGACGAACACGGGGCGCGGTTGCCTATCTTACTGGGGAGCAGCCTGTTTTTGTTCTCTGCGCTGATTTTTACCGTGTTTGGCCAGCACCTCAGCATCGTCTTGATTTCAGTGATGTACATTGTTTTCAGTATTGGTCGGTCGATGGCCTTCAGTAATACGCTAACCAATGGGCTCAAGGAAGTCGACATGAGCCAACGGGCAGACGCCAATGCCATTTACAACACCGGTCAACAATTTGCTGGGTCGGTCAGGACGACGATTCTGGCCGCGCTGATGTCATCAGTCAAGGTGAGTGGCCTGTCCTATGCCCACGAAACGGCAATGGGGAGCCAGCTGGCATTTGGCCTGATCTTTGTGTTGAGTATCATTAATTTTGGCTTTTACTTTATTGTGTTCCGTTATCAGAAAAATGATAAGTAGTGATGAGAGGCGGGGGCGTTTGTCCTGGCCTTTTTTCTCGTGCATCAAAAAAGCCCGTGACCAAAACCAATCACGGGCTCAAAACTTAATGTTCTTTAATTTGTAAAGCCAAGCGCACCAACAAATTTGTCAGCAAAGAAATCAGTAGGGCGTACCCCAGCACGACCGCCAATAAAATAATGGCGGCGGTGAGGAACCGCAGGAAACCGCTGGCAATATTGAACAGCGTGAGACCCACCGTCAGGGCAACCACGATCGTGATAAAGCCGATTAGGCCGATCCGTGAATTGGCGAAGTCCGCAGCACTCAGGTCGAAGCCACCAATGCTGAGGTTGAGCGACAATAGAATCATAATGGGCCAGCGCACCCAGGGATGGGAATCACCGCCCAAAGCGGCAAAGAAGCCCGTCCAGTCGAGGGCAAAGGGGTTGGCGATCAAAGCCAGCATCCCGTGAAACCAGCTGGGAATCAACAGCGCCGTCAACCCCAGCAGAACGGCGGCACAGCCGAAAATCGGGGCCACACCAATGAATAAATTACCGGTCGTTTGGTACCAGTTACGCTGATTCCAGGTGTGATTGACGTAGCCTAGTGCCAGGTCTGGTTGACCATCACGCCCCCGCCGCTGGGGATGAGGCCGTTTCAGCAAGCGGACCTGTTCGATGCGGTGGCCAAAGAGCAGCGCCGCCAGCAGGTGACTGAGCTCGTGGCAAAAAATCCCGATGAACCCCAGATACAGCTCGCTGTTTACGCCAAAACCATTGGCCAAAAACCGTTTGGTATCGCGATTCAAGTAGGTCAACAGGGCCACAAACACGAAGGGAATCACGATCAGGTCTAGCCCCACGATGCCCAGGTTTTTAAAGATTATCCCCAGGTCGGTGTTCATCGGTTACTCCAGCAGGTCGGTGAAGGTGCCGTGGACCAGAGTAGCTAGGTCTTTGGCGTTGACTTCTACCGACCGGCCAATTTGGCCCGACGAAACGAGGATGTCGCCCTGTTCTTGTGCAGTGTTGTCAAAGTAAATTGGAAAATGGTTCTTTTCCCAAATACCAACGGGGGTGTTGGCGCCGTGCTCGTAGCCAGTCGTCTTCACCAGGTCCTTGAGGGGAACCATGTCGACCTTCTTGTTGCCGGAGACCTTAGCCAGCTTTTTTTCGTCGAGGTGCTCGTCGATGGGCAACACGCCGACGACTGGGCCGGTCGTGGGACCACTGAGGACCAGCGTTTTATAAATGTGGTGTTCATCCACGCTTTGGTGGTCAACCTCCAGCTGAGCGACGTCGCCCTTGGTGTGGGTGGCAAATTCAAATTGTTTATACGCGATTTTATTTTTATCCAAAATCTGTTCCACTAGGGTCTTGTGGAGTCGTTTCCCTTTTTTCTTTTTAGACATGAGAGTCACCTTTCAAATTAATAAATTGGACCGCACTTTAAAACCAACTGGTCCGGTTGTTTTTCGATAAAAGAAGACACCGCCGGTAAAACCTGTTATACTCTAACACAGAGAAGTATTGTTGGGTAGTAGTTAGTCCCAACACGTGGCGCAGTTTATTTGCAGAGTTATGAGGAGATATCATGGCAGATTTAGTCTATCGACAAGTGATGCGGGACTTAAAAAAACGAATCCATCAAAATGAATTTCCCAACAAACGGCTACCTGACGAGCGGAGCCTCAGCGAAGCTTACGGTGTCAGCCGTAGCTCGGTGAAACGAGCCCTCAGCATTTTAGCCAATCAGGGATTGATTTTTAAGAAGCGCGGTTCCGGTACGTTCATTAACCCATTATATATGAAAAACCAGACAATTTTTCAATATGAGGGCTCTAATTTAGGAATTACTGACAGTATGAAGTCGGCGGGCAACACTCCCGGCATTCGGTTGTTAAACTTTAACGTGGTCCCCGCCAGCAAGGAAATCCAGCAGGATCTCTTTTTGGACGACGGTGATTTTGTCTATGAAATCAAGCGGTTGCGGCTGTTTGACGACAAACCATTTATGATTGAGACTGGCTACATTCCCATCAAGATTGCCCCGAATCTGACGCAGGCGACCGTGTCCGATTCCATTTTCAACTATCTGGAAAGCCAAGACAAAGTCGTCACTAAATCCTTCATGTCGATTCAGGCACAGCCGTCGACGGCAGAGGATCAAGAGCTGTTGCACCTGAAGCCAGTCGAGCCAGTTGGCATCATGGAAGGCATCTTCTTCCTAGATGATGGCACGCCATTTGAGGTGTCTAACATGCGGCTCCACTATCAATATTTGAACTATAACACCTTTGTCTCATTAGATGAAGAGTAACGGCGAAGCACATGTGGGTCTGGGATAATTTATCTCAGGCTTTTTGTTTTGCAACTGAAAATTGAAAGATAGGAAATGGCTAGGTTAGGGCATGTTTTCCAGTCAACTGATTTATAGCCACCCCATTTTACTCGGTAGGTTCAGTGGCCGTCGTGGCCGACTGTCATCGCTGGTCAATCGGCAGGGCCACTGATACAGTAGAGATAGCCCGCCATGGGCACTGATTACCGGCGTCAGGCTGCGAGGATACCTGTTGACGCCAGGCCTAGAGTAGTGTGGTTAAGGGAATCGTTTCGCTGATTTACAAGCTGGTTCGCTAACTTGTAGAATTGATACGGTCCAATTGTCAAAAAGGTTGACTTTTATTTTAAACAGACTATCATAGGACTTGTAAAAAGCATCCCGGTAAAAATCAGGGATAAATTTTACTAAGTTATCTAGCAGTTAGGTAATGTCGTTACGAATTCAAAGAAGGAGTGTTATTTACATGGCAAATGCAGACTTCGACTCCAAGGCATACTTGGAAGGCGTTGACAAGTATTGGCGTGCAGCAAACTACTTGTCAGTTGGTCAATTATTTTTGCGTGACAACCCATTATTGAAGCGTGACTTAACCTCTGACGATGTAAAGATTAAGCCAATTGGTCACTGGGGAACGATTGTTTCTCAAAACTTTATTTACGCTCACTTAAACCGGGCAATTTTAAAGTATAATCTGAACATGTTTTATATTGAAGGCTCCGGTCACGGTGGCCAAGTCATGGTTTCTAACTCGTACCTGGATGGTAGCTACAGTGAAATTTATCCAAACATTTCCCAAGACGAAGCTGGTTTGAAGCGCTTATTCAAGCAATTCTCCTTCCCAGGTGGTGTGGCTTCTCACGCTGCCCCCGAAACGCCAGGTTCTATCCACGAAGGTGGGGAATTAGGCTACAGTCTGTCTCACGGTACTGGTGCTATCTTGGATAACCCAGACGTCATCGCCGCTGTTGAAATCGGTGATGGGGAATCTGAAACTGGCCCATTGGCTGCTTCATGGTTCTCAGACAAGTTCATCAACCCAATCAAAGATGGTGCGGTTCTGCCAATCATCAACATGAATGGGTTCAAGATTTCCAACCCAACCATCCTGTCACGGATGTCTGACGAAGACTTAACTAAGTACTTCCAAGGCATGGGCTGGGATCCACACTTCGTTGAAACCGATGGCTCTGACCATATGAAGGCTCACGAAGACATGGCCAAGACCATGGACGAAGTTATCCCTGAAATCAAGGCTATTCAAAAGAAAGCCCGCGACAACAATGATGACTCCTTGCCAGTATGGCCAATGATCATCGTGCGTTCGCCTAAGGGCTGGACTGGTCCTAAGGAAGACTTAGATGGCAATCCTATCGAAGGTTCCTTCCGTGCCCACCAAGTCCCAATTCCTGTTGCCGCTGGTGACATGGAACACGCCGACATGCTGGTCAACTGGTTGAAGTCTTACAAGCCAGAAGAACTCTTTAACGAAGACGGCTCAATCAAGCAAGAAGTCCGCGACATGGCCCCTAAGGGTGATCAACGGATGGCAATGAACCCAATCACCAATGGTGGGATCAAGCCAGAACCATTGAAGCTGCCTGACTACAAGAAGTATGCGGTCGACACGACTGAACATGGCAAGACGGTTGCGCAAGACATGATTGTTTGGGGCAAGTACTTAGCCGATGTTATGAAATTAAATCCAAACACGTTCCGGGGCTTCGGTCCTGATGAAACCAAGTCTAACCGGCTGTACGCAGCGTTGGACTACGGTAAGCGTCAATGGATGGAAGACATTCATGAACCAAATGATGAAAACATGGCGCACGAAGGCCGGATCATTGATTCACAATTGTCCGAACACCAAGCTGAAGGCTGGTTGGAAGGTTACGTTTTGACTGGTCGTCACGGCTACTTCGCCACTTACGAATCATTTGGCCGGGTCGTTGACTCCATGTTGACGCAACACATGAAGTGGTTGCGTAAAGCTTCCGAACAAGAATGGCGTCATGATTACCCATCCTTGAACTTCGTGGACACTTCGACTGTCTTCCAGCAAGACCACAACGGGTACACCCACCAAGATCCAGGTATGCTGACGCACTTGGCTGAAAAGAAGCCTGAATTTATCCGTGAATACCTGCCAGCCGATGCCAACACCTTGTTAGCTGTCGGTGACGTGGCCTTCCGGAGTCGGGAAAAGATCAACTTGATCGTAACGTCCAAGCACCCACGTCCACAATGGTTCTCCATTGATGAAGCCACTAACCTGGTTCACAATGGGTTGGGCTACATTGACTGGGCTTCAACGGACCAAGGTCAAGACCCAGATATCGTCTTCGCAGCTGCTGGGACTGAACCAACTTGGGAATCCTTAGCCGCAATTTCCTTATTGCATGACGAATTCCCAGAAATGAAGATTCGCTTCATTAACGTGGTTGACCTCTTGAAGTTGCGTTCACCTAAGCTGGATCCACGCGGGATTTCCGACGAAGAATTCGATCGGTTATTCACGACGGACAAGCCAGTGATCTTTGCCTTCCACGGTTTCGAAGGCCTGATCAAGGATCTCTTCTTCGATCGTCATAACCACAACGTTCACGTTCATGGTTACCGTGAAAACGGGGACATCACGACGCCATTTGACATGCGGGTTCTTAACCAATTGGATCGTTTCGATCTGGCTAAGGAAGCTGTTAGTGACATTCCAGCTTACGCAGTCAAGGGTGCTTACTTCATTCAACGGATGGACGACATGGTGGCAAAGCACACTGCCTACATTCGTGAAGTCGGGACTGACTTGCCAGAAGTTAACAACTGGCAATGGAAGCCACTGAAGTAACTTTAATTTAACAATTAACGCCTAAAAGGTGTTCAGCCGGTCTTAATTGACTGGTTGAACACCTTTTTTGCTGGAATCTGAAGGTTGAAAGATGGAAATTAGCTAGAAACATTGGCACCACGCGACTTATGTTGTAAAAATAGTCGTTTACAGTTTCGTAGTGAGGACTGGCCGCCTACCGTCCGCCAACTATGGGTTGGAACGCGGTGGGCGGACGGGTCGAGCCAAAGGGCGGTCTCGACGCCTCGCTTTGAGCCGCAGTTCACGTCTCAAAGACGCCAGTTGTCTAAGCGGCATGAAGTGCACCGCTAAGGCAACTCCCACGGCTGAACCCATATTTGGCAGACTCTCGGCTACAAGTGTGCGTGCTAGTAACGGTTGGTTTAGCCCCAGGTAGCAGTTGTTTTCGCCACTAGTCTTTGACTAACACAGTATTGCTGATAATCGCCACTCTTCGCCGGAGGCAGCCAAGGTGGAACCAGCTGTGTCGACGGTGTTGGCTGAGGTGCTTTCTCAGCCTACAGCGTGGGACGACTTTGGAGACTGGCGGTTTTGGCAAGGCTTCAAAGCGAACCGGAATCCCGTTCCTCAGGCTGGTCCCCATAGCAGGCGGAATCCTGGCTGACGTAGGCCCTGGTTTTACTAGTTCTGGTGGACAAAACGCTGTTGCACCAGGAGTCAGGGTGTAGACTGGTGGCTCAAAAACCAGGCGGGAATGGTGGTGATGGCAATGAAACCGACCGACCACAAAAATGCAGTTTGATAAGCGGCGGTCTGACCGACTTGGGGAAGTTCGTGTTGGATGATAGTGGCTAGAATTGCGGTTCCCATGGCACCGCCAATGTTTTGGAGCATGCGCGTCGCAGTAGTGGCTTCCGCAATCAGCAGTTGAGGGACCCCAGTGTAGCTATCAGCCATGACAGGAATCGTTAAGCCGCCTTGACCAATACCCCGGATAAAGAGGGCCAGGAGAATCCACCAGGTGCTGGTGTGGGCGGTAAAGAAGACGAATGGCAGCGTTCCAGCGATTGCAATGATAATAGCACCTAAAACGACCCAGCGAGCACCAATCTGGTCGGTAAGCTTGCCAATTTGACTACGTGAGACTAACAACCCCACGCCTTGGGCAATCAAATAGGTGCCAGACCAGATGACGCTTAGACCGCGGCTATTTTGCAAGTACAGGGGCAGGAGGAACATCGCGCCGTTGACCGCAATTCCGGATAGCATCAAGATCACCACGGCGGCGTCAAACGTAGGCGCTTGAAATAATTTGAGGCTGACCAGGGCGTGTTGTGGGCGCCAGTAGGCATAGGCGATATACCCGATCAATAGGACTAAGGCGATTAGCAAGGGGCCAGCCACCCGAGTTGAGGTGAAGCCAGCGCCGGTGCTAAAACGCGTGATACCGATAATGGCCGCCGTGAAGAGGCCGGTTAACAGGCCGAGACTGGGAAAGTCTAAGTGTTTTCCACGTTTCGGTGCAGGAAAGTGCGGCATCCGCCAGCTTAGCAAAATGAGGGAGACTAAGACCAAAGGGATGTTGATTAAAAAAATCCAGTGCCAATTGCCGGCCTCAATCAAATAGCCGCCAACTGTTGGTCCCAAGATGGGAATCAAGACAGCGGGCATCCCAACGACAGCCATCAGCTTACCGAGTCCCTGGCTACCGGCAACCTGGACAATCAGAGTCGTAATCAGAGGGACAACGATGCCGGCTGCGGCCCCCTGGATGATGCGGCCAACGATCAAGAGTGGCAAGGTCGTTGCCCAGCTAGAAATGAGTGATCCCAGTAGGAAAATGCCCAAGGCTCCCAGATACAAATGCTTCCCATCAAACCAGTTGGTCGCCCAACCGGCCACGGGGACAGCAATGCCTAAGGCTAGGACATAGCTGGTGGTGACCCATTGGACAGCGTTGACGGATACGTGGAGAGACTGCATAATGGTGTCTAAGGCCACGTTAGTCATGGTCGTGTCTAGCAATGGTGCGATAGCTCCGATAACCAGAAGTAGAGCAATCTGAATGAGTTTTTTCGTGGATGTTTGTGGAGACATGAGAATCACCTGATTTCTAAATTGGATACGGCCGTATCTTATATTCGAAGATGGTACACCTCAGTCCAGCAAAAAACAAGGGAGGTGATGGCTTTATGGCAAAAAAAAAGCGCCGGCGTGGCACAGAATTGGTAGATGCTATCTTGACGGCGGCTTGGGAACAGCTCCAAGCTAAAGGCTATCAAAACGTGACGATTGAAGGGATTGCGGCCGCCGCAGCGACGACCAAGACCGTGCTGTATCGGCGGTGGCCAGATAAGGCGCACCTGATTATTGCGGCGTTAAGTAAGTTTGGCAATTTACCGGATTATCAGGCGCCAGACACCGGTAGTCTTCGCGACGATCTGTTGAATTTATTTGGGCAAATGGCCGCTTTGCTGGACCGGTTACAAGAAGAAACCTTGCGAGGCTTGTTAGCAGACCGCATCCAACACTTGGAGTTCGGTGAGATCTTTAGTCACCTGAACACTGGCGAACAGCTCAAAGGACTTATTCAACCGTTGCTGGATCACGCCGCCGCTCGCGGTGAAATCAGCCACGCTGACTGGCCTGACCGAGTTGTGACTTTGCCAGGAGTTCTCTTATTGAACGAAATCTTAGGTCAACAGACCCTGACACCGGCAGCACAGACGGAAATGGTAGATGATATTTTACTCCCCATCTTTTTGGCTAGACCTGCTCAATGATAGTGTGGCGGTTCTTTAATTAGCCAGCGTCAGCAAGCTTCTAAGTCGATCAAAAAAGAGCTTGGACGCCGACAGTCCAAACTCTTGGTGTACATCAAATTAAGTTAACCGTTAAAGATTGAAAGATGCTGACCAGGATACCGACTAACTGGGCCGCGCCAGGCTAACCGCCACCACCTGTACATCGTAGCTGGCGTTGGGCGCTTGAATCGTCACGGTGTCGCCTGGATGGTGGCCCAACAAGGCCTTACCCAGAGGCGACACGCGCGTAATCTTGCCGGCATCGAGGTCGGCTTCTTGAGTTCCGACCAGCTGGTAGCAATCTTGGTCGGCGTCGTCCATGAATTGGACCGTGACCCATTTGCCCAGCTCAACCGTGTCGTTGGCGGCGGGGTTCACGACCTTGGCGTATTGCAGCTGCTTGTTGTAAAACCGCAATTGGCTTTCCAGGTGGCGCAGGTCCCGCTTGGCCGCCGAATATTCAGCGTTTTCCGAGAGGTCACCGTGTGCACGGGCCTCCGCTAGAATTGCAATTTTTTCTGGTCGGTCGGCTTCTAGCGCCGCAATTTTATCCTGTAGCTCTTGGTAGCCGGCCGCCGTAATGGGGTTAAAATCCCGTGAATTTGCCATTGAATCACCTCAACCTGTTCTCTCATACGTCCCATTCTAACTAAGGTTGCGGGAAAAGAAAAGGAGTTTTCCTATGAAATTATCAGTTACATATTGGCTTAAACAAACCGGCATTGGGTTGGTTTTCACCGTCATCTTTATGCTCCTCGGCCATCTGAACTATGCACAGTGGCGCTTGATGCCCGGTATCACCATCGCTGACTGGTATTTCTTGCTATGTCTGCTGTGTTTTGCACTGGCCAAATGGGTCATCTTAGAAGACAATCGTGATGTGAAAGCACCCACGATTCGCCGCCGGAAAAAGCGCGGTCACCGCCGCGCTGCGGACCAAACGGCTTCCGTTTACGAGAAAATGGACCGGCCAGCCCGGGTACCGCGCCTACAAGCAGCCCCCAAGACGGCGCTCAAATGGTACTGGCGGGTGCTCTTGGATGTTGTTTTAGCCTTCACAAGCCCCTTGATTTTAGGCGGGTTTTTAACTTATTCGCTACGACACAATTAAATTGTGCTGTTTAACTCCGCTTTATCGTGCATTTAATGACGTTTGCGCGGGTTCCCTATAACTAGGGGGATTTCATGGTAAAGTGGTAACAGTTGGAAGGGGTCAGTTTTACGGCAACTGATTTTGCCAGTCAATCGGTTAAAGTGTGCGTGAATCGTCACACGAATCGTGGCTGGGTAAACCCAATGATTATCTAATCAAATAGTCGGCTTGACAGTGTTTTAGTGAAAGTTATGGCTTAGGTTTGTTAGGAAATGGGTGTCACCAATGTGCTAAAGAGTAAGTTGTGGTTATTGGAGGCCTAGGGTTGTGACTGGTTAGAACTTGGGGGAGTGCTAATTGCCGACGCAGGAATTAAATAATCCACTTAGAAAGGAGCTACCAATGGGGGTAGTTCTTTTTTAGTCCTGACCTAAAGAGGGTGAAAGTAGCATTGACGCGATAATTCCCGGAACGATAGGGTTCTGTCCGCTAAAATTAGTAAAACCAGGAGCCTGCGTCAGCCAGGGTTTCGCCTGCTGTGAACGACTAATTTTTTCGTCATGAGTCGTGTGATGCCACGATGCCCAAACAAAAAATATTTTTGACCGGTCCCGCCAACTGGCCGTCTGACGGTGTCGATGGTGATTGCTGATTTATCAGGGGCGGTCAGGCGATAATTAGGGTGACTAACGTTTTGGTTTGAAACGAGTAATTCCACACCAAGTAAACGGCGTGCAACCGAAACGATTGCAAATCCGACAAAATCAGGGTACATTAGTGGGTAATAGGTACGGTGACAGTTTAGTTAAAAGGGTGTGGTATTAATGCTAGCTGTTTATCTTTGTGAAGATAATCCAGAACAGTTAAAACATTATACGGATGTGGTGCAACGCTACATCATGATTAATGATTATGATATGCAGATTCGGCTAGCGACGCCCAGCCCAGCAGCTTTGCTGGAAAGCTTGCAGACGGATCCGCCGGAGTATGCGTTATTTTTCTTGGACATTGAGTTCCCAGCCGAGAAAACGACGGGACTGGAGACGGCCATTACGATTCGCCAGAACTTGGCGTTTGCGGAAATCGTGTTCGTCACCACGCATTCCGAAATGGCGCTGCTCACATTTGAACGGAAGGTCGAGCCCATGGACTTCGTGGTCAAGGACCTTGGTCGCGAGCAGATCGACCAGAAGCTGCGGGAGAACATTGACTACGGGTACCAACGCTACACGAGCTACTTAGGTAATACTGAAAATTTATTTACTTATACGATTGGCGGGCGAACTTTCAATCTCCCCATGGGCGATGTCTACTTCGTGGCGACCGCCGACACGCCGCATAAGGTCACGGTTCATGCGGCCACCCAGTTGATGGAATTTCCGGGGTTCTTGAAGGATATTGCTGACCAGTATCCGGAGCTGTACCGCACGGATAAGAGTTTTCTGGTCAACCTCGATAACGTGAGTGGCATTGATGAGGCCAATCGGCGACTGATTTTTCCGAATGGGGACCAGACCGACGTGGCCACGCGCCGCTTTCATGAGGTCAAAACGCTGGTCCAGAAGCATTTGAAGTCATAAGAAGGTGAGTTGATGGCGTTACATCTGTTTGATACCCATTTCTGGATAAACTTTGTGTTGGCCATCACGATGCAGTGGTTCATTACGTTGTGGATCGGGGTCATTCGGCCACAGAACTGGAAGTTACCCTTGAAATGGATGGGCTGGGCCTTGATTCCAGCTTTTTTGGGTCGCTCCTGGGCGCTCATGTTGCCGCCAATCAGTGCCTTAATCTACCTGATTCATCACCGTCCCAAGATGGCACTGATCTTTGTCAACGCGACGATTGTGATCTACTTAGTCGTGGTGTTGGTCAACGATGTGGTCCGGGCCGTGACGATTGAAGTTTTTGGGATGGTCGCCACTCAGAATGCCTGGTTGATTACGGGACGGCTGATTTTTCAGATTTTCATCTACACGCTGTGTTCACTGGCCGTATCCGGCATGCGCGTTCAGCCTGGGAATTTGGAGCGGCTGGCGTTCAGTCACAAGGAGCAGTGGACCGTGATGTCGATGCTGGCCAGCCTGGCCGTGTTGGCACAGTTGTCTTCATTGATCATTCACCGCATGGCCATCAGTCACGCGATGATGACGTTTGCGTTGAGCATTGAACTATTGATGATTTTAGTGATTAGTACCAGCTTATTTTTCTTCCTGCAGAGCTTCTTTCACCGTCAACGCGTGCAGGCCGAATACCAGGCCACGCTGATTCGATCGCGCTATGACCGCCGCATCTCCAATCAGGTTCAGGCCATCCGCCAGTTCAAGCAGACCTACCAAAAGCAGATGCTACGCTTGGGGGACTACCTGGATGCCAATGATTATGCCGGGTTGACCCGTTATTACCAAACGCTGAATTCTCGCTGGCAAGCGACTAGTCGGTTGGTCGGCCTGGAAGAAGTTGGCCTGCAAAAGCTGCAAGACCCGCCATTGAAGAGCCTACTATTTCAGAAAATATTGGCGGCACAAAATCAGGGCTTGGTCCTGCGGCTAGAGATTCCGACAGCGATTCAGACGATTCCATTGGCCAACGTGAAGCTGCAACGCATCGTGGGTATCCTGCTCGACAATGCGATTGAGGCTGGGGCTGTGGGAAAGCGGAACACCATTCACTGCGCGATTTTGGACTACCCCGATGCCATTGAAATTGCGGTGGCCAATCCCGTTTCAACGACTCATCCGCCGAAGATCAATCAATTCATGAATGCCGGGTACACCACCAAGGGCAATGGCCACGGTCAAGGGCTGAGCACGGTCCAAGAGATCGTCACGGCGACGGCGAATGCGGCCTTGCAGATTGAAATCAAACAGGCACGACTGTACTTTACACTGATTTTGACGAAATCGAGGGGGTGAGTCAATGATTACGGTCGATGCGCTGAGTTTTTCACTCGCAGATTATTCCATCGTCTATTGGTTTGTTTTCTTTCAATACTATTGGTTCTCGCAATTGGTCATGATGAAACACATTTCCTTATTTTGCGCCATTGTGGCAGGTGTCTACGTGGCCGTTGACTTGCTTAATCCCTTCACAGCCGACAGCCGGCTGCTGGGGGCATTGCCCGTCATTTTACTGCTGGGCTTTGAGTGGGGCGTATTGGCCCTGCGCCACCAGCTACAATTTTTGCCAGCCTTTATTGACGTCACGATTCTAGCGTACCTCATGATTGAATTCATTGATATGATCGTGATTGCCGCGACGATTCAACTGACCAGCCTGGCATTTGCGACCAGCTTGTGGGGGACCCTCAGCGAACTGGTCATCGACAACATGCTCTTTGCGCTGGTCGCGTCGGGGTTGTGGTTCACCCGTGCGCCGATGGAAAATATGATTCATGACATGCTGGGACGGTCGATGGAGTATTTGTTCTTAACCTTCATGGCGGTCCTGGCCGTCGTCTACATTTTGTTTGAATACTCCTTACAATCGCTGCAAGACTCCGCGCAGTACCTGTTTTTCTTAGGCGGGATTGCCGGTACGTTGGTGGTGGGCCTGTCGTTGAGCACGTACATGCTGATACAAACGCATTTGCAGGCCACTCACAGCCGCATCCAAGCGCAGAGTCAAGAGTTTCGGGAGCAATATACCACTGAATTGAACCGGCAAATGGCTGCCGTGAAGAAGTTCAATCATGACTATCAAAATATGCTGCTGGGATTGGGCGGCTACCTGGCGGATCACGATTACGCCGGTTTTCGCCAATTCTATATCGACATTCGTTCCGGTTGGGAAACCAGCAACGCCGCAGAATTAACGATTGAGGACTTGGCTAACGTGCCGAGCACCGAATTGCGGTTTCGGCTATACCATAATTATTTGCTCGCCCGGCAACAGGAGGTCCAACTCTTCGTTCAGGTCCCAGAACCCCTGACGGCGACGGTAGCGGTGCTCAAACAGATGAGTCAGATCATTGATGAGACGCTACCTCGTAATCTGGCCGTACTAGGGAAAGCCCAACCAGCGGCAGTGACCTTTGAGCTCCAAGAAACGCCTCAGGAGCTACACTGGCTGCTGACTTTTCCGGTACCCAACAACGCTCAGTTAGACGGCCACAGTCGGGTGCTCTCAGATGCTGGTGTATTAGATTTTTCTAATATACACGAAATGTTACCCCCGAAAGCAACTAGTACGTTGCAGGTCAAATTCCATTGGGGACAATTAATTGTGGCGTTGCCGAAGTTATCGACGGGATAGCCCGCCCCTTGGAGCTTTCACAAAGTCAGCAGGCAAAACCGTTTACTGAATGCAGACGTTCGAATAAACTAATTCGCTGAAAACGCTTGCATTTCTACAGCCATCTGATATACTAGGTTCTGTAATACCAATCAATCTTTCAGGGAGCCTGGAAAATAAAGTGATTTTGCAGGTTCTTGACATTGTGAAGTTTCTCTCAATCGGTGTGATTAGGAAAAACTTCACGGCACAATTAGTTTTAACTAACTAAAAGTGATTTGAATTGCTCAATACTACATATTGAGATTATGGCTGATTTGAGTGACAGCGTTTTCCTGACTACAAACTGTGATTATGTTGAATGCTCTAATGATGCTAGTGGGAGTCGGAGAGTGGTTACTCCGGCTTTTTTTGTGTCTCCAGCTAAGTCGACTTCAACGGGTAAAAATAAGTCACGGGCGCTACCAGTTTCCGCATGCTGGTCGCGCCCGTGACTTATTGGTTCTATGATAAATTTAGAATTCCCCAGATTAATAAAATGGCTAATAGCAAAAGTAAAAGAATTAGAGAAACCCGCGATTGCCAGCGCATCAAATCCCCCCTAAGCCTACTTACTGAATTTAGTGTATCAGGTGAAAATGGTTAACGGTTGTAATCGTCTAAATCGACATTTTTTTGACGATAATGCTCAATCTAAACGAAATTGGTCGAAATCAGGGGGTAGCGGTGCCGTCACGGTCGTTTCTACCGAATCCAAGGTAAATGGTTGTGGAAACCGTAATTGCCAGCAGTGGAGCCGTAAACGGCTGTGACTGGAGGCGGCGTACAGTGGGTCACCGACAAGCGGGTGCCCCGCATGGGCGAGGTGGACCCGCAGTTGATGGGTGCGGCCAGTCTCTAGCCACAACTTGACCAGTGTGGCCTGCGGTTGGTGGTCGAGGACTTCGTAGTGCGTGATGGCCGACTGGGCGTGGTCACCGTTGACCAGGCGTTTGCGCTTATCGTGCGGGTCACGACCGATGGGGGCGGTAAAGGTCCCCTGACCGGTGAGCGTCCCCTGGACCCAAGCCAGGTAAGTTCGCTGAACGCGTTTTTGAGCAATGTAGCGGACCATGATGGGCACGACGGCCGGCGTCTTGGTCATCAGGAGCGCGCCTGTCGTTTCCTGGTCCAAGCGGCTTAAAATGTACGGTCCAGGCTGCTCAGACCCCAGGTAAGCGGCCACGTGGTTCAAGGTCGTGCCGCGTTCCCAGGGCAGATTCGGGTGGGTCTTGCTACCGCGCGTCTTGTTGATGACGAGTAGGTCGGCCGTTTCGTAGAGCACGCTGACGGTGGCGGCACTGTCGGGTTCGACGGCGGGAAAGGGTTCCTTGAAGTCGCTGGGCAAGAACTGCAGCTGAACCGTTTCACCACCGCGCACCAGCTGATTCATGGAGCGGTACTGGCCGTTAACTAAGACACGCCGGTGGCTGCGCAGGTCATGAATCAGGTGGCTGGGCAGGACCCACGCGGACAACAAAGCACGCAGCGGCATGGCTGGTTGATTTTGAGGAAGCGAGATGGTGTAAGACCACTGCATAGTAAAGCTCCTTTTTGAGCCGGAAATGGCCGTAGGGGCAGATGCAACGGGATGCCCTGGCGGCGACCCTTTCGGCTAGCTAAATTTTGTGCGCAAAAGAAGAGAGCTTGGGAGATTGTCCCAGGCTCTCGTTAAATTTCTAAACGGGTGTTACTTCGTTGGTTCTGGCTTGACGATCAAGACGTCACAAATGGCAGAACGGCTAACGTAATTGGTAACGGAGCCGACCATTAAACGTTCAACGGCAGTTAAACCAGTTGAGCCGATCACAATCAATTCAGACTTGTGGTCCGCTGGGAATTCCCGGGCAATGACTGGCTTGGGATTCCCGAACCGCACGTGAATGCTGACATCGGGAACACCGGCGTCGATAGCCTGTTGCTTCAAGGCATCGAGTCGATCTTGGACGTCTTGGGAGAGTTTGTAGATGACGTCGCCACTAACGGCACCACCATAGGTATCGCTGAACTGGTTAACTTCAAGCACGTTTAAAATATCCAAGTGGGTCTTGTTGCGCTTAGCGACTTCGATTGCTTTTTCTAAGACTGGCTGGGTTGCCTTGGAACCGTCAACGGGAACCAGAATGTTCTTGTATTGTTGTAACATATGGAATGCCACCCCTTCACGAGTCATGTTAAAACTTTACCTTTACTATATCATTTATTGCCCAGGGTGTAAGCACTTTATTCTCAAAAGTCGCGATGAAAAACACTGAAAAGGCCGTGAAATTGGGAATTTCAAGAAAGAAAAAAATCTCTTTTCATGTGTGCTGGTCGAGTCGGCAAGGCGGGATGATTTTCAGGAACAGTCAGAGCTACGGTTAGTCCTAGTTAGCCGGGTGTGAAGGGCGTTACAAATTTAAAAATTTTTCGGTTGGTTTGAGTTACGAGGAAATAGTGACCTGAGGGTTGATTGGCTGGGAGATAACTCGTTATTAAAATGATTATAAACGCTGATACAACGGCGATTTGGCACTTGGCATCAACGGCTAATTCCGGTATAGTGATGGATACCAAAATAAATCGAAGTGGGGATAGGAAAAATGTCGGATGGTGCGGGTCTCGAATGGGTCAATGTCATTTGGTTGGCGGTCAAGATCGGCTTGGTACTGATTTTTGTGAGTGGATTTTGGTGGCAGTGGCGACATCGCGGGCGAAAGTAAGGGGACAGAGAAGATGAGACAGTTACGAGATTTTTGGGTACAGCATAGTCAACGGTTTGGGTTGTTACTGACACTGTTACTATTGACGCTAGTAATGACGAGCCTGCAGCTGAGAGGTCAGGTGGATACCAAGGGGACTTTGGACTTGATTACGGTAATGCTCCCCAGTCTGGTACTGGGTGGGGCTTTAGGCCAGACGATGCAGACGCCTGGCCAACGCCTGGCAATGTTAAGTGTCATCAATCTGTTGTACTTAGCGGTCTTGAGTAGTGGCCTCTTTTTACTGACACAAGCGACCTTTCAAGGGCCCTTACAGATAGATTCCGTCCTATTGGCGGGATTGGTTTATGGTGGCTGGGCCGGTGTTCAGGTGGGCGTTGAATGGTGGCTACTCTTAATGCTCTTGGGCACGTTGCAATTGATCGGTGAGCTGTATCATCATCGCTGGTCGCTCTTAGCCCCGTGGTTAGTCCCGCTCGGCTGGTTGGGATATCGAGGCCTGTTGCTGTTGACGGCAGTGCCGTGGAGCTATCCGGGGGTCTTTGCGGCGGAGGCGTTGGCCTTTTTGCCAGTCATCGTGCCAGTCGCTACCGGTGTCAGCGTTGCGGAGTACCTGTATTTAACGGCACACAAAAACCGCCGCATCCCGAAAGATACGACGGTTCATCTGAGCGATTAGAACAACTAAACTAGATTATTCCAAGCTTGAAGAAGTCAAACTCAAACTGCTCCAGAATTCGTTGTTGTCAGGACCAACATCGAAGCCCTTGACCCGCTTGTTGACTGGCCCCCAGTTGTAACTGAAGGAACCAGGAGCAACGGCGGCTTGATCGTTCATGTATTCTTGCCATTCCTTGAAAGCCTTAGTCCGGTAAGATTCGTTCCAAGCCTTGTCGTTGTTCATGTTGTTGATCAATTGCGTGTTCTTCTTAGAAACAAAGTGACCCATGTTGTAGGTGGCGTCTTCACCGTAGAGTTGCGTAGGGGTTGGTTCTGAAGATAAGCCCCAAGCAGCGGCGTAAACGTCAATCTTGCTTTGCTTTGGTTGTTGTAACGTGGAGTAGAAGCTGTTCATTTCCATCGTCTTACCACCAGTGAATTGCACATTCAAACCGATCTTGTGCCATTGTTGCAGGTAGTCTTGGTATTCTGCGGCTTGAGCAGAGGTCCCAGTCATGGCACCGAAGTAGATGGTTAACTTCTTGCCATTAGGATCAGAACGCCACTTGCTACCATTACGCTTCTTGTAGCCGGCGTCAGTCAGTAACTTGTTGGCTTTCTTGATGTTCAGTGGGAAGCCTTTGGCGCTGGCATCGTAGTACTTGGTGAAGATTGGTGGAATCAAGGTGTTAGCCCGCCAAGTAATCCCGTTACCAAACTTCTTGGTAACAGCATCCAAGTTCAAAGCGTACATCATGGCTTGACGTAAGCTCTTGTTGGCCATCTTACTGTTCTTGTCCATGACGTTCTTTTGGGTCTTAGTGTCGTAGTGACCAACATTGAAGCCAAAGTAGTCGTAAGAAAGGGCAGGTTGGCCAATCATCTTGTAGTTCTTCAGGTTCTTTAATTGCTTGTAATCAGTGCCGTGCATGACACTGGCTGGAACCGTGAAGTCGTACTTCTTGGATTGGATAGCCTTGTCGATGTTGTTTGAGGAAACAACATTGATGGAGATGTGCTTGATTTGAGCCTTCTTGCCGTAGTAGTACTTGTTAGGTGACCAAGTCGTGGATTCACCTTCAACAACTTTATCCAACTTGTAAGGACCCGTGAAGATTGGGTTCTTCCGCACTTGACTAGAGGAAGCCAGTTTGGCGATTGGGACGTTCTTGATGTACTCGTAAGGTTCAACGGTACTCCAGATAAAGGAGTTGCCAGAGTATTGCATGGCTGGGGTGACCTTATCTAAGTGAAGGACTGCCGTCCGGCCCTTTTCGCCATCGGGGAAGGTAATCCCGGAAATGGTCTTGGCCTTACCAGCGTGGTAAGCGGCCATCCCCTTGATGTGGTTGAAGTCAGCTGAGTATTGTTGGGAAGTAGTCTTCGGGTTAGCGATAACTTCGTAAGGGTATTCGATATCCTTAGCGGTAACCTTAGAACCGTTAGACCACTTGGCGTCACTGCGCAAAGTGATCGTCACAGTCTTAGCTTTCCGGTTGATCTTTTGGTTGGCTAAACCACCATCAATAATCTTGTAGTTCTTGTCGACCTTCCAGAGACTATCTGAACCGCTGGGAGAGAAGACATCGGCGTCTTCAGAGTTAGTCGATAAAACGGGATCAGAAATCCCTTGGAATGGCGAGTCGTTAGGTTCGGCGACCTTCAATGTACTATTGTTCGTAGCAGACTTGTCAGTAGGCTTCGTGTTGTTGTAAGCCGATGCTAACTTGACAGAAGCGTTAGTGCCACTGCTGCTGGATGAACTCTTGTTGCTGGAACATGCCGCGAGACTGACAGTCGCTAAGACTGCCATCGCTGACAATGCGAGTTTTTTCTTATCCATGCTATGTTTCCCCCTTGTTTTTTAAAATCCTCATGATCAACGCAAATCGGTTCCCCTCAGAATCGATTGGTAAAGCAGTAACGCAGCTAACACATACGGACGTTGAGTGGCACCATCTCCTCAAATGGATTCAAGCGTGTTAATCGGCAGCACCTTGCCGTTGTGAAGCATCAGCGGCACGCCGGAGTACTTGTCCGATATAACTAATTGATAAACAAAGAATGATGATTTCCAATGCGGCTGGTAACCAAGTCCACCAGTATTGGGTGATATTGTTAGGGTCGTTGGCGTTGGCAATCATGGTCCCTAGTGAAGGCGTTTGGGCCGGTAACCCAAAGCCCAGGTAGGAAAGTCCGGTTTCAACCCCGATGTTTTCCGCGAAGGATAGGGTACAGTCGACGATAATCAACGAAGAAATATTGGGCATGATTTCACGGAAGATGATTTTCCAGTTGCTGGTTCCGGAAGTCTTGGAAGCCGCGACGTAATCTTTTTCCGATTCGGCTAAGGTCCGCGAACGGATCAGCCGCGACGTACCTTCCCAGTAGAAGATCGAGAAGATTAGGGTCAATGTTACTGAGTTGTAGTGCGGAATGATGGTAACCAAAACGATGATCATCATGGTCATGGGTAGCATCATCATGAAGTCGTAGACCCGTTGCATGCCCCAGTCGATGTAGCCGTTGAAGTAACCGGAAATCAGTCCCCAGCAAATCCCGAAGGTGGAAGAGATAATGGTCAGGCCAATGGCAATCCCGATAGAATTACGGGAGCCCACAATCAGTTGTTTGGCGACGGAACGCCCCCCAGAGTCAGCCCCTAACCAAAAGTCCGCGGTGAACGGTTGGTTAAAGTAAGCCATGATGTTAGTTTCCATCATCTTGGGGGTATTAATGAATAAGGCCCCAATCATGACGAAGAGGATAAAGCCGACGATGATGAATAAAGCGGCCATAGCTGGTTTGTCAGCCTTGAATTCGCTCCAAATAATCTTAGCCGTAGAAGGCGTTGCTTCTGCCTGCGCCTCTTGCGTCAGACGGGCCAAATCAGTTGCGGAAACGTCTGAGTGTTGTTCAAAATTTTCTGCCATTCTGTTTAGCCTCCTTATTCGATTCGAATTCGTGGATCAACGATACTTAAGATAATGTCAGATAATAATGTGCCAAGTAAGTTCAGAATCCCGTAAATCAGGACCAGTGCGGTGATGACCGTGTAATCCCGGTAGCTAATGGAGTTCACGAAGAGGAGTCCCATCCCGGGGTAAGAGAAGACGGTTTCGGTAAAGATGGACCCGTTCAGTAACCCGGTGATGGAGTAGCCGGCAAATGCGGCAATTGGCAGCAGCGAGTTTCTGAAAATGTGGTGCCGGTAAATGTCTTTGCTAGGCACCCCTTTGGACCGGGCTGTCCGCACGTAATCGGAACTTTTGGCATCGATGACTTCGGAACGGAGGTATTGGACGATATTGACGGTCCCAAACAATGCCCCGAGAATCCCCGGCAAGAGGATGTGGTAGAAACGACTACCGATAGTGCTTAGCCAGCCACTTGCCGACGAGGATATTGACCCGGTCGTGGGGAACCACCCGAAGACGTAACCGAAGATCCAGATACCTAAGACTAAGATAACGAAGAAGGGGATGCAGTAGGTCACGTAGGTGTAGAACCGGATGATGGTGTCAGGTAATTTACCTTCGTGCCGCCCGGCGTAAACACCCATGGGGAGGGCAAACGCGTAAGTCAGAATCATGGTGAACAGCGCCAGCCATAAGGTGTTGGCTGCCCGGCCACTAATCAAGCGCGTCACGGGTTCTTGGTACTGATAACTGTTCCCTAAGTTACCGTGGAACAAGTGGACGACCCAGTGCCAGTATTGTTGGTACCACGGGTCATACAACCCGTTGATCTTCATCAAATGATGGATCTGTTGCGGGTCAGCCTTGGGATTGATGGAACCGGTAAATGGGTCACCGGGCATCGCTTTGGCCAAGAGGAAGACCAGAATACTGAGAATAATGACTTCGGGAATCATGATTAAGATACGACGGAGAATCGTTTTCCACATTAGGCCTGCACCTCCCCTTCCTGGCTGGCAAGTTGTTTGGCAATCGTTTCAGGGAGAGCCACCGAGTGGGTGGGGCTGACCTGAATCAACGGAAATGCCTCGCCGTTTTCATCGTAGTATTTACTCTGTTGTTCTTGATAAATCTTTTCAACGGCTAGTCGTGAAGCTCGGTGAGCCATCCGCTGGTTCACGTTGGTTTCCGGAATGGCAGCCAGTAGGCGTTTCGTATAGATGTGGAGCGGGTGATTGTAAATGTCATCACGCGTCCCAATCTCGACTAAACGGCCCCGGTTCATGATGGCAATGTTGTTACACATGTGCCGGACGACCCCTAAGTCATGGGAGATGAAGAGGTACGAAATGCCAAATTCCCGTTGAATCTTTTTCATGAAGTTCAGCACCTGAGCTTGAACGGACAAGTCCAGTGCGGAAACGGGTTCGTCGGCAATGATGAGCTTGGGGTTGGTCGCCACCGCACGGGCAACGCCAATCCGTTGCCGTTGCCCACCAGAGAATTGGTGGGGATATTTGTAAAGGGCATCGGCATCCAGACCAACGATATCTAGTAGTTGTAAGACCCGCAGCTTTTCTTCATCTTTACTGAGGTGTTCAAAGTTACGGAGCGGTTCGGCGATGATGTCTTCGATTCGCTTACGCGGGTTCAAACTCGAGAGGGAATCTTGGAAAATCATCTGAACGTCGCGGTTGTAGTCGAGCCGCGAACGATTGGCCTTCTTGGTAATGTCGACACCTTTGTAGAGAATCGATCCACTGGTGACCTTTTCCAAACCCACCACAGATTTACCAGTGGTTGACTTACCAGAACCAGATTCGCCGACCAGCCCGTAAGTTTCGCCGGCTTCGATATTAAAGGTAATGCCATCTACGGCCCGGACGGAATCAGTGATGCGGTTCCAGAAGCCTGTCCGAATGGGGTAGTGGACTTTTAAATCTTTGATTTCAACTAAGCTCATGCGGTCACGCTCCCCTTCTCATCTGGAAATTTGAAGTGCTTGTAGCAGGTGCAACGGACCTCGTGTCCCGGAGTCACTTCATGCATGGTTGGATTGGCTTCATGGGCATCGGCGGGCACCCACGGAATTCGGGGAGCGAACCGGTCACCGGTGCTTGGCATCTTCTGAAGTGAAGGAACATTGCCCTTGATAACATAGAGGTCATCGTTTTCGTTATCCCGTTGTGGCATGGACCGGAGTAACGAACGGGTGTAAGGATGTTCCGGCGTATTGAAGATCTGCTCTGCCGTTCCTTGTTCGACGATTTGCCCCGCGTACATGACGGCCACCCGGTCAGCTGTTTCGGCGACGACTCCCAAATCATGAGTGATCAGGATGATGCCGGCGTGGTTTTCCTTTTGGATTGCCCGTAAGACATCCAAAATCTGTGCTTGAATCGTGACGTCCAGGGCCGTGGTCGGTTCGTCGGCGATGATGAGGTCCGGCTTGCAGGCAATGGCGATGGCGATGATGACCCGTTGACGCATCCCGCCGGACAGCTCGTGAGGAAATTGATGAGCCGTTCGTTTAGGATTGACGATGCCAACTTCGTCGAGTAATTGTAAGACGCGGTCATGTTTTTCTTCCTTAGTCAGGTCGGTGTGGTAATCCATGACCTCGCTGATCTGGTCTTCAACGCGCTTAAGCGGGTTTAAAGCAGATAGGGGATCTTGGAAGATCATGCCAATCTTGGCACCGCGGAATTGATTGTAGCCAGCGTCATCCAGCTGCAAGAGGTCGGTACCTTCAAAATCAATTTCACCAGAAATCTTGGTTTCGTGGGGGTCATGCAACCCCATGATCGTAGTGGCTAGCGTACTCTTACCACAACCTGATTCACCGACAATGGCGAGAATTTCGTCACGTTGGACTTGGAGATCAATGTGAGAAATGGCGTCGTAGAATTGGCCATCAATCTTGAAAGCCGTACTGACGTCTTTAATACTTAAAAAGTTTGATGTGGTCGTCACGGAAATCCCTCCCCAATGTTAATTCTAATATATCTCTCATTTTTGCATAAAGCCCGGTGAATAAACATCTTTCCGTATTCAGTTCGGTGCTTAACAATAATTGTGTTTGATTATAGTTAATCAAATTCTCATTTACAACCCCAAATTTGAATTATTTTGCCATTAAGTCTTCATAGAATCTTCACGAACTTTGTTATATCAATCATCGCAGACAATTGACAAAATGATAAAAAATTTAACTTGAAAGTAAATAGTTGGACAATCTGGTTATCAAACTAGTGATTTACAGGGTTAAGCTATACATTTCCTTGAAACAATATGCATGTATATTCTGAATGAGAAAATACTTAGGTGATGGCGGGGAACGTCGTCTGATTTCACAAGATGTGGTATGATACCAGTAATAACTACAGAATTTTTGAAAGCGATGGCTGAACGATGAGATTAGACTTTTCTGTTGCGGTCCACAGCTTGCTCTACCTGGACGAGAATCGTCCCCGCAAGATTGCGAGCCGGGAGTTGGCAACATCCTTACAACTGAATGCGGTCATGATTCGCAACATTCTCTCCGTCCTACATAAACAGGGATATATTGAAGGCTCTGTTGGGAAGAACGGGGGGTATCAGTTGGTCCGTGACCTGACAGATATTAATGTGGGCGAACTGTATGACCTGACCATCCCGCCCACAATCAGTTACGCGCGGTTCATTACTGGGGATTCCAAGGGAACCAAAGCGAGTGACAACACGGATATCTCCGCCAACATTTCGCAAACGTTGACGGATCTCTTCACGTTGGCTGATGAAGATTATCGCAAATTCTATCACCAGTTCACGATGACGGACCTCAAAAAGGATCTCCATCAACACGGATTCTTCCGCCGCTTAATTAACCATGATTAAATGCTGCGTTGGTGAGCAATTTGCTGCCCTTCTGAAAATGAAGCGGGTATAATAGAGGTATAGATAAGGGATGGTGGTTACGGCCACCATTAATGTCGTTGGAAATCGCCCGGGGTGAACCTGGACGATTTTTTTCGGTGCTTAACCTGAAAAATGCCACCGGAATTGGCGCAAATGACTGGGGAAATGCCGGTGAGTTACCGGATTTTTTCACGGTATGGCAGCGGTTTGTAAGCTGAATTGTAATCGATTACAACTCGTGCTATGATTTAAAGTAACCGGGAAAGTTACCGTATGGGACGGCCCCGGGTTGGTTAATTTGAAAGGGGTTTTTGGGTTATGTATTGGTATGCCATGAAATCACACGATATTCGCCACAATTTAGCAACGGAACAATACTTAATGAACAACAAGAAATTTGATGAACCATTAGTGTTGTTCTACTATGAAGGACCTTGCATCATCGTTGGTCGCAACCAAAATACGTTGGAAGAGATCAACCAAAAATACGTTGAGGAAAACAATATTACGGTCACTCGTCGGTTATCGGGTGGCGGTGCTGTTTATCAAGACCTCGGGAACCTTTGCTTCAGCTTCGTGGTTGATAGCGATAGCGAAGAGTTCGGGGACTTCAAGTCCTTCGTCCAACCCATCGTCGATGCCTTACACCAAATGGGTGCCACGACTGCTGAAGTCTCTGGCCGAAACGACATCTTAGTTGACGGCAAGAAGTTCTCCGGTAACGCGATGTACTCGCACAGCGGCAAGACCTTCTCTCACGGAACTTTGATGCTCGACGTGGACCAAGACGTGATCGCACATGCCTTGAACGTGCCAGAAGACAAGATGAAGTCTAAGGGAATCAAGTCAGTCCGTTCACGGGTCACGAACTTGAAGCCTTACTTAGCACCGGAATATCAAAACTTAACGGTGCCAGAATTCCGAGACACCTTGCTGAAGGAATTGTTCCACGTGGACAGTCTGGATGCCATCAAGGACAAGGAAGTCGTTATCGAAGACGACGAAAAGGCTGCCATTGACAAGATCTACAATGATTACTACAGCAACTGGGATTGGGTCTACGGCAACTCACCAGAATTCACGGTCAAGAAGCGTCAGCACTTTACGGCTGGGACCATTGATGCCCGTTTGTTAGTTGAAAACGGCAAGATCAAGAACATCAAGTTCTACGGTGACTTCTTCGGACCATCTGACGCAACGGAACTGGCAGACAAGCTGGCTGGTGTGCGTTATGACCGCGAAAATGTCGGCAAGGTCCTGGACAGCGTGAACACCCAGTTGTACTTCAACGGGATCGACAAGCAAGACGTTTTGGACTTGTTAGTTGATTAGATTCCCGTTAGTTTTCGGCGATTAGCTGATTTTCTAGCAGGAATAAGTTAGAATAGAATGGAATTGACTAAGACGTGGTCGGTTTGACTGCGTCTTTTATTTTTTGAATTTATTTGAGGAGTTTATTTTAAAATGAAAGATCGTAACGTAATTGCCTGGGCCATCATTTCCATGGTCGGCTTTGTGATTCTGAATTTCTTAATGTCGCGGCCCTTTGTTGACTCGACTAACGTCCAAATGACCATGAGTGAATTTTTGCGGACCACGCTGATTGCGCTCGTGCTGTACGTGATTCCCATCGTGTTGGCAGCGTTGGATTGGCACCCGTCGTTTTACTTGATGGGGCTGGTCATTGCGCTGTACACGTTGTCGCCCATCAGCGTGCTCTTCAACATGTGGATGGACAGTGGCGCTAGCGTCATGATTAAAATGTTAATGTCAGCGTACAGCCTGGCGCTGATTGTGGGCAATGCCTACTGGTTGGTCCTGGCATTACGGTTACGGCAACGGCAACAAAAGATCGCCGACCGCAAGCGATTTGCTGCTAAAAAATGAGGTGTAGAGAATGAAACGTGAAATTCAAACTTTTATTGACGCGGTCGAAGCTGATGAAATCCAACATTTCACGGTGGACACCACTGAAAAGGACTTTGAGAAAGATCCAGACGGGGCGATGGCACCACTGGCTGCATTTATCCGCGAACAGATTGGCAAGGACCGGCTTGCCCAAGCGGAACTGAAATTGACCGATACGGCGGTGTCAGTGCGGTTGGAAATGAGCGTCATCAACCTGCCGCTACAGGATAGTAAGACGATTGGCAAGATTTTAGAAACGGATGACGAAGCAGATATCAACGTCTACGCCGTCATTGAAACGCCAGACATCAACGTTTCTGGTCTGCGCATCGATGCCTTGGCACCGGCAACGACCTACGTGGACCAAGCCGCAGTGGCGGATGAAAGTCTCCATGACTGGTTGAAGCTCCAGATTGAAAAGCTGCAGACGGCCGCTGCTAATCAGGCAGAAATGGACGTAAAAAAGCCCGCTGAAGACACCACGGCCACCAAGAAACCGGCCGCTAAGAAAACAACGCGCAAGACGACAGCTAAGAAGGCGCCGGCCAAGAAGCCAGCGGCTAAGCGGACCACGACTAAGAAAACCAAATAAGCTTGAACTCACCGCAGTCATGTGGTAGTATTGTTCCTATGCGATGAGTCGAGAAATCACGCGTCCCTTGCTTGCAAGGAGCGTCCGCGCAAGCGGCTAGGTGAATTTGTCAGCAGGGCACAGATGTCACCGGATTTGTGACGTGTCTGATCTTGAGGGAATGTGGATTCCGAGATAGATCCATTCGAGCAATCGAATGCTGTGTAAAAGCGTCCAATCAGTCTTTGACTGGTTGGGCGTTTTTTTTTGTTTGGGGCAAACGCCTTTTGGGGTACCAGCTGAAGGTTGAAAGCCGGAAATCAGCTAGAACCATTGTCACCGTGCGACTGATGATGAAAAAATTAGTCGGTTACAGCTTCGTAGCGAGAACTGACCGCCTACCGTCCGCCAACTATGGGTTGGAACGCGGTGGGCGGACTGGACCGAGCCTGAGGGACGGTCTCGGCCTCGCTTTGAGCCGAAGGTCGCGTCTCAAAGACGCCAGTTGTCTAAGCGGCATGAACCGCGCCGCTAAAACAACTCCCACGGCTGAACCCATATTTGGCGGACTCCCGGCTACTAAGGTATGTGCTAGTAACGTTTGGTTTAGCCACAGGTAGCGGCTGATTTGACAATTAGTCTTTAACTAAGACAAGGTTGCTGGTCATCGCTAACCCGCCGGAGGCAGCCAGAGGTGGAGTCAGCTGTGTCGACGGTGTTGGCTGAGGTCCTTTCTCAGCCTACAGCGTGGGACGACTTGAGAGACTGGCGGTCTTGGCCAGGCTTTCAAGCGAGCCGGAAGCCCGCCCCTCAGGCTGGAGGTGTCCCCCATAGCAGGCGGAATCTCTGGCTGACGCAGGCTCCTGGTTTCACTAATTTTAGTGGATAAAACACTGTCGTTCCGGGAATTGCCGCGTTAGTGATACTTTCAACCTTCAGGCACCAGCTTTAAATGGCCGAAACCCGCTAACCACCTTTTGTCCCACTCTCGTTTTTTAGGCCAAATTTACCGGTGGTTAGTGGCAAACTATGCTATTCTAGGGTTACGTTGTGGCGTGAATCACGCGATGACATCCTGGATTAGAGGGGTTTGGAAACAATGCAAAATGAATTATTTGATATTCCCGGAGTCGTGTACCTGGGGTGGGTGGTGCCGTTGAGCTTTGGCCTGATTTTTGCCATCAGTTATGGCATTGAGAAACGGCGGCTAGGCAATGGCATTTGGTTTTCGCTATTTTTCTATTCGTTTTTGACCATGCTGGCCGTGACCATCCTGGGGACCAATAACCAATGGCTTATCGTCATCAGCCTCGCGTTGTTCGTGCTGTTACTGCTGCTGATTGGGGTGGTCTTTGCCCTGCAGGCCTTCTTGTTGCTGTGGAATGCGTGGATCGTCTGGAAGCGGGAGAGCCATACGCTGGCCAACATGTTGACGCTGATTTTAGGTATCGCCATTTTACTAGCGCCGTTTGTGACGCGGTTGTCCACGCTATATTTGCCCGTGCCGGTGGCGACCGTGTTAAATTTATTCCCGGCGATGGTCATCTTCTACGTGTTATTTTGGTTTTACAATTACCTGACTATGCTATTCATTTATCAATTTAATCATCCCCGCTATAAGCAGGATTATTTAATTGTGCTGGGAGCGGGCTTGCTAAATGGCGACGAGGTCTCACCACTGTTGGGCCAACGGATTGACCGCGGCCTGAAGTTTTACCGTAAGCAACTGGCCAAGACCGGTCGGCCGCCAATGATGATTTTCTCCGGTGGCCAGGGTGGCGACGAGACCGTGGCCGAAGGGGTGGCCATGCGTCGTTATGCCTTGGCTAAGGGCCTGCCCGCTGACCATGCAATTGCTGAGGACCAGTCCAAGACGACCTACGAGAACATGGTCTTTTCACAACGAATCATTGCCCAACACGGACCCGCCAAGCCACGGGTGACCTTTGTGACCAACGGCTACCACACGTTTCGGGCGGGGATGATTGCGCGTAAGGCCGGGTTAAAGGCCAACGGTATCGGCGCGCACACGGCCAAATTCTTCTTGCCTAACGCTATCTTGCGCGAATACATTGCCATCTTTGTGGGCAACAAGCGCTGGCATGCCGTGGCCGTCGGGCTGATGCTGTTGTTAACGCTGGTACTGACTTGGGCGGAATATCAGTAGCTGAAACGTAGTCTATGCTGGCCACCTCCCGTCCACCAACTATGGGTTGGAACGCGGTGGGCGGACCGGACCGAGCCTGAGAAGCGGTCTCGGCCTCGCTTTGAGCCGAAGGTCACGTCTCAAAGACGCCAGTTGTCTAAGCAGCATGAACCGCGCCGCTAAGGCAACTCCCACGGCTGAACCCATATTTGGCGGACTCCTGGCTACAAGAATGTGCGGCAATAACAACCGATTTAGACCTTGACGAAAATTAAATTGTCGGCTAACTTCTGCCCAACGCAAGCTCCCGTTTTCACTAATTTTAAGTGGATAGAACGCTGTTGCTCCAAGAACTGGCACATCAATGCCACTTTCAATCTTTAGCTACGCAACGAAAAATGAGGTTAGAATCACTGCCAGCCGGCAGGTTCTAACCTCATTTTTAATTTTCTTCATCATTGCGATGAGCTTGGTAGCTGGCGACCGCTGCGTAACCTAACGCGAGCAGGAGCAAGGTGCCCAAGCCGTAAAATAAAATATTCCCCAGTGCGACCATCAATGGTTCCTCCCTGTATGCCTATTACTTGTCATATCATAGCAAAACACCCAACAGGGGTAAATAGATGAATGGTGAATGTAATATTACATTTCTGGGGTTATTTGACCAAGAAGACGTGGTCTTGGATCAGGTCGATCGGCGTATAATGCCGGTTCAAATCGCGAGTGGCCTTATTTTCTAGCAAGTCGGCGTGGTCCCAGAAGTCAGCTGAGCCGGTGGCACCATGGGGTTCACCCAGTACCACGAAGTCGACGGCCTTTCCTGATTGGCGAATCGCCTGCAGTAGTTCCCAGTCCAGCGGCAAGCCATCCGGCGACCACGACATGACGACCACGCCCACCTGGTCTTGGTACTTGGCCCAAGCGTCCAATGCGGAGAGGGGTTCGATAGTGGTCAGGGGATGACGGCCAGTCTCATTTTCCGCCGTCCACGCCTGACTATCCGTGGCGAAGACCGTCTTGTGCTTGTCACGCAGGCCTTTGGAAATGTAGCCGTTGCCCGCCATGACTTCCAGCACGGATCGGTCGCCAACGAACTTGGCCAAGTCACTGATAAAGGGTGCCGACGTGTAGGCCCACATCCCATAATGATTTTCTAAATAATCACGGAAAGAGCGCAGGTCATGGTCTAAGCGCGGCAGTGCGTCGGTCAGTTCATTCCAGAGCCGGTCGCCGGTCGCGTCGCCCGCGGGGTAGCTTTCGTTGAGCTTGCGGTAGACCTGGTCTTGGCTGTCGTCGGGCAATTGTAAGAGCGGCAACTGTTGGGGCAAGTCACCCGCCGCCAGCATCCGATCAGCTAACAGAACGTTGCTAATTAAAATTTTGATGGCCGGGTAATCATTAAATTGGTGGTAGTAGGCCGTCATGCGCTCGATGTAGGTCGTTTTGCGCTGACTCAACGGGGCGTGGCGGACTTTTTTCTTGAGTTTTTGCAGCTTCTTCGGATTCACAGTAAAGGTCCTTTCTGATAGAAATACTAAGAAAAGTTTAAATCGACCGCAAACGGGTCACAAATCGCGCGGGGATTTCGTTAGTAAGAGTAGGGCGACCCACAAGAAAAGCCGGCTGGTTAGCAGGTTCGCTGACCAGCCGACCCCTGATTAATGGTCGTCTAAATGTAGATCCAGTTCCTCTTGTTGGTTCGGTGACGACGTGGTGGTCCGGTTTTCCCGGCCATGCAGGTAGCCATCGATCAATTGGTAAATTTCATAACGGTCTTGGCCGCTCAACAGTTCCCGGTTAAAGCTCAGTTGCTTGCCGGACAAGAAGAGGCGTCCCAAATCGTATTCGTCACGTTCGGCCTTCCCCGTGAGGTAGTCCATCGTGACGTCAAAGTATTCGGCAAGCTTGCGCACTTCCATGAAGGACGGGGTCCGAATGCCGCGTTCCCAGTTACCCAGTTGTGAGGCGGTATTCTTGCGTGTATGCGCCTCGGTTGGGAGGGCGTTTAGCGCCGCGGCCAGCTCACCCAAAGTAATATGTTGGCCTCGCCGTAAGGCCCGAAGTCGTTCTGGAAACATTTCACTCACCCGTTTCTTTCCTAGTCTTGATTAAGACTATTATACCACTCTCTGTGGTTTTTAAGGGAAAGTTTACTGGTCGTCTGACCGTGGCGCCAAATACGGGCCGGAACGCGGTGGGCGGACGGGTCGAGCCAAAGGTCGGTCTGTTGGAAACGTGGTGCCAGGAGCGTTACTTCACCAGCGGGTCAGTAAGGCGCATGAAGTCGGCGACGTCGCGCTTGATCAGTTTGACACCGGCTAGCCAGAAGTCGGGCTGGGTCAAATCAACGCCCAGGTGTTTTTGCGCCAATTCTTCCGTCGTCATGTTGGCCGTATCGCGTAAGAGGGCGATGTAGCTGTCCTCGAAATCGCCGGATTGTTGCGCCTTGGCGTAGATGCCCAGACTAAACAGGTAGCCGAAGACGTACGGGAAGTTGTAAAAGGCGGGTTCGTCGATGTAGAAATGCAGCTTGCTAGCCCACAGATGGGGTGAGTACGTCGACAGGTCATGGCCAAAGGCTTCTTTTTGCGCATTGAGCATGAGTTCGTTTAATTCGGCTGGCGTGACCAGCTTCTTTTGGCGCAGTTGGTAAAAGCGCGTTTCAAAGAGGTAGCGGGCCCGAATATTGAGGAACATGGCCAGTGGATTGTCCATCTTAGCGTTCAGCAGGGAAATTTTTTCCGCGTCGGTCTGGGCTGCCTTGACGTTGGCGTCGGCGACAATCAGTTCGCCAAAGGTCGAGGCCGTTTCCGCGACGTTCATGGCGTAATCTTGCCGCAATTGGGGCAGGTCGCTGATGACGCTGGAGTGAAAGGCGTGCCCCAGTTCGTGAGCCAACGTGGCGACGTCATTGGGCGAGCCAGTGAAGGTCATGAAAATCCGTGACTCATTGGTTTCCGGCGCGCTTTCCATCCAGCCACCAGGTGCTTTCCCCGCGCGGTCCTCGGCTTCGATCCAGCGGTGTTCAAAGGCGTGTTTGGCCAGGGCCGCCATTTTTGGTGAGAATTCGCCGTAGTGTTTGATGATGAAGTCTGCGGCCTCGTCATAGGTGAACTGATGGGGCGTGCTACCTGGCAGATTCAAAGGCGCCTCCACGTCCTGCCAACCGGCGTGCTTCTTCCCCAGCAACGCCGCCTTGCGGTCGAGGTAGTCGAGCAAGAATTGCTTGTTATCGTCGACGACTTGCCAAATGGTGTTGAGCGTGGCGGCGCTCATCCGGTTATCCCGCAGCGGTTCCCGGAGAAAATCGGTGGTGCCGTGGGCGGCGTATTCCGTTAACCGGAAGCCGGCCAAATGGTTCAACGTGTCGGCGAAGAGCTGTTCCTTATCCGTCCACGCCTGTTCCCAGGCTGGCAGTAAGGCGGCGCGGTAGTCGGGGTCGGCGTTGCCCAACAGATTGTTGTCGGCTTGCCCAGCGGACAACGTTACCGCGTTACCGGCCGCGTCGTGGAAGGGCACGGTCACGGTGGCGACTAGCGAATCGTAGTGACTACTCCAGGCAGCCTTGCCGTCGAGATTGAGGCGACTGATCAAAGCTTCCGTCTTGTCGTCCAGCAGTTCCTTGCCGTCGTCGCGCATTTCTTTTAAGTTAAACGCAATCGGTTGGAGGGCTGGCGTGGCCAACATGGCGGTGAAATTAGCGTCGGGCACTTGGACCAACACCTTTTTCAGTTTGCCACTGACGTTATCGGCCTGAGTGCCTAAGTTGCGCAGTTCGGCTTCCATCGGGGCAACGTCGGGATTGTTCACGTCCGCTGAACCGACGGCGGTAATGAAGATGCCCATTTGCCCGAGGGCAGCGGCGATCTTTTGCAGTTGCGTCATTAATTTAACAAATTGGTGATATGCCGGTGCGTCACTCGCAGCGTCCCAGCGGTCTAACAGGTCTCCCAATGACGCAATGGCACTTTGCGTCTGGGTAAGCTTGGTTTTCAATTGCGCGGAGTTGATCCCGCCCGGAAATAGTGAATCGAGATCCCAAGTTAAAGCGTAAGTCATCAGCGACCCCTCCTACAAATTAAGTTGAAACCATTATAGCAAACTTCATAGGCGTTGCGCTGGCTTAAAGAACTTCGTATACTTACCAGTGAGAGAGAATTGAGAAATTTAGGAGGACAGGGACTGTGAGTAAACGACGAAAACGGTGGCTGATTGCCGGCGGAATTTTGGTAATTCTAATTCTGGGCGGCCTGATCGGTGCCAGCTTTTATTTTTATAACATGACAGTAGCGAGTGGCAAGAAGGACTTCATCGCGGCGGCCAAACCGTTGAAGAAATCCAATCCGTTGTACGCCCAAAAGAAGTGGTACCAAGACGTTCACAAGTATCGTTGGACGGAAAAGGCGGCGGGTACGAATTTGAAATTGGTGGCCGACTACATTCCAGCCGCTAAGGCGACCAAGAAGACCGTGGTGCTGGTCCACGGCTTCGCTTCTAATAAGGAAGCCATGGGCGGTTACGCCGGCATGTTCCATGACCTGGGCTACAACACGTTGATTCCGGACACCCGCGGTCAGGGGCAAAGTCAGGGGAAGGTCATCAGTTACGGCCACTATGAGAGCCGAGATTATTTGAAATGGGTCAACCAGGTCATCGCCAAACAGGGGCCGCAGTCGCAAGTGGTCTTGTTCGGCGTGTCGATGGGGGGCGCCACGACCATGATGACCAGTGGCTTAAAGACGCCGCGACAACTCAAGGCCTACATTGAAGACTGCGGTTACACCAATGCCGACGCAGAAATCACGTATCAAGCCAAGCAAATGTACAATTTGCCCCACTGGCCACTGGTACCCTTGACCAGTCTGGTCACGAAGTTGCGGGCAGGATTTTACTTCAAGGACGCCAACAGTGTCGCCGCGGTCAAACGCAATCACAAGCCGATGCTGTTCATTCACGGGGGCGCAGATACCTTCGTGCCCACGAAGATGGTGTACCAGGTTTATCGCGCCGACGCCGGGCCTAAGCAATTGCTGGTGGTCCCCGGCGCTGCGCACGCCGCATCCCTGTCGCATTCACCTAAGCGCTACACGCAAAAGGTCCGCGAATTCTTGGCGAAGTATATTCAATAAATGGTCATTCGTGCTGGCCGCCTTACCGCTCCACGACTAGGCGCTGGAACGCTAGTCGAAACCAGTTGCCTGCGGCTGCCAGGGGTTCCGCCTGCTATGGGGACCACCTCCAGCCTGAGAAGCGGGCTTCCGGCTCGCTTCAAAGCCTCGCAAAAGCCGCGAGTCTTCGAAGTCGCCCCACGCTGTAGGCTGAGAAGGGACCTCAGCCAACACCGTCGACACAGCTGGCTCCACCCCTGGCCTCCTCCGGCAAGATTGATTTCGCCCGAGCTTTGGCGTAGGCCAGGCAGACTAACCAATTTTGGGCTGATAAGATGCCACAACTAAGCGGCCACGTTTCAACGATGCGACGGCCGGGTATCACTGTCAACTACAGTGGTGTCTGCGTTAACACCTGCCCACTGACGACCGCTATCGTAGCCGAGAGTGGAGCGAATAGGTGCTCAGCCGTGGGAGTTCCCTTAGCGACGGGCTTTGTCGGTTAGGGAACTGGCGTCTTTGAGACGCGGTCTTCGGCTCAAAGCGAGGCGGCGAGACCGACCTTTGGCTCGCCCCGTCCGCCCACCGCGTTCCAGCACCTATTCGCGGAGCGGCAGGCGGCAGGCGACCAGTTTCGTCGTTATCACCAAGGGGCAACCGAATTGCAATAACGTTGAAGACAAAGGAGATGATTGGATGGGACCGACAGTTTCGCGGCAATTTCGGCCCGTGACCGAGACCATCCTGACGCTAGGCGCCACGCTGGTCATGGGGATGGTCGATGCTGATACGTTTCTGAATCACGGGGCAGTCTTCGTGAGTGCCCAAACGGGGAACCTGGTGGTCTTCGTGGTGAAACTGGTCGAACACGGCTGGCGAGCCGCGTGGGTCAACGTGCCCGTTTGGATCGGTTATTTTCTGGGCTGCTTTTTGGCGCAAGGCTTGAGTGAACATCTGGGTCAGGGCAATAAGCGCCGGCAAATGCGGTGGCTGATGCTACTGGACGTGGTCGCTTACACGGTGTTGGCGAGCCTGCAGACGGCGATACCGACCCTGTGGTTGATTTTTTGCTTGGGTATCGTGGCTGGCTATGAGCTGACGGTCTTTCGTCAGGTCGGCGGCATCGGTATCAACAACGGCATCATGACCGGCAATACCAAGAATTTGGCGACGGCTACCTATCGCGCTTGGTTCGACGGCGACCGCGCGGCCCGCGACAAGCAACGGCGCATCGCCATCGTCTTAGTCACGTTTATTCTCGGTTGTGCCATTGGCGCGCGGCTGGCGGTGTTAACGGCACTGGGTGTGTTGTGGATTGCGACCGCATTAAAATTAATTTTGCTGGCCTGGCTATTCGTCCCAGCAGCCATGGAAAATCCAGATAGATGATTGGTTGGGTTGTGGCCGTAAATAGCGTATAATTAACGAGATAAGTGACCAATCCACCCGGCGAATCGTCGGGATTGACAAACTAAGGAGCACGACCAATTTGCTAAATACAGGACTCATCATCGGTCTCCTATTGATCGGATTGCTGGTCGGCTATCTGGTGCGCCGTCACAAGCATCGTCAGGAGCTCCTGGCGGTTCAGGAACAGGCTCGTGGCATCATTGCCCAGGCCAAGACGAAAACGCAGCAGCGTGTGGCAAAATTAAACGCTGAAGCCAAGCGTGACACGTTAGCCTATCAACAGTCAGTTAAAGATGAATTGACCGAACAAAAAAATGATATTGCTGTCAGAGAACAACGGCGACAACAACGCGAACAGTTACTGGGCCAAATGAGTGTCCGGTTAGACGACCAAACGGCGATGTTAGACGAGCGGAGTCAAAGTAACCGCGACCAACGGCAGGCCATTCACGGCTTGCGAGATGACGCGGCAGTCTTACGGACGACGCGCGACGAGACGCTGGCTGACCGGGCCGGGATGGACGACGCGGCGGCTAAGGACCACGTGTTACAAGACACTGAGTTGGCCTTGAAACGGGACCGCGACATTGAGATCAAAGCCCTCAATGATAACGCCGTAGCCAACGCTGAAAAATGGGCCAAAGACGTGGTATTATCTGCCACGGAAAGCGGTCCGCAAGACTTACCCAAGGAACACATGGAGCACACCGTGACCGTGCCCAACGGTGAGATTCGCAGTAAGATCATCGGCCGCGATGGCCAGCACATTCGTTTGTTAGAAACGCTGACCGGGACTGACCTGATCTTCGTGCCGGATGACAACACCACGTTATTTATTAGCACGCACGATCCGATTCGCCGCGAAGTTGCCCGACTGGCGTTGACCAATTTGGTCGCCAGTCGCCGCATTTCGGCTAACCAGATTGAAACGCAGGTGGAAAACGCCCAACGCGACGTCAACCACAGCCTCTGGGAAACCGGGGAACAAACCGTCAGTCTCTTACACGTGGGGTGGATGCATCCCGATTTGATGAAGCTGATCGGTCGTCTCAAGTACCGGACCAGTTACGGGCAAAACGTTCTCCTGCACTCGATTGAAGTGGCCCAACTGACCGGGGCCATGGCGGCTCGTTTGGGGTACAACACCCGTTTGGCCCGCCGTGCCGGTCTCTTACACGACATTGGGAAAGCCATCGACCACGAAGTCGAGGGAACCCACGTGGAAATCGGGACGGAATTTGCTCAGAAGTATGGCGAGGACGACGTGGTCATCAATGCCATTGCGGCCCACCATGGGGATGTCGAAAAGACGTCACCGCTGGCTGATTTGGTGGCGGCTGCTGATGCCGTTTCCGGTGCGCGGCCAGGGGCTCGAAGCGAATCCGTTGAAGATTACATCAATCGGTTGCGCGCTTTGGAAAAAATCGCTAACGACCAAGAGGGTGTCGCGGAAAGCTACGCCATTCAAGCCGGCCGGGAACTGCGGATTATCGTCAAGCCCAAGGAATTGGATGACCATGCCGCGGCCAGCCTGACCCAAGAAGTGGCCAAGCAGATTGAAAACACGCTGACCTATCCCGGGAAAATCAAGGTCACTACGATTCGCCAGTCGACGGCGGTCGAGTATGTCGGCGATGAAAAGAAAAAGACCAAAAAGAAGAAAAAGAAAAAGGCGGCTAGTGCGAGCTAGTCGGCCTGTGAAGGAATCCGCTTCAACACGCTGTCTGATAGACACCGTGTTGAAGCGGATTTTTTGTCTAATTCGACGAAAAAAGGCTATTCTCAGTCAGCCACACAAAGTGGTGAAACCAGGATAACCTTTTTTAAAGTCTCAGTGACGCGGTTCATTGATAATCGTGAAGTTGGCGTTGGCCGTGGCGTCAATCACCGGATGTTCCTGGAGATAGTCGGCGATGATTTCACTCATGGCCCCTTGGCTTTCAGCGATGATCTTGTCAGCACTGTACATGCTGTAGTGACCGCCACCGACCGCGCGATACTGGTTTAACACGATGCGTAAGGGCTGGTCAGGCGTGACGGGCTGGCCGTGGTAGGTCAGGTGCTCCACACGTTGACCGACGGGATTGGCGATGTTTAAGGTATAATCGATACCCTCATACATGTCGTAATTGTACTGGCGATGTTTGGGATGAATGAAGGCGGGGTTCACGATGATCTTGCCGTCTTCATTACTGAAGTAGCGGGCACTGACCTCCAGCGCCGCGCGCAAGTCTGCCCCAGTGATGTTGAGCAGGGACAGCCCGTTGGGATAGACGTAGTTGGTCATGATATTGCGCATGGTGATTGGATTCTCAAAGCCGCGCGCTTCATTGTTGAAGAGGGCCGTGGCGGAAATGTCCGCGCCCATCGTGGCCATTTGGACCTTTTGAATGAATTCGATGTACGGCGTCTCGTGGATGCGGGCATCAAAGGGATCATCAAAGGTCATGTCGCCCTTGATGTGGCCGAGTGGTTGGTCGAGCCAGTGGCCCACCGCCGCATTCAAGTCGCTAGCCGCATTGAGAACTTTCTGATCTAGCGGTGCCTCTTGCGCGGAGACCAGTTCGGAATGATGCTGCGTCACGGTCACCTGACCGTGGGCATCGCGGTCGAGGTCCAGCGTGATTTTACCCACGGCTTGGCCCCGGAACCCAGGTTGGGTCGTGGGGATGTCAAAGACGTCCGTGGCCAGTTGGCGATGCTGATGGCCGGTCACCAAAGCATCGATGCCCGGAATGGCCTCTAAAATGTGGTAGGCTTCGTTTTCGCCAACGTGAATGTCATTAGGCTGCCCCGTGGTCAAATCGCGCTCAAAGCCGCCGTGGTAGCACACAATGACCACGTCTGCCTGTTCACGGATGATCGGGACGTATTTTTTGGCCGCAATGAAGGCCGATTCAAATTGCAGGCCGCTGATATTCGTCGCCTTTTCCCATTTATAGACGGCTTGAGTCGTTAACCCCAGCACGCCAATCTTGAGCCCATCTTTTTCAATAATTTTGTACGGCTGCCCATATTCAGGGTCACCGTTTTTGTCTAAAATATTGGCACATAAAATCGTGCGCTTAGCATCACGAATCGCGGCCTGAAGGTATTCCTGGCCGTAGTTAAACTCATGATTGCCCAAAATGCCACAATCATAATCGATTTGATTGTAAATGTTGATCAGTGGCTGTGGGTCGCGTTTAGGCTGGACTCGCGCCACGTAGTAAGCCAGCGGTGAGCCTTCCAGAAAATCCCCGTTCTCAATGGTCACGACGGGGCCTTGTTCCTTGGCAGCGGCTTGCTCGCGGGCGATGACCGTGGCCGCACGGGCCAGGCCAAACCCTTGGTGGCTTCCCTTCTTCACGTAGTTCGTGGGGAAGACGTACCCGTGGGTATCACTTGTCGATAAAATTGTCAGCTTCATTGTAATGTCACCCTCCAATAGGAAGTCTGGCTGGCCACGGGTCACGTAGACCAGTTGCTGGCAGACCGTTCGCGAAAAGACGCCGAATCTTTAACGTGTTAAAGAAATTATAAGCTAGTTTGGGTTGCGTGTAAATTTTAGCTGGCTAAAATCGTAAAAAATTGTGAATTTTCTTCCTGAAAACGATTCCGGGTGGTAAAAAATCGCTGCTGGCATCATGACTGCTGGCCGCCTTACCGGTCGCTAACGAATTCTCGGTTTGCCGGTACAATTGACCAAACTAGGGGCCTGCGTCGGCTGATTGCAACGGCAGACGGGCAGCAATCTCAGTTCCAGGGTAACAAAAAACGGCGGCCAGGCCTTGATTACCTGCGTCGTCGCTTAGAGGATAATGTATCTTACGTTTGGAGTGGGCTGGTTGCAGTAGCAGTGCCGCCCTTTTTTTACTTGGAGGAGTAAAATTGGTAACTTATTCGTTTGTTTTAGTCGTAAGTTATGAATTTACTATACCAACAAATTGTGAAGAAAATGTGACGCGAATATTACAATCACACCGACTTTGCACGAACTCGTTTAGGGGGAGAACTATCGAAACCAATCGGCTCGACACGTTTGATAGTACGCTGAAGCCGCCTAAACGTGGTCGGCGTGAGATGGACTTAAAGTTGAAAGCTGAATTGATACGTTGACTCCTGGAGCAGCATTTTATCCACCAAGATTAGTGAAACCAGGGCCTGCTCTGAGGAACACCTCCAGTTTATAGCGTCGCCACAGCTAGCGCCATTCTGGCTACCTCTGGCAGGGTGGGACTTATCAGCAATATCAAAGACTAGTTGTTAAATCAACTGCTGACTGGGGCTAACCCAACCGCTACTAGCACCCCTTAGGTCTTAATCCGTACCTGCATTTTCCTGCATGTACAGCATTTGGTCGGTCGAAATCTGTTGGTACAACTCATCGGCCAGTGCGGGGGACAGGAGATCAGCGCTGCGTTGCTGGCGAATATAAGTGTATTCATACTGGAAGGCCTGAATGAACAATTCGCTCTCTAAATCGGTGGTCTCCTTGGAGACGAAGCGGCGGTGCCGGGCGTTGTAGTAGTTCCGCACCGCATTGACTTCCGTTTGATTGTCCACGCTGGAAACATTATTTAGGAAGCTAGCCACATTGTTGTAAATGTCCGCTTCGATGGTCAAAAAGTTTTCCCGGCGTTTGGCATCAGCTTGCGGGTTACGCGCCGGTCGTTGGCGCGGTGTTTGCTGTTCTTGGTGGATGCGTTGTTCTTGCAACCGTTCTTGTTCAGCCGTGTGTGGCGTTTGCGCTAACCGTTGACGTTGCTGGGCAATGCGTTGGTCGCGGTGTTGTCGGCGACTGACCATGTGTGTCAGGCGGTGGCCCACAAACCGGAACCACAGCGTGAGGTTGACGAAAGGATTGTTACTGCTCATCTGGGTCTTGAGGACCAGCATCCGCACGTAGCGGTTCGCATAGCCAGCGGGAATGACGCCTTGGTCAGCCAGCTCCTGGACCGTTTGTACTTCGATCTCAGTCGCTTGATTCAACAGGTCTCGGACCTTGCGTTTGTCCGGTCGGTCGGCGGTCGCTTGGCTATTCAAAATTTCAATGACGGCTTGCGTTGCACTGGGATTGTCCGGGTTTTCTTGGACCAACCGTTCACTGGCATAGGCCACCAGGGCTTTACGCTGCTGTAGCGCTTCAGCGGGATCCACGGGCTGTTCCTTGCTAGGCAAGATGTGGGGCATGATAATGGTGGGCACCAACAAACTTAAAATGATGACCACGGCGGCCACGAAAATCAGTGAATTCCGGAACGGAAAGGCGTGGCCGTTTAGCGTCAGTGGCAGTGAAAAGGCCATGGCCAGCGTGATGGTTCCGTGAACGCCGGAAAGGGCCCCGACTAGCGCATTGGTCCGCCGTTCATGGGCTTGCGAACGAATCAAGGCCCAGTCGAAGCGAATCCATAAATACCGGAGACCTAACATGACCAGGTACAAGACGACGGCCAGGAAAATCAGGATTGGTAGCGTCTTGGAGGTGTCTTGTTGAATATTTACCCAGACTGTCGGGAGTGAAACGCCCAGTAAAACGAAGACGAACCCGTTTAAAATGCTGGTCAGGAAATGCCAAGTCGAGCGGGTGACCAGTTGTAATTGCGTACTGGACAGTCGCAATTGCGTCGTGGAAAGGCTGTACATCAACCCCGCCGCCACGACCGCTAAGATACCAGAGAGGCCAACATGTTCAGCGGCCAAATAAATTAGGAAGGGGACCAAAACGTCGTAGGGAATAATCACACTGGCGGAATCTTTGCCGCTGCGGACCAGGAAGACCCGAGCCCAAACGGCTAGTACCCCCAGGATGAGGCCAATCAGCAGGCCACCGAAGAAGACGACCAGGAAGTGTTTGATCCCGCCGCCCACGGAAAATTTACCCGTGGTGAAGGCGGTCAGAGCCAGACTGAAGGCAACCAAACCGGAAGCGTCGTTGAAGAGTGATTCACGCTCCAGCATCCCCATGACGCGCTCGGGAACTGCCATATTGGTGGTAATGGAACTGACGGCCACGGCATCAGTCGGCGTAACGATGGCGGCCAGCGCGAAGGCCAGCGCCAATGGCAGGGTGGTCAGGATGGCGTGACTGAGATACCCCATCAAGATGACGGTGAGGATGGCCAAAATCACGGCCATTGACATGACGGACCCCACGTTACGCCGGAGTTCCTGGGCGTTGGCGTTGCGGCCGTCGTAAAACATTAACGGTGCAATGATCAGGAGCATGAATACCTCAGGTTCCAGGACAAAGTGGTGATATAGGGGAACCAGCGACAGCATCGCTCCGGCAAAAATCTGATAGAAAGCTTGGGGAATCACCGGGAAATACGGATAGACCGTATTGGCCACGATGGTTGCCAGCACAAGCAAGAGGACGGCATAGAAGACTTCCAAATTAATCCCTCCAGATGAGTTTATTCGTTACGTTTTATTCTACGCCAGTCGCTTTAAAAATGGCGGAAAAGTTCTCGAGAAATTCTGGGTAACTGGGGTTTGACCAATTTAAGGAAAGTGGCTAGAGGATAATGGGGAGTTGGGGAAAGAACAATGAATATTAATACTGCTTAAATGAATATCCATACATTTGGATGAAAAAGAGACGCCCGGCGAGATAGTTTGTAAAAGTTCAAAACTTATCAGCAGATAATTGGTCAATGGGTGAAACCTTGTAGCGGCGTGGCAAGCCGATGTTATGGCTATTTTATAGTTTCCTCACAAAGTTATTTTATGGTCAGACAATGGTTGGGAACCACAACCAACCCACTAAGAAATGTGGCGAATTATTTAGAAAGTTTCCAAAAAAGGTTGATTATTCATTCAATTGTGGTAACATATAAGTTGGTTCTACTAGATGGTTCAATGAATTGTTTAGGCGAGCTTAGTTACGTTGTCTGTTATCGTTACTCAATCCAACGATAAGGAAGTGCTGAATATGATCAATTTGTACATTGCACCAAGTAGCGCATCCAGCCGGAAAGCACGCGCTTGGCTGAAGGAACATGACATTGCGTTTAGAGAACGGAATATCAAGTCCAAGCCATTGAATGCAGCTGAGGTTAAACAGATCTTACGCTTAACCGAAAACGGTAGTGAAGACATTATTTCTACCCGTTCCAATGTATTCAAGGAACTGCACGTAGATCTCGATAGTCTGTCTGTCAGTCAACTCGTTGATTTGGTTGTGAAGTACCCTGACCTCATCAAGCGGCCGATCATCTTTGATGACAAGCGCCTGGAAGTTGGCTACAACGAAGAAGAAATTCGCCGGTTCTTACCACGTGAAGTGCGGACGGCAGAATTGCACCATTTGGAATCACAATTAAGCTCATAGATCGGATCGATCAGTTCTCGGGGGAGTGCTGGTCGGTTTTTTATTGAAAAATTTATAAAATGGCGGAAAAATAGTGCTCATGACTTGTGGCGAACCACAGGTGATGAGCACTATTTGTTTACAGTCAGCTTGAGTGTTGCAACCACAGAGTGTGGCTTAGTGACTGGCCTTTAAATAACTTTTGGCCATGTGTGCGTAGCCTAATTGCTCCAGCGTGTCGACAATCGTGGCCTGAATCGTACCGGTCGCGACGACGTCAAATCCCGCTAATTGCGCCACAATGAGGCTTTCTACCCGGTGCACGACAGTTGGGTCGTTAGTGAGGGCCGCCAGCGCCGCGTGGATTTTACGCGAATTAAACGGTATGTGTTTTCCGTTAGGGGTTTCCACGGTCAGACCGGTAGGGTCCACCGTCGCCTGAGATCTTCTAATAACGTCCATCGTCTTTAACCCTCCTAGGTTTTACGACTTCTTGGGGGAGCTAAATTTGCTGACCGAAAAAAGCCTGTACAACTATAGTACGATGAATTCAGAAAAAATACAACTAGATATAGGGGTGATTTTTGAAGAAATCCTACATATAGTAGCAAAACCACAGAGCGTGGTTCACTAAATTTTCTGTTAGTTATCACAGGTGGCTATTGACCCGCTACAATCAGTTAAGAAATTCCCTTGAGGGCCTCTTGCGCATGAATTTCTTGGGCCAAAATCGCGTTCGTGGGGGCTGGGACCCCGAGTTGATCCCCGAGCTTGGCGACGTAGCCGTTGAGAAAGTCAATTTCGGTTGGCCGGAGGTGCGCCATGTCCTGGTGCATCGACGGGTAATGGCCGCCGTTGGTTTCCGGTGAGAACTGAGCAGCAATCAGGTCGGTGACAGCCTTGGCGCTAAAGGAGATGTCCGCAGCGGTCGCCACAACTTCAAATTCGTTTAAGACCGCGTCATTGAGTGCCCGCCAGTTTGGCAGTGCGCCGAACTCGCCGATATTGCAGTCGAAGAGCGTGCAGTAGGTATTGAGCACACTGTTGAGCCCGGCTTTTTTCCAAATGGCGGCCATAACGTTGTCCGCCTCGCTGGCGTTGAGGCCAGCATCATTCAGCGTGGTCAATAGGCCAGGCAAGTCCGCGAACTCGTCTGGAACCACGGCCTGTAGTGAAATGCTCCCGGTCCCCGTCACCTTGATATGGCCGGGTCCTGGCATACCGGAGGACCAAACCGTCGTCCCGACGACGATTTGGCGCTTAGGCACGTGGCGTTCAATGGTCTCGACGTTACCAATCCCGTTGGCCAGCGTTAAGACCATGGGGTGGTTGCCTAAGATACCACTGATGTCTTGCAACATCTGGTCCATCTGCATGGCTTTGGTAAAGAGGATGACCAGGTCAAATTCCCCGGTCACGGCTTGTGGCGCCACCGCCGTTAGATGATAGACGTGGTCGGTCCCATCGTCAGTCGTTACCGTCAGACCATGCTGATTGATTGCCGCGACGTGAGCCGCCCAGTTGTCGATCAACGTGACTTGGTTACCAGCTGCTTGGAGTTTAACGCCAAATCGGCTACCCATGGCGCCAGCTCCTGCAATCGCAATTTTCATGTTCAATTCACTCCTTTAATCGTGTTAAGTTCAGTGTAGCAGGTTTTGTTGCGGTCGTGGGCGAAAAGCGTGTAATCATGATTGACATTGGCAAACCACTGGGCTAAGATGAAAAACAATTATTTGATGAGAAAATAATGAGAAAATACATAATAGGAGTGATGCGTATGGCAAAGGGTGTTAGTGCTCAGGATCTGTTTAAGTTAAAATCGGTGACCCAACCGCTAGCGACAGGAAATCAGGTTGTCTTCGTGGAAAACGGTATTGACGAAGCCGCCAATGACTATCGCGCGCAACTCAAGCGCCTCGATGCGGCCGGCTATCCGCAAACAGTGGCGGTCAACGGTCGGCTGAACGTTCAACCAGCCGTGGCGGGCGACCAGCTCTTTTACGCGGCCAACGTGGGTGACGCCAAGGCGCAACTCTTTCAGGTCAACGTCACGGGTGGTGAGCCCAAGTTAGTGACCACGACCGGTCAAAACGAAGCCGTGAACACGGTGATTGCCGCCGCGGACGGTCGGAGCGTGTTTTTCAAGACGACCGAAACGGCTGAGCAACCCAAGCTGCCGAGTCCGCAAAAATTTCCGCAGACCCGTCACGTGGAACGGCTGATCAATAAGGCCGATGGCTACGGCTGGTTGCCTCTGAACGTGACCTATCGCTTACGCCGGTATCAGCCGGCGACGGGTGTGGTAGAGGAGCTCTTCCAGCAGGGTGCTGACTTTAGTTTGACCTCAGTCAGCGACGATGGCCAGGCAGTCACCATTTTACAAGATGACCAGCCGGACAACGACCGCGACTTTGCCCACGGCGCTTACCGCTTTGACGTGGTGACCCGTGAGTTGACCGACTTGACGGCTAGTTTTGCGCAGGGGCATTTTGACGACGCCACGCTTTCACCGGATGGCCAACAGGTCGCGCTGATTGGTGACGATGGCGCGTTTGGCCGCCATACCGTAGCCAACCTGTATCTGGTCGACCAGGCGGGCCAACACGTGACCAACTTGACGGCTGAGCTGCAGGCCGACCTGGCCCCAGAATTTGCGGGCGATTTCGTTCAGCAGGCGGGGGGAAAATTGGTGCGGTGGCTGAGCGCCGACCAAGTCGTCTTTGCGGCGTGCTTCCATGCCCACAGCCAACTCTACGTGGGTGATGCGCAGGGCGTAAAATTGGTGGACGACACGGCGCGGCAAATCGTGGACTTCACCGTTGTCGATGCCCAGACGGTGGTCTTGGCAGTTTCCTATCAGGACCAGCCGAGCGCCTTGGTCAAATTGGATTTGACGACGGGTCAAGAGACCGCGTTGTATGACCCCAACGCCGCCTACGAAGACACGCATGAATTTGCCCATCCGCAGCGCTTTGACTTTCAAGCCGAAGACGGTCAAGCGCTAGAAGGCTGGTATTTACCGGCCCAAACGACGGCTGCTAAACAACCCGTTTTGCTCTACGTGCATGGCGGTCCGCACGCTAACTATGGGGAAACGTTCTTCTATGAATTCCAGGTCCACGCGAGCCGCGGCTTTGGGGTGGTCTTCTTCAATCCCCGCGGGTCGACCAGTTACGGCCAGGCCTTCGAAGACCACGTCAACGGCCACTATGGTGAGGACGATTATACGGACGTGATGACGGGCTTAGATGAAGCCTTGACGCGCTTCCCGCAACTGGATGCTGACCGACAATACATCGCTGGGGGGTCCTACGGTGGGTTCATGACGACTTGGGCCGTGGGGCATACGCAGCGGTTTGCGGCGGCTGTGGCCCAACGTGCGGTGACCAACTGGATCAGCCTGTTTGGGACCAGCGACATTGGCTTTTACTTCAATCCAGAAGAATTGGCGACGGACTTGTTTGCGGAAGGGGGTGCCGCGGCGTATTGGCGGCAATCTCCGCTGGCGTATGCTCCGGACGTGACCACGCCGATTCGCCTGCTACACGGCGAGTGGGACATGCGTTGTCCCATCAGTCAATCGGAAGAGTACTTCACTGCGGTCAAACGGGCCGGTGTCGATGCGGATCTCGTCCGCTACCCGCAAAGCTTCCACGGCATCTCACGGGGCGGCTTGCCGAGCCTGCGTATCCAGCGACTGGACGACATGACGGACTGGTTCACGGCGCATCCATCTGTTGTTAACGATTAGGTACCAGTGACAGGCTAGTCAATCAGTAGTGTGTAAAAATTTCATTTAAAATTCTGGAGTTCGGGACGCGACTGTCCGGACTCCTTTTTCTTGTGTAAAGGTTGAAAGCTGAATTAGTATATTGACTCCCAGAGCGACAGCAGTTTGTCCACCAAAACTAGTGAAACCAGGGCCTGCGTCAGCCAAGGTGCCGCTTGCTCTGGGGAATACCGCCAGCCTGAGACGTGGGCCATCGGCTCAAAGCGAGGCCGAGACCGCACTTCAGGCTCGGCCCGGTCCGCCCACCGCGTTCCAGCGTCTACTCGCGCAACGGCAGGCGGCCAGTTAACACGCCTTAAGGTTGCCCGCAGCAACCGCCAATCGTTTGCCAAGTATCCTAAAATTTCACCGCTGCTTTGGCATTGGTTATGTACAGTGGTGGGTGAGAAGTGTATCCTGACTAGTGGTGCTTGACGCATTAGACTAGAAGAGTGAGAGCAAGTTTTATGGATAAAAAAATTATTTCTGGATCGTTTTGGCTCTCATTTGGGAGCATTTTTTCGCGGGTCTTAGGGGTGGTTTACCTGATTCCGTGGTTGGCGATGATTGGATCGCCGCAGCATCAAACCGTGGCGCAGGCGCTGTTCAACACGGCGTACACGCCCTATGCCTTATTCATCGCGCTGGGGACGGCGGGCTTTCCGTCCGCGATTGCTCGGCGGGTGGCGTTTTTTAATGGGGAAGATAGTTTTCAAAATTCTAAACACATTGCCGTAGCGGGTTTTGGCTTCATGGTGGCGTCCGGCGTCATCTGTGGCGCGCTACTGTACGGCTTGGCCCCGCTTTTGGCGGCCAACAGTCCTGTCAGTTCGGTGGCCAACGCGACGACGGCGATTCGCTGCTTGGTACCGGCCATTATCATCTTACCGTCTATGAGCATTTTGCGGGGATGGTTCCAGGGAAATGGGGACTTAAAGCCCTTTGGTATCTCACAACTGTGGGAACAGTTCATTCGCATCTTAGTGATTCTGGGCGGCACTTATTTGCTGATCGAGGTCTGGCATCAAAGTTATGTGCAGGCGGTCTTTATCAGTGTGGCGGCAGCCTTCGTCGGGGCAATCGGTAGTTATCTGTACCTGTTGGGCCATCTGTGGCGACAACGCGGGACGTACCGTCAGCTGGCGGCTAAGAGCCAGGATAAGAAGCAGCACGCGGCCGGCCAACTGCTGAAGATGATTGGCTATGAATCGATTCCCTTCGTGATTGTGGGGTCGGGAATTACCCTGAGTCAATTAGTGGATCAGTTGTTTTTCAAGCAAATCATGCAGGGGATGTTACATCAAACGGCGGCTATGACACAGTACGTCTTCACGATTTTTTCCGCTAATCCTAACAAGATTACCACGGTCATCGTGTCACTGGCCATGGCGGTGGCGGAAACGTCGCTACCGTTGCTGGCTAGTAAGTTAGGGGATATTAAACGGAATCGGCCGCAGATCAGTGCGTTATTAACGAATAATTTTCAGCTGTTAACGTTTGTCCTTTTGCCACTGGTCATCTTGGTCAGCGTATTTGCCTACCCAACGTACGGCATCTTCTTTAACTTTGACGGGGCGGGAGCGACCTACCTGGTGGCTAACGTCTGGCAAAGCCTGGTGCTGGGATTAGCGCTGGACCTATTGACGGTGTTACAAGCGCTGCGGATGAGTAAGAAGGCCACGACCTATCTCTTAACGGGGTTGGGCATTAAAATCGTGCTACAGTTGCCGTTCGTGTACGCATTTCAAGGTTACGGGGCCCTGCTGACGACGGGCATCGCCTTTGGCTGGATCACGTTGGTGAGTTGGCGGTTGATTCGCCGAAGCTATGCGGTTCAGGTGCGTGCCATCGGACCGATTGCCCGGCTAAACCTGATTTTTGCCGTGGTAGCCACGGTCTTGGTCGACGGTTGTCAATGGGCATTCGGCCACCTGTTTTTCACCAGCAAGCTCCTCGCCATGGGTTACGTTGGCGTGCTGGGCTTGGTGACGCTGGGCATTTACATCGTCTTGGCCAATCGGTTGGGCGTGGCCCAGTTGATTTTCAAACGGCCGATTAAATTGGCTTTGCGCCGGTAGATCAGTCGTCGTACCTATCAGAAAAAATCTGGACTTACCTGGTGGCTTAGACCAGCGCCAGTCCAACAAAAGGGACCACTAGCGAAAAGTGCTGGTGGTCCTTTTGTGTTAGGTAATTAAAGGTTGAAAGATGGAAATCAGCTAGAACCATTGTCACCGTGCGACTGATGGCGTAAAAATTAGTCGTTTACAGCTTCGTAGTGTGTACTGGTCGCCTACCGTCCGCCAACTATGGGTTGGAACGCAGTGGGCGGACCGGACCGAGCCTGAGAGACGGTCTCGGCCTCGCTTTGAGCCGGAAATCGCGTCTCAAAGACGCCAGTTGCCTAAGCGGCATGAAACCGCGCCGCTAAGGCAACTCCCACGGCTGAACCCATATTTGGCGGACTCTCGGCTACAGGAGTGCTTGCCAGTAAAAGTCGGCTTAGCCCCAGGTGGCGGCTGATCTAGCGACTAGTCTCTAACACAGTGTTGCTGATAATCACCGATCTGCCGGAGACAGACAGAGATGGAGCCAGCTGTGTCGACGGTGTTGGCTGAGGTCTTTTCTCAGCCTACAGCGTGGGGCGACTTTGGAGACTGACTGGTTTTGTCAGGCTTCAAAGCGAACTGGAAGCCCGCTCTTTGGCTGGAGGTGTCCCCCATAGCAGGCGGAATCTCTGGCTGACGCAGGCTCCTGGTTTCACTAATTTTAACGGACAGAACACTGTCGTTCCAGGGACTATCGCGTTAATGCTAATTTCAACCTTCAGTTAGGTAACCAAAAATCCCCCGTCGCGACCAACGACGGGGGATACAGTTTATTTCATTTATGAAGTTTGGAACTGTTAGTGGTGCTTAACTTTATTCGACATTACCAACGCGGGCGTAACCAACAGCGTGCCACCATGGGGCATGAACGGCTTCAGTCACAACGCCACGGTTTTGGGAATCGATCATCCGACCGTTACCGACGTATAACCCAACGTGAGAAATAGAACGCTTGGAACCACCGAAGAAGACCAAATCACCCTTCTTGATGTTCTTGTAGCTCACGTGCTTGTACTTGTTGTATTGTGCTTGAGCGGTCCGCGGAATCTTCTTGGAAGCGCCCTTCTTATAAACGTAGCTAGTAAAACCAGAGCAGTCAAAGCGGGAAGGACCAGTAGCGCCCCAGCCGTAAGGTTTCCCTAATTGGGCTTTGGCAACCTTGTGGATCTTGTCGTATGACATCGTAGCGGCACTAGCGTCAGTGGGTTGGGTAATTGCAAACCCGGCAATCGCAAAGGCTACAGTAGCCATCAAAGTTAAAATAATATCAGTCAACGTCTTCTTCATAAATGTAAACAAACTCCCTTTTCAATTAATTTTCGTATTTTGAATGTCGTGCTTCGTTTCAACAAGACTAATACTATCAGGGAGTTGTTACAGAATTGTCTCAAAGAAATATCAATCGGATTAAAGCTAACGTTAAGGTTTGCAACATTTAACGTTAATTAGCAGGGTAAGCGTGCGGAAAATGCTGATGTACCACCATTTCGGGGGTTAATTTGATTTGTTGCAAACGATGGGTCGTGCGGGGAATAAAGTTGTAAGTTAACCGGTCCAAGTCAATGACGCCCCGGTAATGGGTATAGTTATGGTTACCCTCGTGACGACGTAATGGGTCGTAAGGCAACTGGACCTCGGCTAACCAGCGAAAAAGTTGGGTGGTCGCGGCTGTAGTGGTCGTGGCTGGCGGGGTGCCCCATCGGCGCAACGCCATGTGGATGAAGCGCCGCGTTGGCACCGGGCCAGCAGGGAGGGGCTGGCCGCTGGCAAGGTAGGTCTGTGCGGCTTGCCGGGTCGCTGCGGTAAAGGTGGCGCCGGGAACCTGCAGGAAGTCGTTGAGATTTTGCAAGTGGGTGGCTAAGACCGGCGTGTTGGTCAAGACGCCCGCCGCATTGGATTGTGCCGTCAAGGGTCCGCCGGTGGGTTCGATCACCAGCGTTTGTCCCTGGCGGTCGCTCAAGATCCAGTGGAAGGGGTAGACGTAGCGGTCAGCGCCCCATTTGCGGCCGACTAAGGTGACTTGTGGCAGGTCGGCTACGACTTCGGCGAGGGTGGCATGTTCGCCCAACACCCAGTTGATAAAGTCCTGGGGCGTCAAATTGATTTGGCCAGCGACGGGGTCGTCCGCATAGTCGACGGCACCGGGCAGGTAAAGTTCGGCACACGTGATACCGGTTTCATTTACGCCGTCAGCCATGAGGTAGGCGCTGAAATCACTGGCGATGCGACCGCCACCCAGTAGCGCATAGCGGGTCGTTCGTGAGTCCCCCAACGCCGTGTGCCAGTGGTAGTTGCGCGGCAAAAAGACCGGCCGCCAGGGGGTCGTCGTTGGAAAATCCATCGTTCGGGCAAAAAAGTGGTGGCCTGTTGCGGCCGTATAGGTTAGACTAGTACACACGAGGGTTTCCTCCTTAATTGAAAATTAAAACTTGGGTGGTTAACGTTGCAGAATATCCATTTAAGTATACCATTATGGAGGAGACTGATTCGGTGAGCAAAACCATTAGCGAGAAAAGTACCATCAGTAAGAGACTTATTTTTGGAAGGGAACTGGGAAAATGAAATCGACATGGAACTTGGTCGGGATGGCACTGTGGTTGCTGGTCCTGGTAACGCTGGTCTGGATGGTCCACGACATGCGCGTGCGGCGTATCCGGCTGATTGTGAAGGAACACCACAGTTTTTCGTGGCGGAACTTTACCATTTCAACGATTGAGCTAGTGGTCTGGCTACTATTCTTCGGGGGAATGAGCTACACGACTTTCTTCCAAAACGTCAATCAGCTGGGCGACCGGGTCAGCCAAACCACCCGTTACGAGCCACTGGTCATCAACACGGGCAATGGCAACGGGTCGGCGTACTACGTGACGGTCAACAACAGTACCGGTAAAAAGCCAGTGCAGACCTATACATACCTGACCGAAGGGGAAAAATACCAGGTCAGCAGTACGGACGCCACGGTGTCGGCTGGCAAAAAAGCGATCAATTTACCAGCGTCGGCCTACACCTGGGATACCAAGAAGGTCGCCAAATACGACCAACGCCACCAACGCGCTTGGGTCGGGGTCATTGAGACGACTTACAAGAAGTCCTTTGTCAACGGCATCGGCTTGCACGCCGGCCGCTTGGCCAACCGCTTCACGCTGATTCGGATTCCGGATCATTCATTTATGCAAAGTGAATAGAAAAAATCGCCTGGCATTCTCAATCAATTTGAGAATGTCAGGCGATTTTGTTGTCCTAACTAAAGGTTGAAAGTTGAATTAATGTCTTGACTCCCGGAGCGACAGCGTTTTGTCCACCAGAACTAGTGAAACCAGAAGCCTGCGTCAGCCAGTTCTGCCTGCTCTGGGGAACGGTAAGGCGTCAGGTAAAAGAATTGTCAGAAGTCGTTGGGGTCCGCGGCGGCTGGTTCGTAGTCGTCCATTTCCGTGTCGCGGTAGTCCCACCATTCGTTTTCGTAGCCGAAGAAGCCGGCTGCTTCCATGGCTTGGTTGAGGATTTGGTAGTGTTTTTCTTGAGTAGCGGTGCGGGGATGGTCTCGGTGCGCCGCTGAAGTGAAGTCGTCAAAGGGCGTTTGCATTTCTAACTCGTTGCCGTCGCTATCACACAGCGTTAGGTCAAAGGTCACGCCCTTTTGGTGAGAAAAATTCGGGTTCGGCTTGGCCACGAAGGACGGGTCAGGATAAACCTCATACAATTTTTCTTGAGCAGGAACGGGACGATAGGCGTCCCACACCTTGAGTCGGTAGCCTTGTTCCCGTAATAACGCGCTGGCACGGGCGAGCTTCTTAGCCGTCCCGGTCCGCGCGATGGCGGTCGTGAAATCATAAATCACGTGATGAGTAAAATTGTCAGTGGTGGCATAGCGCAGGTCGACCAGGATGCTGGGGTCCAGCGCTTGAACGTTGGTAAAGCCAGTTTCGAGTTGTGACATGGGGCACCTCCGAAATGTATTCTGCGGCTAGCTAAATTAAGCTGAACGCCGCTACTTATCCCTAGTATACTGGGTTTTCGTGGGGAAAGCTTGTGAAGTGCCTCGGAGGAATTTTGCCACGAAAAAACGACTGACCTGATTAGCAAGTCAGTCGTTAGTCGGGAAACACGAAAGTCACTCAGCTCTCGCACATCCCATTTTACTCGTATTCAAGGGCTTTCTGAATAAATATCGGTGGTTGGTTAGGCGAGCGTCCAATCAGCGGGCGTGTTCCAGCCGGTCTTGGGCATAAATGCCGATGTCAGCGACGTGGATGGTACCGGCGTGGTGCTTGCCAATCGTGGTCAGGAGGCCAATCTTGTTGTAGGCCATGGTCGTGGTGGTGTCGGCCACCACGGCGACGCCCAGGACATCCCCGGTATCGGCATTGATACCCGAAGGCACGTCGATTGAAACGGTCTTGGCGTCCGCCGCGTTAATCGCGTTGATGGCGTCCGCAAATTTGCCAGTGACTTCGCGCGACAGACCGACGCCGAAGATGGCATCGACGATCACGGTCGCGTTGACCACGTGGTTGAGGTCTTCGGTGATGGGAATGTTGTAGTAGTTGGCAATCTTAAGCTGTTGCGTCGTTTGTGGGGTGGCCTTGGCCGGATCGCCCAGCAGGTAAATTTCCACGTTGATGCCGCGAATCTTCAGTAGGCGTGCGACCGCGATCCCATCGCCGCCGTTGTTGCCGGTGGCCGCGACCACGACGACACGACTCAGGTCGAAATCATCATTTAAAATATTGTTGAAGGCAGCCAGGGCGGCCCGTTCCATGAGGACCAGCGCGGGGATGCCAATCACGTTGATCGTGCGCGCATCGTAACGTTGGGCCTCGGCAATGGTAATGGCTTTACTCATACAAATCCCTCCTCACAGGAAATGCGGCTAGTGACTCTCGGTCTGATCACGGAGGACCCGTGATGACAGTAGCTGTAGTTGCGCGGTGATGCTGGCGTAGTCGAAGTCGGCATCGGTGGGCGTGGCCTGTTGCCACCAGTCGTGCAGTACGGTAATGGCCTGTTTGACCAGTGTTTTGCCGTCGGTAGTCAGGGTCAAGCGGCGGTTGCGACGGTCGTCGGGATCCGTTTCCTTTTGGAGTAGGGCCAAATCGACCAGGTGGTGCACCATGCGCGCCATCAGGCCTTCATCGACCGCCATCGTCCAAGCGGCCCGGCGTTGGTTGAGCTGACTGGTCTCTGAGACCAGCACCAGTAAATAAAATTCTGTAATGTTGATGGGCATTTTGTCGGCTTCCAGGATTTGGTTCATCGCCCGCTGAAATTGCCGGTGGAGGATGGCCAAGTTCGTGGTAAAGTCCAATATCGAGTCTTCCATGAGTCGCCCCACCTCCTAAAGTCATAGTCGTTTACATACCCTTAGTTTACACCAGATTTGTGAGAAGGATAACGCTTTGCCTCTATTCTTTGCCGGAACGTGCTAGAATAGCAATAAAACTAATTATGGGAGGCACAACGATGTTTATTCAAGTACCAACGGATATGGATGAGGTGCAACTGCGCCAGCTACAGTTGAAGCAACACGGTGAGAACGTGACGGAGGACGCCATCATTCGCCAGGCCGTATTGGATATTTTCCAAAATGTCTTGGACCAAATCGAAGACGGCCATTACGATACGGCGGCTTGGGATGGCGAACAGCTGACCGTCACCGATATCAATGGCGAGCAAACCGCCACGGTAGCGCCGCAGGGAGCCACGTTTATCGCTGACTTCCGGGAAAATGCGGACGCCACGGAAGACTATTTGGAACAGCAGGCCATCAAGGCGTCGGGGGCGCGGTAAGTAAAATTATTTGGCCATCAAACTAATATTGCGCTAAAATAAAGGCGTTAGGCGCCCTTAGTGTAATGGATAGCACATGAGATTTCGGTCCTCATGATCCGAGTTCGACTCTCGGGGGGCGCATTTAATCGGGTATGAACCGTTAGAAACGTTGGAATGACGCTAGTTGTGGCTAGCGTTATTTTTGTTGGTGACACTTTTGGTGACAATTGCTAGGATTCCATATACTTAACGAACTTGTTAATGGTGTCTTTCTTAGCGTGTTTGGAGACGTGGGTATAGACGTTCAGAGTTGTTTGCGCGTCTGCATGGCCTAGCCGTTGTTGTACCTGCTTGATGGATGCACCGGCTTCAAAAAGCATACTAGCGTGCGTGTGTCGGAAGCCGTGCGTGGTGATGCGCTTCAATCCGTACTTGTTGATAATCTGATCGAGCCAGATAGTCGTACGGGAAGGCGTCAGCAGATTGTTTTTATTGTTGGTGAAAACGAATTGGTCGGGGTCGTTGCCAATGTTGAATCCTAGCATGAGCATGGCCTTCTTTTGGGTGAACCGCCAACGATTAATCACGTTCAGCGTCTCCGGGTCAATATCAATAGTCCGAATAGAGGCACGCGTCTTAGGTGTTTCCAGCATGAGACCATCAACGCCATTGGACAGCGTGCGTGTAATTGAGATGGTGCCAGTGGTGAAGTCTATGTCAGAGTATTTCAGAGCCAGACACTCGCCCTTACGCATCCCTGTATAAGCCAGAATCCTAAATAGGGTTTTGGCCTTTTCATTACGTTCTTTGTTCAGGCATTGGAAAAAGAGATTGAGTTCGTCCTTGTCGTAGAAGTTACCGTCAATATCCCCGGTTGGCTTGTCTTTCCGTTCTGGAATGGTGATGAGCTTAGTTGGATCACGCTGTATCAGTTCCATACGCATTGCGTACTGAAACACCTTGCTGGCGTAGTTCATGACCTTCTTAGGGTCTTGAATGGACTTAGACCAGTCGTTAATGACGTGTTGACATTGAAGCGGTGTGACCTTCTTAATATCCTTCTTGCCGAACGCGGGGAGAATGTGGTTATGGTAGAAGCCCAACGCCTTGCGCAGAGTGCTACTCTTAACCGTCTTTTGATACTGAACCATAAACAGGTCGTAGACTTCCTGAAAGGACTGTTTACGACCTGATTTAATGCCATGATCGTATACCGATGATTCCTCACGACCTGCTGCTATTTGGGCTTCCTTTTTGGACTGGAAACCGCGCTTGTGTGAACGTACCCGCTTACCAGAAGCTGGGTCAAAGCCTAGAGACAACGTGTATTCCCATGCCTTGGTTCCGTTCGTCTTGGTGTATTGCTTAAAGTTTGCCATTGTTAATCCCTCCATAACGTACCACGGCAGGGCGATGTTATGTAAGAAATGTGGAGATGGCTATTTAATTGAAACTGTTGTGTCCATGAGTTGGATCATTTCCCGTTTGATCGGTGTAGTTGGCACGACTTAAGAGCTTTAAGAAGTATAGGTTCACAGCATCTTTAATGTAAGGTGGAACTTTGAATGCAAACTCGTCGACTTTTTCCCAAACGTCATTAAATACATCAAAACCGAATTGTGCTGGCTCAGGTATTTCATTGTAAGTTTTTTGGATTTCCTTTTGAAAATCATCAGGAATGTTAAGTGCGATAGTTCCATCATCATTAAGCGTTAGGTAGGGTGCGACCTCTCTTATTTGACCATCACGGCCAGCAGAACCATCTAAGTAGAATAATGGAACATCGAACGTCTTGGCGAGTGTTTCAAGTGCTTCTATTTTGGGAGATCGATCGCCACGTTCATAAGCGCTCAATGAAGAAACAGAAATTCCTGTTCTAGTAGAAAGTTCTTTTAAGGTCAAATTATGCTTTAATCGTAGCTCCTTAATTCGATTCAAAAAATCACCTCCATAACGATTTAATTAGTATTATAGCATAGTTATTCTACAAATGTAGTTGACAAAATATTTCTACTTTTGTAGAATAATTTTAGTTCCACAAATGTAGCTACGAAAGGAGGCTGAACTGAATGGCACAAATTTCTAAGGATATGCTAACGGCCGTGCGCAGAAAGCGTGGTGAATTGAACTTAAATGTCCTATCCCTTTCAAAGGAAACGGGAGTCAGCCGTTGGACGTTGGATAAGATTTTAACCGGTGAGCGTACCAATGTTCGAGTTGGTACAGCTAATAAGTTAAATGATTGGCTTTATAAGCAAGTTTAGGAGGTGTCCGGGTCCGTATGAATGAACTAGTGTTTCTTACCGATGGTAGTGTGAACGCAGAGCCATATACCACCGGCGATATTATCGCGAAGTACGCAGGGCTAACCCATCATGCGGTTAACTCGCTGATTTACCGGTATCACCGGATAATAAGCCGAAAGGGTAAATGGAGCTACGTTGCATTTGAAATGCAACGAACGAAAGCGGGACGGTTGAAAAAAGTGTACCAGCTTAATGAAAAGCAATCATCATTCCTGATTACTTTGTTTCATAACACCCCGCAGGTAGTTAGATTTAAGGATGCCTTAAACGAAGAATTTTACGCCATGAAGGAAGAATTAATAGCCCGACGTGTGGCTTTCAAGTTCGGTAAGCAGTCATCGAAGAGCTTGAGGGATGCCGTTAGAGACAGCGACCAATTTAGGGACAAGGCATATATGTACGTTAACAGCCTTATGTATATGCAAGCGTTGGGGCTTAATGCAAGGCAAATACGCGAGCTACGGAGCATCCCCAAGGGTAAGAACATTACGGAATACTTAACGGCGGATGAAGCTGCTGCTTTAAGTAAGGTTAAGTCACAAACAAGCGTATTGATTGAGTTAGGCATGGATTACAAGCAGATTAAGGCCACGTTAGCTAACCAAGGTATTATTTATCAGATTAAGCTAGAAAAGCCACAACAAGCCATTACAGGCTAATCAGGAGGCGTACAGAATGGAAATTCCATTTGAACTGTCAGATAAGTCAATGAACCAGATCGGATCCGTCATGCAGAAGATGGCTATCGTGGCTTTCAAGGAAGCTGGGGAGCGTCAGAAGTATGGCCCTTACATGACTAAGCAAGAAGCGGCTAAGTATCTCCACATAGCACCACAGACGCTTACAGAGTTCATTAATCAGGGATTACAGGTAACCACGGTTGGCAATATCAGCCGTATCAGTAAGGTGTCAGCCGACAAATTTATGATGGAACATCAAATCTAAAACCACGGCAGGGTGATGGATTTAGTCGGCAGATATTGTATAACGATTTGTTATTGAATTGAGCGGAGTTTTCCGCTGTATTGGAGTTAGAAACAATGAATGAAGGCACAAAAAAATCCAGCTATTACTTTGGCGAGTTAGCGTGGACGAATGCAGAATATGCAGACCTGATAAGGCCTTTTGTGGCTTCATTTTATCACGAAATGGAGACCTAAGACAATGGATTTTGATTTAAACGATGTAAAAGCAACGGTGATTGAAGCGGAGAGTATGGAGTTTGCAGTGGTTGAAATGCTGGATGTTCTCTCTAATGTGGTGGGTGACTACCGACAAGGAAAAATCGACATGAAGGGCGTTGGCTATGAAGCTGAACGGATATTCGACAGCGTTAATTGGCTTAGCATCATGACCAGAAATAACCTACAGCAAGTTGACGACCAAATAGGGCAGCTACTCGATGCAGACGCTCACCGTGGCAGATAGGGGGTGAATTATGGCAACTAATAGGGGTTATGTAAAGATATATCGAAAGATTCGAGATTCGGCAGTCTGGCATGACCCACTAAAGTTGAGACTCTGGGAAATAATGCTGATGAAAGCCAATCATAGTAAGGACTATAGCTTTCAAAGTGGGATGCGTAAACAGATACAGCGTGGAGAACTCATGACCGGCCGTTTTTCGTTAGCACGGGAATATAACGAAGGGTTAAGTAAAAGATATCAACGTAGTCCAGATACAATATGGCGGTGGGTCAATGAATTTAAGAAGTCGGGGATGATTCGGGTTCATTCCTATTCCGAATATAGTGTGGTGACCATAACGAATTGGAATAGGTATCAGGTTGACGAAGACGAATGAAATCAAATTTACTTTCAATCTTGTTTCAATTCACTTTCTATTTTGCACACCCATTTTATCAGTGGCTTTCCTTGGCAGAGTAAGTACTAGCCACAACGACTACTTTTAAAATGCGGTCAGAATACACAACTCTTGCAATTCACATGCACACAAACAAGAATGTTAAGAATTAAAGAATTTAAGAAAAACCCTTTGTAGGGCAAATGACCCCTATTTTGGATTGTGAAATTAGCAATGAAGTAAATAATTAAAATTAGACTGAAATATTTGGACAATCGTAATAATAATGATTAGCTTGATTAGATCAATACAATCATGAAACAGAATGCCTATACAGGATTCACTTATATATTTAAAAGGACATGATTACCAGCTTAAAGGAAGCTACCCCTCTGAACCACTGGATCTAAGAAAAGAGAAAGGGTTCTGCGCGAAAGAGAAAGTGGGTCAATCAAGTTGACTGAGTTTGATGGCTCAAAATTGAGCAGTCAAATTAGGCTGAACTGTCAAACTGCAAGTTTAGGACTATAACTGAAAAGGGTACACGAATACCCATTCATCTTCAATTGGGCTGAATATTCAGCTCAACTCTGGTAGCCGTATTTTCGGCAGTCCCCCCTAAGTCCTTCAAATGAACTTAGCGCAAAATTGCGCACATCTTTTCGATGTCGAAACCAAAATAAAAAGGCCGCGCTAACAGCCCTCACCAATCACTCCGAATAGTTATATTGTACCACTGACAACTAGACTGATGGGAGCTGCTAACGGTGACAGATATTGATTTCAAGAATGTAGGTATGAGTGACGTCTTTCCAGAGGTAGACGAGAAGAAGACCCGGCAGAAGGTGGCTAGTTTCCTGTCTCGGACGTTACCGCGTATGGTTCGGATAACTTCAAAGTCGTTAACTGAACTACGCTCACAGCGCTTAGACGGGATGCCTAAGGGGTCTAGTAGTGACAATGACAGTGATCGGCGAATAGTCCAGCATCTATACGCAGAGCAGGTTGTTAAGCAAGTTAAACAGGCTATTAGCCAATGCGATCAAGAAAGCCAAGATATATTGAACATGCTATATTTCAAAAACTACTCTGATACGCAATGCTATATGGCCCTAGGTCGGTCCGGGTCTAGCTACTCCCACTTATACAAGCCACAGGCGTTGTTAGAGTTCGCTGACTGTTACTTTCTGGACGACTTACACATTTACCAAGCAGAATAGAAGACTGGCCCTAGCGGAGACGCTGGGGTTTTGTTATTCTACGGATAGTTATACTTAAAGGAGAAAAGAAAAATGTGGAAAATAGTCGTGGATGTTTTCAGTCAGATGAGCCCTCTTCTGTGGTTTACCACTATCATTGGAGGAATTTGGACTATAGTCAAGCAACGTGATGCGGAACATTCCAGAAAGGAAACTGAGAAAGAACTGGAATCTATGAGGCATCAATTAAGTGATAAGTCACATATCAGCCAAAAACGATTTGATTTAGAACTGGAAATTTATAAAGATTTGTCAAAAAGTTTGATTGCAGCATATGATGCCTCAAGTCTATTGCAACCGATTATGGATAGCTTACCCGAAAAGCCCGACGACCAGTTAGCGGTTATGAAACAACGAGATGAAGATTTTGTTCAGGCTTTTAATGACTTTTCTCGGGTTAGACGTGAAAATGCACCGTTTTATTCTGGGAGCGTAAACAATAAATTAGAAAGCATAACGAAAAGTATGAATGGTCTACATAACCTTTTCACATATAAGTGGTTCATGCCTTCTATGAGAAAATATGCTACTAATGTGGCTGGATTGGAGAAAAACCTTGATTTACATGAGACCTTAAAAAGCGAAGTAGATAATGTCACTGTTGAAATACGAAATAGGTTGGATACGATAAGCAATCAAGTTTAACAGAATTTATCGTCATTTTTAATAGGACCGGCGGCCAGGCAATCTTTGAGATTGGTCGGCGGTTAAAGTGGGTTAAAGAGAACGATTTGGCGCATGGGGAATATTTGAAATGGCTCGAGTCAATCAACATGGATCGTGGACAAGCACAGAAATTTATTAAAGTTTCTGATTCACTTTCAAATGATTCGACGTCGAATCATTTGGGGCTCGAGGTATTATACATGATTTCCACTATGCCTGAGTCTGAACGCGATAAGCTGCAGAAACTTGATTCAGGTGAGGTTAAGAAACCCGATGAGATGACTGCTATACCAGTGAGACAATGAGTGGCCTTGACGTTAGTTGTCGGGGCCTTTTCTATTGGCCTAAGCAAATCATCCCCGATACGGTCAAACAGACAGAGACGGGGCCATACACCCTTATAAACCCCAGTCGTTGCCCCCTTGCAAACCCTAACTGGATTGTTGAGAGATGTTGGGATCATTTGGTGGTAAATATTGGCCTTATGATATGAGTTGTACCCTTAGAAGTATTAAGGTGAATCCAGGTAAAAAGGTGCCGCCTGCATGGGATTCTAGTAAGGATAAGAGACCAGCAATTACTAGCCTAAGCATGCTGTATAATGCTGACAATTGCTGACAAGTGAGGGCTTGAAGAAGTCATTCAGAGTACACGAAAAGGGTGCAACCTTCTAATTTAGGGGTGCACCCAAAGTTGCACCTATTCGGGGGATGCAATGGACGTGAATTGTTGTTTAATTGAGTCATAAAATGACTGGTTAGAAAGGTGGGGTAGCATGGACGAATCATTTACAGTTGGTGAGATGATAGCGTTCCTTTCACAGTTCGATAATGACGCTGTAGTCAAGGTTAGGAGCGATTCAACTAATGATATGGGAACCAACGAGACCATTACAGAGGATAGCTTTGAGGTGCCTGATGATGGCTTAATTGTGATCCGTTTCTAGCGAACAAGGGTAACTTCAACTACGGTTGTTCGTGATCGTAAATACTAGTCAGAATGCTTGCAAATGCTGACATTTATTCGGGATTGAATAGTGGTGTGTAGTTCCAACTACGAGACACGAGCGTAACTACAGTTACGGACATGGGATAATAAGGGAAATAGTGGGGACTACCACCAATAGAGTAGCGATTCACGACAGTATTGTACGGGATAGATCGTGTTTCTGACTTATCTTCGGTAAGTGGCTAGTCATTACTCCCACAGGGGAAGCCTAGCGTAAAAGTGGGGGGGCATTTATTTAAAGATATGAATATGGGGGTGGTGGTTTGCCACCCCCCTTTTGTTTGTCATAAGTGATAACGTGCATCCCCATAGGGACCGGATAGGGCCTCTTTTGGAAGGAGGCTCAAAAAATGAGTATCCTTTCCACACTCGTGCAGAATAATTGATGGCGTACTTATGCGTACTCCCTCTGTGGACGGATGGAATACGCTGCTAAGACCTCATTCCCCAATTTTGGGGAGCCAGATTGAATTAAAAACTGATGGCAACTTTACGCCAATTTCGGTGAAAAGTTCTAGGGTGTGTGGTTAACGGGTAATTGGTGGCTAGAAGTGAACTCGAAATACGGGACTGGTTGCTAGGTGAAGACGGTTCACGCAGTCATGATTCGAGGGTGAGTAACTGGCCCACTTATTGCGGTGTGGTTGAAACAGGTACAAGGTCGAAAATTTCTACTCTGTTAGGACGGCGGGGCAGATGAAGCATGTTCACTTGGCTAAGTGGTTCATCCTCACTTAGAGCATTCAAAATCGCTCAGGCGAGTAAGTAATATCACGGTCGAGCCAGGTCCGAAATTCGGACTTGGCTAAATGCACCCAATACATTTAGAAAATCCGTGGTCATTTAGAACGGCCACGAAGCAATTCAGCGGAAAATGGCGCTCTATGTTGGTGAATAGGTGATTTCAAGTAACCTGTTTCGCTATCGTTTTAAACGAGAGCGGTACTTATTCGGTCAGTCGGATTGATTGAGTTCGGTGCTATTCACAGTACATGGTTCGTCATGGCTTGGAACCATAACGGACTGCCAAAAACGTACGGGGTCAATCTGATTGACCGACTTAAAGTACTTAAACAAGCAATTTAATATAACCCTGTTTTATCGCGGCCTAGAAACATGATAGCGGTGGTGTCTTATCCTTCCGGAGGATAACGAATCTTATACGTGATGTTTAGTATTCATTAAGAGAACGCCAAGCAAGTCCTATAGGCTTAACAGATTATTAGTTGTAATCTGATGTGTGTTCAGTCATAATTAGGTCATTGTCAGCTACATATTAGCTACTAAGTATTTGGATGAGGTGTTTTATGAAAAAAGGGATTGACGCGCCGTTAGTGCCAATAATGTTCCTATTGGTTGGGGTTGTAGGACTAGTTACGGCAATTGTTTCAAAAGACTGGACTAATTATATCTTTCCAATTGTTTTGTTATTGTTTAGTGGATTGTATTTAAATACTTCGCTTTCGGGAAAATATAAAATTATTAGACGTCTAGTGAGAAAAATGAACCTATCTAGTAATTCACAAGTATTAGATTTGGGTACTGGACATGGCGCATTCTTGTTAGAAATTTCTCGGCAATTAAAGGCTCCTGGCAAGGTTGTTGGTTTGGATATTTGGAATCAAGGCGATCAATCGGGAAATGCCATTGAAGAAACACAACATAACATTGACCGAATGGGGGTCAGTAATGTCAGCAAATTAGTGACAGGTAATATGACAAAACTTCCCTTTGAAGACAATCACTTTGATAGTGTTGTGGCCAGTCTTTCAATCCATAATGTGAAACCAAAATCCAGTCGAGAAAAGGCAATTGATGAGGCTTACAGAGTGTTAAAACCAGAGGGCCAACTGGTGATTTTAGATATCGAACATATTGGAGAATACCGAAATAGATTAAAACAGTTAGGTGTGAATTCAGTGCAGGTAGAACATGCGGGGATAAACGGCATGTATGCAGCACTAAGCACGAAGATATTAATAGCGAAAAAATAGTTTAACCATCAAGGGATGCCTATTATTAGGCGTCCTTTTTATGATGGACAAGATAAAATAAAAACTGCTAGCCGGAAAGCTAACAGTTCCATCGCCCTTGCCGTGTTTGGTGGTGACACCGTGGTGACAATTTGGTGACACATAACTATAATGAAGTTGATTAGTGGTGTACGAATCCCTTATACATTAAGGATTAAAGCCACTATTATTAGTCTATGAATTTGAATAAAGAGCCCTCGGGGGGCGCATTAATTTCGTCTTTAATTTTTAGAAGATTTCGTGTAAACTGTTCTTGGGACATATTGTCATTCTCACTTTCAATTGGTTTTAGTCGACTATGTTATTGTGGGGCAGTGTGTCCCTTTTATTGTGCAAAAAATGGTGTCGACAGGCTTTTCTATCGACACCAAATATTATAAGAACCCAATTTTTGCATGAATTTTATAATTGAATAAGCTTGATGCGACGCTATGTTGGCGTCGCTTTTTTAGTATGGTCATCAGTAAAATTTCGCAACAAATTTTTCCGAGCGACAAGTAGTGACACCCCCACACGGTATACTGAATTTATTCAAGCGAGATGGTCGTGGTGACTGATAGCCGACAGCCATTTCGTCAGTGATTTAGGAGGGTGACGATGAAGAGTCAAGAACGCGTGATTAACATTTTACTTAAACTAATCAGTGGTGAAAAGATTGCGATTGATGAGGCCACTAAGGACCACTATCAGGTTACGGAACGGACACTCCAGCGCGATATTAAGGTGATTCGCGATGCGGTCGATCGAGATGAAGCTGATTTTCAAATTCAGCGGGACACCACGAGCGGCAGTTATCATTTGGCCAAGGGCAGCACGCTAGCGACCGAAGAAGTCTTGGCACTGCTCAAGATGGTGATTGGCACGCGCTCATTGACGACGACGGAGTTGCTGCGGGTCAAAGACCATTTGGTAGCGCTGGTTACGGTCGAAGATCAGCCGGTAGTGGAGCAATTGATTGACCAGACATTGAAGGACTACACACCGTTATTTTCCAATGGTGACCGCGAAATCTTACCCCGGTTGCGGAGCTTTTCCAAATGGATCGCTCACCAGACGCCGATTGCGTTTAGCTATCGCAGTAGCGTTCCCAACCAGCAGGGCGAAACGATTGCCCAGTCTGGTGCGGGCGTGCCGTTGAGCGTGTACTTTGCTGATTTCTATTTTTACGTCGTGATGTATTTGCCGGAACGAGACAAGAGTTTGAACTACCGGTTGGACCATTTTGAAGAGGCGCACGTCGCTCAGGACAGCAACATGACAGTCCCAAGTACCGAACGATTGGCAGCCGGATCATTGACACATTTGTTGGCGGGCGCATCGGATACGCCGTATGAATTCCGGTATTGGGGCTACCCGCAAACGGCGCTGGATCAGCTGCCCAATGCGCGCATCACCAGTTGGGAAGACGATGGTAGCGTGATTATCAAGGGTGACCATTTGGCCTCGCGAGGCACGCTATTGTGGGTCATGAGCCAGGGCGCGCAGATTCAAGTCAAGGCACCGCAGAAGTTGGCCCAGACCGTGAAACGGGAGCTGGCGAAGGCGTTACAGTATTATCAAGGATGAGTTAGAGCCTCATGGCACTTGCCAGGAGGCTTTTAAGTTGGCTACGACAAAGTAGTCGTGTTTTGGTGACAATTCTTTTATAATGAGGCCATAAACCTGACAACAACGTAGAAAGGTCGCATCAGTCATGGATTATCACCAATTGAAAATCGGCAAGCATGGGTTACCCACCTGGGATGCGTTAGGACCGAGTGTGTTGGCATTAGTTGCTACTAAATCGGAATGGCATGGTAGAAAGTTAAACGTGGCAGTAGCGGATAGTTTACAACTGCCGGCAGAGCTACGACAGCTAACCTATCCAAATCAACAAAATATCATCGAGGATCGTGTGGGCTGGGCCGTTAGCGAAATGACGACTGCTGGGTTACTGCGGCGAACACGGCGGGGGTACTATGCCATTTCAAAGTTGGGTCAACAGATTGCCAAGTCCGGAGTGGCGGTGACGCGTGAGTTACTGCATCAGCAGCCACTATATATCCAGCATGAACGCGACCTAGCGGAACGGCGTCAGCGTAAGCAAGATGCAGTTGTGCCAGAAACGGATGATGAAGCGGCGACAGTCGATCGATTGACCCAACAGGTGAATGCTTACAATGATGAGGTGGCAACTAGCTTACTTCAGCGGATTCGTGAAGCAGAACCAGCCTTTTTTGAAAACTTGGTAGTCAAACTACTAGGTGCGATGGGGTATAAGGGGCCAAATGGATCAGCCTGGGTTACGCAGTTGAGTAATGATGGTGGAATTGATGGTGTGATCAATCAGGATGCTTTGGGAACCAGTACAGTTTACGTACAGGCTAAGCGGTATGAAGAAGCGAATACGGTGCAACGACCAGCTATTGATTCATTTTATGGTGCGTTGTCGCGCTATCACGCTGACCGAGGAGTATTTATTACTACGTCTAGCTTTTCTACTAAAGCGGTTGAGACGGCGAAAAACTTTTCTATCGTGTTAGTTGATGGTATTCAGCTGACGGAATTGATGCTGCAATATCATGTCGGTGTTCAAGTAAAACAACAATTAGAAATTTTTGAAATTGATCAAGACTTCTTTGAAGACTAAAAATGGCACCGGCCAACAGCCAGGTGTCATCACAAAACATTTAGGGACTGGACGTTACTGCCGGTCCTTTTTACTTGGGAACTTCTAACTTATGAATAAAATCGACAATCGCGCTGGTCTTGACGCCTTGCGCGTCGTGGCCCCAGAGACTGACCAGTGTGCCCGTCGTGGTGACTTTGGGCTCGTAAGTGCGGTCTTGGTTTTGGCCGGCGGCGTTGATTTCATTGAAGAAATAGGGCCGGTATGAGTCGCGCAGGTAGTCGATGAAGTACTGATCATTGGCCACATTGCCGATGAACTGGAGCTGATAGTAGGTCGCATAGCTGTTGGCATTGACGATGGTCCGCTTGGCGGTCAGGAGGTCGCTCACGGACACCCGCTTGGTGCGACGGTTGGTGAGCGCCTTGGTCGTAGCGCGGTTGCCAGATTGTGACCAGTAATTGACCACGATGTTGCGGTTGAGCTTTTTGAGCTGACTCTTCAGTAGGGAGTCGTTCCAAACGATGGTCGTGTAGCCCCGTTTATTCTGAAATTGATTAAGTTGGTTGATGAAGGTCGTTAGTTTCTGGTACATCTTGTCTGTCCCGGGTACTTCGTCGGCGCCTAATAATAGTGCACGTTGCGGTTGGGCTTTAAAGCTAGTGTCGAGTTCCTGATAGAGCTTTTTGACCAGCGTCACGGTGGCCGGATTGGTGTAATCTAGTGACTGACTGTCGAGCTTGACGCGGCGATAAATCTTTGGGTGCGACTTCTTCAGCTGCCGCAACAACGCCCCAGTGTGGGCGGGTACGTCTAGCGCCGGAACTAACTGAACGTCACGCGCACTGGCGAATTTCACCAAACGTTTGAGGGCCGCGGGTGACAGGACCGTTTTAGAAGCCTTGTTTTTGAGATATTTGGATTGAAAACTCAGGTGCTCATTGTCGCTCAAATGTAAAACGACGTACTGAAACTTCTGATCCGCCGCGGCCTGAATGACCTGCTGGAGGTCTTTTTCAGGGAGGGGATGCCGGCCAAGGTCAATCAACAGGCCTTGACGATTGGCAAAGCTACTGGGATTGGCGGCAGCTTGCGCGTGCGTCGGCTGACCACAGAGCAACAGGACGCTGAGTAGCGCTAGTAATGTGAGAAACCCGAACCGTAATTTCTGGTGCATAGTGAACCCCCTCCAAAAGCGAATTTGATTGATGAGATTAGCATAGCTTTTTTGGGTACGTCAGGTCAACGAGATAGCTTGTGTACGGTCAGATTTCGAGGGGATGGCTTGGAAAATTGACTTGGGGTGAGTGAGTGGCTTGTCAGGAATGTGGTTGAGCGAAATAATTGGGAAGAAGCAAGGAATTTTTGATTTGGGATTGGGATTTAAGAATCGTAATTGAAAAATTGCGTTGAAGACATAGCCAATTTTTTGATTTATAACTAAAGACACATCACCACATGTCTTTAGTTTCGACGCTTAAAAGTATAGGTCTTCATGGCTTATTTACTTACCCTAAATTACCTTACCAGGTGTTGCACTTCAATTTTAAATCCGGGAAGTTTTCTGGTGCCAGGCTAAGTTATGTGCCATACAAAAGCTATTCTCAAACCGATCCCCTCAATGGTATAATTTGACCAACTAACCAAACTGACAGGGGGCTGCGCAACATGGCTGATTTAGACTATTCACAGGTGATTCAGGAATTACGAGACTTCCGGCATCAACGGGGCTGGGAAAAGTACCATACGTTGCCGGCATTGGCTCGAGCACTATCGGTGGAAGTCGCGGAAGTCAATGAATTATTTCTCTGGCAAGACAGCCAGCAGACCTTCAGTGACCAGCAAATCGCTGACCTGAAGCTGGAGCTAGGGGACGTCTTGACCTATGCGTATTACATGTGTGACCAACTCGGCGTCACACCCAACGAGCTGGTTCAACAGAAACACGAGATCAACGTGCACCGTCATTGGAAATTTGACCAAGACTAGGGGTGACAGTATGGCAAAGGTTGAAAAGCCCGAAATTCAACAAGTTGAATTTGATGATAAGGTATCGCTTGAGATTAAAAAGGAGGTCTCGGGCAACCGGGGCGAACTGTTACTGGAATATCCCACGGTCTACATCGTTTACGACAAGGAAAAAGCACACGACTACCAAGTCTACGTGGGCGAAACCAACGATATTGCACATCGAACCTGGCAACATCTGGAAATCGACCCAGCGACGCGCAAAGATTGGAAATACCTGGCGGAAAGCCCGAATTCACAGCTAGTGGTGATTGGCCATCCGCATTTCAATAAGTCCTTGACGATGGATATTGAAAACAGCATGATGCTCTACATGTCAGGTGTACCCAGTGTCAAACGCCTGAACAACCGACGAGAAAACCAGCAAAATAAGTACTACACGGCCAACGAGAAGAACGCCATCTTCTCAGTCATTTGGCGAGAACTGCATAAAATTGACGCAGATTTATTTCCCATCGAAGCCATCGTGCGGGATTCGGCGTTGTTCAAGGCCTCACCGTTTCACAGCCTGACGCAGGAACAAGACCACGCGCGTGAGACAATATTGCGGAAAATCCAGGCGGCCTTTAAAGCGACACAGGGTCACCAGCTGATTTTGGTGGAAGGTGAGGCTGGGTCTGGCAAGACAGTCTTACTGAGTTCGCTGTTTTATCAGCTATGGCAGCTGGGGCAGGACCAAAACTATACGGCCTATCATACCGCGCAAAATTACCTGCTGGTCAATCACGATGAGCAGGTCAAGGTTTATCAAAATATCGCGGAGAAGCTGGGCATCCCGGTTTCACACGTCAGCAAGCCGACGACGTTTATCATGAATCCCGACAACAAGCAGGTCGATGTGGTCTTAGTCGACGAGGCCCATCTTTTGTGGACCCAAGGCAAGCAGTCCTATCGCGGGACAAACCAGTGGGATGACATTTTGTCGCGAGCCAAAGTGGTGGTGGCCGTTTTTGATAAGCGCCAGATTCTTAGTCGAGAAGGATATATTTCGGCCGAACAGGTGGAACGACTGGAACAACGGGCGAAACATCAGGGCGGTCTCATCACTCTCAACCACCAGTTGCGGATGAATGCCAATCAGGCGACGCAGGATTGGTTAACACATCTGGTGCAAGACGGTCTCGTGGGCCCCGTGCCCCCGGACGAAAATTACGATTTAAAAGTGTTCACAGATCCGGTGGCCATGTATGAGGCTATCAGAGCCAAGGCCCAAGACCAAAGTCACGGTCTATCGCGCATGCTGGCAACGTTTGACTGGCCATACTCATCTACGAACAAGCAGACCGATTACGTCACGGTCGGAAAGCTAAAATTGCCGTGGAACAAACAATTGAAAACGCCCAAGGGGCAACCACGGTGGACCAAGCATTTGGCCTGGGCGGAACAAGAACAGACGTTGGGCGAAGTCGGGTCAACGTTTACGATTCAAGGCTTTGACCTGAACTATAGTGGCGTCATCATCGGGCCTTCCGTTAAATACCGGGACGGTCACGTGGTGTTTGATTCAAGCGCTAGCCAAAATAGCAAGGTGACTAAGAAGCGGACGGTGACGGACGCCAACGGCCAGAAACAAAAAATTTCCGTGGCCGCGGAACTCTTACCGCATGAGTTGAATGTGCTACTCACGCGGGGAGTCAATGGCTTGTACATTTATGCCGTTGATGACGCCTTACAGGCCGCGCTACTGCAGGCTCAGGCACAACGGGGTCAACTATCGTAGAAATTCCTGCCAAATTTGACGGTGCAGGCCATTTAGGGGTGACAAATCGTGCGTCAATTTCGTTAGTAATAGTAGGAAGCACGAGTTTTAATGACTTTTGTATTCCCCCAAAACAAGGTATCATGGACCTAAAAGGGAAGTGTTTCACGTGGAACAAGAGTCGCTCTTTGCGAATAACCAGAACACCCCGTTAGCGAGTCGGGTGCGGCCACGGACGCTGGACCAGTTCGTGGGGCAGACCCATTTGCTGGGGACCGGGAAGATTCTGCGGGAACTGATCGAAAATGACCAAGTCTCGTCGATGATTTTCTGGGGACCGCCGGGTGTGGGCAAGACCACGCTGGCCGAGATTATTGCCCGGCAAACGCAGGCCAAGTTTCTCAGCTTCAGTGCCGTCGACAGCAGTATCAGTAAGATCAAGAAGATCATGCATCAGGCCGAAAGCGACCGGGAGATTGGCGAGCAGACCATCGTCTTCGTTGACGAAATCCATCGCTTCAACAAGGCCCAACAGGACGCCTTTCTCCCGTACGTGGAGCGGGGAAGCATCATTTTGATTGGTGCCACCACGGAAAATCCGTCGTTTGAGGTCAACTCCGCACTCTTATCACGCTGCAAGGTCTTCGTGCTCAAAGCCTTAGAGACCAGCGACATTGAACAGCTCTTGACCAATGCGCTCAACAATCCGGATGGGTTCGACGTCACGGTAAGTATTGGCGCCGACGAACTGCGGGCGATTGCGGAATTTGCCAACGGGGATGCCCGTAACGCTTTGAATACGTTGGAGATGGCCGTGCTGAACGGACAGAAGTCTGGCCAGCAGGTCACCGTGACCATGGACGACCTGAAACAGCTGATCACGCAAAAGTTCGTGCTCTACGACAAGACCGGTGAGGAGCACTACAACATCATTTCAGCGTTGCACAAATCCATGCGCAACTCCGATGTGGACGCCGCCATTTACTGGTTGTCGCGCATGCTTGAGGGGGGCGAGGACCCGCTGTACATCGCGCGGCGCCTGGTCCGTTTTGCCAGTGAAGACATTGGACTAGCCGACACCAACGCGTTGAACATTGCCGTTAACGTGTTTCAGGCTTGCCAATTTTTGGGGATGCCTGAGTGTGACGTTCATTTGACGGAGGCCGTGGCCTATTTGTCGTTAGCGCCTAAGTCCAACGCCATTTACAAGGCGCGGTTAGCCGCTAAGAAGGACGTCAAGGAGACCCGCGACGAGCCGGTCCCGCTGCAGATTCGCAATGCGCCCACCAATCTGATGAAGAACCTGAATTACGGCAAGGGGTACCAGTACGCGCACGATACGAAGGACAAGCTGACGAACATGCAGACGATGCCGGACGACTTGCAAGGCCACGTGTATTACGAACCGACCGAACAGGGACGCGAAGGCCGGTTCAAGGAACGGCTGGCGTATATCAAACGCTGGCGTCAGGAACATCAAAACTGATAAGGGAGTGAGTCCCATGCGTCAACAATTGTATTTTTTATGTACCGGTAATTCCTGTCGTAGCCAAATGGCAGAGGGGTTTGCCCGGGCTTTAGCGCCGGCTGATTGGGTGATTGCTAGTGCAGGTGTGGAGACGCATGGGCTGAACCCCCGCGCGGTCCAAGTCATGGCTGAGGTGGGCATCGACATTTCGCAGCACACCTCAAATCTCATTGACCCGGTCTATCTGAACAGTAGCGACGTGGTGGTCACACTGTGTGGGGATGCGCGGGACAAATGCCCCATGACACCACCGACCGTTGACCGGCGCCACTGGCCGCTGCCTGACCCGGCCCAAGCGACCGGAAGTGAAGCGGAAGTGTTGGCCACTTTCCGGCAGGTCCGAGATGATATCCAGACGCGGGTGGCCCAGCTGATTCACGAATTGGAGGCGGGCCAATGACCGTCACGTTAAATAACGGCGTCACCATGCCGCAACTTGGCCTGGGCGTCTTTCAGGTCTGGGACCTCGCCGAAACGCAGGCCACCGTGGAAACGGCGCTCCAGCTGGGGTACCGACTGATTGACACCGCGGCCGCCTACCACAACGAAACGGCGGTCGGGGCCGCCATTCAGGCCAGTGGGGTGCCACGCGCCGAACTTTTCGTCACCTCTAAACTGTGGGTCCAAGACATGACGTATGCCGGGGCTCAGCGCGGCTTTCAGGATTCACTCGACAAGTTAGGGCTGGACTACCTGGATTTGTATCTCATTCACCAGCCCATCGGCGACGTCTACGGGGCCTGGCGCGCGTTGGAAGACCTCTACGCGGCTGGGAAAATTCGGGCGATTGGCGTGTCCAATTTCACGCCAGCCTTACTGGCGGCCTTCACCCATTTCAATCAGGTGCAACCGGCCGTCAATCAGATTCCCATCAACGTCTTTCACCAACAGACGGCCGCAGTCAGTTACCTGCAGGCGCACCAGATCCAACCGGAAGCCTGGGGACCCTTTGCTGAGGGCCAAAACGGTTTATTCACCAATCCGGTCTTGCAAAAGATTGGCCGTAAGTATGGCAAAACGCCCGCCCAGATTGCCTTGCGCTGGCTCTTGCAGCGCGGCATCGTGGTGATTCCCAAGTCCACCCACGCCGACCGGCTCAAAGAAAACTTGGCCGTCCGCGACTTTGAGCTGCTGCCGTCAGACATGGTCGCCATCACGGCGCTGGAGTTGCATCAGACTTCGGTCCAAACGGCCGCGGATGTGGATCGCATTTTACAGATTAAAGTTCATGAGTAAAGTCATCACGCCAGGGTTGGGGCAAAACTGCCTCAACCCCTTTTGTGCACCAACTTGGTGGAGACCTGCTCACGCGCCTTTTTCACAGAAATTCGCCAGAAACAGTTGAATTTTACGTTTCAGTAGGTGATACTGGAGTTGGTTGGTTCACTAAACCAGAGTGTGATGAATGTTACCGCTTGCAATTGAAGCTAATATTGAGCATTAGCATCTGCTGGTTAGTTGGTTTACGCAAACGCCCAACCGTACTGATTACATTTCCTGAGGAGGGGACCACATGGTTCGTCGCAGTATGAATCGTAACGAGTTGCACGATCAAAATCTAAGTCTGGTTCTGCAACAAATTTTTAATAACCACCCCACCTCGCGGATAGAGATTTCTCACCAGTTAAACTTGAACAAGTCCACGATCTCATCACTGTACAACACCCTGATGGCCGCCGGTTACTTGACAGAGTTGGGGTTGGGTGAGGCGTCGACCGCGGGTGGCCGGAAGCCAACACTGGTGGAAATCAACCGGGACTACGGCTTCACGTTAACGTTTGACCTGGGGTATCGCCACCTGCATGCGCTGGCTACATTTTTGGACGGCCACGTCTGGAAGTATGACCGCATCGAAACCAAGGGGCAGTCGATCCATGACATGGTGGCCCAGATCAAGCGCTACATCGACCAGTTGCGTCGCGAAGACCAGACCAGCCACGGCCTGTTGGGAATTTGCTTTTCCATTCACGGCATCGTGCTCGACAATCAAGTCCAAACATCGCCGTTCATCGACATGGCTGACGTGGACTTGGAACAAGTCTTCACCACCGCTTACCAGGTGCCGGTGGTCTTGGAAAACGAAGCCAATCTGGCGGCCGTATACGAACGCGACTTCAACGGCGCGCGGGACCTGAACAGTACCGTGACCGTCAGTATTCACCGCGGAATTGGGGCCGGTATCATCTTGCGTCGCGACTTATTCCGCGGGGAACACGGCGATGCCGGTGAAATTGGCCAAACTGTGGTCAGTATCGCCATGGATGGTGCGGGCAATTCTCACCCGGTCCACGCCGAAGACATCAGTTCCGAAGACGCGATTATCCAACAAATTGAAGAGAAAAAAGGTTTGGCCACGTTGGACCGGGCCGGCTTGGTCCAACTGTATCAAGACCGCGACGTGGATACCGTGGTGGTGCTTCGCCAATTTACCACGGCCATCGGCGGGTTGATCTACAACCTGATGCGCTCACTGGACCCGGACGCTTTCTTCCTGAACTCACCATTAGTAGAAGAAATTCCGGACCTGTTGACGCAAATTCGCGAGGTCTACCACAGTCTGGCGCAAAATGACCTGCCCATCGACGTGACGCAAAACGCCCGACTGGCTACGGTTTTAGGTGGCTGTTCGGTGATTACCCACCGCGTCTTGAACCTGACGCATTATGAATTGAATTTTGAACGGCCCAGTGCCGAAGAAGCTGAATAAAAAAATCTGACTCGCCATGAAGGCTGAGTCAGATTTTTTTGGTTAGCGTTGCTTACGTTTTAGCCCGAAGCCAATGAGCGTGCCCAACAACAGGGCCAGCCCGATTAATGGTGAGCGGGTTTGGTCATTGGTTTGTGGCAGGGTCGTCTTAGCAGTGGGTTTGGTAGTGATGGTGTTGGCTGCCGATGAAGCCGTGGCAGTCGCAGTGTTGGTGGTCGTTACTTTGGCCGGCTGATTGCCAGTAGCTGTCAGGTCGGCGATGGTCGCGGCTTGACCGGCATGGCTGACAAGGTTAGCAACGTCATCAGCTTGTGGAGTGACCTGAGCGGCTTGTTGCCCAGTCATGATGTCAGTGCCAGTGCCAGCGGTGGCGTCATCATCAGAGTTATCAGTAATCGGCGCCGGCGTCGTTGGCTGGTCCGGGTTATCCAGCTGGTTGTAAACGTAGGTGACAGCGACGTCGGTCGAGCCTAAGGTCCCGCTAGCGTTGGCAGGCGTGGCGGTGAGTGCGAAGCCAGGAATATCGACGGCATCCGTGGTGTAGTGGTCACCGGCCTGACCTGTTTGAACTTGGTCGGCGTGTAGCGACTGGCCGTTTTGATCCACGTAGTGCGTCGTCACGGTAACGGTCGTGGTTGGCGTCACGACTGGTGGTGTGACCGGCTTGGTGGCGTCCTTGGTGAAGTACAAGGAAACCGTCTGTGGATCGGTGGTGTAAGGGCCGGTCAGGTTACCGTCTGCATGGTCAAAGGTGTAGCCCTTAAGACTGGTGGTTTCCGCTGTCAGGTCGTAGGTGTCACTGGTTAGCTTGCCTGAAATGACTTGATCGTCTTGAATGGCTTTGCCATCTGCGTCGAGGTACTTGACAGTGAGGTCGCCAGCGGTTTGAAGGTTGTCGTAGGGAATGAAGACGGTGAAAGAGGTATGTTGCTTGGTAGTACTGCCAGTTAGCGTGTAGTAGAGCTGTAAATTAGCTCGCAGATAGTATTTGTAGGGAGTCTGAATGGGAGTGGAACCGGGATAATCGTAGATGTTCCTCCATTCATTGCTATTGATGTAATAAGGGGTCTCCTGTGGAGCAATGTTTGTAAACTGAACAGTTCCGGAATCATCTAAAACCTGATAGCCTTGCAAATCGGTTCCTGATCGATAAAATAAAGTCTTTATGGTTGAAGTATTGCCGTTAATCTCTTTTGTTAAATCTCTAGTGAATATAGCGTAACGTTCCGGTACATCAAAAGGTCGTTTAAGTTGACCATCAAGATTTTGAGGTAGTTTGACGAGTTGAGATAAAGTCAGTGTTGGATTTTTAGGATCAATAAACTGAACAGTGTTGGATGTAGCAATCTGGGAACCAATTGACATTGTTGTGAGCATTGAGGCGTCCAGCATGGAGAAATCTGAAATTTGGTTGTCTGACACATCTAATACTTTTAGATGCTTTAGGTTCTGTAACGGAGAAATATCTGTGATTCGGTTATGTGCTAAAAGCAAGGTTTGCAGATTGGTTAAGCCGGATAGAGCATCTAGGGAGGTGACATCTCCCCATTCTGAACGTTTTTTTTCTGATAGGCTTAAGGTGTCATAACTTGGATCAAACGATAAGTCCAAATAAGTCAGATTAGTCGCTAACTCTAATCCCTTAAGGTCAAAGGAACTAGTACCATCAACAAAAACATTGGGACTGTGCAGCACGTGGGTAGCTTCAAGTCTGGTCAGACTTGTCACGTCATCTTTAGTTAAGTCGTTAACACTCTTCTTTAATTGGTTAGCGACCAGTTGTTGCAACGTCTTGTTTGGCATCCAAGTATCAATCGACGCATCGCTAGCGGTAATAGGCGCAGCTTCTGGAACAGCAGTGGGTGTTGCAGTGGGAGCCGGCGCAGGTGCTGGTGCTGGTGCAGCCAACTTAGCTAACCTACTAGGGTGCTTGGTTGGTGTCGGAGTCACTGGTGTCTCTGGTTCTTCGGTATGTACATCTGCGTTGTCTAAATTTTGTTCTTGCTGATTGGTAGGATCTTTTGTCGGCGCTTGGTCGTCAGGATTTTCAAGATTGGAGCCTGCCGGCGTTGAGGCAGGTTGTTGGCCGTCAGGGGTCGTGACCTCAGGCTTCGAGTCGTCAGGTAATGCAGAATCAGCTTGCGGCTCTTTAGTTGCTGAATCGTCATCTTTTGCCGGCTGCTTTTCCGCGACAACTTGTCCAGTCGGGTCGTCGGAAGCGGTAGGGGCAGTGTCTGCCAAAGCGGTGACACCGCCGAAACCAACTAACAGTCCAACCGAGACAATCCCAGCGAAAACCCAGGATTTACCACTCTTGTACATCTTATAATGCAGCGATTCGTTGTGCCCCTTAAACATGATGGTTCCCCCTCAAATGGTTGATTAACGATTACCCAGTTTCCTAGTGCTGGGTGATAAGTAAATACCCAGTAGAAATAAACATTGTTATTAAAGCCTATTATAGGCGTCTATTAAGCTAAAATCTATAAGATTCACAATAAAGTTAATAACCATAACTGTACGATTATACTGTGAAACAACCATCATGTTTATTGACGGAGATGGTTAAGCCACTAAGGTACAAAACCGTACGCCAAAAAGATTTCCCAATAAATTTAAAGAAAACGCTTGCAAAAACAGAAAAACCTTGTATACTGATATTTGTAAGTTGGTTGTCGCAACGAACTAACTAGGAGGGTATTATAAAATTATGACTGAAGAATACTGGAAAGGCGTCGACAAGATTCAATACGTCGGCCATCAAGATAAAAAATCAGGTTTAGGTTTTCAATACTACAATCCAGAAGAAGTAATTGCTGGTAAAAAGATGAAGGACTGGTTACGGTTTGCCGTCGCTTACTGGCACACCTTTGACCAACGTTTGGTTGACCCCTTCGGTGATGGGACTGCGCAACGGCCATACGACAAGTACACGGATCCAATGGACCAAGCCTTAGCTAAGGTCGATGCCGCATTTGAATTCTACAACAAGTTGGGCGTTGACTACCTTTGCTTCCACGACCGCGACTTAGCACCAGAAGGCGACACGCTGCGGGAAACCAACGCGAACCTCGACAAAGTCGTTGATAAGATCGTTGAGAACCAAAAGACTTCTGGCATGAAGGTGCTTTGGAACACGTCTAACATGTTCACCAACCCACGTTTCGTTGAAGGGGCTGGCACCTCACCATACGCTGACATTTACGCTTACAGTGCTGCGCAACTCAAGCACAGTTTGGAAATCGGGAAGCGCGTGGGTTCTGAAAACTATGTCTTCTGGGGTGGCCGTGAAGGTTACGAATCCCTCTGGAACACGAACATGAAGCAAGAACAAGAACACGCTGCTAAGATGTTCCACATGGCTAAGGATTACGCCAACGAAATTGGCTTCGACGCCCAAATGCTGCTCGAACCAAAGCCTAAGGAACCAACGACGCACCAATACGACTTTGATGCCGCAACCACGATTGCCTTCATGAAGGAATACGACTTGGACAAAGACTTCAAGTTGAACTTGGAAGGGAACCACGCCAACTTGGCAGGTCACACTTACCAACACGAAATCCGTGTGGCACGTGAAGCCGGCTTACTGGGCTCATTGGATGCCAACCAAGGCGACAAGCTGATCGGCTGGGACATTGATGAATACCCATCTAACTTATACGAAACGACGGCCGCAATGTATGAAGTCGTTGAAAACGGCAGCATTGGCCCTCGCGGTGGGTTGAACTTTGATGCCAAGCCACGTCGTTCCTCATTTGCCCCAGAAGACCTCTTCTTAGGCCACATCGTTGGGATGGATAGCTTCGCTGCCGGCCTGCGGGTTGCTGCAGCCATGAAGGCTGACGGGTTCTTAGATACCCTGAAGGCTGACCGTTACAGCTCATACAAGTCTGGTATCGGTGCCGACATCGAAAGCGGTAAGGCTGACTTGAAGTCCTTGGAAGCTTACGCAATCGACAAGCCACAATCAGAATTGATTGCCGCAACGCATTCCGATCACTTGGAGGAAGTTAAGGATACAATCAACCATTACATCATCGAAACCCTTAGCAAGTAATCGTTTCGTGACGCGAAATAACTGACCAGCAAATGGCGGACGAACGGTGGGTTCGTCCGCCAATTTGCGTGGTCGCAAAACCGTGATTTACGGTAAACTAGAACAAAGAACATCTAGGAGGAATGACTGATGGGGAAGTACGTACTGGGCGTCGACCTGGGCACGAGTGCCGTGAAGGTGTCCGCCCTCGACCACAGCGGGCAGATCGTGGCCCAAGAAAGTTTCGACTACGACTTGATTCAACAGCAACCCGGCTACAATGAACAGAATCCAGAGGACTGGGTCTCCGGCACGACCGTGGCCATTGTCCGGTTGATTTTAAACGACCATTTGGCCGCCGAAGATATCGAGGGCCTGAGTTACTCTGGGCAAATGCACGGGTTGGTTTTATTGGACGCCAACAAGAAGGTCTTGCGGCCAGCCATTTTATGGAACGATACGCGGAGCACACCGCAACGCGAAGAAATCGAGGCCAAGCTGGGCGATGAATTCGTTGACATTACGCGCAACCAGCCGTTGGAAGGCTTCACGCTGACCAAACTGCTGTGGGTCAAGGAAAACGAGCCCGACATTTGGGCCCAAGCCAAGTATTTTGTCCTGCCCAAAGACTACGTGCGTTACCGGATGACCGGCAACTTGGCTATGGACTACTCTGACGCCACCGGGACGGTCTTGCTGGACGTCGCCAAGGGGCAGTGGAGTGAAAAAATCTGTGACGCCTTTGATATCCCGCTGTCGATGTGCCCGCCACTGATCAAGTCGGTGGACTTTGCCGGGACCGTCACGGCTGCCTATGCCGAATTTTCCGGGTTGACGCCAGCCACCAAAGTCTTTGGTGGGGCGGCCGACAACGCTGCCGGAGCCGTGGGCGCAGGAATTTTGCAGCCTAACATGGTGCTGTCGAGCATTGGGACGTCTGGGGTGGTCCTGAAGTATGAGGACAATGCCGACGTGAACTATCACGGCGTGCTGCAGTTCGAGGACCACGCGATTCCGGACAAGTTCTACTCCATGGGGGTCACCTTGGCCGCGGGGTACTCGCTGAGCTGGTTTAAGAAGACTTTTGCGCCCATCGAAGACTTTACGGAATTTGTCGCCAGTGCCGCCAAGTCCACGGTTGGTGCCAACGGCCTGCTCTACACGCCTTATATCGTGGGTGAACGGGCACCGTATGCGGACGCTGATATTCGGGGGAGCTTTACCGGTATCGACGGCACCCATCAGCGCTACGATTTCGTGCGGGCCGTGCTGGAAGGCATCAGCTTCTCCTTTAGAGACCTCTTTGACATCTACGAGGAAAATGGCGCGGACTTTGACACCGTCGTTTCCATCGGGGGTGGGGCCAAGAGTCCACTGTGGCTGCAGATTCAAGCCGATATCTTCAATCGCAAAGTGGTCAGCCTGACCAACGAACAGGGACCAGGCATGGGCGCCGCTATGATTGCGGCCACTGGTCTGGGCTGGTTTGACTCACTCCAGGACTGTGCCAAGACCTTCGTTCACTTCGGCAAGGCCTACGAACCAAACCCAGAAAACGTTAAGAAATATGCGAAAATGCACGCCATTTACAAGCAGGTCTACCAACAGACCAAGGGCATTAGTGCGCAGCTGTTAGCGTACCGGAAGGCGGAATTGTAGCCAGTTAAGAGTGGGGCAAAGGGCGCTTAGCCGGTGAGCATTAAGGCTGATCATTGAATAATCCCGGGCTTGGATTGTTTGATGATCAGGTTTAAGCGGAACCGGCTGCCCGTTGACGCACGTTTCGGCTATTTAAAAGCGGCGAAAAAGTTTGAGAATTTGAGGTTCTCAAACTTTTTTGCGTGGGCTCAGAAAGTACGTGTCAGGGTAAAACGATAAAGCGTGGTGCGGCCGGGATTGCCATTGGGACGGGGCCTTTCAGAAATTAGACAAAGTTACGGAAAAGTTCTATTTTTGAAGAAAACGCTTCCAAAATAAGGATAATCGTGCTATCCTACTCTCAGGGTTGGTTTATCCGACCAACCAACGTGAACAAAAACCAACTTACACATTCAGCTATACTTCCACATATTTTGTCACACGTGAATTTTGGCGAAAGCCACATAAGGAGCGAGATCTATGCGAAAAGTTTCGACCGGATTTGTTTATTTCTTTGGGGCACTGGGTGGCTTGCTCTTCGGTTACGATACCGGGGTCATCTCTGGCGCCATTTTGTTTATCCAAAAGCAAATGCACCTGGGTTCCTGGCAACAGGGCTGGGTCGTCAGTGCCGTCTTGCTCGGCGCGATTTTGGGAGCCGCTATCATTGGGCCTTCCTCTGACCGGTATGGTCGGCGGAAATTATTGCTGTTATCTGCCATTATTTTCTTCGTTGGGGCCGTGGGGTCCGGGTTGGCGCCTGAATTTTGGACGTTGATCATCTCTCGCGTGGTGCTGGGGATGGCCGTCGGGGCCGCTTCGGCGCTGATTCCGACGTACCTGGCCGAGCTGTCACCCGCAGACAAACGGGGAACGGTCTCCAGTCTGTTCCAACTGATGGTCATGACCGGGATCTTGCTGGCTTATGTGACCAACTACGCCTGGTCTGGCTTCTACACCGGCTGGCGGTGGATGCTGGGCTTTGCCGCGATTCCCGCCGCTTTACTGTTCTTGGGCGGGCTGATCTTACCGGAAAGTCCCCGGTTCTTAGTCAAGACGGGCCATGCCGACCAGGCGCGCGCCGTTTTAGACACCATGAACAAGCACGACACGGCGGCTGTGGAGACCGAATTGGCCCAGATCAAGGAACAAGCGCAAATGAAAAATGGCGGTTGGTCTGAATTATTTGGCAAGATGGTTCGGCCGTCGCTGATCATTGGGATTGGCCTAGCCATTTTCCAACAAGTCATGGGCTGTAACACTGTGTTGTATTACGCACCCACCATCTTCACCGACGTCGGCTTTGGTGTGAACGCCGCGTTGCTGGCCCACATTGGTATCGGGGTGTTTAACGTGGCGGTGACGGCGATTGCCGTGGCCATCATGGACAAGGTCGACCGTAAGAAGATGCTTAACGTCGGTGCCGTGGGGATGGGGATTTCCCTGTTCGTCATGAGTATTGGGATGAAATTCTCCGGTGGTTCCCAAGCCGCCGCGATTATTTCCGTGATTGCGTTGACCATCTACATTGCGTTCTTCTCCGCCACTTGGGGCCCCGTGATGTGGGTCATGATTGGGGAAGTCTTCCCCCTGAACATCCGGGGACTCGGTAATTCCTTTGCCAGTGTCATCAACTGGTCAGCCAACATGGTCGTCTCATTGACGTTCCCGGCATTATTGAACTTCTTTGGGACTGGGAGTCTGTTCATCGGTTACGGCGTGCTGTGCTTCGCCTCCATCTGGTTCGTGCAGAAGAAGGTCTTTGAAACGCGGAACCGGTCATTAGAAGACATCGAAGCCACACTCCGGGCCAAGGCTGGCGAAACAGCTCAAGACCTGAGTACGGCAAAATAAAGTTGTTTCACACAAGGTCGTTCCGCGGGGGACGGCCTTTTCTAATGGACAGAATCACGTCTGTGACTAAAAGTACAAGCTCGCTTTAGAAAACGCTTTCAAATGACAGATAAAAGTGTTAGAATTATGTTCATGGTTGGTTGCGACAATCAACCAACTGAAGTTACCAACTTACACTTATTCACATAGACAGTGTGAACCGCCGAACTATCGCTGCTCAAACCGGTTTCGTCAAAGAAAGCCGGCTTCTCACCTTAGCTGACGATCACGCAATGAGTTTCTGAGTCTTGAAGTCTACGGCGCAGGCCGTATAAGGAGCGAGAGTTATGCGAAAAGTTTCAACTGGATTTGTCTATTTCTTCGGCGCACTCGGTGGGTTACTGTTTGGGTATGATACCGGGGTCATTTCTGGCGCCATTCTATTTATTCAGCGGCAAATGCACCTGGGGTCTTGGCAACAGGGCTGGGTCGTTAGTGCCGTCTTGTTGGGGGCCATCTTGGGGGCTGCCATCATTGGGCCTTCCTCTGACCGTTTTGGTCGGCGGAAATTATTACTGTTATCTGCTATCATTTTCTTCGTTGGGGCCTTGGGGTCCGCGTTCTCGCCAGAGTTTTGGACGTTGATCATTTCCCGAATCATCTTAGGGATGGCCGTTGGTGCCGCTTCGGCCTTGATTCCAACGTATTTGGCTGAATTAGCACCTGCTGATAAGCGGGGGACGGTTTCCAGTCTATTCCAACTGATGGTCATGACTGGGATTCTGTTGGCTTACATCACCAATTACAGCTTCTCGGGAATGTACACTGGTTGGCGCTGGATGTTGGGTTTTGCCGCTCTTCCCGCCGCTTTACTGTTCTTGGGAGGACTGATCTTACCGGAAAGTCCGCGGTTCTTAGTCAAGTCGGGCCACATGGACCAAGCGCGTGAGGTGCTGGAAACCATGAACAAGCACGATGAAAAGGCGGTTGACCAAGAAGTGGCTGCGATTGAAGAATCGGCTAAAATCGTGAGTGGCGGCTGGTCAGAATTATTTGGCAAGATGGTCCGGCCATCATTGATCATTGGGATTGGCTTAGCCATTTTCCAACAGGTCATGGGATGCAACACAGTGTTGTACTACGCACCGACGATTTTTACTGATGTTGGGTTTGGTGTGAGTGCCGCTTTGCTGGCCCACATCGGTATCGGTATCTTCAACGTAATTGTCACGGCGGTGGCAGTGGCCATCATGGATAAGATCGATCGGAAAAAGATGCTCAATATTGGTGCCGTCGGGATGGGGATTTCCCTGTTCGTCATGAGCTTTGGGATGAAATTCTCTGGTGGCTCACAAACCGCAGCGATTATTTCCGTAATCGCCTTGACCGTCTACATCGCGTTCTTCTCCGCCACTTGGGGCCCCGTGATGTGGGTCATGATTGGGGAAGTCTTCCCGTTGAACATCCGGGGCTTAGGGAACTCCTTTGCCAGTGTCATCAACTGGACGGCCAACATGATCGTCTCCCTGACGTTCCCATCCTTATTGGACTTCTTCGGAACGGGGAGCTTGTTCATCGGCTACGGTGTGCTGTGCTTTGTCTCCATCTGGTTCGTGCAAAAGAAGGTTTTCGAAACGCGGAACCGGTCATTGGAAGACATCGAAGCGACCTTACGGGAAAAGGCTGGTACCGAAACGGCTTCTTCCTTGAGTACGACTAAGTAAATTTAACAGCAGGTATTTATAGAAAGGCGATCCATTTATGGGTGGCCTTTTTAGTGAGCAAACTAATTTTTTCGCAAACAATTAAGGGGTCGTCACCCTAACTGGCTGAGGTGATTGGGCGTTTAACTGACAGATCTTGTGATAAATGAACATTTTTTCACAAAATCTAGGGTAATCGCTTTCTTTTTCATAATTTTTCCGTTATGATAAGAGCGTACCTGGAAATTTACTTATTCTGAAGGAGTGAATGGCACATGGCATCAAATGGAAAAGTAGCAATGGTTACTGGCGGCGGACAAGGAATTGGTGAAGCAATTTCCAAGCGCTTAGCTAGCGATGGATTCGCAGTTGCAATTGCTGATTTGAACTTAGATAATGCCAACAAGGTTGTTTCTGCTATCGAAGCTGATGGTGGAAAGGCCATTGCAGTCAAGACGGATGTCTCTGACCGCGACAGTGTCTTTGCGGCAGTTAACGAAGCTGCAGACAAGCTCGGCGGGTTTGACGTGATCGTCAACAACGCCGGCCTTGGCCCAACTACCCCAATTGACACAATCACCCAAGAACAATTCGACACGGTTTACCACGTTAACGTTGGTGGTGTACTGTGGGGAATTCAAGCTGCTCACGCGAAATTCAAGGAACTCGGCCACGGTGGGAAGATTATTTCTGCAACTTCTCAAGCCGGGGTTGTCGGGAACCCTAACTTAGCGCTCTACAGTGGGACTAAGTTTGCCATTCGGGGGGTTACGCAAGTTGCTGCCCGTGACTTAGCCGCTGAAGGTATCACGGTTAACGCCTATGCACCAGGGATCGTTAAGACGCCAATGATGTTTGACATCGCCCACAAGGTTGGTCAAAATGCTGGCAAGGACGACGAATGGGGTATGCAAACCTTTGCTAAGGACATTACCTTAGGCCGCCTGTCAGAACCAGAAGATGTGGCTAACGGGGTTGCCTTCTTGGCAGGTCCAGATTCAAATTACATCACCGGCCAAACGCTTGAAGTCGATGGCGGGATGCAATTCCACTAAATCTTAAACAATAATCATAGATTGATTGGTAGTCGTCACTCAGAGATGGGTGGCGACTTTTTTAGCGGTCAAGGCCAATTACGTGCAGGTATTTTGGGCTGATCTTACTGTATTTGAGCGTCGGTGTTTTGCCGTGGCGCCGTTCGTGCGCAGCTAGCGGCGTGCGCGTAAATCCATGAGGCTTTTCGGAATATAGGAGTTCTTGGACGTAGAGCTTGTGACCAGCCAGCGCGTAACGGTTGGTGAGGTAGCCGGTCTTGTCCAATTTGTGCGCAAAGATGCCATAGAGATTCCAACGGTGATGGGCGACCTGATTAAATGTCGCGGTGCGGTCCTCGCCGAAGATTCCCTTCATATGATTCGTGGTTTGTTTGCGCGTAATCAGGTACTGACCGTCAAAATGGGTGGCTTGAAAGAGTAGGAGGGCTTCTTTCATGCTTTTGCGGGCGATGGCACTGGTCTCAATGCTTTTAGCTGTAATATGTAGGTAGATGCGATCAATCTTCTTGTTGGTGCGACCATTAGTGACCCAGTAGCCCTGCAAGGATTGCGGAATGGTCGTGAGCCGCTTGCTGGCGTGTGCCGTTGGGGTTGGTAGGATGAGCGTTGCGAGTAGGGCCAGCGCCAATAAGCCAGACCAAATAAAATGTCGTCGTTTGTTCACTGCAAAAGAGCCTCCGGTTAATGACCTAACCCTGCCAGGCACCGAATCCAAGAAATTATGGGTAAACAAAAGCGCGTAGAAGCGGAGGGTAAGGACGTTTCTGCGTGCTCTTGGCACTACTTAGATTGGAGTTCTTGGACGGCAGCAGTTAGACTGGGACTGCCAAAGCCGACCAGGAGAAGGGACAACAAAACTAGGTTACTGAGATTGGGTGTGTTGCGTTGAGGCATTGACGAGACCTCCTTTAGGTTTCATCTTGGTCATTGTAGCAAGTGCATTTATCAATTCCGTATGGTTTACGTATCGTTGTTGTAAAGGCCTAAATTAAGCGAGTTGGTAAATAGTCCCGCTACTGATACAAACGAAATTTCTCAGCCATTTGTGACCCTTTTTCACGAGTCTTTAGACTTTCTTAAGAAGTCTGGGTGCCAAGGAGACGACTGACCAGCTAATTCAGGGGGTTCATGGTACAATGGGAGCGATTAAATTAATGACGAGGTGACGTGATGATTGCAGAATTCGAAAATTACTTGGCGAAGATTGATGACCCGGACCAGCAAATTCGGGTGCGGACCGTGTTGGACTGGGTCCAAGCGACCTTCCCTCAGCTTGAACAGCGCTACGCCTGGAACCAGCCGATGTTTACAGACCACGGGACCTTCATCATCGGCTTCAGCGTGGCCAAACCGCACATGGCCTTTGCCCCCGAAGGCCCGGCCATGGTCAAGTTCGCTGACCAGATTGCGGCAGCTAAGTATCATCCGGGTAAGAAGTTTGGCCGTATCAAGTGGACTCAGGATGTCGATTACGAGCTGTTGCGGCAGATCATTGCGTTTAACATTGCCGATAAAGCTGACGTGACCACGTTTTGGCGGAAATAGCCATATTTCAGACGTTGAAGTTAGCCGAATCAAGGCCTGCGTCAGCCAGAGATTCCGCCTGCTCTCGTTATGAAACTGCAAACTGAAGGTTGAAAGATAAAAATCAGCTAGAACTATTGTCACCACACGACTGATGGCGTAAAAATTAGTCGTTTACAGCTTCATAGTGTGGACTGGCCGCCTACCGTCCACTAACTATGGGTTGGAACGCGGTGGGCGGACCGGACCGAGCCTGAAAAACGGTCTCGGCCTCGTTTTGAGCCGATGGACCATGTCTCAAAGACGCCAGTTTCCTAAGCGGCATGAACCACGCCGCTAAGGCAACTCCCACGGCTGAACCCATAGTTGGCGGACTCTCGGCTACAGGAGTGCGTACCAGTAACAAGCGGCTTAGCCCCAGGTAGCGGCTGTTTTGGCAACTAGTCTTTAACTAACACCGTCTTGCTGATAATCGCCAACCCTGGCTGACGCAGGTCCTGGTTTCACTAGTTTTGGTGGACAAACCGCTGTCGCTCTGGGAGTCAATGTACTAATTCAGCTTTCAACCTTTATCTGCAAACTAAAAAAGCATGGTGTCCTCGCAATTCCAACGAGTGACACCATGCTTTTTAAGACTGCTTAAATTAAAAGAACTTCGGCTGCTCCTGATTTTCCGCAGCCACTTGACTCGCGTCGATTGGCTGGCCGCTTTCGTCAGTCCGCACCACGTAAACGTCGACGGCTGCCATCCGGCTAACGTAAGCCGTGACGGAGCCTTCAACCATGCGGGCGACGGCGCTCATCCCGGTGGCCCCGAGCACAATCAAATCGTTTTGATGGTCGCGCACGAATTCATGTGAGATGACGGTCTTGGGATTACCGAACCGCACGTGAATGGCCATATCCTTAAAGCCGGTGGCGGCTCGGGTCGTTTGGACCAGCGAGTCGAGATAAGACGTCGCATCTTGGGCCAAATCATGGATCACACCGCCGGGCATTGAGCCGCTGACGTAAAAGCCGTAATGGTTGATGCGCAAGACATTCAGCAGGTCAATGTGGGCGTTATTTTGCTGCGCCACCGTGACCGCTTTTTTTAACGCTAATTCCGCTTGGACGGAGCCGTCCACGGGGACTAGGATGTTTGCATAATTCTGTTCCATAATTAGCCTTCTTTTTTAGTTTAGACGCGACCACGCAGGGTAATCGTTGCGGTATCGAGGACGTGCCCGTTGATCTGGTGCAGGAGGTCGTTTAGCCAGAAGCCATCTGCCAAGTCGAGCTTCGTGTTCAAGGCGTAAACGGTCAGACTGTAATCGTGGTCGGCGTTAGGTGGGAAAGGTCCCGTGTAGTTTTGAAAGACCGCGGGATCTGTATTGCCAATCAGTGAACCGGCATTACTGTTGCGCCCATGAACGTGCGGAATCGCGTTAGTCCGGGACACATCAGCGGTAATCTCACGCGTGGTTCCTGGGAAGTTGGCGGCGACCCAGTGAATCCACGGGAAGCCACTGACGGGAACAGCATCGAAGTCGATGAGGTTCAGCGCAATCGTTTGGGTCTTCTTGGGAATCTTAGATAGGCTGATGGGAAATGACTTCACGGGCTGGCCACCATACACATCATCACCGGTAGCGTGCTTACTGTATTCGTCAGCTAGGTAGCCATTTTCGGTTGGCACAAAAATTCTCATAAAATCCCTCCTAATGATCAGTACTTAACATTATTATACCGCAGGCGACCCGCATTCTGCGAATATTCATTAATAATGTATAAAAATACGTATAAAATGGATATATCTTATAAAATTGCAGAAAATGGTTGCTTTTTTGATAAACGGGCGTATGATAAGAACCATTAAGTTTGCACGAAGAAAGGATGACGCCCATGACGCCCCAAGATAAAATTGCGATTCTCCAACACCTGATTCAGATTCAGTCGGTCAATGCCAATGAGACGGCGGTCGCTGATTACATTGCCAGCTTATTTGCGCCGTATCCCCAGGCTGAGATTGTGAAGGTTCCCTTTGCGCCAGGGCGCGATAACCTGGTTGTGACGATTGGCAATCCTGCCGGTCCTATGCTGGGGCTGTCCGGTCACATGGACGTTGTGGCGCCGGGAGATGTCAGTGCCTGGCACCACGATCCATTTGGCGGGGAGGTCGTCGGCGACCAACTCTTTGGCCGGGGCGCTTCAGACATGAAGAGTGGCTTGGCGGCGATTGTCATCACCATGCTGGAATTGCTGGAAACTAACGCGCCGTTGGCTGGCAGCATTCGGTTACTGGCAACGGTGGGCGAAGAGACTGGTGAATATGGCGCGGCGACGTTAACTGATGCCGGCTATGCGGACCAGTTGGCCGGCCTGGTGATTGCGGAACCCAGCGGTCTAGGGAATGTGGTCTACACGGCTCGGGGGGTCATTGACTACAAGGTCGTGTCGACCGGGAAGGCCAGCCACAGTGCTCGTCCGGAAAAGGGCATCAATGCGATTGACAATTTGTTGAAATTTTATCATGCGGTCGGCCCGCTGATGGCTAAGCACACCAAAGTCGATCCCGTTCTGGGAGGCTTACTACACAACGTGGATTTGATCTCCGGGGGCGAGCAAATCAATTCGATTCCCGCTCACGCCGAGTTAATGGCGAACATGCGGACGATTCCGGCTTATCCCAATCAGGTGATTTACGATGAATTGGCCGCGCTGATTGCCCAGTTAAATCAAGAAGACGGGGTCCAGTTGACGCTGAGTTACAGCTATCCCGAAGAGGCCATTCCGGGTGATCCCCAGGCGCCGCTGGTTCAGCTCGCCAAGCAGATCAGTGACCAAGTCTGCGGCCACGATACGCAAATCATCGGTTCCGGCGGCGCTAACGACGGCGCGGAATTTCTGCGGGCAAAAGGTGAGTTCACCAGCGTTGAGTTGGGACCGGGCAACGACTCGTCGCATCAGGTCGATGAATACGTGTCCGTGAGTGAGTACTTGCAAGCCATTACGGTCTATGAGGCTTTGGTGCCAGCGTTTTTTGCGCAGGTGGCGGCTGAAGTAACAGCGACTGAAGAATAGGTCATCCAATAGTGTCTGAGCAGTTAACTAGGAACTGTTCAGACGCTATTTATTTTGTTGCGATAATTGCTTGATAGATGGTTACGATTGTCTAGTAGTTTTGGTATACAGAAGCCAGATGAGTCGGGTATACTGGGGTGACAAAGTGACCTTAGGAGGCGATACAGATGACTGATGTTTTAAAGATTGTTAATTGGTTTCGGGCCGTTAGTAATGCCCAAATGCGCCAATATGGCGACGATGAATTGAGTCAAATGAAAGTCATGAAGCTGTTGTACTACGTTCAGGGAACCTTTCTGGCAGTTTATGGGCGTCAAGCATTTGCTGATGATATTCTCGCCTGGCGATATGGTCCAGTAGTGAAGGCCGTTCATGATAAATATGCAGGTCGCGTTAGTATCGTTGGCCAGTTAACAGCGGCAGATTTGGCCGATTATAACGAACTGGAACGTGACCCTGAATTACAGCAAGTTTTGACTGCAGTCTGGACGGCATTTGGGGATATGTCTGCGATCCAGTTAATGAAAGGAACCCATCAAGAGCGTCCTTGGCAAGAAACGCCACAGAGTCAGGTGATTGCACCGGCGCTGATGGCCGAATATTTTAAAGCGAGTATCGTTCAATGAAGAAAAAGCTAAAATTGAAAAATCACTTTAATCCTGAAGTGAAAAGTGTTCAGTTGGGCGAGCAATCGCCACATAATGAACAGCGCTTTGCTTTTAACTTTTCGTTTGTCACGTCTAATCGTAAATATAATTTTTCTGGTAAGCACTTTGATAAAAGTATTAAAAATAAACTTGTTGAAAAAATGATTCGTTTATCGAATGATGATTTGGTGACCGTGTTGGGTTGGCCGAAAGAAAGTGGCGTTGAAAATTTACCAGACCATGCGGTTAGATTAGCTGTTAACGCCGAATTCGTGACGTCAGGTCGGGCTGCGGCTTGTCTGGCTGGTATGTGGATTTTTCGTTTGGCGAAGAGTAGCCGCGTCGTCGGTAAGATTAAAGGCACGACGTTTTACGTGTTAGCCATTGATACAACATTTGACTTGTACCAACATAGTTAGAAATGCGGTGGAACCAATTCTTAAGTTTCTGCCGCAATCCTTACCAAATGACTAAAATTAACCATTTATCCTGGAAAAAATGTCAAATCTGACTATATTAGAAGATAACTTATCAATCGGGAGAAGGGTAGACACATGGCCAAGCAATCCCGGGGCTTGATTGCCTATCATATGGGGGTTACGACCCTGACGTTAGGCTCAGTATTAAACGTGATTTTGTTACTGTTGAGAATTGGTGATTACGGGTTAGAACTGAAAATCGCCAACGGCTTATTGTTAGTCTTCGCTGTTGATTATGTGATTCGGCTTGGTATCACGAAGAATCGTAAAATCTTTTTGATCCAATCAGCGTTTGACCTGCTGGGAATTATCCCGCTCCATCCGGTTTTTGCCTTCTTTCGGCTGGCGCGGTTGGTGCGTCTGATTCGTTTCCACCACCTCTTTTGGCGCTTGGGGCTATCCGGCAAATGGACGCAGGCGTATCACCGGTTCATTTACCAGACGGGCTTCATCTATCTGTTTTCTATTAGTGTGGTCATCATCGTCATCAGCGCCTTTCTTTTCTCATTAACGGAGAAGCAGAGCTTGGCCAACGCCTTGTGGTGGGCAATCACCACTGCTACGACTGTGGGTTACGGGGATGAGACGCCTCACACGGCTTTTGGCAAGATTATTGCCAGCTTCCTGATGGTGGGCGGCATTGGGTTTATCGGGTTATTGACCAGCACGATTTCGGATTTCGTCGCTAGTCGCACGGAACAGGCAACGACCAACCAGGAAGCCCAGCAACAAGCCGATTTGGACCGCTTATTGACTAAGATCGACACACTAACGACCAAAGTTGACCATCTACAAACGCAAGTCGATCGGTTAACGCCAGCTAAGAAAAATAAGCATCAAAAAAGGCCGCGACCTAAGTCGTGACCTCACTGTGAGTTTGCAAAATGGGTGCTGCGGTGAAAATGCCTAGCGAACGAACTGTAAATTGTAGTTGCCTTGCCCGTCGGAAGTAATGGTGTAAGTGGAATAACCCGCTTGTAGCCACTGGTCTTTGGAAGCCTGGGCCCAATTCTGGGCGTCGGCGACCGACGAGAAGGTGTGGGTGCTGGCAAATGTCGAATCCGCACTGTTGTGACTGCTGGAACTAGCAGACTGACTCGAACTCGTGGCGCTTTGCTTGGTTTGGGCCTGATCGAGTAGTTTTTGCTCGCGGTCCTGCACGGCGTCGTTCGATTCGTTGTTGATGATATTCTGTAATTTTTGCTTTTGCGTGACGGTTAACCCGTTATCATTGTAGCTGCTGTACGTCGATTTGAAGCTCTCGAAAGCGGCCTGTTCCGAAGCCGATGAAGCCTTGGCCACGACAGAGGCACTGGTGCTCGATGAAGCGCTGGTGTCATTTCCAGAGTTGTTGTGATGGTTAATCGCTAAGACCAGCAAAATGGCGATTGCCAGTGTTATCAACGTCATCAGCCACGGCCACCACCGGCGCGGCTTCCGTGGCCGTCGTCGGGTAGGTTGGTCCGATCCCTGGTTAAAGTTATACCGTTGTACGCGTGATTTTGGTTCTTGGTTGTTCAACTGAAAAACCTCCATGTCCAGAACGGTGTGAAAAAACAAGCTTGCCGCCGAGACGACAAACTACCACACCCTCCATAATACCGCAAAACGCCAGCAGAAGAAAATTTTCGCCCTGATTTTTACCATTTTCCAATCATTCTCATCACGAAATCCCTGAACCTATTGTATGATGGTAATGGAACTAAGATTGAAAGGTGGTTTTACTTTTGCATAATGATATTCCCGAATTACCGTTGAATAACGGCAACCGGATTCCCCAACTGGGTTTAGGGGTTTTTCAAGTTGACAATGCATCAGACACGAAGAATGCCATCAAATGGGCGTTGGCTGCGGGTTACCGGCACATTGATACGGCCGCATACTACGGTAACGAGCAGTGGGTCGGCGAGGCCATTCGCGAGAGTGACGTTAAGCGCGAAGACATCTTCGTCACGTCGAAATTGTGGAACAGCGTCCGCGGTTACGATGAGACCAAGGCAGCTTTCCAAGAAACGCTCGATAAATTAGGCTTCGATTACCTGGATATGTACCTGATCCACTGGCCAGCACCCGGTTATCTGGACAGCTGGCGGGCCATGGAAGACCTGTACAAGGCTGGCAAGATCAAGAACATTGGGGTGTCTAACTTCAATCAAAAGCAAATGGCGGACATTTTGACTAACGGCACGGTTAAGCCGGTCGTTGACCAAATTGAAACGCATCCGTACTTCCAACAAGATGACATGCACGCTTACTTGGAAAGCCAGGGCATCTTGCACGAAGCCTGGAGTCCACTGGGTGGCGGCAATAACAACGCCTTGTCCGATCCCGTTATCAATGAATTGGCGGCGGCACATGACGTCAGTGCGGCGCAAATCATCTTACGTTGGCACGTCCAACGCGAAGAAATCGTGATTCCTAAGTCGATTCACGAAGCCCGCGTCCAACAAAACCGCGACATCTTTGCCTTTGGCTTAGATGAAGACGAAATGAAGGCTATCGCAGACCTTGATGCCGGCAAACGGGTCGGTCCAGATCCTGACGATGACGCCTGGTTAAAGAAGTCCCAGACGTATTCCAGCCGGAAATAACTGATATAACCAAACAAGACGTTCCCACCCATCAGCGGCGGCAACGTCTTGTTTTTATCTTTACAGAAAGCAGATTTGACTGACCGCCTTACCGTTCACTAGCTATGAGTTGGAACGCTAACTGCTATCATTGAGCAAACCAGTTGCCTGCGGCTGCCAGGGGCTCCGCCTGCTATGGGGAACGGTTCCAGCCGAAGGGCGGGCTTCCACCTCGCTTGGGAGCCAGGCCAAAGGCGCCAGTCTCCCAAGTCGTCCCACGCTGTAGGCTGAGAAAGAACCTCAGCCAACACCGTCGACACAGCTGGCTCCACCCCTGGCCTCCTCCGGCAAGATTGTCCGTTCAGGCAATTAGGCGTTGAGACACGTGTACGGATACAGCGATAGGCATCCACAACGGTTTGCTTGATTGATATGAGATTGACTAATATCACCGCCGTATAAGTTGGCTCAAAGTTGAGGGTCGAGACCGCACTTTGGCTCGATCCGGCGCCCTCAGCGTTCCAACTCAGCTCTAGTGAACGGTAGGACGGCCAGCCAAGCCCCAAGTGGCGAGCAAGCCTTACTTGTACAACGGAATACCGGCGTCCTTAGCCATGGGCACCAGCTTGTCCGTCAAGACGTTGACGACGTTGATGGGAACCTTGGCGAAGGGGCTGAAGAAGTCGGGGTGGTCCGGGTTGGGCACGTCTTGGGTCTCCTTTAAATTCGGGACCATGGCCTTCAGGTCGTCTTGGTGCAGGCCCAGTTGGGTCGCGTAATAGACGACTTCCCGGTAACTCACGTTTTTAAAATAAAAGTAATAACAGAGAGCGGCAACGACAAAATACCAGAAGATGGTCCACTGTAGACCAATTTGACTGGGGTCTAAGAAGCCAATTACAATCGCCGCCACGACAAAGACAACGTAAATCACGACAGAAATGGCGGCCCAGCGCTGTTTGTGCGTCAAAATTGAGCACCTCGTTTTTCTTTTAGAGTTGTACCCAGTGTACGGGGTTTTAGGTTAGAAATTCAAGCGATTTCTCTAAAATCAGTCAGGAAGTTTCGACTTTTAGCGCCAGTCGTGTATAATAACACGGTAATGTAGCCGAACGCTTAAGAATTGAGAGGTAGACGAAGTGAGTTTAAGTTTTGAGACGATTCAGCCCGAAGATTTCAAACAGGTAGACCAATTAGTTTCAGCGGCGTTTGAACCCGTCGAAGAAAGTGATGGCAGTGAGGTGAGTTTGATTCACCAGCTGCGGTCAACGTATGATTATCAACAGAGTCTAGAAGTGGTGGCTAAGCCCGCAATCGAGACCGTGGTGGGTCACGGCTTGTTGAGTCCCATCACCGTGCGGGGCGACCGCCACAACACGACGATCGTTGCCCTGGCGCCGTTAGCGGTAGACCCTGAGTGGCAAGGAAAAGGTGTTGGGAGTCAACTGCTGAGTGAGTTAGAGACCCGTGCGCGGCTGGCTGGCTTTCCTGCGATCAGCGTGGTCGGTGATATGAACTACTACGGTAGCCGCGGCTACGTGATGGCCGAAGACTTTGCCATCCACAATAGCTTGCCAGTGCCAATGGGCAGTCACCTGATCAAGCCCCTGACGGCGGGATCACTGGCCCACGTGGGCGGGATGATTGAGTACCCGGACGTTTTTTACCGAAACTAGATTGGTTAGGAATCACTGAGTGGTCTGACAATTTCACCAACTAAAAAAATGTGATTATCTTCAAAGCGTTGATTTACCGGCGTTTTAGTCACCGGTCTAAAGATTAAAATTAAATTAGAGGTTGACGGTCGCCAAACAGCGTGCTAATATCAAAGTCAATCAAATACAGAACGCTAATTTCCATTACCAAGTAGCGTGTCATCTGGGTGTCAGAAAGTCGGTGGTTGCTGCGAACCGATCAGGGTGATTACGACGAAATACAGTGGGATGTCCTGGTACGCCAGGCGGAAAGACTAGAGCCGTTACCTTCTAGAGAGTGGAGTTACTGGGTCTAGAACCAGTAACCCAAGTTGGGTGGTACCACGGTTTAGTCTAAATCGTCCCTGTTGCAGAATTGCAGCAGGGGCGATTTTTTTACATACTTGGCAAAATAAGAGGGAGCGATTTTTATGAAAGAACACACGCAATCAGGAAAAAAGCCGATCAACTTCGGTGAAGCGATGACCATCTTACTGATCATGCTGGTCATCATGGGCTTAGGCGTTATCAAATTTGGTTTGTCACCTACGACACCAGTGCTGTTGGTCATTGCCTTAGTCATCTTGTGGGCAAAGGTTCGCGGCGCTGATTGGGATACCATTCACAGTGGCATCATCGACGGAATCAAGACCGGGATTATTCCCATCTTCATCTTCCTGTTGATTGGGGCGCTGATCAGTGTTTGGATCGCTGCGGGGATTATTCCATCCATGATGGTCTTCGGGTTCCATTTGATTTCTGCGCAATGGTTCGTACCGTCCGTCTTCTTGGTTTGTGCCATCGTCGGGACGTCCATCGGGAGTGCCTTTACCATCATTTCCACGATTGGGATTGCCCTGTTTGGGATGGGGACCACGATGGGCTTCAACCCAGCGTTAGTTGCTGGGGCCATCATCTCCGGGGCCATCTTCGGTGACAAGACTTCACCGCTGTCTGACTCCACCAACCTGGCTTCGGCCATCGCGGAATCTGAATTATTTGCTCACATCAAAAACTTAATGTGGTCGACGATTCCCGCCTTTATCGTTTCCTTGATTCTCTACTTCTTCATGGGCACCGGTGCCTCTAACGCCAATGCCTTGAACAAAATCAACAGTACTGTGGCCACGTTAAACGCCAACTTCTCCATTACTTGGTGGGCCGCCTTACCCATCATTGTGATGTTTGTCTGTGCTTGGCGGAAGATTCCAGCCATTGAAACTTTGCTGTTAAACGTCGGCTTGGGCATTGTGATGTTATTCATCGAAAAGCCCAGCACCTCTGTCAGTAGCGTGGCCACGATGATCGAATCCGGCTTCGTTTCCAAGACGGGGAACACCAGCGTCGACGCCTTACTAACACGGGGTGGCATTAGTGCCATGATGTCGACGGTTTCCTTGATTATTTTGACGCTGACCTTAGGGGGCCTGCTGATGAAGTTCGATGTCATTCAGACCGCCATGGTGCCATTGGCTAAACGCCTGAAGAGTACCGGTTCACTGGTTACGGCCGCTATCCTATCCGGAATTGGCGTCAACGTCTTCGTTGGGGAACAGTACCTTTCCGTCATCTTACCCGGGAAGGCCTTCAAGCAAACCTTTAACAAGCGGGGCCTGGACAACCTGGCCTTGAGTCGGGTCTTGGAAGATGGTGGGACCGTCATCAACTACTTGGTTCCTTGGGGCGTTGCTGCGGTCTTTGCCGCCAACACGCTGGGCGTTTCGACCTTGGCTTACCTGCCATTCTGTTTCTTCAGCCTGTTGTCCCCAGTCTTCTCCATCTTGAGTGGCTTCACGGGTGTTGGCTTGAAGCGTCTGCCATCTTCTGACGACAGTAGCGCTACCGCAGCCACGATGGCCGCTGATGGGCGGTAGTTGTTCGAAATTGCCAAACGAATAACCGATTGTAAAAGGCCCTTGTGGGTGGTTAGCGGATTGAGCTAGCCGAGGGCGTTTTATATAGACATAATCTAAAAAGCACGTGACGCGTCCTGGTGAACGACCAGGTAGGCGTCACGTGTTTTTGATTGTCATTGTCATCAGCTCTCGACCGTAGCCGCCACCGGTTCCGTGTACAAATAAGTCGCCACCAGTCCGTTGACCGTGACCTCGCGTTGGTCTGGCAGCTGCAAGTACAATAGGTGTAGCTCCTCATCACGGGCAGTCACGGTTACCGGCGTGTCCAATGGTAAGCGCAAATGTGTCACGTAAGCCACTAAATTCGCCGTTTCCAGGTAGCCACACAGTGTGACCGTCGCGTTGACGGGAACGTCGCTGAGCCGGGTGACCCGGCTATCGTCTAACATCTGGTCCGGCTTTAAGGCGCCGCCAAACGGACTGCGTTGGGGATGGTCAAGGTAGTCCGCCAGCGCCGCCACGGTGGCCAACGACAAGGTGTCGGCCATTTGCCAGGCTTGATCCGGAATCTGGGCTAGGGGCAAATGCAGTTGGCGGTCCAAGAACACCTCACATAACCGATAGGCAAATAGTAGGTGGCGCGCTTGGTCGCGGCCTTGTTCGGTCAACGTGACCCCGGTGTAGCGGCGCCGGTGGACCAAGCCCTGGGCCTGTAACTGCCGGGTGGCTTCAGTCACCGTGGCGGGGGTCACATTGGCGAAATGGATAATTTGTTTATTGCTGACGCGAGCACGGGCAAAACTGCACTCGGCAATGATTTTTAAATACGTATTTTGATGGTTTGACATCTCATCAACTCCCCAAGAAATTAGAAAATATTTCAGTGCCCCTAAAATTTTATTTTTACGATTTAAATTCTACCGGTCTTCGCGAAAACTTGCAAATTTTTCTAAAAATCATTTATTTGTGATTATTCTATAAGAATTGAATTAACCCGGATGCCGTTAAGCGGGCATTAGTGTGCTTAAAGTTTTGTTCGCCAAAATATTTTTCGCTTGAAACTAAAATCTGTTTCAGCAAAATAAAGGGGGTGGCTACAAGGATGTAACCGCTTAACCGACAGACAAAATTATTAATTAGTTCATATTTTAAAGTTAAGTTCCCCTAAATTTCTATTTGATTTAAGTAAACTTTAGGGTACAATGGGCCTTGTAGGAAACAGAAGGGGGTTTTGATTTTGAGTGATACACCAAAGAAGCACAAACTCATTGAATATGCCAATGGGCGGTCACTTGAAGAGATTAACGGTACGGTTAAAGTACCGAAGGGGAAAGGGTTCTGGAAAACCTTATTCATGTATTCCGGGCCTGGTGCATTAGTTGCGGTCGGTTACATGGATCCTGGTAACTGGTCAACGTCCATCACGGGTGGCCAAAATTTCCAATACTTATTGATGTCGATTATCTTGATCTCAAGTTTGATTGCGATGTTACTGCAATACATGGCAGCTAAACTTGGTATCGTGAGCCAAATGGACTTGGCCCAGGCAATTCGCGCCCGGACCAGTAAGTCACTAGGCATCGTGTTATGGATTCTAACAGAATTTGCTATTATGGCGACGGATATTGCGGAAGTTATTGGGGCCGCGATTGCCTTATATCTGCTTTTCCACATTCCGTTGGTGATTGCTGTCTTTATTACCGTGTTAGATGTTTTGCTCTTATTGTTATTGACCAAGATTGGGTTCCGCAAGATCGAAGCCATCGTGGTTTGCTTGATTTTAGTGATTCTGGTAGTCTTCGCTTACGAAGTTGCCTTATCCAATCCTGACTGGGGTGGCGTCTTCGGTGGCTTGATTCCAAGTGCCAAGACGATTGCCTCCACGCCTAAGATTGGGGGCCAAACGCCAATCAGTGGGGCCTTGGGGATTATCGGGGCCACGGTTATGCCCCATAACCTTTACTTGCATTCAGCGATTTCGCAAACCCGGGAAATCGACCACAAAGATGAAGAAGATGTGGCGCGCACGGTGAAGTTCACCAGCTGGGACTCTAACATCCAATTAACGTTGGCCTTCTTCGTGAATGCCTTACTGTTGGTCATGGGGGTTGCCGTCTTCAAGAGTGGGTCCGTTAAAGATCCATCCTTCTTCGGTCTGTTCCAAGCCTTGTCAGATACTAGTACGATGAGCAATGGTGTATTGGCTAGCGTCGCTCGGACTGGGGTATTGTCCACTTTGTTTGCGGTTGCCTTGTTGGCTTCCGGTCAAAATTCCACGATTACTGGGACCTTGACTGGGCAAGTTATCATGGAAGGCTTCGTTCACATGCGGATGCCCCTGTGGTTACGGCGGTTAGTCACCCGGTTGATTTCCGTGATTCCGGTGTTGATCTGTGTCATGTTGACCAGTGGCAAGAGTGCCATTGATGAACACGAAGCGTTGAATGATTTGATGAACAATTCGCAGGTCTTCTTGGCCTTTGCCTTGCCATTCTCGATGTTGCCGTTGTTGATGATGACGGATAGTAAGGTCGAAATGGGCAAGCGGTTCAAGAACTCCTGGTGGGTCAAGATTCTCGGCTGGGTTTCGGTCTTAGCCTTAACTTACCTGAACTTGATCAACATGCCGGCTTCCATTCAAGGCTTCTATGGGGATGGCATCACTGCCAGCCAAACGGCAACTGCTAACGGGATTGCTTACGTCTTAGATGCAGCCATTTTGGTTCTGCTGGTTTGGACGATTGTTGAACTGCACAAGGGTAGCAAGCGCTTAGAAGCACAACTTGCAGCCGACCATGTTGACAGTGCGGTAGAAGACGAGGAGGCCTAGCTCATGGCAACGACTTTTAAAAAGATTTTAGTAGGGGTCGATGATTCGGCCGATGCGCTGTTGGCATTTGACTATGCCATTCATCAAGCCAAGCGCGACCAGGCGGAACTGATCATCGTTTCCGTCTTGGAACATGATGATATGAACGTGTACCAAGCACTTGATAGCGACTACGTTCACGGGGAACGTGACGAGTTGCGCGATCACGTGCGCGGTTATCAAAAGCAAGCCCAAGACGCTGGCGTGGCTGACGTCAAAATGGTGATTGCGGAAGGTGAACCAGGGGAAACCATCGTCCGCGACGTGATTCCGCACGTGCAACCAGACCTGTTAGTCATCGGGTCGATCGCCAAAAAAGGTGTGAGTCGTTACTTTGGGAGCCAAGCGGCCTACATGGCCAAGTACGCGCCCATTTCAGTGATGGTCGTCCGGTAGGTTAGATAGTAAAGTGAGATATGTGAAGTCGTTGGGTCGCCAAACTGCGGTCTGACGGCTTTTTGCGTCGCTTAATTTCTGAATAATAAATTTCAAGTAAATTACTGAGCGCTTTAGCGGCAACTTGATTTGCGTTTGCCGTACACTAGCCCTGGTCAGAGAATGAGACCAGAGGAGGGCAAGTCTATGGCTGATGAAAAGAAGCATAAGTTGATTGAATACGCGAATGGGCGGTCACTCGAAGAAATCAACGGTACGGTCAAAGTCCCGAAAGATATTGGTTTTTGGAAAACGTTGTTTGCGTATTCTGGGCCTGGTGCGTTAGTTGCGGTGGGGTACATGGATCCTGGGAACTGGTCAACGTCGATTACGGGTGGTCAAAACTTCCAATACCTCTTGATGTCTGTTATCTTGATGTCAAGTTTGATTGCGATGCTGTTGCAGTACATGGCAGCTAAACTTGGCATCGTGAGTCAGATGGATTTGGCCCAAGCGATTCGCGCCCGAACCAGTAAGTCGTTGGGTGTGGTCTTGTGGTTACTGACGGAATTGGCTATCATGGCGACGGATATTGCGGAAGTTATTGGTGCGGCGATTGCGCTGTACCTGCTGTTCCATATTCCGTTGGTCATCGCGGTGTTCATTACCGTCTTTGATGTGCTGTTGCTATTGCTGCTGACGAAGGTGGGCTTCCGGAAGATCGAAGCCATCGTGGTCTGCTTGATCATGGTCATTCTGTTCGTCTTCGTTTACCAAGTTGCGCTGTCTAATCCAGATTGGGGCGGCGTGTTCAAGGGCTTGATTCCCACCGGCGAGACCTTCTCGACCAGTCACGCAGTCGCGGGGATGACGCCACTGAACGGTGCCTTGGGCATCATTGGGGCGACCGTCATGCCGCACAATTTGTACCTGCACTCCGCGATTTCGCAGACGCGGGCCATTGACCACAATGATGAAGAAGACGTGGCGCGGACGGTAAAATTTGCCGGCTTGGACTCTAATATCCAACTGACTTTTGCTTTCTTCGTCAATGCTTTGCTGTTGATCATGGGAGTTGCCGTCTTCAAGACTGGTGCCGTCAAGGATCCTTCCTTCTTCGGCCTGTTTCACGCCTTGTCTGACACGACGACCATGAGTAATGGTGTCTTGAGCAGTGTGGCGCGGACCGGGATCTTATCCACGCTGTTTGCCGTTGCCTTACTGGCTTCCGGGCAAAACTCCACGATTACCGGGACTTTGTCTGGGCAAGTCATCATGGAAGGTTTCGTTCACATGCGGATGCCATTGTGGTTGCGGCGGTTAGTCACCCGACTGATTTCCGTGATTCCCGTGTTGGTCTGCGTCATGTTGACCAGCGGCAAGAGTGCCATTGCGGAACACGAAGCCCTGAATGATTTGATGAACAATTCGCAAGTCTTCTTGGCTTTCGCCTTGCCATTCTCGATGTTGCCGTTGTTGATGATGACGGACAGCAAGCTGGAAATGGGCGAGCGGTTCAAGAACTCCTGGTGGCTGAAGATTCTCGGCTGGGTCTCCGTCATCGCGTTGACGGCGCTGAACCTGGAGGGGATGCCGGGCCAAGTCCAAGGCTTCTTCGGCGCGAACGTCACCGGGGCAAAATTAGCCTTGGCCAACGACATCGCTTACGTTTTGATCTTTGCGGTGCTGGCCTTACTGGCTTGGACCGTGATTGAGTTGCATCGTGGTAACAAGCGCTTAGCGGCGCAACTGGCAAACAAGGCCAAGGGGGCGGCGTCGGATGACAACGATCTTTCGTAAAATTTTAGTTGGGGTGGACGATTCGCCGGACGCCTTGCTGGCTTTCAAGTATGCGATTCATCAGGCTAAACGTGACCAGGCCACGCTAGTGATTGTCTCCATTTTGGAAAGCGAGAATATGAACGTTTATCAGGTGTTGGACACGGATTTTGTACATGGCGAGTATGCGGCCTTAAAGGACCACTTACAGGGCTACCGGCAACAAGCGCTAGATGCGGGCGTCGCCGATGTTCAGGTCATGATTGCGGAAGGTGAACCCGGCGAGACCATCGTCAAGGACGTGATTCCCAAGGTCCAACCGGACATCTTGATTGTGGGGTCGATCGCCAAACAAGGCGTCAGCCGCCACTTCGGCAGTCAAGCCGCATACATGGCCAAGTACGCACCGATTTCGGTGCTGGTGGTGCGGTGAGTTTAAGTTGATGCTAAAGGTTGAAAGCTGACTATCGACCATCGACACAATGCGACTCGTAACGCTAAAAATGGTCGGTTACAAATTCGTAGTAAGAACTGGCCGCCTACCGCCCGCCAACTATGGGTTGGAACGCTGGGGCGGACGGGTCGAGCCAAAGAGCGGTCTCGACACCTCGCTTTGAGCCGAAAGGTCACGTCTCAAAGACGCCAGTTGTCTAAGCGGCATGAAATGCGCCGCTAAGGCAACTCCCACGGCTGAACCCATATTTGGCGGACTCTCGGCTACAAGTGTACGTGCTAGTGACAGTTGGCTCAGCCCCAAGTAACAAATGACTTGGAAATTAGTCTTTACCATTTTTAGTGGACAAAACGCTGTTATTTCGGGAATCAACGTGTTAATTTCGCTTTCAACATTTAGTAGGGTATAAGTGAAGTGACGTCTGGGACCAATCTCTCAGGCGTCTTTTTGTCGGCCGACTACGGTGAGCAGTCAGTAAGGCAGGGTAACTATCAAAACTAGCGGTTAGCATTGCATGCTGCGGGTGGTCTGGCCATAATTAAGGCGAGCAATCGTGAGCGGGTGGCCGCTCAATTTACGAGTAAGGTTAGGGGGAGTCATCATGAGTAGTGACAAGGGGTCCACTTATACTGTGATATTGCATGCCGAAATGGGGCGGTATTGCGTGACCGTTCCGGAAATCGGCCTGACTTGGGGGACGACGGCAGAATCGGCCTTAGCGATGGCGGCTAAATTGATTGAGACGCAACGACGTGTGAGCGATGACGGGCCCGAACCACGGTCGTTTGCTGAGGTGAACGCACCCCTGGGAGATACCAAGATCAGCCTACAGGTTGCGGGGCCGACCACTGATCAGCCAGCACCAACGCCGAAAAAGCGGCCGACGTTGCGGAGTTATTTAAGCAAGATTGGCAAACGGCGGCTGGCGATGTCATCAAAGGATTAACGGCTTAGTCAGTGCCAAAAAATCACGGGTAACTTTCCCAAAAATTGGGAGAGTCGCTCGTGATTTTAATTTGTCGTTAGTAATTGTCGCCGTTCATGATGGAACTCTTCACAATCACGTAATCCACGGTCCGAATGTCCAAAAGATTGCGGCCACCGGCGTAGGAAATAGAGGATTGTAAGTCTTCTTGCATGGCGTTCAGCGTGTTGGCGATATCGCCGCGGTAAGGGACCAGCATTTGCTTGCCCTCAACGTTGCGGTAAGCGCCTTTTTGTTTCTCGGAAGCAGAACCCCAGTATTGCTTGAAGGTCCGGCCGTCGATAGTCAGTAGGCTACCAGGGGATTGTTCGTGACCGGCTAACATGGAGCCAATCATGACCATGCTAGCACCGAAGCGAATGGATTTGGCGATGTCGCCGTTGTAGCGAATCCCCCCGTCCGCGATGATCGGTTTCCGAGCAGCCTTCGCACATAGCCGCACGGCCGCTAGTTGCCAGCCACCGGTCCCAAAACCAGTCTTGAGCTTGGTGATGCAAGCCTTTCCTGGGCCAATGCCTACCTTAGTGGCGTCCGCACCGGCGTTTTCAAGTTCACGCACGGCTTCGGGCGTGCCCACGTTTCCGGCAATCACAAAACTGTCGGGCAACTTGGACTTGATCTGCTTGATCATCCGAATAACCGCGTCACTGTGGCCATGAGCGATGTCGATGGTGATGTATTCTGGCACCAAGTTAGCGGCCGCCAGTTCGTTGATGAAGGCGTGTTCGTCAGGCTTGACGCCCACACTGATCGACGCAAACAGTGACTTTTCGTGCATGCGTTCGATGAAGCCCCGACGTTCTTCGGGGTGGAAGCGGTGCATGACGTAGAAATAGTCGTTTTGCGCTAACCAGACGGCTAACGGTTCGTTGATGACCGTCTCCATGTTGGCGGGGACGACCGGAATCTTAAACCGATGCGGGCCAAACTCGATGCTGGTGTCGGCCTCGCTTCGGCTGTCGATGATACATTTGTTGGGCACGAGTTGAATATCTTCGTAATCAAATACTTCTGCGGGATGCATGAGCAGTCACTCCTTGTTCGTGGGGTTAGGCGTTCCAGACGTCACGTAAAATGTTCGTCTGTTCGCGGTCAGGGCCGACGGACAGCGTGGCAATATCCACGCCCACCAGTTCGGCTAAGCGTTTAACGTAATTTTGGGCATTGACGGGCAGTTCTTCGACTGAATGACAGCCGGTGATGTCTTCCGTCCAGCCAGGTAATTCTTCGTAAATCGGTTGGCAAGCGTCCAAATCGACTAAGCTGGCTGGGTAATGGTAGATGGTTTCGCCATTTAGCGCGTAAGCCTTGCAAATCTTAACGGTCTTCAAACCAGTCAGTACATCTAAACAGTTCAAGGATAAGCTGGTCAAGCCAGAAACGCGTTTGGCATGGCGGAGAACCACACTGTCAAACCAACCGATCCGCCGAGGCCGCTTGGTGACGGTCCCGTATTCATGACCGGTTTCCCGAATTGTGTCGCCAATCTCATCGAAGAGTTCGGTTGGGAAAGGTCCATCACCCACCCGGGAAGTGTAAGCCTTGCAGACACCAACCACGTGGTCGATCTTGGTTGGGCCCACGCCAGCGCCAATCGTGACGCCCCCGGCTACCGGGTTAGAAGAAGTGACGAATGGGTAAGTTCCGTGGTCGATATCAAGCATCACGCCTTGCGCCCCTTCGAAGAGGACGTTCTTGCCGGCGTCGATTGCGTCATTGATGACCACCGACGTATCGGTCACGTGGCTCTTGATTTGTTGGCCTAATGCGTAGTATTCCTTAAAAATCGTCTCGAAGTCTAAGGGTTCAACGCCGTAAAGCTTGGTTAAAACATTGTTCTTTTCAATTAAGTTCTGTCGTAATTTGTCCGCAAAGATATCGTGATCTAACAAATCAGCGATGCGAATCCCGATTCGTTCGGCTTTATCCATGTAAGCCGGGCCGATACCTTTGTTCGTGGTCCCAATCTTGTTTTCCTTGGCCTTTTCTTGCGCCTGGTCTAACAGGATGTGGTACGGCAAGATGACGTGGGCGCGGTCAGAGATCCGCAAGTTATCCGTGGAAATCCCGTTGTCGTGCAAATAAGTTAATTCTTCAATTAAAGACTTCGGGTTGACCACGACACCGTTACCGATGACGCTCAGCTTGTCGGCGTAGAAAATCCCTGAAGGAATCAGCCGCAGCTTGAACGTTTGACCATTGAAGACGATGGTGTGGCCGGCATTGTCACCACCTTGGTAGCGGGCAATGACATCAGCCTTCTCACTCAGAAAATCCGTGATCTTTCCTTTACCTTCATCGCCCCATTGACTACCAACTACTACTGTTGATGACATTGCAAACACCTCATCGTTATTTTTTACTAGGCCGAACACCCAGCAAGAATAATTGTATCAAGTTCGTAATTGAATTTCAAGCGAAAAACGAACAATTATTTAAATAACCCGTATAAAAGTTCTTTTAATTATGGGTAGAAACTAATTAATAATGGATATATCGGTGAAATGTCTGGCAAAACTGGGATGTTCTATGATAAAATAGATAGCAGAGCAAGAAACGAATTTTAAAATTAATGTTCGGATTTTACCTATTACTGAGGAGGAACTTTGATGTTAGAACGCTACACCCGACCAGAAATGGGCCAGATTTGGTCCCTGGAGAATCAGTATCAGTCTTGGCTTGCCGTTGAAGTCGCTATCGACGAAGCCTGGGCCAAGTTAGGTGAGGTCCCCGAAGCGGACGCCCAAAAGATTCGGGAAAATGCCACATTTGACGTCGACCGCATCGCCGAGATCGAAGCCGTGACGCACCATGATATGGTGGCATTCACCCGCAACGTGTCGGAATCTCTAGGAGCGGAGCGCAAATGGATTCACTTCGGTGTCACCAGTACCGACGTTGTGGATACGGCCCAAGGCTATCGGCTGAAGCAGGCCAACGTGGTCATTCGCCAGAGCCTGGTCACGTTGATCGACACGCTCAAGGAGATGGCGCTGAAATATAAGGACACCGTCATGATCGGCCGGACCCACGGGGTGCAAGCTGAGCCAACCACCTTTGGACTGAAATTAGCGCGCTTCTACGCCGAAATGCAACGCAACCTCGACCGTTTCGACCGGGCTGCGGCGGGCGTAGAAACCGGCAAGATCAGCGGGGCAGTCGGCACCTTTGCGAACGTGCCACCTGAGGTAGAAGCCTTCGTTTGCGACCAACTCGGTATCAGTGCCCAACCGATTGCCAGTCAGGTGTTGCCACGGGATTTACACGCCGATTACATTGCGACGCTGGCCTTGATTGGCACGGGCGTGGAAAACATCGCCACGGAGATTCGGAGCCTGCAGCGCTCGGAGATTCATGAAGTCGAAGAACATTTCAACCCGGGGCAAAAGGGCTCATCGGCCATGCCGCATAAGCGTAATCCAATTGGTTCGGAAAACGTGACTGGTTTAGCCCGCGTATTGCGGGGCACCATGGTCACGGCGTATGAAAACGTCAGTCTGTGGCATGAGCGCGATATTTCTCACTCGTCAGCGGAACGGATGATTTTGCCGGAAAGTACGACGTTGTTGGATTACATGCTCCACCGAATCAACCGAATTTTAAGCCACTTAGATGTGTTCCCAGAAACGATGAAGGTGAATATGGACCGGACTTACGGTTTGATTTACAGCCAACGGCTCTTGTTGAAGCTGATTGAAACTGGGTTGAGCCGTGAAGCCGCCTATGACTTGGTGCAACCCTTAACGGCGCAGGCCTGGGACCAACAGACCCAGTTCCGACCACTGGTGGAAGCCAATGCCGAAATTACTGCGCGGTTGACGCCAGCCCAGATCGACGATGCCTTTGATTATCACTATCACTTACGGCGCGTGGACTTTATTTTCAAACGCTTAGGCTTAACGGACTAACAGTCAAGAAAACTTGGGGGGAATGAACAATGGAAAAGGTGTATTCACCAGCTGATGCGCAGCGGAATCTCCAGAGTTTGTTGCAAGAGGTCAAAGATGGTAAGGCAGTCCGAATTGAAGATAAGACGACAGATGCGATTTTAGTAAGCGAACAGCAGTGGGCAGCGGTTCAAAAGCAATTGGCCGCGGCCACCCAACACCAAACGGTTCAACAGCGCGAGGACTTGTATAAGGCTTGGCGTTGGTTGTGAAGGTGTCCAGCAATCAAAGAAACGTTATTCTTGGTTAGGAATGGTATTGCAAAACAAGTGCGTGAACGGTCAAATGACGCAGAAGTCAACTTTGATCAGGCATGGCAACATCTTCGGTAAATTAAAGCTTGAAAGCTGAATTAATGCCTTGACTCCCAGAGCAATAGTGTTTTGTCCACCAAAACTAGTGAAACCAGGGCCTGCGTCAGCCAGGGTTCCGCCTGCTATGGGGAACACCTCCAGCCTGAGAAGCGGGCTTCCGGTTCGCTTGAAAGCCTGGCAAAGTTCGCCAGGCTCCCAAGTCGTCCCACGCTGTAGGCTGAGAAAGAACCTCAGCCAACACCGTCGACACAGCTGGCTCCACCCTGGCTGCCTCCGGCGAGGTTGGCGATTATCAGCAAGACGGCGTTAGTTAAAGACTGGTTGCTAAATCAACCGCTAACTGGGGCTAAGTCAACCATTACTAGCATGCGCTCTTGTAGCCGGGTGTCTGCCAAATATGGGTTCAGCCGTGGGAGTTGCCTTAGTGGCGCGGTTCATGCCGCTTAGGCAACTGGCGTCTTTGAGACGTGTCCTTCGGCTCAAAGCGAGGCCGAGACCGTTCCTCAGGCTCGGTCCGGTCCGCCCACCGCGTTCCAACCCATAGTTGGCGGACGGTAGGCGGCCAGCTCAAACTACGAAGCTGTAAACGACTAATTCTTACGCCATGAGCCGCGTGGTGACAATACTTCTAGCTGATTTTCATCTTTCAACCTTTAGTAAAAAAAACAAAAAAGTTCGGCGTCACTCTCGGGGAAAGAGCGACGCCGAACTTTTTTCATGAGGAGTACATTTACATTAGGGGGTGTAAATGTATTTTAGAGGAGTGGTCAGGCTTGAGGGAGCCTAACCTTGGGGTGATTCTCTTAGGGGGAGAGAATCAAAAGGGATTGGAATAGAATTAAGTAGTAATTGGTATTGGCTAATTACTATGGTTATTACTATACCCGGACTTTGTGAATAGAACCGGGGCAAAGTCGTGATGACTTTTTGACTAATTGGTAAAGAAAAACTAAAGTGTGAAGGAATTGCGACGGATGGCCAAACGCCGTTAAGTTAGGCTTAAGGTTCACTCGCCGTCGAAGTACGTCTGTAAGAATTCCGTCACGTGTTGTTGGTAACGGGCCGGATTGATCCAGAAACTTTCGGCATGCGAGGCGTTTTTCACAATCCACAATTGCTTAGGAGCGTGAGTCGCTGCGTAATTCTCGTAGGCCATCCCTACTGGCACGTACACGTCTTTTTCGCCGTGGATGAAGAGAATCGGCCGCTGATTTTTCTGGAGCTGTTCCGTGGCGGTCACGTCTCCCAGGTAGTAGCCGAGGCGGCGCTTAGAAATGGTGCTGACCAGTGGTTCAATCGGGTATTTGGGCAGGTGGAACTGCCGCTTCAACAGGTAGGTCAATTCGGCTTCGATGCTGGAGTAGCCACAGTCGGCGATGATGGCCTTGACCTGGTCCGGCAGCGTTTCGCCCGAGAGCATTTCCATGGTCGCACCGCCCATACTGACGCCGAATAGCAAGATTTTGACGTCGGTGTCGGCCCGGTCGATGACTTGCTGGATCCATTGTAAGTAGTCGAGACGGTCTAACCAGCCAAAGCTGATGTATTTACCGGCGCTTTCGCCGTGACCGCGGTCGTCGGGCAAGAGTACGTTGAAACCGAGGCGGTGATACATTTGAGCAAAGTTCGCCATAGTTTCGCCGTTGCCCTTGTAGCCGTGAGAAATGATGACGGTCTGGCGACTCGGTGTCTCGGCCGGAATGTATTCGGCGACCATCCGGTTTTGCGGATCGTGTTCGTGCAGGTACCATTTTTCCTTGGGAATCTGTTTGTACCAATCCACGTAGGCGTAGTAGGCATCGGCGTATTTCTGCTTGTCCGCGGAGGTTTCCGGGACGTAGTTGACCCGCTTGAAGGCGAAGTTAAAGAGGTGTTCACTGGCAGCCAGTGAGGTCAGGGCGATGCCAGCCAGTGGCAAGGCCCAGGTCAGAGCTTTTTTTTTCATACGTATCCAGTCCTTTCCAGTTAAAAAAACAGACTACCCGTGAATCGGTTAGCCTGGTACGGATGTTTAGTCCAAATAAAGTTGTCTTAAATTGGTTAAGTCATTGCGTGATAAGTCCAACACGTCATGCAAATAGTCTTGCACGCCACCGTATTGGGTGTTGATGACCTTCGTGGCCGCGGCGAGGTAGTCGGGATTGACGGTCGACAGCGCCCGAATATTGGTGACAAACGCTGCCGAATGGCCACTTTGACGGGCCTGTTCGCTTTGCTTGTCGACCAATGGCATTACGTTGGCGTTAGTTAACAGATAGTCCTGCTGAATGGTTTGCGGGTCAACGTTTAGCGCACTCAACGTTAGAAACGCACCCATTCCCGTTCGGTCCTTGCCAGCAGTACAGTGGAACAGCACGGATTGATCCGCTTGTTCGTTGCCTAACAGGGTACCAAAGAATTGGTGATAGGCCGCTTGGGCGCTGGGTAACGTGACCATCTTCCGGTACACGTCTAGCATGTGTTGGTAACCGGCCTGGTCGTTGGTGTTGAAGCGCTTTTCCAATTCTGCTTGCGTGGCCGAAGCGTCGGTCTCATCGCCTTCAGGAAAGACCGGGAGAAAATGATACTGGGCCCCAGCCGGAACCTTGTCGGGCGCCTGTTGCCGTTCTTTTTTGGACCGGAAGTCCACGTCTGCGACCACGCCATAATCAGTCAGCAATGTTTGATCATCCGGGGTGAGCCGGGCCAACCCGTCAGTCCGCAATAACTTGTGCCACTTGACGGTGTGACCATCAATGGTTGCATAACCACCTAGTTCCCGGAAGTTCCAGCCGCCAGTTATGTTTAGTTTTCGGTTCTTTGTCATTGGCTTTCTGCCACCCTTTCATCTCAACTGTTACATCTTCTATTCTAACGGTTTTGGTGAAAATTACCTAGTAATTCAATCTTGGGGAGGCGTTTTTACCCGAAACGCTGTATACTGGCAATATAAGTCGAGAGAATTGATGAAGGCAAAAAGATAGGGTGATAGTCGTGAGTTTGCGTGGGAAATGGTTACTCTTCAAGACCCAGCATAGTCAGCTCAAACAGCAGATTCAACAAGCATTTTTACAGCCCAGTCGGCAAAACCGGGCCGTGGTGCCCGAGAAGTTTCCGGCTACCATCGTGACCAAGGAACGGCAAGTCTTTGGCGGGCGCATCTTAACGGCCGCTTCCGGGGCACCGTTGCGGCAACACGTCTTGTTATTTCATGGTGGAGCCTATACGATGCAAGGTATCGATAGCCACCGAGAGTTGATGGAAACGTTGATCCAGCAGGCTAATCTGCGGGTGTCGTACGTGGATTATCCGCTAGTACCTGAGGCCACGGTCGATGAAACCGTGATCTTTGCGATGAACGCCTACGATTACTTGTTGGCACAGTATCCGGACGACCAGTTCTTCTTGATGGGGGATTCGGCCGGCGGGGGCTTGGCGTTGACGCTGCTTCAACAGTTAAAAGCCCACCAAAAGCCGTTGCCAGCAGGCAGTATCTTGATTTCTCCGTGGGCCGACCTCAGTATGATGAATCCGGATCTAAAGGCGGCCGCCAAGCACGACCCGTACTTAACGTTAGAAACGCTGAAAAAGATCGGGTTCGATTACGCCGGCGACCATCCTGTGACCGATCCGCTGGTCAGCCCCATTTACGGCGATTTCGACGACCTGGGCCCCATCCTGTTGTACTACGGCACCAACGAATTGCTGGCGGCCGATGACCAACGGCTGGTCCAAAAACTGGCCGAGGCCAGCGGAACGCCGTACAAGGCACGCGAGGTCAAGTCGATGCTCCACGATTACATTCTCTGGGGCAAGCTACCAGAAACCAAGCGCACGCTGAAGGAAGTTAAGCAGTTTATTTTAACGAAAAATATGGATGCGTAGGCCATTTAAAGTTGATGCAAGAGTTTGGGCTCTTTGTCAACCGGTGTTGATGGGGAGAATTTGAGAGGTTCAATTCACTTACGAATTGGGCCTCTTTTTTGGACCCGGATATTAAATTCAATCTGTATTCTATAGTGGAAGTTGGTCCAGTTGCGGTAGCCGTAGGCGGTGC